>NZ_VIDQ01000043.1 GCF_009760915.1 Azohydromonas aeria
CCGGCGCGCACGAGGCGCGCGAGGCCGGACGCACCATCGAGGGCGTGGTGGGCAGCGTGCACCGGGTCTCGGACATCGTGGCGCGCATCACCACGGCGGCCAACGAGCAGTCCCAGGGCATTGCCGAGATCAACGCGGCCGTGTCGCAGCTGGACACCGCCACGCAGCAGAACGCGGCGCTGGTGGAGGAGTCCGCCGCCGCCGCGGCCAGCCTCAACGACCAGGCCCAGGCGCTGGCGCGCTCGGTGCAGCGCTTCAGGGTGGCCTGAGCGCCGCGGCACCCGGCGTGCCGCGCACCCCCCGCGCATCCCCGCGCGAACCGGGCAGGCGCGCCGCCGGCACCGGGAACCGGCGTTGCTGAGGAGCGCCAAAGCACTGCCGCGGGCGCGGCCGGGCGCGCCGGCGAGCGGCGGCCCCGAGGCTGCGCAGGGCGGTGCCGGGAGAGCGGTTCATGAGCACGCATCGAAGGCAGCTTTGGGTGGTCGCGGCGGCGGTGATGGCGCTGGCCGGCGCGGCGCAGGCGCAGACGCAGTCCTCCGGCGGCATGGTCGGCGGCGGCAATCCGGGGCCCGGTTTCATGGGCGCGGGCTCGGGCTCGTCCGGCACGGTCGATGGCGGCGTGCAGGGCGGACCGCGCGACACCAGCCCGGGCGAATCGCGCAAGCGCGTCACGCGCGCGGAAGCGCGTGCCAGCGCCGGCCACCTCACCGGCCCGCGCGCGGAAGCCGGCGTGCCGGAGGTGGCGGGCATGGGCGTGGACGGCGCGCCGCAGCCGGCCGCGGGCGCCGCGCCGGCACGCGCCCCGCAACCCACGCCGGCCACGCCGCAGCGCTGAGCCGGCGCCGCGCCGCCGGCCCGCTCGTTCAATCGATCAGCGCCTCCAGCGTGTCGAGGTGGCGCACGCGCTCGTGCAGCGGCGCGGGCAGCGGCTGCGCCGAGCGCAGCACGTGCACCTGCATGCCCGCGGCCAGGCCGGCGCGCACGCCCGACTCGCTGTCCTCGACCACGGCGCAGCGCCCGGGCGCCACGCCCAGCGCGCGCGCCGCGTGCAGGAACAGCGCCGGGTCGGGCTTGAAGGCGCCGACGTCGTAGGCGCTGAAGATGCGGTCCGGGCGCAGCAGCGGCAGCAGCCCGGTGAGGGCAAGCGTCAGCTCGGTCTTGGCGCGCGGCCCGTTGGTGGCGACGCAGCAGGGCAGGCGCAGCCGCCGCAGCAGCGCCTGCGCGCCGGGCATGGGCTGCAGCCGCTCCTGGAACACCTCGGCCATGCGCGCGCGCACGGTGGCCTCGAAGTCCGCGGGCAGCGGCCGGCCCCAGCGCCGGGCGATGAGCGACAGCGTCAGCGCCATGCTCTGGCCCTTCATGGCGTGCAGGTCCTCCAGCAGCGCGGGCGCGACGCCCAGCGCCAGGGCCTGCTCCCGCACCGTGGCGGCCAGGATCGGCTCGCTGTCCACCAGCGTGCCGTCGCAGTCGAAGATGACGGCGTCAAAGGAAATGGGCGTCATGCGCGAAGAGCCTCCTTGCCGCTGCATGGTGGCGCAGTTCATCGCCATGCCGCCGTCAGGGCTGTTGGCCGGCGGCGGCGCGCGTGCCGTTCTCATCGGAGGCCGCCCGCCAAAGGCTCACGGGCTGAGTCGGTGAGCCCGGACCGGGCCCCGCCGGCTTGACGTGCCTCAAGCCGGCGGGAGCGCTCCGCATCTAACCTGCAAGGCGAAAGGACACCCCATGTACAAGCACCTCTTCGTTCCTGTCGACGGCTCCGAGCTGTCCCACCGCGCGATGGACAGCAGCATCGAGCTGGCCAGGCAGCTGGGCGCGCGCATCACCGGTTTCGTGGTCGAGCCCGAGATCAGCCTGTCGATGGTGAGCTCCAACGCCGCGGCGTTTGCCGAGCGCGTGCGCAGCCACGAGCAGCAGAACGAGGCCCATGCCAAGGCGCTGCTGCGCCAGTTCGAGGAGCGCGCCGTCGCCGCGGGCGTGGCCTTCGCCGGCCGCTTCGTCGAGTCTTCCTCCGTGGACGACGCCATCACCGGCGAGGCCGAGAAGGCCGGCTGCGACATGATCGTCATGGTCACCCACGGCCGCGGCCCGCTGGGCGAGTTCCTGTTCGGCTCGCACACCAAGCACATCATCGCCAGCAGCAAGCTGCCGGTGCTCGTGCTGCACTGAGCCCGGCTCGCGGGCGCGTTGCGCCCGCGACGTTCGTCCGGGCACTCAGCCCGGAATCCCCGCCTCCACCAGCGCCCGCGCCGCCTCGAACTCCAGGCTTTCCATCGCCTCGCGCAGCCGCTGCCAGGCATCCCCGCCCAGCGCGGCGTGCAGCTGCGGCGCGAGCTGCTCGAAGGCCCGCTCCGCGTCCAGGCTCTGGGCCGAGAGCATGCGCAGGAAGTCCTGCAGCCGGGTGCGGTCCAGCGCCGCCGGTGCGTCGGCAACCAGGGTCCCGTCGGCGCCCGCCGCGGCCTCGACGGCGTTCGCCAGCTCGGCCGCGCACGCGGTGCGCGTGTCGCGCAGGGTACGGGCCAGCTCGCTGCCCAGGGCCTGCAGCTCGGCGGTGCTGAGGCGGTGCTCGCGCAACCCCGTCTCCAGCGCGCGCGCCACCGCCTCCAGCCGCACCATGCCCAGCATGGCTGCGCTGCCGCGCAGGCGGTGCATGCGCGCGGCGAAGGCGGCGGCATCGTCCTGGCGCTGCTGCTCGGCCGTGCCGCCATCCTCCAGGTCGGCGAACTCGCGCAGCAGCCGTCCCACCAGCGAGCGGAACAGCTGCCGGTCGCGGCCCAGGCGCTGCGCCACCGCCGGCATGTCGATGCCCTCGATCTCGGGCCAGTCGCCGGCCGCCGGCGCGCTGCAGGGCACGACCGGCTGCGCCTCGTAGGGCAGGGGCTGGCCCTGCGCCTGCTCGACGTGCCAGCGCACCGTGCCCACCAGCGCCTGCGGCTCCAGCGGCTTGGCCAGGAAGTCGTCCATGCCCGCGGCGCGCGCCCCGGCGCGCTCGCTCGCCAGCGCGCCGGCGCTCAGGCCCAGCACCGGCAGCCGCACCAGGCCCAGCTCGGCGCGCAGCCGGCGCGTGGCCTCCAGGCCGTCCATCACCGGCATCTGCACGTCCATCAGCACCACGTCGCAGCGCTCGTGGTGCGCGCGCAACCACTGCAGCGCCTGCAGCCCGTCGCCGCAGGTGCTCACCACCGCGCCGTGCAGCTCCAGCACGCGGCGCGCGACCTCCAGGTTGATGCCGCTGTCATCGACCACCAGCACGCGCACGCCCGGCAGCGCGCGGCTGCCCTGGGGCACCGGCGCGCGGTTGGCCGGCTGCGCCTGCGCGCCGCGCCAGTGCGCGGCCAGGGCGGCCTCCACGGCGCCGGCCAGGCGCTCGGCGCCGGCCAGGCGCTCGGCGCCGGCCGCGCCCTCCAGCGGACCCTGCAGCAGCCCGTGCGGGCGCAGCGCCGTGTCGGCGCCCGTACCCACGCCCGCATCCGCGCCGGCGCCGCCTTCGCACACCAGCAGCACCACGGGACTGCCCTGCAGCGCGTGCAGCGCCAGCGTGTCGGCCAGCAGCGCCGGCGCGGCGGCGTCGAGCAGCAGCACGTCGGGCAGCGCCGGCGCCGCGCCGCGGCAGGCCTGCAGCCGCGCGGCGGCGTCAGGCGTGTCCAGCGCCTGCGTGTCCCAGCCCCGGGCGCGGCACAGCGCCGCCAGCGCCTCGCGCCGCGCGGGCTCGCCGGCGGCCACCAGCACGCGCGGCACCTGGCCGTCCTGGCCCGGGCGCGCCTGCAGGCCCAGCGGCAGCGTCACCATGAAGCGGCTGCCTTGGCCGGGCTCGCTCTCGGCCCACGCGCGCCCGCCCATGAGCGCGGCGAGCCGGTGCACGATCGACAGCCCCAGCCCCGTGCCGCCGAAGCGCCGCGTGATGCCGGCGTCGGCCTGCGTGAAGGGCGTGAACAGGCGCCGCAGCGCCTCGGCCGGGATGCCGATGCCGGTGTCGCGCACCTCGAAATGCAGCTGCACGCGGCCCTCGCGCGGCGCCTCGGCGTGCAGCGCCAGCGCCACCTCGCCGGCCTCGGTGAACTTCAGCGCGTTGGACAGCAGGTTGACCAGGATCTGGCGCAGCCGCGTGTCGTCGCCCACCAGCCGTCCCAGCCCGGGCGGCGCCGCGGCCACCGTCAGCGCCAACCCCTTGGCCTGGGCCTGCGCGCCGAAGACGGCGCGCAGGTCGCCCAGCAGCGCGTCCAGCTCGAAGGGCCGGGACTCCAGCTCCACCTGCCGCGCCTCGATCTTGGCCAGGTCCAGCACGTCGTTGAGCACGGCCAGCAGCGAGCGGCCGGCGGCCTGGATCTTGGCCACCGAGTCCTTCTGTCCCGCGTCCAGCGCCGACTGCTCCAGCAGGTACGACAGCCCGATGACGGCGTTGAGCGGGGTGCGGATCTCGTGGCTCATGTTGGCCAGGAACTCGCTCTTGGCGGCGTTGGCCGACTCGGCCGCCTGCTTGGCCTCGCGCAGCGCCGTGGCCACGGCGTGGCGCTCGCTGATGTCCTGGAAGGTGCCCAGCAGCCGCACCGGCGGGCCCTGCGGGTCGGCCGGGTCGTATTCGGCCTGGCCGGCGGTGCGCACCCACAGCGAGCGGCCGTCCAGCGTGGTGTAGGGCACCTCCAGGTCGTAGGGTTCGCCGCGCTCGATGGCGCCCTGCACCGCGGCGCGCACCTGCTCGCGCGCGGCGCCGGGGTAGCGCTCCAGCGCCGACTCCACCGACTGCACGGTGTCCGGCCCGGTGCCCACGATGCGGCACATCTCGGCCGTCCACTCGGCCTTCCCGGTTCGCAGATCCAGCTGCCAGCCGCCCACGCCGGAGACCCGGCCCACGCGCTCCAGGAAGGCCTTGCTCGCGGCGAGCTCCTGCTGCGCCAGCCTGTCGCGCGTGACGTCCTGGTGGATGCCGTGCACCCACTCCGGCGTGCCGTCGGCGCCGCGGCTGATGAGGCGCGCGGTGGCGTGCACCCAGACCCAGCGGCCGTCGCGGTGCCGCATGCGCAGCTCGTTGTCGTAGAGCGCCGTCTCGCCGCGGAAATGCTCGTTGAACAGCCGGAAGGCCTCGGCCACGTCCTGCGTGTGCGTCAGCGCGGCCCAGGTCTGGACCGTGCCCGGCTGCAGCTCCTGCACGCTGCGCCCCACGATGGCGGCCCAGCGCTCGTCGATGCGCAGCTCGCCGGTGCGCACGTTCCACTCCCAGGTGCCGACGTGGGTGTCGTGCAGCAGGTCCTGCAACCGCTGGCGCTCGCGGCCGAGGCTGCGGCGCCCCTCGACCAGCTCGGTGATGTCGTGCGCCAGGGTGTAGAGGCCGCGCACCTGGCCATCGACGAGGTCGGGGATGTGGTGCACGAGCGCGTGGCGCTCGCCCGTGCCGCCGGGGCGGCGGAAGGTGTGCTCGAAGGCCTGCGCCTGCCCGGCCAGCGCCGCCTCCAGCCGCGGCCGCAGCGCTTCGTGGGCGTCGGCGCCGAAGACGGCGCTGAAATGCCAGCCCGGCACCGTCACCGGGTCGAGGCCGAACCAGTCGCGCCAGGCCTCGTTGGCGAAGCGGTTGAGCAGCTCGCGGTCCCAGTAGCCGACGGCCGTGGGCAGCGCGTTGACGATGTTGCGCAGGTCGTGCCGCGCCTTCTGCAGCTCGGCCGTGCGCTCGGCCACGCGCTCTTCCAGGCCGGCGTTGAGCTCGCGCAGCGCATCGGCCTGGCGGCGCTCGCGCGCGCGCAGCGCATCGAGCGACTCGGCCAGGTCGTGCGCCTCGCGGAAGGCCCGGCCGCGCAGCCGCAGCGACGGCGGCTGGGCCAGCGCCAGCCACTGCATGATCTGCAGCAGCGGGTAGGCCAGGCGCTGCCCCAGGCCGGGGGCGGCCAGGCCGATGCCCAGCACCACCAGCAGCGTGGCCAGCGCCAGTTGCGTGCGCAGCCGGGCGTAGTCGGCCAGCGCCAGCGCCACGGGCTGGCGCACCAGGACCACCCAGCCCAGGCCGGGATAGCGCCCGTGGCCCTGCGTGGCCACCACCGCGTCGAGATGCCGGCCGCTGCTGAACCAGCCCGGGTCGGCCGCGGCGGCCGCGCGCAGCGCGGGCAGGTCCATGCGGGTGCCCGCCGAGCCTTCGGGGCCCAGCAGCACCTCGCCGTCGGCGCGCAGGATGAAGAACTCGATGCCGCTGCGCGCCAGCTCGGGCACCAGCAGCGCCTCGCTGAGCCCGCGCGCCCATTCCCAGTCCAGGTGGATGCTGAGCACGCCGCGCGGCTGTCCGTCCACGTGCAGCGGCGCGGCCAGGTCCACGAAGTTCCAGGGCGCCGCGCGCGCCGGCAGCTTGCCGGCCAGCAGCACGGCGGGATGCACGTCGCCGACATAGGGCCCCTGCAGGCCGCCGCGGAACCAGGGCCGCGCCGACGCGTCCTGGCCTTCGAGCAGGGCGCCGGTGGCCGCGACGATGCGGCCGCTGGTGTCGGCCACGCCCAGCCAGGTGTTGGTTGGCGACTTGTCCTTGAGCAGCTGCAGCGTGTCGCGCACGGCCTCGACCCGCTCCAGCGACTGCAGCGGCCGCGACGCGGCCAGCGCCAGCGCCTCGTCGAAGCGCTCGGCCATGCCGCGGTCGAGCTGGTCGCGCAGCTGCCAGCCCATCTGCGCCAGCGCGGTGCGCGAGCGCGTGATCTCGTGGTGGCGCGCGAAGCGCTCGATGACCAGGCCCAGCACCAGCGCGGTGGCCAGCACGGTGCCGATGAGCAGCGTCGCGGCCCAGGTGGACAGCGGCCTGGCGTGCAGGGCGGGCGAGGGCGGCGGCGGGGTGATGTGCATGGGGGCCGTATCAGGGCATCGCGCCGGTGCGGCCCGATGCCCGGCCATCGGCCGCGCGGGCGGCGCGTGAAGGGACGCGGCGTCGCGCGCGCCAACTATTGCCGCATTGGTGTGCCTGTTGGGTGTCAGGTCGCGGCCGGCACGCTGCGCAGCGGCAGCGACAGCGTGAAGCGGCAGCCCTGCCCCGGCGCGGACTGCAGCGTGAGCGTGCCGCCCATGAGCTCGGCCAGGCCGCGCGACAGCGCCAGCCCCAGGCCCGTGCCGCCGTGCTCGTAGGACACGCGCCCGTTGGCCTGGCGGAACTTCTCGAACACCGTCTCGTGCAGCTCGGCCGGGATGCCCGGGCCCGTGTCCACGACGTGGAAGCACACCATGTCGCCCGCGCGAGCGGCCTCGATGCGCACGCCGCCCTGCGCGGTGAACTTCAGCGCGTTGGACAGCAGGTTGTTGAGCACCTGCTTCAGCCGCAGGTCGTCGCACACCAGCTGCGGCGGCAGCTCGGCGGCGACGTCGAGCTCCAGCGCCAGGCCCTTGGCGCGCGCCGTGAGCTCGAAGAAGTCCAGCGTGCCCTGCAGCACCGGGCGCAGCGCCACGGGCGCGAGGTTCACGGGCATGGCGCCGGCCTCGACCTTGGCCAGGTCCAGGATCTGCGTGAGCAGCTCGTTGAGGTGCTCGGCGCCCTTGCGGATGAGGCCGGCGCTTTCCCGGAAGCGCGGGTGCTCCAGGCGGTGCTCCATGAGCTCGGCGTAGCCGCGGATGCTGGTCAGCGGCGTGCGCAGCTCGTGGGAGATGGCGGCCAGGAACTCGCTCTTGGCCTGGTTGGCGGCCTGGGCCTGGGCCTCGCTCAGGCGCAGCGCCTCGTTCTTGCGCTCCAGGCGGCGCACGCCCGACAGGAAGATGAACGCCGCCGCCAGGATCGCCACGGTCAGCAGCGCGGTCAGGCCCAGCATCATGCCGCGCGTGACGCGCCAGGGCAGCAGCGCCTCGGCGGTGGCGGTGGCCACGAGCACGTACAGCGAGGACTCGCCCACGCGGCGGAAGGCCACGATGCGCTCGACCTGGTCGATGCTGCTGGTGGTGATGTAGTCGCCCGCGCTGGCGCCGCTGTTGAGGTAGCGGCCCTGCAGCGTGGCCGCGCCGATGGTGCTGCCCAGGCCGTGGCTGCCGCCGCCGAGCACGCGCGCGCGCACCACCCGGTCCGTGCCCACCAGCGTCACCGCACCCTGCGCGCCCAGCGCCACGCCGCGGTAGACCTCCTCGAAATAGCCCGGGTCGAGCGAGGCCACCACCACGCCCAGCACGCGGCCGTCGGCGGCATCGATGCGACGCGTGAGCTGGATGGTCCAGCGCCCGGAAACCTTGCCCAGCACCGGCTTGCCGATGAACAGGCCGCCGGCGTCGAGCGCCGCGTCGGACGCCAGCCCGGGCTGCAGGTGCACGCGCACGTGCTCGCGCCCGTTCAGGTCCATGGGGCCGGTCTTGCTGCCGTCGGGGTCGATGTTGGAGCCGACGAAGCGGCCGTCGGCGCCCACCAGCGACAGCTGCACCAGGATCTTGGGCGCCAGGCCGGTCTCGTTGGCGAGCTGCGGCAGCTGCGCGGTGGTGAAGTCGCCGCTGCGCACGGCGTCGCGCAGCCGCAGCGTGGCCTGGTCCACGGTGGCGATGACGCGCACCGTCTGCTCCTGCAGCGCGCGCGCCAGGTTGGCGTTCTGGCGCACCTCGGCCTGCACGGCGTCGTCCCACTTGGTCTTGAGCAGCAGCGCCACGCTGCCCCAGGCCACCAGCAGCGCCAGCGCGGTGCTCAGCGCCACCAGGCGGCTCAGCGACCAGCGCGACTCGCGCGGCGCCGTGAAGTGGTGCCAGGCCCGGCTGGTTGAGGACTCGACGATGGCGGTGGACGCGGACATGGGCGTGGCAACGGGCCCGGCAGGGCGGTGAAGCTGGAAAACGGGACACCGTCTCATCGGCCCGCGGCGCCGGCGCCTTGAGCCCGGACTGTCACCGGAGTGTGAACAGCGCACGCCGCGGCGGCGGCCGTGCCGGCGCGCGGGCCGCACAAGCGGTACTTTGTCATTGCGCCGCGGGGATGCCTCATCAATGCGGGCGCCGCGCAGCCGAAGAGCACGGGATTCGTTCAACCGCAGGGCCGTCCATGAAGGGCATCGTTTTCACCGAGTTCATCGACCTGGTCGAGGAGCATTTCGACCCCGACGTCGCCGATCGCATGATCACGGCGGCCGAGCTGCCCGGCGGCGGCGCCTACACCTCCGTGGGCACGTACCCGCACGCCGAGCTGGTGCGCATGGTGGTGGCGCTGGGCCAGATCACCGGCGTGCCGCTGGGGGACCTCATCGCGCTCTTCGGCGGCCACCTGGCCAAGCGCTTCAAGCAGCTGTTCCCGGCCTTCTTCGCCGAGCAGCCCGACCTGTTCAGCTTCCTCGCGAGCATCGACTCGCACATCCACATCGAGGTGCGCAAGCTCTATCCCGACGCGGAGCTGCCGAGCTTCCCGGTGGAGTCGCGCGACGCGCAGCGCATGACGCTGCTGTACCGCTCGCAGCGCTGCTTCGAGGACCTGGCCGAGGGCCTGATCCTGGGCTGCGCGCGCCAGTACGGCGAAAGCGTGCGGCTGCGGCGCGAGACGCTCGACGGGCAGGGCACCCGCTTCGTGATCGAGCGCGATGCAGCAGCGCATTGAGCTGCTGGAGCGGCGCCTGGCGCGCGAGCGCGCCGCCCGGCACGAGGCCGAGGCGCTGCTCGAAGGCAAGGCGCGCGCGCTGTGGGAGAAGAACCGCGAGCTGCAGGCGCAGGCCGAGTCGCAGGAGGCGCTGATTGCCAGCCGCACCGAGGAGCTGCGCCGCGCGCGCGACGAGGCCGTGGCCGCCAGCAGTGCCAAGAGCGCGTTCCTGGCCAACATGAGCCACGAGATCCGCACGCCGCTGACCTCCATCATCGGCTTCGGCGAGCTGCTGCTCGAAGGCCGCTCGGAGCTGGTCGATCCGCAGGAGGCGCTGCAGACCATCGTGCACCAGGGCCGTCACCTGCTGGAGATCATCAACGACATCCTCGACCTCTCCAAGATCGAGACCGAGAGCGTGGAGCTGGAGGAGATCGAGGTTTCGCTGCCCGCGCTGCTGCGCGAGGTGCAGGCGCTGGCCGGGCTGCGCGCGCGCGAGAAGGAGCTGCTGTTCGAGGTCAAGGCGCTGACGCCGGTGCCGGCGCGGCTGCGCGCGGACCCGGTGCGCATCAAGCAGATCCTGCTGAACTTCTGCAGCAACGCCGTGCGCTTCACCGAGCAGGGCGCGGTGCGGGTGCTGGTCAGCCACGACGCCGCGGCGGCGCAGCTGCGCATCAGCGTGAACGACACCGGCATCGGCATGACGCCGGAGCAGTGCGCGCGGCTGTTCCGCCCCTTCACGCAGGCCGACGCCTCGACCACGCGGCGCTTCGGCGGCACGGGGCTGGGGCTGCACATCAGCCGCGAGCTGGCGCTGCTCATGCAGGGCCGCATCGAGCTCAGCAGCGAGCCGGGCCAGGGCAGCAGCTTCACGCTGGTGCTGCCGGTGCGCGACGCGGGGCCGCTGCTGGCGCCCGCGGCGTTCGCGCTGCTCGACAGCAGCGGGCGCGGCGCGGCGCCCGTGCGCATCGAGGTGCCGGCGCTGACCGGGCGGGTGCTGCTGGCCGAGGACGGCATCGACAACCAGCGGCTGCTGTCGCTGTTCCTGCGCCGTGCCGGGCTGGAGGTGGACATCGCGGACAACGGCCGCGCCGCCGTCGAGGCGGCCATGGCCACCGACTACGACCTGGTGCTCATGGACGTGCAGATGCCCGAGATGGACGGCATGGCCGCCACCGCGCTGCTGAAGACCGCGGGCTGCCCCACGCCGGTGGTGGCGCTCACGGCCAACGTGATGAAGCACGACGTGCAGCGCTACCTGGGCGTGGGCTGCGTGGACGTGCTGGCCAAGCCGGTGGAGCGCCAGCGCTTCTACGCCGTGGTGGCGCAGCACCTGCGCAAGCCGCCGGCGCGGCTGTCGGCCGACGACGAGATGGAGCTGGAGCTGCAGGCGCTGTTCGCCGAGTTCCGCCGCGAGCTGCCGCAGCGGCTGGCCGAGATCGAGGCCGCGCTGGCCGGCGGGGAAGGCCAGCGCGAGCTGCTGGTGCGCCTGGTGCACACGCTCAAGGGCTCGGCCGGCTCCTATGGCCACCCCGAGCTCACGCACATCTGCGCCGAGATCGAGGCCGCGCTGCGCACCGGCGACGACGCCGTGGCGCAGCTGTGCTGCGAGACGCTGCGCGCGACGGTGCAGGAGGCGTTGCGGCAGGAGGATTGAGCCGGCTTCGCCCGCGGCGGCCGCTCAGCCGCAGGCCGGCAGCCGGCCTTCGACGATGGCCCTGGCGGCCCGGAATTCCAGGCCATGCATGGCTTCGCGCAGCTGCTCGAACCCGCCGGCGCCCAGCGCGGCACGCAACTGCGGCGTGAACTTGTCGAACATCGCTTCCGCATCCAGGCTCTGGCGCGACAGCAGCGCGATGAAGGCGTCCACGTCGCTACGCTCCATTGGCGCCGCCGGCCCTGCGGCCTCGGGCTGCGGATCGGGCTCCAGCGCCGCGTACGCCAGGCGCAGCTCCTCGAGCGCAGCGACCAGGTCGACGCCCAGTACCTGCACTTCCGAGTCGGTCAGCGTGCCTGCATCCGCACTGCTCTCCAATGCCTGCGCCACGACTTCGAGGCTCTCGATGCCGAGCATCGCCGCACTGCCGCGCACCCGGTGCATGCGCGCAGCAAAGGCGGCCACACCCGCATCGAACTGGCGGCGCACACCGTCCTCGCTGGCGAGATCGGCCGTGTCACGCAGCAGCGTCGCGAGCAGCGACTTGAAGAACGGCAAGTCGTAGCCCATGCACTGCGCTGCAGCCGGGATGTTGATGCCGGCCACCTGCGGCCATGAATGCTCCGATTCAGCCCGCGGCGCTGGCTCGACGTGTCGAGGCTGCTTCACGGTCAGCGTGGCCGCCGGCTGTGCCTCGTAGGGCAGGGGCTTGCCCTGCGCGCGCTCCACGTGCCAGCGCACGCTCCTCACCAGCGCTTGCGGCTCCAGCGGCTTGGACAGGAAGTCGTCCATGCCCGCAGCGCGGGCGCGCTCGCGCTCGCTCACCAGCGCGCCGGCGGTCAGCGCCAGCACGGGCAGCTGCGCCAGGCCCAGGTCGGCGCGCAGCCGCCGCGTGGCTTCCAGTCCGTCCATCAAGGGCATCTGCACGTCCATCAGCACCACGTCGCAGGCGTCGCAGTGCTCGCGCAGCCACTGCAGCGCCTGCACGCCGTCGCCGGCCGAGCTGACCACGGCGCCCTGCAGCTCCAGGATGCGCGTGGCCACCTCGCGGTTGATGTGGCTGTCGTCCACCACCAGCACGCGCACGCCCGGCAGCGCGCGGCTGCCCGCGGGCAGCGGCGTGCGCGACAGCGCCGCGCGGTCGGCGCCGGCCCAATGGCGGGTCATGGCCTGCGTGACGGTGTCGAAGAGGCTGGACGTGCTCACGGGCCAGGCCAGGCGCCCATGCGGGCGCAACGCCGCATCCGTGGTGGTCACGGCTTCGGGTGCCTGCCCGGACAGCAGCACCACCGGCTTGCCGTTGATGGCATGCACCGCGAGCGCCTCGGCCACCAGGGCCTGCGCGTTGTCCGAGGGTGAGGCACCGGCGGGCGCATCCACCACCAGCACGTCGGCCAGCGTGTCGCGGCCCGGGCTGCCCTGCAGCTGCGCCGAAGCCTGGCCCGGAGACACGTTCGCGGCGCGCCAGCCCATGGCGCGGCACATCGCCAGCAGCGTCTCGCGGCGCTCGGGCTGCTGCGCGACGACGGCCACCTGCAGCCCGCTGTCCTCCTCGCCCGGGCGCGCGCCCAGGCCCAGCTCCACCGTGACGAAGAACTGGCTGCCCTGGCCCGGCTCGCTCACCACCGCCACGCTGCCGCCCATGAGCTCGGAGAGCTTCTTGACGATGGACAGGCCCAGTCCCGTGCCGCCGAAGCGCCGCGTGGTGGAAGTGTCGGCCTGCGTGAAGGGAGAGAACAGGCGCTTTTGCGCGTCCAGCGGGATGCCCACGCCCGTGTCCTGCACCGTGCAGTGCAGCCGCACGCGCCGCGAGCCTGCGCTTTCCGCGCGCAGCCGCAGCGCCACGACGCCGCTTTCGGTGAACTTGATCGCGTTGCCCAGCAGGTTCACCAGGATCTGGCGTAGCCGCGTGTCGTCGCCCACGAGCAGCTCCAGCGTCGGCGGCGCGGGCTCGATCTCCAGCGCGAGCCCCTTGGCCTGGGCCTGCTCGGCAAAGAGGTGGCGCAGGTCCTGCAACAGCGCGCGCGCATCGAACGTGCGCGACTCCAGCGCGATCTCGCGCGCCTCGATCTTGGCCAGGTCCAGCACATCGTCGATCACGGCCAGCAGCGTGCGGCTGGCCACCTGGATCTTGGCCACCGAGTCGCGCTGGCGCGCGTCGAGTGCCGACTGCTCCAGCAGGTAGGCCAGCCCGATGACGGCATTGAGCGGGGTGCGGATCTCGTGGCTCATGTTGGCCAGGAAGTCGCTCTTGGCGGCATTGGCCGCCTCGGCAGCGTGCCGGGCATCGACCAGCGCGGTGGCCGCGGCATGGCGCTCGGTCACGTCCTGCAGCGTGCCCACCAGCCGCACCGGAGCGGCATGCGGCTCGGTCGGGTCGTACTCGGGCTCGCCCACCGTGCGCACCCAGATGCTGCGCCCGTCCTCGGTCGTGTAGGGCACCTCCAGCTCGTAGGGGCGGCCCTGCTCGACGGCGGCGCGCACGGCGGCAGCCACCTGCTGCAGCGCCTGGCCGGGATAACGGGAGAGCCCTTGCTCGATGCCGAGCATGCGCCCAGGGGCCACACCCGTGATGCGGTGCATCTCGGCGCTCCACTGCACTTCGCCGCTGCGCAGGTCCACCTGCCAGCCGCCCACCCCGGAAACCCGGCTCACGCGCTCCAGGAAGGCCTTGCTCGCGGCCAGCGCCTGCTGGGCCTCCCGGGCCGGCGTCACGTCCTGGTGGATGCCGTGCATCCACTGCGGCTGGCTGTCCTCGCCCCGGGTGTTCACGCGGCCACTGGTGCGTACCCACACCCATTGGCCCTCGCGGTGGCGCATGCGAACCTCGCATTCGTAGTGGCCGACCTCGCCGCGGAAATGCCGCTGCAGCAGCTCGCCAGAGCGCTTGAGGTCTTCGGGGTGGACCAGTCGTTCCCAGGTTGCGAATGACACGGGCTGCAGCTCTTCGAGCCGGTGGCCGACGATCTCGGCCCAGCGCTCGTTGAAACGCGCTTCGCCCGTCTGCACGTTCCACTCCCAGGTGGCCACGCGGGTGTCACGCAGGATGTCGTCCAGCCGCTGGCGCTCCGCATCGAGCGCGCGGCGGCTCTCCACGATCTCCGTCACGTCGTGGACCAGGGAGTAGAAGCCGCGCACCTCGCCGTCCACCACGTCGGGCAGGTAGTACGTGACCGAGTGGCGCAAACCCTGTCCGTCGGGCCGGGGGAAGCTGCGCTCGAAGCGCTGCGGCTCGCCGCGCAGCGCGGCCTGCGCGTAGGGCAAGCTCTGCGCGTAGAGCGTCTCGCCCAGGACCTCGCGCAGGTGCGGTCGCTGCCGTGCATGGGGCTCAAGCCCCAGCCACTGGCGCACCGCGGCGTTGGCGAAGCGGTTGATGAGGCCTCGGTCCCAGTAGCTCACCAGCGAGGGCAGCGCATCGAGGATGTTGTGCAGGTCACGCTGCGTGCGCCGCAGCTCGGCCGTGCGCTCGGCCACGCGCTGCTCCTCGTGCTGCAGGGCGAGGCGCAGCTCCTCTTGCGCCTGCCGGCGGTCGTGGATGTCGTTGTAGGCGCCGATCCAGCGCAGCGCCTGGCCCTGGTCGCTCAGCAGCGGCACGGCATGCACCTCGAACCAGCGCCAGGCACCGTCATGGCGCCGCAGGCGATATTCGATGTAGTAAGCGGTGCACGATTCAACCGCGTGCTGCCATGCGGCCACGACCTCAGCGTGGTCATCTGGATGCACCGCCTCAAGCCACTGCGCCTGCGTCGGCACGGGATCGGCGCGCTGACCGGTGTAGTCCTGCCAGCGGCGGTTGACGAACTCGGGTGCGCCCTGGGCGTCGCAGCTCCAGACAATGCCCGGCAGCAGGTGCGTCATCTCCTGCCAGCGGCGCTCGCTACGCCGCAGCACCTCGATGGCCTGCTGCTGCGCCGTGACGTCGGCAACGCTGGCCACGACGAATCGCTGGCCGCCCAGCTGCAGCGGATTCAGGCTCAGCGCGACCGTGAACTCGCTGCCGTCGCGCCGGCGCGCACCCAGGCCCGGGCGGCTGACCAGGGAACGCAGCTGGCCGTCGTAGCCCTGGCGCCACCGGGCATGGTCGTGAGCATGGGCGGCACCGACGAGCCGGTCCACGCACAGCCCGTTCAGCTCGGCCAGCGGGTAGCCGAACAGCTCGGCCGCGGCCTGGTTGGCCCGCACGATGCTGCCCTGCTCGTCCACGACCAGCAGCGCTTGCGGTGAAGCATCGACGATGCCGGCGGCGAAGCGCTCGGCTTCGTGCTGCAGTTGCAGCCGGTGCTCTCGCGTGCGCAGCAGCGGGAACGCTGCGAAGGCCGTCAGCGTGCACAGCAAGGCCAGAGCGGCGCTCAATCGCGTGCCGCTCACGAGGACATCGGCCGCGGCCAGTCTGGGCAGTCCCTGCGCCTGCAGCTGCCAGGTACGGCCGTAAAGGGAGAGCTGCCGCGTCACATGGGGCACGCCGGTTCCTGGCTCGATGTCGCCTGCACCGCCAGCAGACGCGTAGAACCGGGTCGCGCTGGCCCTGTCCGTGAGCGTGTAGGTGAACTCGTCCTGTCCCAGGCCCTCGTCGCGCAGCGCGTTGGCGGCCACCACCGGCGCAATGATCCAGCCCGTTGCCTGCGCCTGCCGCTGCGCCGGCGTGTGCAGCGGCTCCGGGCCGCGGTACACCGGCATCAGCAGCATGAGGCTGCCTTTGAGTGCTTCGGGCACCTGCACCAGCGTCACCGGCGCCGTCATGCGCGGCTCGCCGCTGCGCATGGCTTCGAGAGCCGCTTCCCGGCGCTCGATATTGCCGGCGGCGTCCACCCCTTCAGTGCCCGCATTGGTAGCCCGCGGATACATGTACTGGACCACGAAGCGCTCGCCGTCATGGGGCGCGAGCGGGCGCAAGACGAAGCCGGGCGCACCGTCGGCGCGTGCGCGTTGGAGGAACCCGGCTTCCTGGTCTCGTGGCACCCGGCGGATGAAGCCCAGGCCCTGCACGCCCGGAAACTCCCTGGGCAGGTCCCTCACGCTGAGAGCGGCTTCGAACTGCTCGCGCGTGAGCCGCCCCGGATCGACCGCGAGAACGGTCCCGAGCGTGCCGCGCAGCACGCCCTCGTAGCGCAGGAAGCGCCGCTGAATGAACTCCACCTTGTCGTCCACCAACGCTTGCAGCCGCGCTTCGCGCACCGCCTCGTTGTGCAGCTCGACGCGCCAGCCCGCCAGCATGCTCAAGGCCAGCGCCAGCAGCCACAGCGCCAGTACCAGGCGCCGCGGTCCTGCGAGCAACTGCTTCAACCGGGACATCGTCAGCATGCGAGCGTGCCGGTCACCCAAGCGCTGTGCGGGCGCGGCACCACAAGCAGCTCGGCGCGATCCTGGCCCGGGGGCACGAGCCAGCATTGGGCGCGCCCCTGCGCCTTGGCGGCGTAGAGCGCGCCGTCGGCGCGCGCGAGCAACTGCCCGGCCATGTCCGGCGGTGCATGCACGCCGGGTGCGAGGCAGGCCACGCCGACGCTGGCCGTGACGTGGGGGCCGCAGGCGCTGCGGGCATGGGGCAGCGCCCGCAGTGCCAGCGCCTGCAGCAGCCGCTGCACGACGGCGGCGCAGCCGGCAGCGTCCGTGGCCGGCAGCAGCAGCGCGAACTCCTCGCCGCCCCAGCGCGCCACCAGGCCGCCGGGGCGCTGCATGCAGCCGCGCAGCACGGCGGCGATCTCGCGCAGGCACGCGTCGCCCGCCGGGTGGCCGTAGTGGTCGTTGTAGGCCTTGAAGTGGTCCACGTCCACCATCACCAGCGCCAGGGGCTGCCCGCCATGGGCGGCGCGCCGGCACTCCAGCGACAGCCGATCGTCGAACACATGGCGGTTGGCCAGGCCCGTGAGCTCGTCGGTGTGCGCCAGCCGCTCCAGCTCGGCCGTCATGCGGCGCATGCGCAACTGCGTGGCCACGCGCGCCTGCAGCACCAGCGGGTTCACCGGCTTGGCGATGAAGTCGCAGGCACCCAGCTCAAACACCATGGCCTCCGTGTCGCGGTCGCCCTGGCCCGTGATGAAGATCACGGGCATGCGGCTGAAGCGCGCGTCTGCCTTGAGCCGCTTGCACACCGCAAAGCCGCTCAAGTCGGGCAACTGGGCGTCGAGCAGCATCAGGTCCGGCGGATCAGCCAGCGCCTGCTCAATGGCGCTCGACCCCGACATCGCGAACTGCCGTCCGGGATAGTCGCCCAGGATGCGGCCCAGCGCCCGGATCATCACGGGGTCGTCATCGACGATGAGAATCTTGTCCAAGGCGAAGCGGTGGGGTGTAGGGTCGGTGCATGACGGGGAAGGAACAAGACAGGGCGCCACGGCGCGGGCAGCACCTGGCGTCTCGGTCAGGCTGCTCGCTTTCGCCACACGCAAGGCTTGACGGGCATTCCGATCCCGGGACTGGAACATGGCAGCTTTCGGCACGCTGACAAAGTGCGTTGAGGCTGCAGCCATCCATAACCGCCAATAATTGCCGCAGCCGTACGCTCAAACGTTACGGCACGGTGTCGTGCCTTCTCCGCATGCCAAGAAGTGCACAGGAAGCCGTTTCGCCAAGGCCGCGGATTCGGGCATGCTTGTCATGCAAGCCTTTTTCGCGCAGGCCCCTGTGCCATGCATCGGCTGGCCTACCACGGCAGCTGCCACGCCTTGAACCCCTTGCACGGGACGTCCTGCCCATGAATTGGAGTTTCGCGGACACGACCGCCCGCAACGCCGTGTCGGTTGCAAACGCACCGGGTGATCTCACGCGCAGCGAAGACTGGTGGCGCGGCACCTTTGAGCATGCGGCCGTGGGGATCGCCCACGTTGCGCTCGACGGGCGCTTCCTGGCCGTCAACGACCGCTTCTGCGCCATCGTGGGCCACGCGCGCGAATCGTTGCTGGCAGCGGGTTTCCAGCACATCACGCATCCGCAGGACCTGGCCGAGGACGAAGCCAACGTGGCGGCGCTGCTGGCGGGCCGTATTCCGCACTACGTGATGGAAAAGCGCTACCGGCGCCGCGACGGCGGCTCGGCGTGGGCCGAGCTGACCGTGGGACTGGTGCGCGACGAGCACAGGCAGCCGGCCTACTTCGTCTCCGTCGTCCAGGACATCGGCGCGCGCCGCGAGGCCGAGCAGGCGCTGCGCATTGCGGCCGTCACGTTCGAGTCCGGGGATGCGCTGGCAGTGGCCGATTCCGACTTGCGCCTGCTGCGCGTCAACGCGGGCCTGTGCGTGCTCACGGGCCATGCGGCTGAAGATCTGGTCGGGCAGCACCTCGCGGTGCTGCTGTCGGACGCTGAGGAACAGGCTGGCTGCGCGGCTGGCCTGGCGCAGGTGTTGCGCGCGGGCCGCTGGCAAGGCGAGGTGCAGGCACGGCGCCGCACGGGGGAGCGCTTTGCCGCGCAACTGAGCGCCAGCGCCGTGCTCGACGCGCAGGGTCGAGCCTCGCATCACGTCGTGGCGCTGGCCGACATCACGCAGCACAAGCAGGCTCAGGCGCTGCTGCTGCGCTCGCAGCTGGAGCTCACGCGGCTGACGCGGCGCCTCATGGCCCAGGAGCGAGTCACCACCGATCGGCTGGCGTACCTGCTCAACGAGGGGCTGGGCCAGACGCTCAGCGCCATGACGATGCACATCGACCTGCTCGACGCCCATTGCATGCCGGGCACCGCTTGTTCGGCTGTCGAGAAGCTGCAGCGCCATGCCTCTGCCCTCAGCCGCCAGGCGCGCCAGGCCATCGAGGAGCTGCGCGGTGCGCTGGCCGAGCTGCACCCGCCGCTGCTGCAGGAACAGGGCCTGGTGGCGGCGCTGCAGGCCCAGCTGGTGCGCCGGCGCCAGGAGTTCCCAGGCATCAGCCTGGAGCTGCTGGCCGATCCGGCGTTGCAGTCGCGGCGCTGGCCGCCGGACGTGGAATACGCCTTCTTCATGGTCGCGCGCGAGGCGCTGGACCAGGCCATCGACCACGGCCGGGCGCAGCATGTGCAATGCGTGGTGGGTGGGAGTCCGGACTGGCTGCGGCTGCAGCTGCGCGACGACGGCCAGGGCCGTCCTGACGACCTGCTGGCGCCCGGGCAGCTGGGCTTGGTGAGCATGCGCGAGCGCGCACTGGCCGTAGGTGCCCGACTTCAATGGAGCGATCGCGCCGCAGGCGGGATCCACATGCAACTGGAATGGGAGCTGGCGGGCGATGACCCGAATCTATCTGGTCGATGACCATGTCCTCGTGCGCGAGGGACTGCGCGCGCTGCTTGAAGCCGGCGGCCATGAGGTGGTGGGCGAGAGTGCCGACGCCGCGCAGGCGTTGGTGCAGATTCCGCAATGCAAGCCCGACGTGCTGGTGCTGGACATGACGCTGGGTGAGCATTCGGGGCTGGACTTGCTGCTCATGCTCAAGGAGCGCGGCCTTGCCCTGCCCACGCTGGTACTGACCATGTCCACGCAGCCGCGCATCGTCTCCGAAGCCATGCGGCTGGGCGCTCAGGGTTACGTGCTCAAGGGCTCTACCGGGCGTGAGCTGCTGCAGGCCGTGGATGCCGTGGTGCACGGCCAGCGCCACCTTGGGCCCGGCGTGGTGGACCTCGTGGCGCAGGCTCTGCAGGCACAAGGGTCGGCAGATCCGCTGGCCGCGCTGTCGCCACGCGAGATGCAGATTCTGCGCATGGTGGTGCGCGGGCTCACGAGCGCGACCATCGGCGAGCAGCTGCACCTGTCCCCGAAGACGGTGGACACCTACCGCAGCCGGCTCATGGCCAAGCTGGGCGTGGGCGACATGCCGGCGCTCATGCGCCTGGCCATGCGAACCGGGCTGGTGGACCCTGCCGAGGCCTGAGGGCCCCCCAGGGGGTCGGTCGAGATTTCCTGACAAAAGGAGCTTCAGGCTCCCTACAGCACAAGACACGCTTTCCTTGCAGACGCAACGGGCGCCGGCCAACACACTTCATGACAAGTTGGCGGCCATGTCCGGGATCCGCCGAAAGGCTGATCCGTCATGTCGTTGTCTGCTGCTTCTGCGATGCTGGTTTCCGGCTTGGGTGCGGGCGCTGCGCTGCTGCCGGCCCTGGCACACAAGCGTCCCGACCTGCACTGGCGGCTGGTCACGAGCGTCGAGCAGGCTGCGCTGGAGCTGTGCGCCGGCGGCGTCGGCGTGGCCGTGCTCGATACCCGCCACGTCGAGCAGGCACTGGAGATGCTGCTGCTGCAAGCCCAGCGCTGCTCTCCTCTGACACAGGTGCACGTGCACCCGGCCGGGGCCGGCCACAGCTCCATGCCGGCCCTGGCCAGCGTGCTGGCCGCCACGGACGCTGCGCGGTAAGCCCATGGCCAGCATCACCGGCAACATCATGAGCTTGGCCTGGCGGCCGACGAGGCTGCGCTGGCGCACGAGCACGGCCGTGTGGGCCTGCCTGGCACTCGTGGCCGCGGCTCTCGTCTTCGAATGGCAGTCCTACTCTGCGGCGATGGCGCAGGCGCAGCGCGACAGTCGCAACCTCTCGGCTTCGGTGCTGCGCCACACCATGGCGTTCATGCGCCAGGCCGATATCGTCATCGGCATGGTGGTGCGGCTGCATGAAGGCGCGGCCCTGGACACCGGCGCCCGCACCGGGTTGCGTGAAGTCATCATTGCGCAGGCCGGCGCGCAGCCAGGCATCGAGGACGTGTACGTCTACGGCGCCGACGGGACACTGGCAGCCAGCTCCTGGGCGCAAGGGCGCTATGAAGCCTCGGCGCTGGGGCGGGAGTACTTCGGCTTCCATCGCGCCACGGCCCGGGACGTGCTGCACCTGGGCAAGCCCTACCGTGCCGAGCACGACGGGCAATGGGTACTGCCGGTGTCGCGGCGACTGTCCACAAGCGATGGCGGGTTCGCCGGCATCGTGGTCGTGGCCATGCGCGCGAGCCACCTGAGCGAGCACTACGCGCAGCTCGACCTGGGCCCGGACGCGCTGGTAGCGCTCATCACGCGCGAGGGCATGGTGCTCACGCGCCATCCCTTCGTGGAGAAGGCGATGGGCATGAGCCTGCGCGACACCGCCATGTACCGGGACCACTACGCACGCAGCGAGCAGGGCACGTTCATCGCCACCTCGCCCGTGGACGGCATCGAGCGCATCGCCAGCTTCAAGCACTCGTCGGACTTTCCGGTCATGGCCGTGGTCGGGCTGTCCAAGGCTCATGCGCTGGCCGCCTGGTGGCAGGCGGCCCTGGTCAACATGGCCATCGTGGGCGTGCTCGTGGCGCTGCTGGGCTGGGGCGGCTGGCGTCACCAGCGGCTGCTGCGGCAGCAGCAGGGCACGCTGGGCTCGCTGGCCGCGGCCAACCGCCGGCTGGCCGACCTGGAGAAGGCCATCGACGAGCACGCCGTGGTGGCTGTCACCGACGTCAAGGGCCGCATCGTGCATGCCAACGACAAGTTCTGCGCCCTTTCGAAGTACACGTTGCCCGAGCTGCTGGGCGCCAACCATCGCGTCCTCAAGTCCGAGCGCCACGACAAGGACTTCTGGCGCGCCATGTGGCGCACCGTGGCGCGCGGTGGCGTGTGGCAGGGCGAGGTCTGCAACCGCGCCAAGGACGGGAGCGAGTATTGGGTGAACGCCACGGTCGTGCCCTTTCTGGATGAGCGCGGGCGCCCGGTCCAGTACATCGCCATCCGCAGCGACATCACCGCGCGCAAGCAGGCAGAAGAGCAGCTGCGCCAGGCCCACGAGCGCCTGAGCGACGCCAACGCCAGCCTGGCGCGGCTGGCCGCCTTCGACGCGCTCACCGGGCTGCCCAACCGACGCCAGTTCGACGAGACCTTTGCCAAGGAGCACCGGCGCGCGCAGCGCCTGGGCGGCCCGATGGCGATGCTCATGGTGGACGTGGATCACTTCAAGCAGTTCAACGACACCTACGGCCACGCCACTGGCGACGAGTGCCTCAAGGCCGTGGCGCAGGCCACGCAGGGCGTGCAGCGCCGCCCCGGGGATCTGGCCGCGCGCTGGGGCGGGGAAGAATTCGTGGTGCTGCTGCCGCACACCGACGCTGAGGGCGCGCTGGTCGTGGCCGAGCGGCTGCGCGAGGCGGTGCAGGCCCGTGCCATCGCCCACCGTGGCAGCCCGTTGGGCCATGTGAGCGTGAGCGTGGGTGTGCACGCGGTGCAGCCGCTGCGCGGCAGCTCGATGGCCGAGCTGATGAACGGTGCCGACCAGGCGCTCTACCAGGCCAAGCACGCGGGCCGCAACCGGGTGCAGTTGCTCGCGGTCGCGCAAGAGGACGCGCCTTCGGGCGTGCAGATCCTCAAGGTCGCCGGCCTCAAGCCTCGCGCCGTGCA
This sequence comes from Azohydromonas aeria, assembly GCF_009760915.1. Lineage (GTDB taxonomy): Bacteria > Pseudomonadota > Gammaproteobacteria > Burkholderiales > Burkholderiaceae_C > Azohydromonas > Azohydromonas aeria. The sequence goes on from NZ_VIDQ01000043.1 coordinate 22,454, forward strand.
GCCGGCTCCCCGGCCGGTTGCCGTATCCCTGTCGTCCGAGGCGCTGCTGGCGTCATGAGCGATTTGGTTGTGGCCGGCATCCTGGTTCGGCTCACGCCCACGGTGCAGGCAAGCGAGGGCGTGCGGTGAGTGGCGTGCATGCGTACCGGGTCCGTGTGGCCGCAGGTGCCGCGCTGACAACCGCCGCGCTGCTGGGCGTGCTGGCACTGGCCGTGGAGCAGCGGGTGGCGCAGCGGCACGAGCAGCAGCAGCGCGTGATGCTGCAGGCCCTGGATGGCGCACTGGCGCAGTCGCTCTCAGCCGGCCGGGCGGAGCAGCTGGGCGTTGAATGGGTCGGCCGGCTGGCCGCTGGCGTCCTCACCGCGGAAACCGCAGCCCGGGGCGTGGAGTTCTTCGTGCTGGACCGGTCGAGGGCCGTCGTGTACGGCGCCGGCGCCGCACCGGCCACCGATGCGATGGCCGCGGTCTGGCCGGTGGCGGGGCGGCTCGGCCATGGCGGGCGGGAGTACCTGACGGCGTCGGTGCCCGTGCGCGCTCCCCTGGCTTCCGGGCAGCCGGACTGGATCGCCGTGGTGCGCCAGCCCATGGCCGCGGCGCTCGACGGCGCAGCCGTCGCGCGCGACACCGTGCTGTGGGCGGCAGCCCTGGCAGCAGTGGCGCTGGCGACGCTGGCCTGGGCGGCGCTCGCACGCCTTGGGCGGCCGTTGCGCGCCCTGGCCGGGCAGCTTGGGCACCTGGAGCAGGGCGACATGCCGCAGCGCGTGGTGCCTGAAGGGCACGTGCCCGAACTGCGCGAGGTGGATGAAGCGCTGCAGCAGGCGGCCCGGGTACGGATCGATGCACAGGCCGCGCTGCAGCAGCGACCTCGCAGACACGCTGGGTCCGGCCGAGAGCGACGAGGTGGTCAAGGCCATGGCCACGCGGCTGGCCAGCGCCTGCCGCTGCACCGACTTCGTGGGCTGCTTCGGGCGCGACGAGTTCGTGCTGCTGCTGCCGGAAACCAGTGCGGAGGGTGCAACCGTCGTGGCCAGGAAGCTGCTGCTGGCGGCATCGGCCACGCCGTGCCGGGCCGCGGGCAGCGTCACGCTGAGCCTGGGCGTGCTCGTGAAGGTTGAAACCGTCAGCGCCAGCGATGCGCTGTCGTCGGCGAGGGAGTCGCTGCACCTGGCCCAGCAGCAGGCCTCGGTGAGCGTGGCCGAGCACGGCAACCCGCTCACCGGCTTGCTGCACACGTGAGACGAACAACAGCAAGACAGACGCATGAGCGCTGCGCAGGAGAAGACAACCGTGATTGACCGTGAAATGAACGACGTGCCAGCCGCGCCGCTCGCTCCGGCCCGGGCGCTGCAGGTACTGGTAGTGGACGACGTGGCGATCAACCGCGAACTGCTGCGCCTGCTGCTGTCGCACCACGGCCATGCCGTGCACGAGGTGGGCAACGGTGAGCAGGCCGTCGAGCGCGTGGCCTCCGGCGTGATTGACCTGGTCCTCATGGACATCGAGATTCCCGGCATCGACGGGCTCGACGCCACACGCCGCATTCGCAGCTTGCCCGGGGTCCCGGGCCGCACACCGGTCTGGATCGTGAGCGGCCACGCCTTTGCCTGCGACGTGGAAGCAGCACTGACTTCCGGGGCCAACGGGCACTTGAGCAAACCGGTGTGCTTCGAGCGGCTGCGCGACGTGCTGCAACAGGTGCAGGCGGGCCAGGCGCAACGACACACATGCGCCGCAGCCTCATGAGCCCGCCCCGACACCGCGGACAAGGCCACGTCTGATGGCCCACATGGCGCAGCTGCTGCGAGGTCAGCGCCGCTTCGCGCTGCTCTACATGGACTGCGACCGCTTCAAGCAGATCAACGACAGCCTGGGACACGCAATGGCTGACAACCTGCTGCGCGCAGCTGGGCTGCCGGCTGTCGCTGGACTGCGCGAACACGGGCATCCAAGTTTGGCCGTCCGGCAGGACGGCGGCTCTTTACGAGGCCCTCGGCTTGGCAGATTTCGGCGTTTGAATGCCGTTCTGGCGAACGGCCGGAAAATGGAGCCCGCGTGCGCAGGCATGACGGTACTTGTTCTTTGGTTTGCTCCGTGGCACGCAAACGGCCCGGGCGACCCTGCCGTTACAACCCCACCCGCATCAGGTCCAGCGAGCGCAGCCACTGCAGCGCCTGCGCCGCCGGCTGCGGGCGGGCCACCAGGTAGCCCTGCACCTCGGTGCAGCCCGCGGCACGCACCACGGCCAGCTCCTCGACGGTTTCCACGCCCTCGGCCACCACCTTCAGGTCCAGCGCCGCGGCCAGCTGCGCGCAGGCCTGCACGATGGCGCGCTTGCGCGGGTCGGCGTCGGCGTTGGCCACGAACAGCCGCTCGATCTTGAGCTCGGAGAACGGGATCTGCGAGAGCTGGTACAGGCTGGAGTAGCCGGTGCCGAAGTCGTCGATGGCGATGTTGAAGCCCAGCATGCGGATGCGCGTGGTGTTCTCGATCACGGTGGAGAGGTCGGCCATGGCGTCGCTCTCGGTGATCTCCACCGTCATCCAGCTCGGGTCGAGCTGCGCGCGCTCGGTCACGCGCGCGAGCTCGCGGCAGAAGGCGCGGTCCGACAGCGAGGCCATCGACACGTTGATCGAGCCGCTCACGGCCATGCCCTCCATCAGGCACTCGGCCACCACGCCCACGGTCTGGCGCGCCATGTCGAGCGTGGCCTCCTCGATCAGCCCGTGGTTGCACAGCACCGGCACCAGGCGGTCGGGCGTGATCAGCGCGCCGGACTCGTCGCGCGCGCGCATCAGGCATTCGAAGCCCACCACCTCGCTGGTGGCCAGGCGCATCTGCGGCTGCACCCAGCCTTCGAGCCGGCCCTGGCGCAGCAGCTCGGAGGCCTCGTAGCGGCTGAGCTGGGGCAGGGCGACGCGCGGCTTGGCCGGCGCGGCGGCGCTGAAGCTGTCGAGGTCGCGCGCGATGGTGGCTGCGTCCTCGGGCGTCTCGCAGTAGCCGGCCACGCGCACGCGGCACGCCGCGGCCAGGCTGATGGCGGCCTTGATGACGGCGCGCTGCTGGCGGCTGGCGTAGAAGACGGCCGGCGGGTGCGGCAGGCCGCCAAGCACGCGCGTGAGCTGCAGCCCGTCGCCGTCCTCGAAATGCAGCTCGCACACCACCAGGTCGGGCAGCGGCGTGCCCTGGCCGAGCAGGCTGAAGACGCCGTGCAGGTCCGCGTGCACCTGCTGCACGTGCCAGCCCGCGTCGTTGAGCGCCGTGGCCACCGGCGCGGCCGTGTGCTGGCCCAGCACCACCCAGGCGCTGCGCGGGGCCGGCCGCAGCTCGGGCTGCATGCTCATGCCACGGCCCGCGGCGCCTCGGCAGCGCCCTGGCCGCCCGGCGCGTCGGCGACGCTCTCGCACAGGCGGCGCACGTCGTCGAAGGAGATGGGCTTGATGAGCACGTCGTCGAAGCCGGCGGCGATGATGCGCGCCTTCTCCTCGGGCATGCTGTGCGCGGTGAAGGCCACCACCGGCAGCGCGCGCAGGCCCAGCTCGTCGCGGATGCAGCGGCATACCAGCTCGCCGGGCATGCCGGGCATGCGCAGGTCCAGCAGCACCATGTCCACGTGCTCGCGCGCCAGCACCGCCAGCGCCTCCTGCCCGCTGTCCACGAGCTGCGGCTGCCAGCCCAGGCGCTTGAGGAACACGCTCACCAGGCGCCCGGTGAGCTGGTTGTCGTCAACGATCAGGGTTCGCTTGTTCATGGTCTTTCTGGCGTGCTGCTCGTGCAAGCAGCTCTTCCGTCCCTTGGTGCTATCGGCCCCGCCGCGCCGGGCTTGAAACGGCGTGCGGACTTATGTCACGCGGTTGATGCGGGCAGCTCAGGCCGTGCCGCGGGCACGCCGCGCGGCGCGTGTTGGAAACATTTTTCGGCAGGGCGCTCGACACGTTGTTACCTGACTGTCACGCTGCCACGATCAGCACCTCGCCGCTGCCTGGGACCGTGGCATCGGTCGCGGCGGCAGGGGCGGGTGCGGCGGCCGGTGCCTCGTCCGGCGCGCCTTGCGCCAGCGGCAGCCACAGCGTCACCTCGGTGCCCTGGCCGGGCTCGCTGGCGAGCTGCAGCGAGCCGCCCAGCAGCTCCACGATTTCCTTGACGATGCTCATGCCCAGGCCGGTGCCGGGGATGTTGCCGGAGGTGTCGGCGCGGTAGAAACGCTCGCTCACGCGCGCGAGCTGCCCGGGCGTCATGCCGATGCCCTGGTCGCGCACCACCAGCCCCACGCGGCGCGGCGCGGCGTTGTCGCCCTCGCAACCGCCGGGGCCGTCCGGGCCTTCCAGGCGCAGCGCCAGCCGCACCTCGCCGCCCGCGGGCGAGTACTTGTAGGCATTGGACAGCACGTTGCCCAGCGCCTGCGCCAGCTTGCTGCGGTCCACGCGCACGGGCAGCGGCTGCGCCGGCTGCTCCACCGCCGGCGCGGGGCGCTCCTGCGGCGGCTTGAAGTCGTGCACCACCTCGGCCACGAGCGCGCGCAGGTCCAGCCGCTCGATGTTGAAGTCCTTGCCGCGGCGCGCCTCGATGCGCGCCAGGTCCAGCAGCTCGTTGACGATGGAGATCATCAGCCCGGTCTGGCGGTGCACGGTGGCGATCACGTCGGCCTGCTTCGCCGGCGAGAGCTTGCGGTTCATCATCAGCTCGGCGAAGCCGTAGATGTTGGCCATGGGCGTGCGCAGCTCGTGGGCGGCCGTGGAGAGGAACTCGCTCTTCATCTGGTCCACCTCGGTCTCGTGCGTCACGTCGCGCAGGTACAGCACCTGCGAGATGGCGCCGTCGCCCGGGCGCAGCGTGACGACGAGGGTGCGCCGCGTCGGCCGCTCCAGGTCGAGCAGCACGCGCCGCGGCGCGGCGCCCTCGCGGCCATGGCCGCTGGACTCGGCCTCGGCGCGGCGCAGCGTGTCGAAGCCGGGCATGGCGTGCACGTCGCGCGCGCAGCGCGCGCCCAGCAGCGCCGCGAAGCGCGCCTCGTCCTGTCCCGCGACCTCCTCGGCGGCCAGCCCCGTGAGTCGCGTGAAGCCGGGGCTGACGTAGCTCACGCGCCGGGCGTGGTCGAAGGAGACGAAGCCGTCGGGACTGAGCGCGAAGATGGCGTCGAGCTGCTCGCCGTGCTCGCGCAGCCGCTGCACGAGGCCGGAGATCATGTGCGAGATGGCCTCGATGTCACCGCCGGCGGGCACGGGCGCGCGCTCGGCCGCGCCGGGCGTGCCGGCCTGGGACATGAGGCCTTCGAGGATGCCGCGCAGCGCGGTGAGCGCCGCCTGGCGCGCGCGCAGTTGCTCCTGCAACTTCTGGTCGAGCGCATGCTGCTCCGAGACGTCGTGGCAGGTCAGCACGTGGCCGTGGAGCTCGCCGTCGGGCCCGGTGATGGAGGACAGCGTGGTGTCGAGCACGCGCGTGCGCCCGTCGCGCGCATGGATGCCGGCGCGGCGGGCGCGCCAGGGCGCGTAGGAGGCGCGCGCGCCGAAGATCTCGGGCAGCAGCTCGTGCGCGGTGCGGGAGAGCACCTGCTCGCGCGCCAGGCCCAGCGCCTCGCACGCGGCCGGGTTGGCCAGCACCACGCGCCCCTGCGCATCCAGCGTGAGCACGCCGTCGGCGATCGCGCCCAGCGTCACCGCGGCCTGCTCGCGCTGCATCTGCACGTTGGCCGCGGCGCGGCTGATCACGTCGAAGGTGCGCTTGAGCTCGATGGGCGCGTCGTCGGCCAGCGCGCGCTCGGGGCTGAGCACGCCCGAGCGCATGTCGGCTTCGAGCGACTCGATGCGGTCGAGGTTGCCCAGCCAGCGCTTGAGCGCCAGCCGGAACACCAGCAGCCCGCCGCCCAGCGCCAGCGCCGCCAGCGCCAGCGCCGCGCGGAACTGCGCCCACAGCGCGCCGGCGATGCTCTCGGCATCGAAGCGCAGGCGCAGCACGCCATAGTCGCGCCCGCCCACGGTGATGGGCCGGTTGGTGTCGTACAGCCCGGCGGCGATGACGTGCCTGAGCCAGCCCGGCGGCACGGCCTGGGGCTCCTCGTCGCTGGCGGCCTCGATCTTGGCGCCCTTGATGTCGATGAAGGCCGCGCCGGCGTAGTCGGAATGCCGGATGGCACGCCCCAGGGTGTGGCGGATGGTGTCGTAGTCGCCGATCACGGCGCTGTCGGCCACCGCCGGGGCGATCACCTCCACCAGCGCCTCGGCGCGCAGGTGCGTGTTCTCGAGCTCGACGAGGAACTCGTAGCGGTAGAAGAGCACCAGGCCGCCGGCGACGAACAGCACCAGCGCGATCGCGTAGAGCGCGAACACGCGCCCGGCCAGCGAGCGCGGCAGCCAGAGCCTGGGCTTCTTCACCGTGGGTGGGACTTCTTCGGAAGGCGGCCGTTCAGCGCAGCTGCGGCGGCGCGGTGCGGTAGAACTCGCGGTAGGCGCCGTACTCGCTGCCGTCAGAGGGCACGAAGTGCGCCGTCTGCTTCATGCCCGCGACCTTCGAGGCCTGCTCCAGGATCTCGCGCCCGCGCGGGTCCTGGTGCATGCCCAGGAACGCCCGGGCCACGGCGCGCGCGTCGCGATCGGGCACGCGGTCGGAGTGCATCAGCGCCAGGTCGTGCAGCGGTGCCGAGGACCACAGCACGCGGAACTTGCGGCCCTCGCGCCGGGTGTAGCCCTCGGCCAGCTGCGAGTTCACGCCCACGGCCGCGGCCTTGCCGCTGAAGAGCTGCACGAAGGCGCCGTCGGCATTGCCGGCAAAGACCGGCTTGACGTCGATCTTGCGCGACAGCAGGTGCGCGTAGGTGAACTTGTAGGACACCGTGGCCTCGGGCCCGGGGAAGGCGACTTCCTTGCCCGCGAGCTCCGACAGCTCACGGATGGGCGACTCCTCGGGCACCACGATCTGGCCGTGCACCGGCGGCATCTCGCGGCGGCCGAACACCTTCCAGCCCATCTTCTCGCGCTCGGGGCTGAAGAGGTGGTTGGTGAAGACGAAGTCCACCTCCTTGGCCAGCACGTAGGCGGTGGTGTCGGCGGAGGTGCGCCCGATCTTGAGCTGCAGCTTCACGCCGCTCTTCTCGGAGACGTAGGCCATGATCGGGTTCCAGTACTCGGCCGTCACGGCGATGCCGTAGAGGTTGACGGGCGAGAAGCTGTAGCCCTCGGCGGCGGCCACGGGCAGGCTCGCGCCCAGCGGGGCCAGCGCGCCGGCCAGCGCCAGCGCGGCGGCCAGGCGGCGGCGCGGGAAACGGATGTTCTTCATGCTTCGAGGGGTCGTTGCGACGCGCGTGCGCGGAGTGCCCGTGCGGGGCTCAAAGGTCGGGCAGCAGCCGTTCCACGGTCTCGATCAGGCGCTGCGGGCTGAAGGGCTTGACCATGTAGGCGTTGGCGCCGGCGGCGATGCCGTCCTGGATGTCGTTGGCCTGCGCGCGCGCCGACAGCAGCACGATGCGCGTGGCCGCCAGCGCAGGCATCTCGCGCAGCTGCCGGCACACCTGCAGCCCGTTGAGCTCGCCGGGCATCATCACGTCGAGCAGCACCAGGTCGGGACGGATGTCCGCGGCCAGCTTCAGCGCCGAGGCGCCGTCGCCGGCCTCGTGCAGCGCCATGCGGTCCTCGAACACGTCCAGCGACCAGCTCAGCAGCTTGCGCAGGTCGGGCTGGTCATCAACGATGAGCACTTGTTTCATGGGGCCGTGGTCCGGATGCTTGTCGAAGGTATGGGGGGATTGGAGTGCAGGCGTCGCGCCGGCTCCAGGCACCGCAACGGCTTGGGCCTGGATGGCGTGAACAAATAATTGGCACTTCGGGCGAATTTGCGTTGAGGGCCTGTGCTCGCCGCCACCGTCGTCATACCGCGGCGCGCTCCGGGCGCGGCGCGGGCTCGTCGTTGGCGCAGGCCGGGCGCTGCAGCGTCACGCGCACCGTATTGCCGTTGCCCAGGTACTCCATGGCGTCGAAGCAGCCCATGCGCGCCATGGCGATGCCGCGGCCATGCGGATCGAAGGCCCGCTCGGGCGAGAGGTCGAGGTAGGGCTGCCAGTCGAAGCCCGCGCCCTGGTCCTGCACCGTCAGCGTCAGCGCCGCGGGCGTGCGCGCGAGCTGCACCGTGACGCGGCGCTGCGACCAGGCGGCATCGGCCAGGCGCCGCGCGATCTCGTCGTGCCAGCGGCCTTCGAGCAGCAGCTCGGTCTTCTCGGCATAGCCGATGCCCAGGTTGCCGTGCTCCACGGCGTTGATGAGCAGCTCGTGCAGGCCGAGCACGACGCGCGCCGGGTTCGGGCAGGCCAGCGCCAGCGCCTGCGCCAGCTCGCGCGCCTCTTCGAGCGTGCGGCAGTGGAAGGTGCCCTCGCCGAGCATGTGCAGCGCCTGGCCGGCGTTGCGCACGGCGGCCTGCACCTGCTCGGTCTCGCGCCGCTGCGTGATGGCGGCCTGCAGCACCGCCATAACCAGCGGCAGCTGCAGCGGCTTGGTCAGGTAGTAGTAGGCGCCGGCCTGCAGGCCCACGCGCACCATGTCGGTGTCGGCCACCGAGGACTCGATGATCACGGGCAGGCCGCACAGCGCGGGGTCGCCCTTGATGCGGCGCAGCAGCTCGATGCCGTCCAGGTCGGGCAGCTGGCGGTCGAGCAGCACCGCCTCGAAGCCGGCGCCGGCGCGCGGCGGCTGCGCCTGCAACTGGCGCCAGCCCTCGGCAGCGGTTGCGGCCTCGACCACCTCGTAGCCGCAGCCGCGCAGCGCCAGCTGCAGCAGGTCGCGGACGAAGGGGTCGTCCTCGATGAGCAGGATGCGGGTCATGAACCGGCCCTGGCCCGTGCCGCGGCCTCGGAACGCGCCTTGATGTCGAGGATGCGCGGCAGGATCGACTCGAACAGGTCCACCAGGCGCGGCTCCAGGTGCGTGCCGGCGGCGCCGCGCAGCGTGGCGATGGCGGCCTCCACCGGCCAGGCCTGGCGGTAGGGGCGCTTCATGGTCAGCGCGTCGAACACGTCGGCCACGGCCACGATGCGGGCGGCCTCGGGGATGGCGCGGCCGGCCAGCGCGTCGGGATAGCCGGTGCCGTCCCACTTCTCGTGGTGGTGCAGCGCGATGACGGCGGCGAGCTGGAACACCGGCGAGTCGTGCTGCACGAGCATGTCGTGGCCGAGGCGGCAGTGGGTCTTCATCGTCTCCCACTCGTCGGCGTCGAGCTTGAGCGGCTTGAGCAGGATCGAGTCGGGCACGCCCAGCTCGCCGATGTCGTGCAGCGCCGCGGCCAGCTCCAGCACCGCGCTGCGCTCGGCGTCCCAGCCCGCGGCCTCGGCCAGCGCGGCGGCGTAGGCGCCCATGCGCTGCGGATGGCGGCCGGCCTTGTCGTCGCGGAAATGGCTGGCCTTGCCCAGCATCAGCAGCGCCTCGCGGTAGGCCGCCTCGTAGGTGCCGTGATCGGGCTGCGCCAGGCGGCGGCGCACGCACGCCAGCAGCTCCGCCGGCTGCGCGGGCTTGAACAGGCAGCCCTCGACGCCCTCGAACGCGGCGGCCTCGTCGCCCAGGCGCGAGCGCTGCGCCAGGAACACGACGGGCACGCCGGCAGTGCTCACGTCGGCCTTGAGCGCGCGGCACACGGCGAAGCCGTCGAGGTCGGGCAGGTCGATCTCCAGCAGCACCAGGGCCGGGCGGTGCTTGCGCACCGCGGCGACGGCGTCGCGGCCGTTCCAGGCAAAGGCCAGGCGGTATTCGGCGCCCAGCACCTGGGCCATGCCGGCCAGGTCCTCGGGATGGCTGTCGACGATGAGAATGGTGGAAGCGGAGGTCATGCTCGGGATTCGTACTGCGAAAAACCTTGGACGCCACTGTCCGCCACCGAGCCCGCGCATCTGTTATCGGAGTGTCAAAGTGACCAGGACTTACCCCCCGCCGCTGTGGACAAGTCTGTGGGGCGGCTGCGTGCGGCGCGGCCAAGTGCCTGATCCGCCATGGTTGCGCCGTCATTGCCCAAAAAACAGGCAAATCCGTGCCGCCGGCCCGTGGCGGCTACGCTGGGGCATCTGAAGGCGGCCCGGGAGACGGCATGGCGGCAGGAGCGGACGAAGGCGTGGCAAGTTCCGCCGGGATCGAGGTCCCGGAAGCGGCGCTGGCGCGGGCCCGGGCGCTGGCCGGCGCCGGGACGCGCCGCGTGCTGGGCATCGTGGGGCCGCCGGGCGCGGGCAAGTCCACGTTGGCGCAGGCCCTGGCCGACGCGCTGCCCGGCCGGGCGCAGGTGGTGCCGATGGATGGGTTCCACCTCGCGCAGGCGGCGCTGGAGCAACTGGGCCGTGCCGGCCGCAAGGGCGCGCCCGACACCTTCGACAGCGCCGGCTTCGTGGCACTGCTGCGGCGGCTGCGGTCACCGGCCGAAGGCGAGACGGTGTGGGCACCGTCCTTCCGGCGCGAGATCGAGGAGCCGGTGGCCGGCGCCATCGCGGTGCCGCCGGCGCTGCCGCTGGTCATCACTGAGGGCAACTACCTGCTGCTGGAGCAACCGCACTGGCGTGACGTGGCCGGCCTGCTGGACGAGTGCTGGTACCTCGACGGCGACGACGCCGCGCGCGTGGCACGCCTGCTGCGCCGGCACGTGGCGCACGGCCGCAGCCCGGAGGCAGCCGCGCAGTGGGTGCGGGACACCGACGAGCCCAACGCGCGGTTGATCGCGGCGACACGCCAGCGCTCGACATGGTCGTTGTGCTGGCCTTGAAGGCTGCGGCCGTCGGGCTGATCCAGGTACTCCAACTCTGTAAAACAACATACGCGATGCGCTGACAAACATCGAATCCCGATAACGAAACACCTTCTCTGTCCTGCCTGAACCCCACGACTCCCTCCAACAGGAAGGCATCCACATCAAGAGTGCTCCCCGCAACGCAGCCCAACGGCACGGACGGCGCACGAACCTGCGCGTATGTTGTATTGATTCGCTGTCAACGTCGCGTCGGTCCCCGATGAGCCGGAAGCGCAGCCACCGGGTTCAGGCTGCCGCCGGGGCCTGTGTCGCAGTCAGGGCCGACAGCGCCTCCAGCGCCACGCGCACGCGCGCCGGCAGCAGCCGGCCACCCGGGTGCACGACGCTGACCGGCATGGGAGGCGGGCGGCAGCCGGGCAGCACCTCGACCAGCTCGCCGCGCGCCAGCGCCGCGGCGGCCATGTAGTCCGGCACCTGGCACAGCCCCAGGCCCAGCCGCGCCGCTTCGACCATGGCTTCGCCGTCGTTGATGCGCGCCGCGACGTTGGGCGGCGGCAGGTCCACGGCCCGGCCGTCCTCCACGAACTGCCACGGCCGCTGCCGGCCGCTGCTGGGCATGCGAAAGGCGATGGCGGCGTGCGCGCCCAGCGCCGCGACCCCGTCCGGCGTGCCGCGCGCGGCCAGGTACGCCGGGCTGGCGCACAGCAGCAGCGTCTGCGTGTCGATGCGGCGCGCCACCAGCGAGGAATCGTCGAGCCGGCCCACGCGCACCGCCAGGTCGATGCCTTCCTGCACCAGGTCGGCGAAGCCGTCCTGCAGCCGCAGGTCCAGCCGCAGCGCGGGGTAGCGGTGCATCAGTTGCGCGAGCACCGGCATCAGCCGGTGCTTGCCCCACCAGACCGGCGCATCCACGCGCAGCAGGCCCGACGGCTCCAGCCGCGTGCCGGCGGCCTGGGCGCGCAGCTCCTCCACCTCGGCCAGCAGCCGCTGGCAGTGCGCGTAGAGCCGCTCGCCGTCGGGCGTGAGCGTGACCTGGCGCGTGCTGCGGTGAAACAGCCGCACGCCCAGCTCGCCTTCCAGCCGCGCCACCGCCTTGGCCACGCCCGACGGCACGCTGCCGAGCGAGCGCGCCGCCGCGGCAAAGCTGCCGTGGCGCGCGGTTTCCGCGAAGGCGACGTACTGCTGCAGTCCGTGCATGGAACGACCTCCGGTCGAGGACAAAACGTCCTCGCTGTTGTGCCCCGGCAGCGGCTTCCGCGGCAAGGGGGGCAGCGCCACACTGCCGACCGTCCGAGGCGCCGCGGACACAGCCCATCGATGCCCCCTCCCCAGGAGACCACCATGACTGCCGCTCACACCGCCTTCACCCCCGTCCTGGCCCAGCCCAGGCCGCAGTCCGCCGGCCTGCCCGGCATCGCCCACGCCACCTGGGCCGGCCGCGACGACGGGCTGGAGCAGCTCTCGGTGTGGCGCCAGTCGCTGGCGCCGGGCGCGGCCACGCCGCCGCACGGGCATGACTGCGACGAGGTCGTGTTCTGCCTGGCCGGCCACGGCGAGGCCCACGTGGACGGCGGCGTGTTCAGCTTCGGCCCGGACAGCACGGTGCTGCTGCCGCGCGGCAGCGTGCACCAGATCCTCAACACCGGCGATGCGGCGCTGGAACTGCTGGCCGTGTTCGCCGCCACGCCGGTGCAGACGCGGCTGCCGGACGGCCAGGCCATCGCGCTGCCCTGGCGCAGCTGAAAGGGGCCCGGATCTCCCTCGGGATTTGCACCCGTCGTTGCGCGGCGCCGACGCCGTGCCGGCGCCGCGGACCGAGAATCCGGCCCCCTGGTTTTCGTCCCGCCCGCCGCCCCGTGCTGGGGCGGGACCCTGCACGAAAGGAGCGCAGTGATGCGCAAGCGGCTGGCACTGGTGCTCCTGGCACCGGAATGTTCGTCCTGGCAGTCGGGCGCGACGGACACCGCGGACGCCGCGCTGCCGGCGTGGCCCGGCATGCCGTCCGTTTTCGCGCCCTGGACAGGCGTCCATGCGTTCGCGGAAGCCTGGCTGGGACTGCTGACGGCGTGGATGACCTGGATGCTGCCCCCGCGTACCGGGGACTAACCCGTAGAAAAGCGGACTCCTTGACGCGGCTCCAGGGCAATCCCGGTGCGGCCGGGCATCGTGCTTGCGTTGCCGATGGCGTCTTACTTGTCGCGCACCGTGATCATGCATTCCACCCTTGAGCCGGCCCCTGGCCACGCCGTTTCTCCCGCCTGCCTGGAGCTGCGCCGCCGCCTGGGCAACCTGGCGGTCCGCAAGACACCGGCCGACCCGACGGCGCGCGCCATCCGCATCGGCATCGAGGACGAGCAGGGCGCGCTGCTCGACGTGATCGAGACCACGCGCCTGGTCGAGGCCGTGAAGGTGTTCGAAGTCCTGGGCGAGCTGGGCTGGACGCCGCGTGCCGGCCACCGCCGCGGCAGCGACGGGCGCCCGCTCACGCGCAGCTACCGGCTGCGCTGAGCCTCGCGCGGCGCGTGCCGGCTCAGGCCGCCGGTGCCGCCTGCCCGTCCAGCAGCGGGCACAGCTCCCAGCTGCGCAGGCCCTGCGCCGCGGGCTGGAAGGTCAGCTCGATGCGCACCTCGCCCACGCGCTCCAGCAGCCGCTCCTCGCCGATGCCGTGGCCCAGCGCCAGCATCGCGATCACCGAGCCGGGATTGCCCCGGTCGTCCGGCGTCACCGCCTGCCAGGGCACGAAGGCCTGGATGTCGAAGCGCCCCGCATGCGCCGCGCTGGGCGTGGCGGTGAAACGGATGTCGCCCAGCTTCACGCCCTTGCCGCCCACTTCCACCTCGGAAACCTCGATGACTTCGGGCGGCATTGGCGGGCGGAAGGCGCGCACGTTGAGTCCCGCGGGCAACGCCGGAGCGGCGGCCACCAGCTCGCGCACGGCGGCCGCGCCCGCGCCGTTGCCGTCGCAGGTGACGAGGATCTCCAGCCGGCTGCCCGGCGGCGGCGAAACAGGGTTGAACTCCACGCCCAGCTCGCGGTGGTAGGCCTGCGCCGCCTTGCCCAGCACCGGCGCCAGGTCGTAGAGCCGCTGCGTGGCCTGGTCGCGGGCGGCGGGGTTCTCCAGGGCCTGCGCCGTGGCCAGCAGTTCCTTCGCCTGGCCCTGCACCACGGTCCAGAACCTCGCGGCCCTGGCCCTGGCCATCGCTCCACCCTTGCTGCTCATCGCGCGCTCTCCTGCATTGCGGGGATTGAAAAGCCGCGCAGGATACCCGGCGTCCCGGCGCCGGGTCAGGCCGTGGCGGGTGCCTCCAGGTAACGCCGCGCATAGCGCGCGCCCAGGCTGGTCAGGATCTCGTAGCCGATGGTGCCGGCCCGCGCCGCCACGGCGTCCACGTCCTGGTGCTTGCCGATCAGCTCCACCAGCGTGCCCGGCCGCAGCGCGCCTTCGGGCAGCGCGCTGGCGTCGAGCGTGATGGTGTCCATGGACACGCGCCCGGCCAGCGGCAGCAGCGTGCCGTCGAACCAGGCCGCGCCGCGGTTGCACAACGACCGCAGCCAGCCGTCGGCATAGCCCACCGACACCGTGGCGATGCGCGAGGGCTGCGCGCTGCGCCAGGCGAAGCCATAGCCCACCGGCGCGCCGGCCTCGATCTCACGGCACTGGATCACCCGGGCCTGCAGGCTCACCACCGGGCGCATCGGGTTGGGCATGCCCGCCTGCGGCGCCAGCCCGTAGAGCGCCGCGCCCGGGCGCACCAAGTCGAAATGAAAGTCTTCGCCCAGGAAGATGGCCGAGGAGTTGGCGAAGCTCGCCGGGGCCGGCGGCAGCAGGCGCCGCGCGGCGCGGAAGCGTTCCAGCTGCTCGCGGTTGGCCGGGTGTCCGGGATCGTCGGCGCAGGCCAGGTGGCTCATCACGCCCGCGACGCGGATGCCGGCCAGCGCCCGCGGGTCCGCCGCCAGCGCGCGCAGCTCCGTGGGCGACAGGCCCAGCCGCGCCATGCCGCTGTCCACCTGCACGAAGGCGGGCAGCTCGCGGTCCAGCCGCCGCGCCAGCGCGCTCCAGGCGTCGACCTGCGCGCGGCCGTTGAGCACGGGCTGGATGCCGCGGGCCGCGAACTCGGCTTCCGCCCCCGGCGTCGGCCCATGCAGCACGGTCAGCGTGGCCGACGCGGGCAGCAGCGGCTTCAGGGCCAGCGCCTCGTCGAGGTGCGCGACGAAGAAGCGGCGGCAGCCCGCCGCGGCCAGCGCCGGCGCCACGCGCGCCGCGCCCAGGCCGTAGGCGTCGGCCTTGAGCACCGCGGCGCACGCCGCCTTGCCGACGGCGGCCTGCAGGCTGCGCCAGTTCTCGGCGATGGCGCCCAGGTCGATGCTCAGCAGCGCGCCGGCGCTGCCGGGCGGGAAGCCCGCGGCGGTGGCGGTGCCGCTCATTGCGCCGACTCCGCGGCGCGCCCGCCCACGAACCGCGCCGGCACGCCCTGGCGCTCGAAGTAGTCGCGCGTCACCTGCCGCACCACCGGCGCCAGCAGCACCAGCGACACCAGGTTGGGGAAGGCCATGAAGGCGTTGAGCGTATCCGCCACCAGCCACACGAAGTCCAGGTGCGTGACCGCGCCGACCAGCACGAAGCCGGTCCAGGCCAGGCGGTAGGGCACTTCCGCCGCGGTGCCGACCAGGTAGGCCCAGCACTTCTCGCCGTAGTAGGCCCAGCCCAGGATGGTGGTGTAGGCGAAGACCACGATGGCCACGGCCAGGAAGTGCGCGCCGAAGCCGGGCAGGGCGGTCTCGAAGGCGGTGGAGGTCAGCACCGCGCCCTTGAGGCCGCTGCTCCAGGCGCCGGTGACGATGAGCACCAGCCCGGTCATGGTGCAGACGACGAGGGTGTCGATGAAGGTGCCCATCATGCCGATGAGCCCGGACTCGGCCGCGTGGCGCGAGCGCCCTGCCGCCTGCGCGATGCCGGCGGTGCCCAGGCCCGCCTCGTTGGAGAAGATGCCGCGCGCCACGCCGTAGCGCAGGGCCATCATCACGCCCGCCCCGGCGAAGCCGCCGGCCGCCGCGGTGGGGTTGAAGGCGTGGTGGAAGATCAGGCCGAAGGCGGCCGGGATCTCCTGCGCGTACAGGCCCAGCACCAGCAGCGACACCAGCACGTAGCCCACGCACATGAACGGCACGAGCTTCTCGGCCACCGCGCCGATGCGCTTGACGCCGCCCAGCAGCACGAAGCCGGTGCCCAGCGTCATCACCAGGCCCGAGGCCCAGGGCGAGACGCCGAAGCTGCTGCTCATGACCTCGGCGATGCTGTTGGACTGCACCATGTTGCCGATGCCGAAGCCGGCCACGCCGCCGAAGACGGCGAAGGCCGCGCCCAGCCAGCGCCAGCGCGGGCCCAGGCCGTTCCTGATGGCGTACATCGGCCCGCCGACCTGCTCGCCGCGGGCGTCGGTCTCGCGGAAATGCACCGCCAGCAGCACCTCGGCGTACTTGGTGGCCATGCCCACCAGCGCCGTCACCCACATCCAGAACAGCGCGCCGGGGCCGCCGATGGCAATGGCCGTGGCCACGCCGGCGATGTTGCCGATGCCCACGGTGGCGGCCAGCGCCGTCATCAGCGCGGCCCAGGGGCTGATCTCGCCGGCGGCGCCTTCGGCCGGGCGGCGCCCGCGCCACACCACCCGGAAAGCCGTGCCGATGCGGCGCAGCGGCAGCAGTTTCAGGCGCAACTGCAGGAACAGGCCGGTGCCCAGGATCAGCACCAGCATGGGCGGGCCCCAGACGAAGTCGTTGATCGCCGTGACCACGGCGGTGAGTTTTTCCACGGGAAATGTCTCCAGGTTGTCGCAAGGACCCCGCCGCGCCGCGCCCGCCACGGTGGGGCGGGACGACAGGCGCAGGCGAGGGGGCCGCCAGCACATGGCGGCATCAAGTTGCACCCGCAACCGAGCCGACCCGCAGCCCGCAAGGGATGCGGGAGGCGGCGCCGGTCAGGTCGGGTGCCGCGCGGCCGGAGGCTTCTCGTGAGCCTCTCGGCCGCGCTCTTGAAAGGGGGGTGGCGCGGGCGTCCTTACGCCGGCTGCGCCGTGGGCACGTGCACGCGGCGCGCGTTGCGGCCGTAGCGTTCGAGGCCCAGGCCTTCCATGCTGATCTCGGGCTCGCGCCCGCTGATCAGGTCGGCCATGACGCGGCCGGTGCCCGCGGCCATGGTCCAGCCCAGCGTGCCGTGGCCGGTGCTCAGGAACAGGTTGTCGAGCGACGTGCCGCCGACCACCGGCGTGCCGTCCGGCGTCATCGGGCGCAGCCCGGTCCAGAACTCGGCGCGCGCCACGTCGCCGCCGCGCGGGAACAGGTCGCTGACCACGAACTCCAGCGTGCGCCGCCGCGCCTCCGACAGGCCCAGGTCGAAGCCCGAGAGCTGCGCCGTGCCGCCGACGCGGATGCGGTCGCCCAGCCGCGTCACGGCCACCTTGTGCGTCTCGTCCATCACGGTGGACTCGGGCGCGCCGGACGGGTCGGTGATCGGCACGGTGATGGAGTAGCCCTTGACCGGGTACACCGGCAGGTCCAGGCCCAGCGGCGCCAGCAGCCGCGGCGAGTAGCTGCCCAGCGCCACCACGTAGCGGTCGGCGCGCAGCACGCCTGCGGCGGTGCGCACGCCGGTGATGCGCCCGCCGGCGCTGTCCAGGCCCTGGATGTCCACGCCGAAGCGGAACTGCACGCCCAGCGCCTGCGCCATGCCGGCCAGCGCCTGCGTGAACTTGAAGCAGTCGCCGGTCTCGTCGCCGGGCAGGCGCAGCGCGCCCACGAACTTCTCCTGGGTCGCGGCCAGCCCGGGCTCGACGGCCACGAAGCCGGCGCGGTCCAGCAGCTCGAAGGGCACGCCGTAAGCTTTCAGGATCTCGATGTCGTTGGCCGTGGCGTCGAGCTGCTTCTGGGTGCGGAACAGCTGCAGCGTGCCTTGCGCGCGCTCGTCGTAGCGGATGCCGGTCTCGGCGCGCAGCGCGCGCAGGCAGTCGCGGCTGTACTCGGCCAGGCGCACCATGCGGCTCTTGTTGCGGCGGTAGGCGGCCTCGGTGCAGTTGGCCAGCATCGCGCCCATCCAGCGCAGCAGGGCCGGGTCCAGCGAGGGCTTGATCACCAGCGGCCGGTGGTGCATCAGCAGCCACTTGATGGCCTTGAGCGGCACGCCCGGCCCGGCCCAGGGCGCGGAATAGCCCGGCGAGACCTCGCCGGCGTTGGCGAAGCTCGTCTCCAGCCCGGGGCCGGGCTGGCGGTCGATCACCGTCACCTCGTGACCGGCACGGGCGAGGTAATACGCCACCGAGGTCCCGATCACACCACTGCCCAGCACCATCACCTTCATGTCGATCTCGCTTGGTTCGAAGGCGCGCCCCGGCGGCGCGCGTCTCCACCCTCATTGCAACCGCTGTGCCAGGAGAAGAAACCTCTTTCAAATCAACGGGTTGGGTGAGTTCAAGGCATGCTGCGCAGCACGGTGTCGTATTGAAATCAATACAGCCGGAACGTGACGCAGATCACGCCGCGCCCCTAAAGCCTTGACCAGCAACAACTTGGCGTCGCCGTAGCGAAATCCGTACACTGTCGCGATTTCATTACGGCGTTCCGGCGCCCCACAGCATGCGCATCGACGTCGTCATCGCCGACCGGGTCGGCATCGCGCAGGAGATCCTGGCCCAGCTGGCGCGACGGGCGCTGAACGTGTCGGCGGTGGAGGTCGAGCCGCCGCACGTCTACATCGAGGCGCCGGCGCTGGACGCCACCGGGCTGGAGGAGCTGCGCGGCGCGCTGCTGGGCATCTCCGGGGTGGAGTCGGTGCGCGAGCTGGCCATCCTGCCCGGCGCGCGGCGCCGGCTGTACTTGGACGCGCTGATGGCCTCGATGGAGGACCCGGTGCTGGCCGTGGACGCGCAGGGCGTCATCGTCGTGGCCAACGCCGCGGCCGTCGCGGCCAGCGGGCTGCCGGAGCAGCGGCTGGTCGGGTCGTCGCTGCGGGCGCTCATGGGCGACGCGGCGCTGGCCCTGGGCGACGCCCGGCTGCCCACGGGCGAGGTGCTGTTCAACGGCGAGCCCTTCCTGGCCGAGAGCGTGGCGCTGCAGGAGGACGGCGGCACGGTCGCCGGCGCGGTGCTGACCCTGCACGCGCCGCACCGGCTGGGCGAGCGGTTGAGTGCGCTGCGCAACTACAGCGCCGGCGGCTTCGAGGCGATCCTGGGCGAATCGCCCGCCATCCGGCAGCTCAAGCAGCGCGCGGCGCGCATGGCGCAGGTGGACGCGCCGCTGCTCATCCACGGCGAGACCGGCACCGGCAAGGAGCTGCTGGCGCATGCCTGCCACGCCGGCAGCCGGCGCCGAGGGCAGCCCTTCTTCGCGCTGAACTGCGCGGCGCTGCCGGAGAGCCTGGCCGAGAGCGAGCTCTTCGGCTACGCGCCGGGCGCGTTCACGGGCGCCTTGCGCGGCGGCAAGCCCGGGCTGCTGGAGCTGGCCGATGGCGGCACGGTGTTCCTCGACGAAGTCGGCGAGATGTCGCCGTACCTGCAGGCCAAGCTGCTGCGCTTCCTCAACGACGGCAGCTTCCGGCGCGTGGGCGGCGACCGCGAGCTCAAGGCCGACGTGCGCATCGTCAGCGCCACGCACCGCGCGCTGGAGCAGATGGTGGCCGCGGGCAGCTTCCGGCAGGACCTGCTGTTCCGCCTGGACGTGCTGCACCTGCAGGTGCCGCCGCTGCGCGAGCGCGCCGAGGACATCGTGCCGCTGGCCGAGGTGTTCCTGGCCCGCGCCTGCGCCCAGGCCGGGCGGCCGCTGGCGCGGCTCACGTCCGCCGCGCGCGCCGCGCTGCAGGCGAATCCCTGGCCGGGCAACCTGCGCCAGCTGCAGAACGTGATCTTCCGCGCCGTGACCATGAGCGAAGCGGCGCAAATCGACGTGGGTGACCTGGAGCTGGCCGGCGCCGAGGCGGGGGTGGACACGGGTGCCACGCCGGGCGCGGAAGCGGAGGTCGATTCGCTCGAAGCCGCCGTGGACGCGTTCGAGAAGGCGCTGCTGCAGCGGCTGCACCCGCAGTACCCGTCCACGCGCAAGCTGGCGCAGCGGCTGAAGACCTCGCATTCCGCCATCGCGCAGCGGCTGCGCAAGCACGGCATCGGCGGCGCGGCCTGAGCCGGCGCGAGGCCGGTCAGTCCGCCTCCGGCCCGTCCTCGGCCGGCTTCGGGGACGGCGCCGGCAACGCCAGCCGGGCCGGCGCCGGCTTGAGCAGCTCGAAGGCGCAGCCGGGGTGCAGCGGGCAGGTCAGCACCTCCTTGCCCGGCTTGCCCTCGTGCACCACGCGCCCGCTCACGCCCAGCACCACCTCGGCGGGGCCGCGCACGTGCTCCACCGTGAAACCCTCGACCTTGAGCGTGGCGCGGGCCAGCCGGCGCGGGATGCGGTCCTCGTCGAAGGCCGCGTCCAGGCGCGAGCCGTAGAGCGGATAGCTCAGGTCCACCACCGCGCCGGGCACCAGGCCCACCCGGGCGAAATGCGCCTCGGCCAGCGCCAGCGCCTCGACGCCCCGCTCATTGACCATGCCTTTCACGTGGTCGATGGCCGCGTCCAGGGCCTGGTGGACGGGTGCGAACTGCTTGCGCGGCACCGTGTCGCAGGCCATCACCCTGTCGCGCGCCAGGGCAAGTTGCTCCTCCAGGGAACACAGCGTGGAGCGCAGCATTGACAACCCGTACACGCATTTCTTCAGCCGGGCCGGTAGCTTCGCGAGGGTGGACAGGGAAGGGCGCGGCGTTTCCGCAGGGTGGGAACGTGAAATCTTCTGCATTCAATTGCCGTCAAGTCAGGGAAATCCGCCGCGACGCGTGCCGGCCCGGCTCGTACGATGACGCCCAGACTGGCTGGAACATGGCTTGCTTATGGGCTCCACCACGACACATTCCGGTGTGTCAACGGCGCCCACGCATGGCCCAGGCCATCTCCCGAATTCCTGCCTTATCGAAGTGATGGACATGACCTTGAGCACCCGCGGCTGCTGCGACGGCCCACATCCCGAATACGAAAAGGCGATCGCCGACCTCGAACGCCGCGCCGCGCGCGGCGAGGTCACGCTGGCCCAGGCCCGCCACGAGATTTTCGCCCTGCGCGAGCGCTACACCGACGGCCAGCCCACCGCCCTGTACCGCCACTGCGACCGGCATTGAGCCACCGCCCACCGGCCGCGCCGGTGGGATGAACAGCAACGGGGAGGCCGGGAAGGCCGGCGGCAGGCTCCCCAATGAACGAAGCGCCGCGGGACACGCCCGTCCCGCGGCGCTTCTTCGCTTGATGCGCGCCATCCGCCGGGCTCCGGCGCATGGTTGACATAACAACGATTGGAGACGGCGGCCGCGCGGGCCGCCGTGGCGCTCAGAGCGCGAAGGTCGAGATTGCCGGCACCGCGGCGATGACGACCACGCCCACCAGCAGCGCGGCCAGGTATGGCCAGATCGCGCCCATCACGTCGTCGGGCTTGGCATCGCCGATGCGGCAGGCCACGTAGAAGCCCACGCCGATGGGCGGCATCATCAGGCCCACGTTCATGGCCGTGACGACCACCATCGCGTAGTGCACGTCGTTGATGCCCAGTTTCCTGGCGATCGGGAACACGATGGGCGCGAGCAGCAGCACCGCGGGCAGCCCCTCCAGCAGGCAGCCCAGCACCAGGAAGACGACGATGGTCACGCCCATGAAGGCGATCCAGCCGCCGGGCAGCGTGGTCAGGAACTGCGACAGCTGCTGCACCACGCCGCTTTGCGTGATGGCCCAGGCCATGGCCGAGGCCGTGCCCAGGATCAGCAGGATCGCGCCGCTGAGCGCAGCCGTCTCCACCAGCATCGCGTACAGCCGCCTGAGGCCGATGCCGCCGTAGAGCACCTGCCCCACCAGCAGCGCGTAGAGCACGGCGATGGTGGACACCTCGGTGGCCGTGGCCACGCCGCCGCCCACGGCGCTGCGGATCAGGAACGGCAGCGCCAGCGCCGGCGCGGCGATGAGCAGCAGCCGCGCCACCAGGCGCAGCGGCGCGCGGCGCGCACCCTCGGCATGCTCGTGGCGCGCCTTCCAGCGTGCCAGCACCAGCAGCGCCGCCAGCAGCACCATCGCCACCACGAAGCCGCTCTGGAACAGCCCGGCGATGGACACCCCCGCCACCGAGCCCAGCACGATCAGCACGATGCTCGGCGGCACCGTGTCGGCCATGGCCGCGCCGGTGGCCAGCAGCGCGATCATCTCGCGCGGCTGGTGGCCGCGGCGCTTCATCTCCGGGAACAGCGCCGGCGCCACGGTGGCCATGTCCGACACCTTGGAGCCGGAGATGCCCGAGACGATGAAGAGCGAGCCCAGCAGCACGTAGGACATGCCGGCCTTGACGTGGCCGATGAGCGAGCCCAGGAAGTCCACGATCGCCTTGCCCATGCCGGTGGCGTCGAGCACGCAGCCCAGCAGCACGAACACCGGCACCGACACCAGCACGAGGCTGGACATGCCCTCGTCCATGCGCCCCACCACCACCAGCAGCGGCACCTGCGTGGTGAAGGCGAGGAAGGAGATCACGCCCAGCCCGAAGCAGAAGGCGATGGGCACGCCCGCCACCAGGCACAGCCCCACCACGCCGACCAGGAAGATGGCGATGTTCACCAGCCCCAGCTCGGACAGTTGCGGGGACAACGCCTGGCACAGCGCCGCGGCCACGCCCACCAGCGCCGCCGCGCCCAGCAGCGCGCCGCGCGACACCGTGCGTGCCGCGTAGGCCAGCACCAGCGCCAGCATCACCGCCACGCCGAAGCCGATGGAGGCGACGCGCCAGGCGTTGGCGATGCCCAGCGAGGGCGTGGTCACGAAGGTCTCGGCCTCGGCATATTCGTAGGCCGGCCCGAGCAGCGCCAGCAGCACCGCCGCCACGGCCACCAGCGCGAAGGCGTGCACGAACTCCCGCGCGCGCGGCGCGAGCATGTCCAGGAACAGCGTCAGGCGCAGGTGCTCGTTGCGGTGCAGCGCGATGGCCGCGCCGATCATGGCCAGCCAGATGAAGGCGATGGAGACGGCCTCGTCGATCCAGTCGATGGGCCGCGACAGCACGTAGCGCGAGACCACGCCGCTGAGCAGCAGCGTGACGATGACGGCCATCAGCAGCGCGGCGATGCCTTCGAGCGGCACCATCCATTTGGACAGCACGCGGCTGGCGGCGGCTGTGGCGGGCGGCGGCACCTCGACGTTGTCGCTGGCGACCGCCGAGGTGGGACTGGCGTGGGTGGACATGGGGCGGGAGTCGGAGAGGGGAAACGGCCGGATTGTCGGGGCAGGCCCTGCGCCGGCACGCGGGGCCCGCGCGGCCCGCGTCAGCGCCGTGAGGTCGGCGCCAGCAGCGCGGCCGTGCCGCCGCGGCGCAGCAGCGCCAGGTGCGCGGCCACGCGCTGCGCGAAGACCTCGGGCCACGGCTCGCGGCCGAACACGCTGGCAAGGCCCAGCGCCGCGGCCACGGCGTCGTGCTCGCCGCGCGCCTCGCGCAGCCGCTGCGCCAGCGGCGCGGCACCGGGGTCGCTGATCACGACTTCGGCGCCGGCGTCGTCGCGCCCGGCGGCCAGGTAGTGCAGCCAGGCCGCCAGCGCGCGCTCCAGGAACGGGCGCTCGATGCCCGCGGCCAGGCTCTCGCGCAAGGGCGGCAGCCAGCGCACCGGCACCTTCTGCGTGCCGTCCATGGCGATCTGCTGCGTGCGGTGGCCCAGCGCCGGGTTTTCGAAGCGGTGCAGCAGCTCGACGCAGTAGGCGCGCGCGTCGTAGCCCGGCGGCACGGCCACGGTGGCGAGCAGGTCCTGCGTCATCAGCGCGCGGGCGAAGGCGCCCAGCAGCGGATCGGCCATGGCGTCGGCCACGGTCTGCAGCCCGCGCAGCTGGCCCAGGTAGGCGATGGCCGAATGGGTGCCGTTGAGCAGGCGCAGCTTCATGGCCTGGTACGGGCGCACGTCGGCGGTGAAGAGCGCGCCGCCCAGCTCCCAGGCCGGGCGCGGGCCGGTGAAGCGGTCCTCGATCACCCACTGCGTGAAGGGCTCGCACACGATCGCCCCTTCGTCGCGCACGCCGCCCAGCCGCGCCTGCGCCTCGTCCAGCGACGCCGGCGTCGCCGCGGGCACGATGCGGTCCACCATGGTGTTGGGGAAGCCGATGTCGTGCTCGATGCGCGCGGCCAGGCCGGCATCGAGCTGCCGCGCGTACTGCGCCAGCAGCCGGCGCAGCGTGTCGCCGTTGGCGGCCATGTTGTCGCAGCACACCACCGTCAGCGGCGCATTCGCCGGGCGGCGGCGGATGCCCGCGGCCAGCACGCCCAGCGTGCTGCGCGGCGCGTCGGGGCGGGCCAGGTCGTGGCGGATGTCGGGGTCGTCCAGGTCGAGCTCGCCGCCGGCCGGGTGCTGGCTGTAGCCCTTTTCCGTGACGGTGCTGGTGACGATGGCCACGCCGGGGTCGGCGATGGCGCCCAGCACGCGCTCCAGCGCCGCGGGCGCGTACAGCGCTTCAAGCAGCGCGCCGACCACGCGGGTGCGCGCCGTGTCGGCATGGCGCTCGGTGACGGAAAACAGCCCGTCCTGCGCCGACAGCAGCGTGCTCTGGCGCGAGGCGCGCAGGCTCACGCCGACGATGCCCCAGCGCGCGTCGCCCGTGGCCAGCGCCGCCTCGGTGTAGAGCGCCAGGTGCGCGCGGGCGAAGGCGCCCAGGCCCAGGTGCACGATGCCGCCGCGCAGTGCCGCCCGGTCGTGGCGCGGGCGCCGGACGCCGGCGGGAAGGTCGTTCAGGGACTGCAGGTTCAACAGACTCACGGCGGGTCCGGGACAACAATGGAAAACGGTTTCTGCCATGGCAGGCCCGGCGCAGTGTATGAAGCCCGCCTGTTTGGTTCCAGCGCACAAACCCGAATCTTGCGAGGCTGCCGGCCAACCTACCATGGTAGGACAGTGAACACGATGCCTCGTCCCCTTGCCGGTTCCGACGCCGTGCTGGTGGCCGCGCTCAGCGGCTGGCGGCTCGACCCGGAGCGCTCGTACACGCAGCAGGTGCACCGGCACCTGCGCGACGCGGTCGTGCGCGGCACGCTGCCGCCGCGCACCGGGCTGTCGGAGGCGACCATCGCCGGCACGCTGCAGGTCAGCCGCACGCCGGTGCGCGAGGCGCTGGCGCAGCTGGCCGAGGAGCAGCTGGTGCTGATCTACCGCAAGGTGGGCACGGTGGTGGCGCCGATACCGGTGGGGCTGCTGGAGCAGGCGCGCTTCGCGCGCAGCACGCTGGAGTGCGCCAACCACGTGCAGCTGGCGTCCACCATCACGCCGGCGCAGCTCGATGAGCTCGCAACCCTCCTGGAAGCGCAGCGCCGCGCGGTGGACTCGGGCGGGGTGGACGAGTTCTTCCGCCTGGACGAGCTGATGCACCGGCGGCTGTTCGAGTTTGCCGCCCGCGCGCAGGTGTGGGCGATGCTGCAGCCGATGAAGCGCCAGTTCGACCGCGTGCGCTGGCTGCTGCTGGACCACGTCGCCGACCACGCCCGGCACGCCCTGGCCGAGCACGGGCAGATCCTGGCCCAGCTGGCCGCGCGCGACGTGGCGCGGCTGGGCGCGACGGTGGCCGCGCACATCGACCGCGTCGGTGGCCACCTGCAGCAGGTGCGCGGGCGCGCGCCGGATTTTTTCATTGACTGATCAACCAGGACTGGAAGGCCCGCAGTGAAGATCGAGAGGCTGCAGACCATCGTCACCTGCCCCGGCAGGAACTTCGTGACGGTGAAGATCGTGACCGACGCGGGCGTGCACGGCCTGGGCGACGCCACGCTCAACGGCCGCGAGCTGGCCGTGAAGTCGTACCTGGAGGACCACGTCTTCCCCTGCCTGGTCGGGCGCGACCCGCGCAACATCGAGGACATCTGGCAGTACCTCTACCGCGGCGCCTACTGGCGCCGCGGCCCGGTGACGATGACGGCCATCGCCGCCATCGACATGGCGCTGTGGGACATCCTGGGCAAGCTCGCCGGCATGCCGGTGTACCGGCTGCTGGGCGGCAAGAGCCGCGAGGGCCTGATGGTCTACGGCCACGCCACGGGAAGAGACCATGCCGAGGCGGTCGAGGAGGTGCAGCGCCACGTCGAGCAGGGCTACAAGGCCATCCGCGTGCAGTCGGGCGTGCCGGGGCTGGAGAAGGTGTACGGCGTGGGCAAGGCCGCAGGGCAGTACGAGCCGGCGCAAAAGGGCCTGCCCGTCGAGGAGGCCTGGGACACGGCGCTGTACCTGCGGCACACGCCGGAGCTGTTCCGCAAGGTGCGCGAGGCCGTGGGCTTCGACGTGCACCTGCTGCACGACGCGCACCACCGCCTCACTCCCATCGAGGCCGGCCGCCTGGGCAAGGACCTGGAACCGTACCGCCTGTTCTGGCTGGAAGACGCCACGCCCGCGGAGAACCAGGAGGCCTTCCGCCTTATCCGCCAGCACACCACCACGCCGCTGGCCGTGGGCGAGGTCTTCAACTCGATCTGGGACTGCAAGGACCTGATCCGCGAGCAGCTGGTGGACTACATCCGCGCCACCATCGTGCATGCCGGCGGCATCACGCACGTGCGCCGCATCGCCGACTACGCCGCGCTGTACCAGGTGCGCACCGGCTTCCACGGCGCCACCGACCTGTCGCCGGTGTGCATGGCCGCGGCCGTGAATTTCGGCCTGTGGGCGCCGAACTTCGGCATCCAGGAGCTGATGCCGCACGACGCGCTCACCGACGCGGTGTTCCCGCACAGCTATCGCTTCGAGGACGGCCAGCTGGTCATGGACGAGGTGCCGGGGCTGGGCGTGGACATCGACGAGGCGCTGGCCGCCAGGTATCCCTACGAGCGCGCCTACCTGCCCGTGGCGCGGCTGCGCGACGGCTCGATGTGGAACTGGTGAAAACCGAAAGGAGCCCTCAATGCTGAGCGTCGTCGTCGAGCAACCCCATCGCATGGCCGTGCAGGAGCGGCCCACGCCGGAGCCCGCCGCGGGCGAGGTGCGCGTGCGCGTGCGCTACGCGGGCATCTGCGGCTCGGACCTGCACATCTATCACGGCAAGAACCCGTTCGTGGCCTACCCGCGCGTCATCGGCCACGAGTTCGTCGGCCGCATCGACGCCGTGGGCGCGGGCGTGAGCGCCGCGCGCCTCGGGCAGACGGTGGCGGTCGATCCCGTCATCAGCTGCGGCCACTGCTGGGCCTGCCGCGTCGGCCGTCCCAACGTCTGCGCCCGGCTGCAGGTGCTGGGCGTGCACCGCGACGGCGGCTTCAGCGAGTACGCGGTGGTGCCCGAAGGCAATGCCCACGTCATTCCCGAGGGCCTGCCGCTGTCGGCCGCGTCCGTGATCGAGCCCTTCGCCGTGGCCGCCAACGTCACGCACCGCACCGGCGTGCTCCAGGAGGACGTGGCGCTGGTCTACGGCGCCGGCCCGATCGGGCTGAACCTGGTGCAGGTGCTCAAGAAGGTCTACGGCGTGCGTGCCTTCGTCACCGACCACGTGGACGAGCGGCTGGCGCTGGCGCGCGGCTGCGGCGCGGGCGAGGACGAGGTCATCAACACCGCGCGCGAGCCGATCGAGCAGGCGCTGCGAAGCCGCGGCGTCGAGGGCGGCCCGACGCTGATCTATGACGCGGTGTGCCACCCCGCCATCCTGGAGGAGGCGGTGCGCATCGCCGCGCCGGCGGCGCGCATCGGCATCCTGGGCTTCTCGGCCGTGCCCTCGGCCATCCCGCAGCAGGAGCTGACGAAGAAGGAGCTGTCGCTGCACGCCTCGCGCCTGAACTGCGCCATGTTCCCGACCGTGATCGACTGGATCGCGCGCGGGCTGGTGGACCCCGGCCACATCGTCACGCACGAGGTGGACTTCCGCGACGTGGCCGGCGCCTTCGCGCTGGCGCAGGAGCGCCCGACGCAGAGCTGCAAGGTGCTGCTGGACTTCGGCGCGGAGGGTTGAGGGGGTGATGGACAGGCGCGCACCGGACCGGACGGCCTCAGCGGGCCTGCGGGTGCGTCTTCAACCAGTCCTTGAGTGCCTCGTTCATGCGCGTTTGCCAGCCTTCGCCACCGGCACGGAAGGCCTCGATGACCTCGGGGTCGTAGCGCACGGTCACGGCCAGCTTGCGCGGCGCCTTCTGCGGGCCTCGCTGTCCAGGGCGGCGCTTGCTGACGGCCACCAGATCCCCGTACGCATCGGGCGGCAGCACTTCCTTGGCCGGGCGGGCCTGCCTGAACCACTCGTCGTCCAGTTCCGGGCTGTCGGGGTCGGCCGCGATGCCTGCGTCAATGGCGGCGTCCTCCTCGGGAGAGGGCAGCTCCAGCACTCGTCCCGATCGGGTCTTAATGGTCTTGGGCATAGCGTCTGACCTCTCTGGAATTGGCCCTGCGCAGGCTGATGATGCGTACCACCGTGTCGCGCAGGGTGAACACGAGTACAGGAGTGTCCGACAGGCAGACCAGGCACCCCGCTTGTGCACGGCCAGGCCCGATCCCGGACGACACGCTGATTCCAAATCCGGCTGGCTGGCTGAATCAGGGCCAGCCGCTCGTTGTTGCACTGGCTGGAACGAACCGGTATGAAAGCGCCCACTGCTGCAAGGCGCGTCGCCCGCGCCTACCCTGCCCGGCATGAACGCCCTGGTCGAGTTGCTGTTGCGGCACGGCGTGCTGCTGGTGTTCGCGGTCACGCTGGCCGCGCGCGTGGGCGCGCCGGTGCCGGCGGCGCCGCTGCTGGTGGTGGCCGGCGGGCTGGCCGCGGCGGGCAGCTTCTCGCTGGGCGCGGCGCTGGTCGCCGCGGTGCTGGCCAACATCGCCGGCGACGCGGTGTGGTTCGTGGGCGGACGCCATTACGGCCACCGCGTGATGCGGCTGCTGTGCCGCGTGTCGCTGTCGCCGGACTCCTGCGTGCGCCGCAGCGAGCTGCTCATCGGCCGCTGGGGCGGCAGCTCGCTGGTGGCCGCCAAGTTCGTGCCCGGCGTGTCGCTGGTGGCCGCGCCCATGGCCGGCGCGCTGGACATGCCCTGGCGCACCTTCCTGCTGTTCGAGCTGCTGGGCGGCGCGCTGTGGAGCGGCGTCTTTCTCGGCCTGGGCCTGGTGTTCAGCCGGCAGATCGAGCAGGTGCTGGCGCTGATGGCCGCGGCCGGCACGCAGGCGCTGTTCGCGCTGCTGGGCGCGCTGGCGCTGCTGCTGGCCTGGCGCTTCTGGCGCCGCCGCCGTGCGCTGCGCGACGCCGCCATGCCGCGCGTGGGCGTGGCCGAGCTGCGCGCGCTGCTGGCCGGCGAGGCACCGCCGCTGGTGGTGGACGTGCGCCCGGCTTCCAGCCTGGACATCGACGCGCGCCGCATCCCGGGTGCGCGCCACGTCGAGCTCGCCGCCGTGGCGGCGCTGGCCGGCGAGCTGCACCGCGAGCGCGACATCGTCGTCTACTGCAACTGCCCCAATGACGTCTCCGCCGCGCAGGCGGCGCGGGTGCTGCAGGACAAGGGCTTCATCAACGTGCGGCCGCTCGCGGGCGGGCTGGATGCCTGGTTCGCCGCGCACGAGGCCGCGCTCGACGACGGGCCGGCGGCGCCGGCCTCGGCGGCGCGCTGAAGTCCCGGGGCCCGGCCCCGGCCGTCAATGCAGCAGGCCGCCGCGCGCCGGCACCGGCGCCACCGCGGCGGCCGCCACGTCCGCGGCCGCTTCGTCGCCCTGCGCCATGCCCTGCCAGCAGCGGTGCGCGTTGGCCACGATCAGGCCCATCTGCTCGCCCATGGCGGGGTGGTGCTGCAGGAAGAAGAGGTTCGAGACGATCTTGCGCGCCAGCAGCGAGCGCATGCGGCGCGTCTGCTCCGGGCAGGACTGGGGCACGGGATCGGCCCAGCGGGTCATCAGCGCCAGCGTGGCGGCCATGAGGGCATCCAGGCTGGGCACTTGGGCTTCGGGGTCGGGCATGGCGCGTCACCGGTCGAAGGAGTGGGATGCCGGCCTCCAGGCAACCACCATGCCGCGGCGCCCGGGCGCTGCCCGTCCCGGGGCCGCCGGGCTCAGGCCGCCTGCAGCTCGAACACCGGCACCTCGGCCGGCACGCGCCGCGCGCCGCGGCGGTTCGCTTCGGTGCTCGCTCCCGGCGCCAGCGCCGGCAAGCCTTCGGGCCGGTCGGCCAGCACCAGCAGCCGCACCGGGTGCGCGAAGCCGGCGGCGCCGGCCTCCAGCGCGGCCAGCGCCTGCGCCAGCAGGGCCGGATGCAGCCCGTCGGCCACGATCAGCGTCGCGCGGCGCGGCTGGAAGGCGGCCAGCGGCGCCAGCTCGGCGCCGCTCAGCGGCAGGTAGCCGGCGTCCCAGGGCGAGCCGGGTGGCAGCGCCCGCCACCAGCGGGCTTCGTCCAGCTTGATTCGCAGCCGCCAGGCCAGGCCCGCAAGCCGGCCCATCGCTTCCAGCCGCACCGTGCCGTCGATGTGGCGGCTGAAGGCTTCGGCCAGGGCCGACTGCTGCGCGCCGCTGCCGCCGGTGAGCACGGCCACGCCCAGGCGCGGCAAGGCACCCGGCGCGGTGGCGTCCGCGCACCAGCGCTCCAGCCCCGCCCAGGCGCCGCGCTGCGCCGGCTGGCCGGCGTCCTCCTGCCATGCCGGCACCGGCCCGCCGGGCGGCGCCACGCGCAGCGCCGCACCGTCGTAGCGCGCCAGCAGCGTGGGCGCCATGCGCCGCGCCGGCCACAGGCACAGCAGGAACGAGGCGGCGGCCAGCGCCGCCAGCTCGCGCCACAGCGGGCTGCCGGGCAGCGCATGGCCGACCAGCACACCATCCAGCCAGCCGCGCTGCCAGCCCGGCCGGCCCAGCGCCAGCCCGGCCACCGTCGCCAGCGCTTCCAGGCCCGCTGCAAGCGCCAGTGCCAGCCCCAGCGCCATGGCGACGGTGGCCTTTCCCTCCCTGCCCCGGATCGCCCGCCGCCGGGTCCGGACTTGCTGCTCGTTCATCGTTCCTGCTCGCCTGGCCCGCTGCGCCGGGACCGTTGTTTCTGGGTCGGCGGCGATGCTAGCCGCGCGCGCGGCGGCCCGATCCGGTGAAAAGCGGGCCCGTGGCGCGGCGCTTGCCGGCCCGCTGGACCACCCGGGCCTCCCGGGCGCCTGGCAAGTGCGGAATTGCCGGAAACGCCCGCTGCCGCTTTCGCGAGCCGCGAAAGCTCGGCTCGCGTGCCGGTCATTCCGCGCCGCGGCGCCCCTGCGCAGAATCCGCGCGCCCGGCATCCACAGACCGAAGGAGACAAGCCATGAAGTTCACGCGCCGCGCCGCCCTGCTGGTGCTCGCCGCTGCCAGTACCGGCCCCGCCCTGGCGGAAGACAAGTACCCGGGCAGGCCGGTCACCGTGGTGGTGCCGCAGGCCCCGGGCGGCGCCAACGACGCCATCGCGCGCATCGTGGGGCAGAAGCTTGCCGAGCAGACCGGGCAGCAGTTCATCATCGACAACCGCCCCGGCGCCGGCGGCAACCTGGGCACCGTCGCGGCCGCCAAGGGCAAGCCCGACGGCTACACGCTGCTGCTGTCCGTGAGCAGCGCGCACGTCATCAACCCGTCGCTGTACAAGAACCCGGGCTTCGACCCGGTCAAGGACTTCGAGCCGATCACGCCCGTGGCCACCGCCGGCTACGCGCTGGTGGCCAACAACGACTTCCCGGCGAAGAACGTGTCCGAGCTGATCGCCGTGGCGAAGAAGCAGCCCGGCAAGATCGCCATCGCCTCGGCCGGCAACGGCACGCTGAACCACCTGATCGGCGAGATGCTGCAGAAGGCCGCCGGCATCGAGCTGATGCACGTGCCCTACAAGGGCGCCTCGGCCGCGGTGACGGACCTGGTCGGCGGCCAGGTGCAGCTGTCGGTGCAGAGCCTGCCGTCGTCGATCGCCTTCATCAAGTCCGGCAAGCTCAAGGTGCTGGGCGTGGTCAACGAGAAGCGCGTGGCCGCGCTGCCCGACGTGCCCACCGTCGGCGAGACGCTCAAGGGTTTCGGCTCGACGCCCTGGTATGGCTTCTTCGCCCCGGCGGGCACGCCCAAGGCGGTGGTGAACCAGTTGCAGGCGCAGGTGGCCAAGGCGCTGGAGGCGCCCGACGTGAAGGAGAAGCTCGCGGCGGTGGGCTGCGAGCCCTTCAGGAGCACACCCGAGCAGTTCGCCGCGCAGATCAAGACCGAGCTGCCGCAGTGGGCGAAGATCGTGAAGGAGTCGGGGGCGACGATCGATTGATCGCGGTTGCAACCAACCTGGAGAAAACGGGCCCGGGAGGCCCGTTTTTTCATGGGGACTGCAATCTTCGTCACCCCTTCCCCAGCGGCAGCGCCGTCTTGTAGCGCACCTGCTTGAGCGCGAAGCTGGAGCGGATCTTGGACACCTCGGCCATGGGCGAGAGCTGTTCGAGGATGAAGCGCTCCAGCGCCGGGATGTCGGGCAGCGCCACGCGCAGCAGGTAATCCTCGTCGCCGGACATCAGATAGCACTCCATCACCTCCTCGCGGGCGCAGACCTGCGCCTCGAAAGCCTCCAGCGCCGCGCGCGTCTGGTGCTTGAGGCTCACGGAGATGAACACGTTCAGGTCCAGGCCGAGCCGCTTGGCGTCGAGCAGCGCCACGTACTGCCGGATCACGCCGCGCGCGTGCAGTGCCTTCACCCGCGCCAGGCAGGGCGAGGGCGAGAGGTGCACCCGCTGCGCCAAGGCCACGTTGGAGAGGCCGGCATCGCGCTGCAGCTCGTGAAGAATCCGCAGATCGACCGCATCGAGCTCCATTCCACTTCCCCTGGCTGATTCAGCGGCATTTTGTGCCGCGTGGTGTCAAACAGGGCAGCATTTTCAGCGCATCGTGCCGTGGGCGGCTTCCTACACTGGCCTGAACAGGAGACCCGGGCATGAGCGACCACAAGATCCACCAGCACCTGGCCGCCGCGGTGGCCGCCGACCCCGACCCGCAGGAAAGCGCCGAGTGGCGCGACGCGCTGCAGTCGCTGCTGCAGGCCGCCGGGCCGGCGCGGGTGCGGCAGATCATGGACATGCTGGCCACCGCCGCGCGCGACCCGGCGGTGGGCTGGAGCCCCCAGCGCGGCACGCCGTACGTCAACACCAT
This sequence comes from Azohydromonas aeria, assembly GCF_009760915.1. Lineage (GTDB taxonomy): Bacteria > Pseudomonadota > Gammaproteobacteria > Burkholderiales > Burkholderiaceae_C > Azohydromonas > Azohydromonas aeria. The sequence continues at coordinate 55,294 of NZ_VIDQ01000043.1, forward strand.
CCCCGCCGCGCAGCAGCCGCCCTTCCCGGGCGACCTGGCGCTGGAGGAGCGGCTGGCGTCGCTGATGCGCTGGAACGCGCTGGCCATGGTGGTGCGCGCCAACCAGGCCTACGGCGAACTGGGCGGCCACATTGCCAGCTACGCCAGCGCGGCGGACCTGTTCGAGGTCGGCTTCAACCATTTCTTCCGCGCCGGCGGCGAAGCCGGCGGCGGCGACCTGGTGTTCTACCAGCCGCACTCGGCGCCGGGCGTGTACGCGCGCGCCTTCCTGGAAGGGCGCCTGACCGAGGACGACCTCGCGCACTACCGCCAGGAGATCACCGCGGCACGCAGCGGCAGCGGGGCGCGCGGCCTGTCCAGCTATCCGCACCCGTGGCTGATGCCGGACTTCTGGCAGTTCCCGACCGGCTCCATGGGCCTGGGGCCGATCAGCTCGATCTACCAGGCGCGCTTCATGCGCTATCTGACGCACCGGGGCCTGCTCGACACCAGCGCCCGCAAGGTCTGGGGCGTGTTCGGCGACGGCGAGATGGACGAGCCGGAGAGCATGAGCGCGCTCACGCTGGCGGCGCGCGAGAAGCTGGACAACCTGGTCTGGGTCGTGAACTGCAACCTGCAGCGCCTGGACGGCCCGGTGCGCGGCAACGGCCGCATCATCGACGAGCTGGAGGCGCTGTTCGCCGGCGCCGGCTGGCGCGTGATCAAGCTGATCTGGGGCTCGGACTGGGACGGCCTGTTCGCCCGCGACACCGAAGGCGCGCTGGCCGAGGTCTTCTCCCGCACCGTGGACGGCCAGCTGCAGACCTTCGCGGCCAAGGACGGGCGCTACAACCGCGAGCATTTCTTCGGCCAGGACCCGCGCCTGGCGGCACTGGCCCAGGGCCTGACCGACGACCAGATCGACAAGCTCAAGCGCGGCGGCCACGACCTGGTGAAGATCCACGCCGCCTACCACGCGGCGGTGCGCACGGCCGGGCAGCCGACCGTGATCCTGGCCCAGACCAAGAAGGGCTACGGGATGGGCGAAGCCGGCCAGGGCCGCATGACCACGCACCAGCAGAAGAAGCTGGAGCGCGAGGACCTGGTGGCCTTCCGCAACCGCTTCGACCTGCCGCTGAGCGACGACGCGGCGGCGCGGCTGGAGTTCGTGAGGCCGGCGCACGACAGCCCGGAGATGCGCTACCTGCACGCCCGGCGCGCGGCGCTGGGCGGCCCGATCCCCAGCCGCCGCAGCCAGGCGGCCGCGGTGCCCGTGCCGGCGCTGGCGCAGTACGGCCAGTTCGCGCTGCAGGCCGAGGGCAAGGAGATGAGCACCACCATGGCCTTCGTGCGCATGCTGGGCACGCTGCTGCGCGACGGGCAGCTGGGGCCGCGCGTGGTGCCGATCGTGGCCGACGAGGCGCGCACCTTCGGCATGGCCAACCTGTTCAGGCAGGTCGGCATCTACGCCTTCGACGGGCAGAGCTACGAGCCCGAGGACATCGGCTCGCTGATGAGCTACCGCGAGGCGCGAGACGGGCAGATCCTGGAGGAAGGCATCAGCGAGGCCGGCGCGATCGCCAGCTGGACCGCGGCGGCCACGAGCTACTCGGTGCACGGCCAGGCGATGCTGCCCTTCTACATCTACTACTCGATGTTCGGCTTCCAGCGCATCGGCGACCAGATCTGGGCCGCCGCCGACCAGCGCGCCCGCGGCTTCCTGCTGGGCGCCACGGCCGGGCGCACGACGCTCGGCGGCGAGGGCCTGCAGCACCAGGACGGCACCAGCGTGCTGCAGGCGGCGCAGATTCCGAACTGCCGTGCCTGGGACCCGTGCTTCGCGGGCGAGTTCGCCGTGATCCTGGACCACGGCATGCGCCAGATGCTCGAAGAGCAGCAGGACGTCTTCCACTACGTCACGCTGATGAACGAGAACTATGCGCAGCCCTCGCTGCCGCCGGGCGTGGAAGGTGACGTGATCCGCGGCCTGTACCGTTTCGGCGAACGCTCACCCGAAGGCGGCACGGCGCGCGGCACGGTGCGGCTGGTGGGCTCGGGCGCGATCCTGCGCGAGGCCATCGCCGCGGCGGAGCTGCTGGCGCGGGACTGGGGCGTGGAGAGCGAGATCTGGAGCGCCACCAGCTTCAGCGAGCTGGCGCGCGAGGCGCGCGAGGTGGAGCGCTGGAACCGGCTGCACCCCACCGAGGCGCCGCGCGCAAGCCACGTGCAGGCGAGCCTGTCGGGCGAGGCGCCGGTGATCGCCGCCAGCGACTACGTGCGCGCCTGGCCGCAGCTGGCGCTACCCTACGTGCAGGCGCCGGTCACCGTGCTGGGGACGGACGGCTTCGGGCGCAGCGACACGCGCGCCGCGCTGCGCGGCTTCTTCGAGGTGGACCGGCACCAGATCGTGCTGGCCGCCTTGACCGCGCTGCGGGCGCAGGGACGCGTGGACGCGGCGGACTGCGCGGCGGCGATCGGGCGCTACGGCATCGCCACCGAGGTGGCGGCGCCCTGGAACGGCTGAGCGCCCTGCGCCGCCGCGGCGGATGGGCGGATGACGCTCAGCTGTGCGAGGACACGGTGCCACGCCGCGCCCTGCGTCGGGCGACCGTGCCCCCGAGCAGCGCCCCGCCGGCCAGGAACAGCGCCAGGGTTGCGGGCTCCGGGACGGCGGCCGCGGTGGTGAGGCGCAGGTAGTCCAGGGCGCTGTCCGTGGGCGCCGGGAAGCCGGGCTGGCCCATCGACTGGCTGAAGCCCAGGCGCACGCCGGCGCCGTAATCGGCCAGCGTGTGGCCCAGGTCGGCGCTCATCAGCCGGGTGCGGCCATCGTCGGCCAGGAGCGCCGCGCTGACGTGGCCCTGGGGCGTGGCCTGCAGCACCAGGCGGTACCAGGTGTTGTTCCGCCAGCCGGCGCGGGTGTCGAGACCATCGCCGTTGAGGCTGCTCATCGAGGTGAAGATGCGGTCGGCGCCGAAGCTGGGCGCGCTCAGGCCGACGAAGTCCCAGCGGTCCTGGTTGCCGGCGTCGATGAGCCAGATGGTCAGCAACTCGTCGATGCCGGTCTGGAAGGACTGCGTCAGGGTGTTGAAGCGGGCTTCCAGGCGCAGCCCCCGGGAGGTGTCGAACACCTGCGTGCTGCTCCAGCCCTTGCGCTGCTGGCTGTCGATGCGGTCATTCAGGCGCAGCACGCTGGCACCGTCGAGCTGCTCCAGGCGGGCCTGCGACGCGCCCACGTAGGTCGCGGTGCTGAAGCGAGCCTGGTAGCGCCAGGGCGCGTCCGGCATCACGGCCTGATAGGCATTGCCCGGCAGGGTGTCGAAGTCGTCGAAGAACAGCGGCGCGGCGGCGAGCGCGGGCCCGCTTAGGGCCAGGCCGAGCAGCGTGGCGCCGATGCCGCGGTGAAGTGGTGCAAGGCAGCGCGTCATGAAGACCTCCGCAGGCGTAACCAGTGGCGCCGCAGGACAGCGGAGCTGCAGGACGCAGCGGCCGGGCGGCGCACCGGCGGCCTGCATTGCACGCCCGATGGCCGACACCGAGGCGAATCACGCGGTAAGCGTTGTGCCGGTGGGCGGCATCCGAGGGCCCATCCCGGGCGGCGGCGCCATCCCCCTGGCGGGGGAGCGCGCTGGCATGGCCTGCATGCCGGCGAATATTGAAGCCCGCAAAGCAAAACGCCCCGACCAAATGTTGGTCGGGGCGTTTGCCGGGATATTAGCCTGACGATGTCCTACTTTCACACGGGAATCCGCACTATCATCGGCGCTGAGGTGTTTCACGGTCCTGTTCGGGATGGGAAGGGGTGGGACCACCTCGCTATGGTCATCAGGCTTGAACTTGTCGTCTGGCTGCTGTTTCTAGCAACCAGACCAATTCACAGAGTCTATCAGCTTTATTGATTGCGTCGCCGTCTTGGCGAACAACTTGAATACTGTGTCTTTGACCGCTTGGTCAAAGTTATAGGGTCAAGCCTCACGGGCAATTAGTACTGGTCAGCTTAACACGTCACCGTGCTTCCACACCCAGCCTATCAACGTCCTGGTCTCGAACGA
>NZ_VIDQ01000044.1 GCF_009760915.1 Azohydromonas aeria
GCACGGCGCGGACGCAAGCGGCTCGGTGCCCGGCTTCGACGGCGCGCGCTTCTCGCGCACGCGCCACTGCCTGCCCGCCATGGTCGAGCAGGTCTGGCAGGGCCGCGAGGCCGCCAAGCGCGAGGGCAACGCACCCCTGTCCCAGGCGCTCAAGATCATCATGAACTCGTTCTACGGCGTGCTCGGCACGCGCGGCTGCCGCTTCTGCGACCCGCGCCTGACGGCCTCCATCACGCGCCGGGGCCACGAGATCATGCGCAGCACGCGCGAGCTGATCGAGGCCCAGGGCTGGCGCGTGATCTACGGCGACACCGACTCGACTTTCGTCTGGCTGGGGCGCGAGCACAGCCAGGCCGACGCGGCGTGCATCGGCCGCGGCTTGGCGCAGCACGTCAACCAGTGGTGGCACGACCACATCAAATCGGAATTCGGCCTGGACAGCGCGCTGGAGCTGCAGTTTGAGACGCACTACCGGCGCTTCCTCATGCCCACCATCCGCGGCTCGCAGGAGGGCAGCAAGAAGCGCTATGCGGGCCTGGTCACACGCGACGACGGCAGCGAGCATCTGGTCTTCAAGGGGCTGGAGACGGTGCGCTCCGACTGGACGCCCCTGGCGCAGCAGTTCCAGCAGCAGCTCTACCTGCGGGTGTTCCAGCGCCAGCCGCACCAGGACTACGTGCGCGACTTCGTGCGCCGCACCCTGGCCGGCGAGATGGACGAGCTGCTGGTCTACCGCAAGCGGCTGCGCCGGGAGCTCGACGACTACCAGCGCAACGTGCCGCCGCACGTGCGCGCGGCGCGCATGGCCGAAGAGAACGACAAGCGGCTCGGACGCGTGCTGCAGTACCAGGGCAGTAACCGCACCCGCATCAGCTACATGATGACGACTTCAGGCCCGCAGCCGCTGGAGTTGCGCAGCGCGCCGATCGACTACCGCCACTACATCGAGCGCCAACTCCAGCCCGTGGCCGACGCCATCCTGCCGTTCCTGCAGGACGACTTCGCCAAGCTGATCGACCCGAATCCCAGCCTGTTCTGATCCAGGCCTGCTCGACGGCCGCTTCGGCCCAAGGCATGCAGCAGCTTCAGTTGCCTGGCCTGACCCATTGCGCGACGGTTACAGCCAATGCCCGCTCCTGCGCCGAATCGCTGCAGCCAGCGGCGGGGTCGGCCAGGTGCTGCTCCAGCGACCAGCCGTCGGGCCGGCCGGCCTCCCACCAGGCTCTGGCGGCGGCGGCCAGCGCCAGCATCTGGGGCGACGCCTCCAACGCACTGTCATCGCCGGCAAGGGTTGACGGACCGCTGGATCGCCCGGCGCGTGGGACACCCGGGCCAAACGCGAACTGCAGCATCATCCCAACGGGGCTACTGGATCGGTTCATGGGCGCCTTCTGAAGCACTTCGGACACGACCAATGTACTGCGCGCTGTATTGGCTTGGGCACAGCAGCCGATCAGTCCCGCCTTGCTCGCCACACCTCAGCGGTACTCGGCAATGCAGCACTCAAGGCCCAGCCCGCTTGTTCACCTGGGATCTCGAAGGGACACGCGACATGCCGCGTCAATAATCCCGGCTGTCACAACACCGTTCGTTCCGTTGAGGGAGTAACCTACGATGCCGACCAAGAAGACCGTCGCCAGCAAGAACGTAGCCGCCAAAAAAGCCGCTGCCAAGAAGGCCGCGCCCGTTGCCAAGAAAGCGGCGACGAAGAAGGCCGTGCAGCCAGCGGCTGTCGCAGCCACGTTCCGCACGAAGATCGACCTGGCCAACCTCGCGGTGGGAGCCAAGACGGTCAAGCAGCTCGCCCGCGCGGTAGCCAAGCTGGCACAGACGTTGGCCAAGATGAATGAGAACGGTGCGGTGCGCCTAGAGCAGCCCGTGACGCCCAAGGGCGCGCATCTGGTCACGACCGACGCCAAGGCCACCAAGCGCTTCGGCATGGACGAAGGCCGTGCGCCGCGCGGCGCCAAGACGGCTGCGCCGGCGGCCAGGAAGGCCGCTGCGGCACCGGCTCCAGCGCCGGCGCCTGCGAAGAAGACGCGCACCCAGGCTGCGACGGCAGATGCTGCTCAGTCGGCCGAGGCGCTTGACGCCGCGACACCCGCAGCGAAGAAGGCATCCGCCAAGACGGCAGCTGCCAAGAAAGCTCCGGCGAAGAAAGCTACGGGCAAGAAGGCCGCGCGCAAGACGCTTGCTGCCAACGGCGGGAACGGTCCTGCACATGCCGCGGGCGCGAAATCCGCCGCTGCGCCCGAGGCGCCGCCGGCCACTGACACGCCGGGCGCCGAGGCCGCCGCGTCCTGACTGCTTCCTCAGCCTGAAACCACCCTGCCCGCCGCTTTGCCGGACTGATCTTCGGGGGCAGGGGTTTCCATGGCCCTGCCGGTCAAGTCCCCAGCGAGGGACGAACATCACGGCATGGCAACTTGGGGAGGGATGCCGTGAGAGAGCTGCGTGTAACGATCCCGGAAGGCGTCGAGTTCGCGGACCTGCGCCTGTCGCGTGATGTGGCCAATGGCCGCGTGCGCTTTTCCATGGCACCCATCGCGGCGATCTGCGAGGCCAGTGCCTTGGATCTCGGCGAGATCGTGGATGGGGATGAGCCGCTTGTGGTGCTGCTGATTGCAGCCTGGTACCGGGCGCACCGCAGCGGAGGCGGCGCACCGGACCCGGTGCAGGAGGACCTGCTTGAGGAAACGCGCCTGGAGATAGAGCACGGCGGCGGCTTCTCTTACGCGCCGGGGCACGCCTGAAGGCACGGCATGCCGGGCTCGGTGCTGATCAAGCCGCCGCAGCAATGGAGCCCGAAGCACTCAGGCGCTGCAGGCCGGCGGCTCCTTGGGCTGATGCGGCTTCGGCGCCAGCTCGGCAAACCGCAGCGCGGCGTCGCTCCAGTCGCATTCGGCCTCGACCCGCTTGAGCGCATCGACCGAAGACTCGCCCAGGTTGTCGAATTTCGACTTCCTCACGACCTGGCCGCGCCTGAAAACCACCCTCAACAGCGACATCTCCCTCAGCTCCTGCAACTCTTGTCAACGCCACCCGAACTGGCGCCGAATCCGATTACACAGCGTTGACGCGTCGCGTCGGCGACACGCCGCGGCAGTGCCCTTCAGCTACGGGATCAGGCCGGTGGCTGTTGCTGCCCCTGGCCTTCGCGACTTGCCTCAGCTCTACCGCGTACAGCCAACGCTCGAACCACAGTCTCGACGGTTCCCCAGTGGAACCATCAAGCCGCGTTACTGCACCCGCACATGGGACGCAGCGTTGGAGCTTGAGCTGCGACCGGTTCGGCCCTGGCGCTTGTGCTCATACATGCGGCTGTCGGCAAGCTGATGCAGTTCATCGACGCTGGCGACTTCGCTCAGATGCGCAGTCCCCCAGCTGGCACCGGCATTGACGAAGCCCTCACGGCGAAGCGCTTGCACTGCGGCGGAGACAGCCTTCTCCACGGCGGCGCTGTCTCCACGTGGGGCGATCACGGCGAACTCGTCGCCACCGAGCCGGTGCAGAATGGCGCAGTCGTCCAGCCGCCGTGCCAGCTCGGCGCCGAACGCGCGCAACAGCCGATCGCCTTGCGCATGGCCATGTCGGTCGTTGTAGTCCTTGAGGCCGTCGAGATCGATGGCCGTCAGGCTGGCCTGCGCAGGCAGCGTGCGCAGCCCGTCCGTGAAGGCATGCCGGTTGGGCAGTCCCGTGAGGGAATCGGTATGCGCCAGCCGCAGGTTCGCCTGTGCCCTGGCCAGCGCCTGCACGGTCGCGCGTTGCATCTCGCCGAACTGGAATGCCAGGACCAGCGACAGCAGCAGCACCTCGATGGTCACCGCCACCAGTCCCACGTGCTCCACCACGATGGTGTTGAGCTCGCCCATGCCGCCCAGCGTGATGGCCACCGATCCCGTGATGGCAAAGCCGACGTTGGCCCAAAGATAGGATCGTGCCAGCCGGTCGCCAGCGCGCGCGCGCAGGATGCCCGCGGCCAAGCCGTAGGCGAGGAACGCGCCGACGCCTGCACGGCACAGCTCCATGGCCCAGTTGGGCCACCACACGGCAACTGCGGCCATGCTCGCCATGACTAGCAAAACAACGAGTCCCAGGCGGTAGAGACCGGGTGCCGTCGTGCGCAGCCGCAGCAGCGCCATCACGAAGCCGACGTACGCCATGTTGGACAGCAGGATCGGCGCGCTGCTCAGGTGGAACCAGCGGATGCCCAGCAGTTCATGCGCCACGCCCAGTCCGCTGGCGTTATAGAGCAGGTTGCCGGCGATGAACGCGGCGTACAGCCCTTCGGTCCAGCGCTGGCGCGCGACGGCCAGCACTGCATAGAAGACGCCCAGCCCGATGAACACGCCCAGGCACAGCAGCGTCAGCGCGTTGCCCGGCTTGATGGCTTGCCGGTAGTGGTCCAGCGTATCGACGTAAGGCTGGGGCGGCGTGATGAAGTAGGGCGACTCCAGCCGGGTCAGCAGCCGGTAGTGTCCCGGCGCAAGTTCGAACTCGCGGCCATGGCGCAGGAAGAACGGGCCTGGATCGGAGGACGTCAGCCCGCCGCTGGCTTGGGCCACGACCCTGCCTTGCTCGTCCAGAAGCCGGTGCTCGAAGCGCCCCAGGATGGCGCCGTGGCGAAAGTCGATCACGTAGCGGCCGCCGCGAGCGATTAGCAGGGTGGCCTCGTGCTCGAACGTGCCCCCGGTGGTCGGTAATCGTTCGATGGCCTGCACAGGGCTTCGGGAAAGATCCGTCCAGGCGCCTTGTAGCGCCACGGGAAACGCAAGTGCAGCCATTGCGCCCCCGGACCACGCCAGCAGGCCCAGTACCAGGACCGGCCGCGCCATGACTTGGGCACGCAGCTTCAGGAAGGCGAGCACTGCGTTGACTCGCAGCAATGCCAGGCGATGCATCGGACTGTTTGGAGGAAAAACCTCGGAGTACAGCACGTGCCGGAGTTGTCAGCGTCACTCGGCCCGAAGAACAGGCAGCCAGCGCGTACCGAGGCGCCTGGAACAGCGCAAAACTGCACAACTTCGACATGCCGCGGCAGCAGACATCGCCTGCGCCGAAATAGAAAGTTCGCAGCGCCTGCGCACCATCAGCGTAGTGATGCTTGCCAGACATCCCTGCACGTACGGGCACCGCTGCCCTGGCATCCTTTGCATGCCGGGACGGCAGCGCCGCCGGCGCCCATGGACTCCAAAAGGAAACTTCCCTTGATGGGATCTACCAACGACGCACCCCCCTGCCCCACCGTCAAGGTCACGCTGGAAGTACCCCAAGAGCATCTGCCGGCCTTCGAGCAGCTGGTGAGCGATTTCAATGCTGGCAGGGTGCGGGCTGCCGCGCCGGCGTTCGACTTCACCGCCCGTGACTATCGCGAAGCGGCGCAGGCGCTGGTGCACGACCCCGAGACCACCTACGCACTGCGCGGCCGCATCCTCGACGACGACAAGCGCGACCCGGCCGCGGCGCTGACCGATGCCGAAGCCCTGCACTCACTGCAGGCACGGCGCTTTGCCGGGTCCGGGCCGCTCGGGGCAGTGAGCGGCGGCGAGGCCGCCATGGAGCAGGCGGGCATCGACGCGCTCAAGCGGCTGTTCCAGGTCGCGCAGGGCCAGTCGAGCCAAGGCAGCTGGATTGCGCGCTTCCTGCTGAGCCTCTACAACGGGCAGCGGTTTCCCTTCGACCTCGCATCCCTGCGCTGCCTGGATGCCGACGTGTTCGAGGACTGCATGCGGCTGCTGCGCATGGACGCTCGCTGCCGGACGCAGGAGGTGCACACTTACTTTTCCAACGGCGGCGTGCAATTCGAGGCACTGGCCAGGACCTGGCACATGCTCGACGTCAGCCGGCTCAAGGTTGCAGCCAAGGGGCTCGCGGAGCGGATCGACCCATCAGGGCCGTTCGCCAAGGAGGCGGTCGAGCTCGTGCAGCTGCTCAAGAACAATCGCTGAGATGCAAGGCCCAAGATTTTCGACAGCCGCCCCAGCAAAGCACGCTGCCGAGCCCCCGCATGAGCACCGGCGCGGAACGGGCCGCGGCCGGGGCTATGCTTTTGGGTTGCCTACTGCGCCCAAGAGCGCTCTTGCTTTCATGCCCCGACTGCTACTGATCGACGCCGATGCGCGCCTGGGTGCCATGGTGGCCGACTACCTGCGCAACGCCGGCTTCGATGTCGATCTCGCCACCACCTTTTCCGAAGGACGGCGCCGGCTGCTGATGGAGAACTTCGACGCCCTGGTGCTCGACTTCATGCTGCTCGATGGCGACAGCCTGGACCTCACGCGCGAGCTGCGCGCCGACAGCCGAATGCGGCGCCTGCCGCTGCTGATGCTCACCACGCGCGGCTAGCCGCTGGAGCGCAGCGTCGGCTTGGACCTCGGCACCGGCGACTACCTGGTCAAGCCCTTCGAGCCGCGCGAGCTGCTGGCGCGCATCAAGGCGCTGCTGCTGCGCGCCCAGCCCGTCGCGCCCGCGGAAGAGACGCTGCGCTTCGGCAGGCTGGAGATCGACTTGGGCGCGCACAAGGCCCGGCTCGATGGCCAGGAAGTCGAGCTCACCCCCCACCAGTTCGACCTGCTGCGCGTCCTGGCGCAGCATGCCGGGCGCGTCATGACCCGTGACCAGATCACAGACACCCTCAAGGGCCACGCGCCGGAAGCCTTCGACCGCTCCATCGACGTGCACGTCTCGCGCATCCGCGCCCTCATCGAGGACGACCCGCGCAATCCCCGCCGCGTGATCACCGTGCGCGGCGTGGGCTACCTTTTCGCGCTGCACCCCGACGACGACAAGCGCGAAGCCGAGGCCTAGGCCGAGGGCCAGGACGCCGGCAAACTGGCAACGTGAACCAGACGCGGCACCGAGAGCGTGCCCGAAGACCTGAACAACGCCCATGGCTTCCGAACCCATCGTCCGTCGCAAGCGCCGAGTCGTGATCGTCGCCGACGTGCAGCCGCCGACCACCCCAGCGGTGGCCAGCACTGAACCGAAGAGCGACAGGCCGGTGTTCAAGCTCAAGTCCCGATCTGAAGCCGCTCACACCCCAGCCGACGCCGCCCAGCCGCCCGTGGCTGCACCCGCAGCGCCTGCCAAGCCCGTGCAGGAGCCCCTGAGCGCCGCTGAACGCCGCCGACGCCTGGCGGTCAAGGCCGCCGCAGCCTTGAGCGTGCTGGCCGAGCACTACCCGGCCCTGTTCACCAGCGCGCGGCCCATGGCCATCGGCACCGGCAAGGTGCTCGATGCCGAGCGCAAAGCGGGGCGTCTTCCGCTGGGCACCATCCCGCTCAAGCCCGGCCTTTCCGCATGGGCCGCCTCGGATGCCTACGTCGAAGCGCTCGCTGGCGGGGGGCCGCGCTTCAACTTGGCGGGCGAAGTCGCAGGCGAGGTCACGCCTGAGCAGGTGGCCCACGCCCTCAAGAAACTGCACAAGCGGCGAGCAGTTGCAGCTGTTCCACAGGAACTGACATGATTAGAGCAGTGCAGGAAAGGTCACCCAACAAGGACGCGGGCTGGCGTGTGGACCTGCTCAAGCAAGACTATTGACTGCGGCCAGTGCGCGACGCCGGGTGGTGCGCCTCAATCAAGGTGATAGCCTCTCATCCAAATCGTAGCGCCACACGCGTGGGAAATACGCGCGCGGGCTTGGCTTGCTCGTCGCTCATGGCGGTTCATCTCCGTTCACGCGGGAAATGCTTCGTCGTCGGTCAGTGCTCGTCGCAGCCCAGCGGTTCATCCCCGCTCGTGCGGGAAATACGCTTGGTCGAAGGGGAAGAACTCGCCGTGATGGTTCTACAGGGACTTCCCCACGCGTCAAGAGGTTTGATTGATTACTTCATTGCTTCACCCAAGCCTATTCCTTCCGCAGTCGGAACTGGCGAGTGCATGAAGACGGCCACCATCGAGGCACAGACTGCACATCTACAGTCGGGCTTGTGCCGGCATTGGTTTTCCGGCGCCCCAGATACGAACCGCTCAGCAGGGCTCCATTCATCCCGCGGGGTCGGGTTCAAGAACCCGCCTCATACGAATTTCCGAGCTTGCCTGCTGCCGGTCTGACCTGTGGTGGTATCTACGCTCGCACGTCTGACTGAGGAATAATGATTTGCTGCCGTGATTTACCAGGTGTTATTTCAACTCGCTGCTGCATCCAGTGCAGCACGCTCGTGTGGCGCGATCGATACATGATTGGGGTCAAACGCCACGCCTCGCGTAAATATCGCCCACATGATGCGCGCATTTTTATTGGCCAAGGCCACGGCCGCCTTTTGCCAGCCTACGCGCTCATTCAACTGCACCAGCCATTGACTGAGACGATCCTGGCGCTTGTGTGCCGTTCTGACAGCTGATTTGGCGCCCTGGATCAATAACGTTCGTAAGTAATCATCGCCACGCTTGGTGATTCGGCCTAAGCTGGCCTTGCCGCCGGTAGAGTTTTGGCTTGGCACCAAGCCCAGCCATGCGCCAAATTGGCGTCCATTACGAAACTGTGCAAAGTTGCCCACGATGGCGACCGCAGCGGAAGCTGCCAGCTTCCCTACGCCAAGCATTTCTGCAGCCATTCCGGCCCGCTTATCACTGCGTACGTGCACTGTAATGCGTTCATCGCACCAAGCGATTTGCACGTCAATGTCTATCCAGTGCAGGTGGGCCTGCTGCAGTGCCATGCGCACCACACCAGGCAGCTCATTGCTGGCATCTTCAATCAACATTGGCAAGGCCAGTCGCAACTCCTTGGGACTTTGTGCGACGCTCAAACCAAATTCCCTGAGCAAGCCTCGAATGCGGTTGATGCAGGCAGTGCGTTCCTGCTTATAGCCTTCACGCAAACGATGGATCGTGACCTGCCCTTGCTGTTCAGCAGTCTTGATCGGCACGAATCGCATTTGCGGCCGCCCAGCAGCCTCACAAATTGCTGCCGCATCGTTGGCGTCGTTTTTACCGCTCTTGCCTGCCATGCGGTACGGCGTCACGAAATGGCCGGCGATCAGTCGTGCATCAAGCCCCATGGTTTGGAGCCGGCGCGCTACATGGTGCGCACCGCCACAGGCCTCCATCGCCACCATGCAACCCGCTGGCAACGTGCTGCACCACGCGTAGAAGCGCTCCACCGAGAACGCTTTGACCAGCACCACACGACCGTAGCGATCTACCGCATGCACCTGGTAGACCCGCTTGGCCAAATCCACGCCTACCCGGGCGATTGCTGCTCGTGTAACCTCTGTCATGGGCTTCCCCTTTCCAGATTCAGATTGACGTTCCGCCTGTCAATCTTGGTGCCTCGACACCGACCAAGGACTGGGGAAGTCCCTTCGTATTCATCCCCGCTCGTGCGGGAAATACCACTGGCCGTCCGAATACTGCTGCGTATCCACCGGTTCATCCCCGCTCGTGCGGGAAATACATCGAGGCCGGCGCCTTCGACCTGGCCCGCTACGGTTCATCCCCGCTCGTGCGGGAAATACGCCGGCGTGCTGGAGTGCAAGACCGCCAGCGCCGGTTCATCCCCGCTCGTGCGGGAAATACTCGTGCGTGCTCAAAACGCAGATACCTGAAGCCGGTTCATCCCCGCTCGTGCGGGAAATACAGGGCTGGCGCTGCTCAGAACGGGTTGAGCTCGGTTCATCCCCGCTCGTGCGGGAAATACAAGGACATCACGGACCAGCAGGTGCTGCTGGCCGGTTCATCCCCGCTCGTGCGGGAAATACATCTCGCCGCGAATCACGAGCCCCTGGTGCCCCGGTTCATCCCCGCTCGTGCGGGAAATAAGGCCGCCTGGCTTCGGACGAGGACAAGGCCGACGGTTCATCCCCGCTCGTGCGGGAAGTACCTCCGTGCGGCGGGCTTCAAGACGTGTCAGCTCGGTTCATCCTCGCTCGTGCGGGAAATACCTCTTGATGCCCTGCGTGACAGCCTCCACCGCCGGTTCATCCCCGCTCGTGCGGGAAATACTTTTCGATCTGCTTGCCGGCGTGGAACAGTTGCGGTTCATCCCCGCTCGTGCGGGAAATACATCACGCCGGCCTCGTCGATCACCAGCATCGTCGGTTCATCCCCGCTCGTGCGGGAAATACCATCTGATGGGTAAGGATCGTGTTCGGCATGTCGGTTCATCCCCGCTCGTGCGGGAAATACGCGTCGTAGGTGCCGGCGTTGCTCTCGGCCGACGGTTCATCCCCGCTCGTGCGGGAAATACATCCTGGCCGCGTACGCCGACAACACGGTGTACTGTTCATCCCCGCTCGTGCGGGAAATACGTCCACGGGGTTCAGCGTCTGCGCCAGGAACTCCGGTTCATCCCCGCTCGTGCGGGAAATACGGGCCGGCTCGCGGGGCTGGCGATGCTCAGGGCGGTTCATCCCCGCTCGTGCGGGAAATACGGCGGCGGCGAGGGCGGCGAGCGCCAGGTCCGCGGTTCATCCCCGCTCGTGCGGGAAATACGCCGCCACTCTGGTGCAGCGACACGACCAGCACGGTTCATCCCCGCTCGTGCGGGAAATACGCGCTGCTGGAGATCGCGCGCAAGACCGAGGGCGGTTCATCCCCGCTCGTGCGGGAAATACATCTGCGAGGCCAGCGGGTCGGCCCGCGTGACCGGTTCATCCCCGCTCGTGCGGGAAATACCGCTCTTGGCGGATGCGCTGTATCCGTCCGGCCGGTTCATCCCCGCTCGTGCGGGAAATACGAGGCCCGACTCTACGAGTTGCCTGACGAGGTGCGGTTCATCCCCGCTCGTGCGGGAAATACCGCGGCGCAGGAGGGGCAGCGGTGAGCGGGGCCGGTTCATCCCCGCTCGTGCGGGAAATACTTTGGCGTGGTCGGCCATGGTGGTCAGTAGCCCGGTTCATCCCCGCTCGTGCGGGAAATACCTGGCCGCGTCGCGGGCAGCACTGAAGCTGGCCGGTTCATCCCCGCTCGTGCGGGAAATACTGGGCCACCAACCCGCAGCAGCAGCTGTCCTACGGTTCATCCCCGCTCGTGCGGGAAATACGCGGCGCTGTCGCTGGCGTGCCCCAGCAGGGCCGGTTCATCCCCGCTCGTGCGGGAAATACCTCAGGAGTTCGGGGTCTGCCGAAATCTCCACCGGTTCATCCCCGCTCGTGCAGGAAATACCTCAAACTCTCCGGCATCCACCAGCCCGCAGGCTGTTCATCCCCGCTCGTGCGGGAAATACCGGCGCCACGCTGCGCACGCTGGCGGCCAAGGCGGTTCATCCCCGCTCGTGCGGGAAATACGCGCTGCCATTCTTCGGGGGTCATCCTTGGTCCGGTTCATCCCCGCTCGTGCGGGAAATACCGCCAGCCACCCGAGGCCGCAGGCCACGGTGGCGGTTCATCCCCGCTCGTGCGGGAAATACCGTGTTATCGCGGTGCTCGGGGAAGCCGGGAGCGGTTCATCCCCGCTCGTGCGGGAAATACGCCGCGTTTGAAGCGTGGTGCGATGCGAACGGCGGTTCATCCCCGCTCGTGCGGGAAATACCTTCACCGAACTGATGGGTGCGGCGGCGCTCCCGGTTCATCCCCGCTCGTGCGGGAAATACGTCCTCGTTCCAATTGATGTTGCTCATAGTCCCGGTTCATCCCCGCTCGTGCGGGAAATACCAGGGCGTGAGCTCCATGGCGCTGGAGAAGTCCGGTTCATCCCCGCTCGTGCGGGAAATACGCGCTCTAGTCACGCGACTGCTACAGGAAATGCGGTTCATCCCCGCTCGTGCGGGAAATACGCACACCGCAAACAGAGCCCGCCGCGAGCGGGCGGTTCATCCCCGCTCGTGCGGGAAATACACGCCACTCGTGGCAATCGCCGTGTTTGCGGGCGGTTCATCCCCGCTCGTGCGGGAAATACGCATCGGCCGCGGCGCGCGCCTCGCTCCAGGCCGGTTCATCCCCGCTCGTGCGGGAAATACCGTCATCGGCATGTGCTCGGCGCAGTGCCACTGGGTTCATCCCCGCTCGTGCGGGAAATACTGAGACGACGACGCCATGCCACAAGCCAACACCGGTTCATCCCCGCTCGTGCGGGAAATACGACCGCCAGGACCAGCAGCGCGTGTGGCGCAACGGTTCATCCCCGCTCGTGCGGGAAATACGCGAACAGGTTCAATTCGGCGTCCGGCACGCGCGGTTCATCCCCGCTCGTGCGGGAAATACTCAGCGACAGCGCGGCCGCGCAGATGGTGGACTGGTTCATCCCCGCTCGTGCGGGAAATACGCCGCCTCGTAGGTGGCCGCGAAGATGTCCGGCGGTTCATCCCCGCTCGTGCGGGAAATACCCGTCGGCATACCTGTAGCTGAACTCCTGCGGCGGTTCATCCCCGCTCGTGCGGGAAATACCATGGTCGGTTTCCTCAGAACATGCTGCGCTGCGGTTCATCCCCGCTCGTGCGGGAAATACGTTCCTCAACATGGCGGTGGACGTGCTGTGAGCGGTTCATCCCCGCTCGTGCGGGAAATACGCCACGCCAGCATCGATCAGCGGTGAGCCCGTCGGTTCATCCCCGCTCGTGCGGGAAATACAAGGAGCGCGGCTCCGACGACGGCAGCGTGCGCGGTTCATCCCCGCTCGTGCGGGAAATACCTCACACCGCCCAACGCCCGTGTGCCCATGGGCGGTTCATCCCCGCTCGTGCGGGAAATACGATTTCAGCGACGCGAGCAGACCCGCGCCATCCGGTTCATCCCCGCTCGTGCGGGAAATACCGCATGAAAGATCACGCCGGCTGCATTCGCGGCGGTTCATCCCCGCTCGTGCGGGAAATACCCAATCGGTGGGCTCAGTCCTGGCTGCGAACCCGGTTCATCCCCGCTCGTGCGGGAAATACATGACGGGCATCTGGGTCAGCATGTTGTCGGCCGGTTCATCCCCGCTCGTGCGGGAAATACCTCGCAGTTCATGGCCGAGTTCTTCGACGTGGCGGTTCATCCCCGCTCGTGCGGGAAATACAACCGCATGGCCTCGCTGATGTCCAGCTCGGACGGTTCATCCCCGCTCGTGCGGGAAATACACCTTGGTGAAGCTGATTGGGCTCTGCAGCGCCGGTTCATCCCCGCTCGTGCGGGAAATACGCGCCGATGGTGATGCTGGCCGTGGCGACGCCCGGTTCATCCCCGCTCGTGCGGGAAATACTCGTAAGTCGGGGCGCCCGGGCCGG
Organism: Azohydromonas aeria; assembly: GCF_009760915.1. GTDB lineage: Bacteria > Pseudomonadota > Gammaproteobacteria > Burkholderiales > Burkholderiaceae_C > Azohydromonas > Azohydromonas aeria. The sequence continues at coordinate 13,145 of NZ_VIDQ01000044.1, forward strand.
TCGGGCACGGTTCATCCCCGCTCGTGCGGGAAATACCCTGACCCCTTCGAGTCGAGTTTTCCTGGCCGCGGTTCATCCCCGCTCGTGCGGGAAATACTCGATGGGCCAGCCCGTGGGGCCTGATGGCTTCGGTTCATCCCCGCTCGTGCGGGAAATACAAGTCAAAGGACGACGGCCCTTGGGTCACCGACGGTTCATCCCCGCTCGTGCGGGAAATACGTACGAGTAGATGTCTTCGTCCATGGCCACGTCGGTTCATCCCCGCTCGTGCGGGAAATACATGCTGGTTCCCTATGAACTCATCCACCCGGTCGGTTCATCCCCGCTCGTGCGGGAAATACTTACCCACAGTACATGAGGCGTATATCAACCAAGGTTCATCCCCGCTCGTGCGGGAAATACCCCAGCGTGCGGGCTTCCTCGTCCTGGTCGGCCGGTTCATCCCCGCTCGTGCGGGAAATACCTCGGCCTGCGCCGGCTCTTCCACGGCGAGGCCGGTTCATCCCCGCTCGTGCGGGAAATACCAGGTCATCGAGCGCACCGTCCACCGCTTCGCCGGTTCATCCCCGCTCGTGCGGGAAATACCCGTTGAGTTGCCACTCGCCGCGCAGCATGGACGGTTCATCCCCGCTCGTGCGGGAAATACTATTCCCTGGGAATGATTCATCTGCGCGCATACGGTTCATCCCCGCTCGTGCGGGAAATACCGTGTATTGCTGGCCGGCGTCCATGGGCATCTCGGTTCATCCCCGCTCGTGCGGGAAATACGCCAACTCCTCGGCGCTGATGGTGATGTCGTGCGGTTCATCCCCGCTCGTGCGGGAAATACCGAACGCTGTTGACCTGGAGAGCCTCGTTGAGCGGTTCATCCCCGCTCGTGCGGGAAATACCAGTTGAGGGCGAGGCCGGTGAGGGTGCTGACCGGTTCATCCCCGCTCGTGCGGGAAATACCCGTAGTTGCCGCCGAACATGAGCCAGCCGGGCGGTTCATCCCCGCTCGTGCGGGAAATACCACCAGTTACGGCATCACAGCAAAATCAAGGACGGTTCATCCCCGCTCGTGCGGGAAATACAGTAGCCTGGGCTCGGCGCTGTTCCCCAACCGCGGTTCCATCCCCGCTCGTGCGGGAAATACCATACCGCTGACAGCATCAAGAGCCTGGAAGGCGGTTCATCCCCGCTCGTGCGGGAAATACTTCGAGTACGCCGCTCCGCCGCAGACGCTGACCGGTTCATCCCCGCTCGTGCGGGAAATACCAATGGCCTGGTGCCTGTCGGGCCGCCGATTTCGGTTCATCCCCGCTCGTGCGGGAAATACGTGATGCTGATCGAGGTGATCCGCAACATGGGCGGTTCATCCCCGCTCGTGCGGGAAATACCGGCGGCGATCGCTACGGTGTCACCGGTATCGCGGTTCATCCCCGCTCGTGCGGGAAATACGTCTGCAAGGGCGAGGACGGCAAGCTGACCGGCGGTTCATCCCCGCTCGTGCGGGAAATACATCGGCCGTCTGTAAGCGGGGGCCGGAATGGGCGGTTCATCCCCGCTCGTGCGGGAAATACTTCGCTCATGCACCCTCCGCGTCGTGGAACTTCGGTTCATCCCCGCTCGTGCGGGAAATACGCGTAGCCCCGTGCCTCCGCCCACTGCACCGACGGTTCATCCCCGCTCGTGCGGGAAATACATTGACGACGCAACCAAATTCGACGCGATGGACGGTTCATCCCCGCTCGTGCGGGAAATACGAGCTTGACGGCAGCGACGCCGATTGGGGCGACGGTTCATCCCCGCTCGTGCGGGAAATACAAGCAGCCGCGAGGGAAGGCGTGATGGCTGACCGGTTCATCCCCGCTCGTGCGGGAAATACGCGCCCGCGTCGTCGATGTTCTTGGCGATGTACGGTTCATCCCCGCTCGTGCGGGAAATACGCCAAACCCACCACCGCCAGCACCTACGCAAACGGTTCATCCCCGCTCGTGCGGGAAATACACGTCAGCGTTGTCCTTGGCGGCCAGGGCAGCCGGTTCATCCCCGCTCGTGCGGGAAATACCATCCACGGCCGCCTGTGCCGCGCTGCCTGCACGGTTCATCCCCGCTCGTGCGGGAAATACGAGCTCGAAGCCATCACCAGCGCGGCGCGAGGCGGTTCATCCCCGCTCGTGCGGGAAATACCCCGAAGGGCCGCTCAGTCACGATCAAAGCCACGGTTCATCCCCGCTCGTGCGGGAAATACTTTGCCGGCATGCAACCCAAGGCCGCAGTTGACGGTTCATCCCCGCTCGTGCGGGAAATACATTGTCGCGGCGGGCAAGGACGGCATAAGGGCCGGTTCATCCCCGCTCGTGCGGGAAATACACATCGGCATACCGCTGGCTGAATTCCTGCGGCTGGTTCATCCCCGCTCGTGCGGGAAATACCACGGCGTCGGTGAAGAAACGAAGGTCCAGGACGGTTCATCCCCGCTCGTGCGGGAAATACGCCTCCTGCAGCTTCATGTGGCGCGCGCCGGACGGTTCATCCCCGCTCGTGCGGGAAATACAAGTCGCCGTTGCGGATCATCCGGCTCAGGCGCGGTTCATCCCCGCTCGTGCGGGAAATACCTCATCCATGCCATCACGGCGGCCCCGGTTGGCGGTTCATCCCCGCTCGTGCGGGAAATACTCTTCCTCCAACCCTTTGATTTTATTCACTTTTTCGGCACCCTCCCAGGCCACCGATCAGTGAGCTTGATTTTGAGCAAGTTGTTAAGGAGCGTCGCCGGCGGCGTCGGGTTGGAAGCTGACCAACTGCACGCCGTCGAAATCCACCGGCATGCGTCGGTTGTTGCCCAGCGTGCGGAACTCGAAACCGGCTTCAGCCGGACTGCGCCACACCATCACGGCGTTGCCGTCCTCTAGCCCTTCCTCCACCTGGCTCCAGATGTGTTCGCGCACGCGACGGCCATAGTTGCCGACATACACCCCCGCACGTACTTCCAGCAGCCACACCGCCAGCCGCCCGCGCAGCCGCGGCGGGGCATTCTCAACCACGATGACCAGCATCCCCCAGACCATTCGCGTCAGGAAAGGCCGGCCCCACGGCGTCGGCGGCGGGCGGCGGCGGCGCGATCTCACCGGCCGCGAGCATGGTCTCGATGTCCGGAATGATGCGCTCCAGCAGCTTCGTTTGCCGGAATACGTCGCGGCAGCCCAGCCGCACCGCGCGCTCCGGGTTGCCCACTGGGTTCGATGCCGCCACTTTGAACGCCACTGGCACCACTGTCTCGAACTTGTAGACGTCGGCCACGTCGTACACGAAGGACAGCGGCTTGCCGGTGTGGATGAAACCCACCGCCGGCGCATAGCCCGCGGCCAGCACCGCCGCCTCGGCCACGCCGTACAGGCAGGCCGTGGCCGCCGACAGGCAGCGGTTGGGCAGGTCGGAGGTGTCCCAGGACGCTGGGTCGTAGTCGCGCCCGCTCCACTTCACGCCGAACTTCTGCGCCAGCAGCTGGTAGGTGCGCCGCACCCGCACGCCCTCGATGCCGCGCAGCTGGTCCACGCTGCGCCGCGCCGGCGGCTCCTCGCCGAAACGGATGGCGTACATCTTGCGCACCACCTTCAGCCGTAGCCCCTCGTCCAGCGCCAGCCGCGCCTGGTACAGCAGCCGGTCGGCGCGCGCGCCGCCAGGCTGCCCGGCCGAGTACAGCCGCACGCCGGCTTCGCCCACCCACACCAGCAAGGTCCCCACGCGCGCGGCCAGCGCCGCGGCGCGGTGCGACACCCGCGTGCCGGGCTCCAGCATGATGCAGGCGACGCCGCCCACGGGGATATGCGTGCGGATGCCCGTCACGTCCACCACCACGAAAGCCCCGTCGAGCATGTCCACCTCGCCGCGCTCGATGAAGACAACGGAGATGCGCTCCTTCAAGGGGATGGGGCGCAGCGGGGGGAGCAACGGCGGGGTGTTCAAGGCGTCAGTCCACGATGCGCCGCACCAGCAGCAGCCCGCACCCGAACGCCTTGGCATGGCCTAGGCCGTTGCGCAGCACGGCGCCGAAGGCCTCGGCATCGGTGACGGTCAGTTCGCCGCTGAAGTCCACCGAGGTGAAGCGCAGCGCGCCGCGCTTGTGCTCATGCTGCTCGAAAGCTTCGATGCTCAACGTGTCCTCGTCCAGCTCGAAGCCGTTGCGCCCGGCACGCTGGCGCAGCCACGCGCCGCAGTGCTGCTGCACCAGCGTGTACAGCGACGGCTTGTCCGGGTCGTCGTCGCTCCAGTCGCGCCAGCGCTGCAGCCCGCGCGCCGCTAGCAGCTGCCGCTTGGCATCCATCACCACGTCGTGCCGCTTTGAGCGGCGGTCGCCCTCGGCCTTGTGCATGATGGTCGGATTGGCCCGCAGCTCGAAGCGGAAGCGGTCGCCCGGGCGAACATCGGGGTCATAGACGGCGGTCTGCAGCTGCCAGCCGTCAGGCGCAGGCCCCGGCGCGCGTTGCGACAGCAGGTGAAAGCGCGGCCAGCCCCGCACGTCGCGGCGCCGGTACAGGAAGTCGCGCGGCACACCTTCGGGCGCGGCAAAGAGCTTCCACAGCCACTGGTGCTCGGCATAGGCCCCATCAAGCCAGGCCTGCGCAGCGGCGCGCTCGCGGCCCTCCTCGGGCATCAGAACGCTGAAATACGGCGTCATGGCGCCTCCGTTTCGAGAAAAACGAGGTGTTCGATGCGGTCGCCGAACTGCCAGCCGCGGCGGCGGATGAGCCGGTCCTTGCGCACGGTGCTGAGGTCAGGCTGCAGCGTGGCGTCCATGCCGTCTTCGAAAGCGATGCGCTGTACTCTTGCGGGCGCATCAGGCAGCGGCTCGCCGTCCGGTGGGGCATGGTCACCCATGGCCTTGCGCAGCGCCGCCTCCAGGTCCGTCAGGTACTGCTCGAAGGCCTGCCGCAGTGACGTGCTTTCCATGATCCGCGGCCACAGCGGCGCGGCCGGCGGGCAGCTCTTGCGGCCCAGCCACAGCATCCAGCGCGGCTGGCGCAGCGCATCGGCAAGCTGAGCCAACGTATGAGGCGCGCCATCGCGCGCCTGCACCGCCACCAGGCAGGCGGCGTCCTGGCGGTAGTCGCGGGTGGACAGGATGGTGGCGAGCTCCGGCTTGGGCACGCGCAGCTCGTCGCGGCGTGTGGTGTGCGGACGCTTCTTCAGCGCCGTGCGCGGCGGCACCTGGGCGGTGTGGTAGTCGCGCAGCAACTCGCCGACGCTCTGCACGCCGATGGCGAAGCGGTAGCCGTCGCGCAGCGCGGCCTGCCCGGCCTCGTCGTCGCGGCGCACGCCCAGCGCCGCGCCCAGCAACCCCAGCAGCGCCGACAGCGACGGATACTCCGCCGTGCCGCGGAACTCGCCCACCGCCGGCTCGCCCCAGGACGCCAGCGGCGCCTGGAGCTGGAAGAGAAGCAGCTCCATCGCCGCCTCACTCGCTCACGAACTTCACCAGCGCTTCGAGCGAGCCTTCGCCCTTCTCCACGTCCAGGCTGCAGCGCGCGTCGGCGCAGGGGCCGTAGACCTTGTCGAAGTTGTCGCAGCGCTTGGTCAGCGCGCTGACCGACTTGGCCAGGATGTCATTGTCCTGGCCGTACGCGGCCACGGGCTTGTAGAAGGCCTGCACCAGCGAGCGCGGCTGCTGGTCGCCCTTCTCGGCCAGCACATAGGCGGCGTAGGCGCGCGAGGCGAAGCTGTTCTGCATGCCGGTGGGCGACACCTTGGTGGCGGCCTCCACCAGCGCTGCCAGCGCGCGCTGCGCCAGCGCGGCGTCGCCGCCCAGGTTCTCCTGGAGCAGCTCGCGGTCGATGCACAGGTACAGGTAGAACAGCCCCGCGCCGTAGCCGCGCTCTCCGATGTGGCCCGCGCCGGTCTGCTCGCGGGTGTTGAGGTCGTCCACGGCGCTGAAGTAGTCGTCTTCCACCGGGGCCTTGTGCACCGTGACGGCGTGCGATACCTGCACGGCGGCGTCCACGTTGAACTCCGCGGCATCGGCCAGCATGCGGCCGAACATGGCGATGTCGACGGCGCGGCGCGGCTTGACCAGCAGCTTCAGCTCGTCCTCAGCCGGCGGGGCGTCGCGCTGCTCGACGAGGCGCTGCACCAGCCGGTCGATCGCGTCCTTCTCCTCGGGGCTGAAGTGCGCGAGCTGCTCGATCTCCAGGTCCGCATCGTTCTCGGTCTTCTTCTCGGACTTGAGCTTGCCGAATCGCTCGGCGATCTGCTTGGCCCATTCCCGCGCCAGCTTCTCGTTGATGCCGCCCGCCTTCAGCGCCTTGAACACCTCCTTGCCCATGCTCTTCGTGCGCGTGCCGACATGGCCGGCCAGGGCGCCTTCGAACAGGTCCGAGGTGCGCCAGGCGCGCTTGAGGCTTTGCGAGGAGACGCGCAGCCGCATGGAGTCGCCCATGAGCGCGCTCTTGGGGCGGCCGGTGTCGTCGCGGTTGAGATTGGCCGGCGGGTAGCTGGTGAGGATGTGGATCTGGACGAAGCGGGACATGGTTGTTTCCTCCAAGGGGGGTTGTTGCGTGGGCGTCGGTCAGTCGTTGGCCTGGGGCCAGCGGTAGGCGTAGGCCCACCGCTTCTTCACGTCGTCGCCCCACCAGAAGACATCGTTTGCCAGCGCCATGGGACTGGCCTTGTGCTCAATCAGCGGCAGCAGGCGCCGCAGCCCGGTGAACAGGGTGTCCATGTCGCGCGCTTCAAGCAGCCGCCTGAAGCGCAACGGGCTTACCGGGTTGCGGTCAGATTCCTCGTCGCGCTGGCTCATGGCCTGGGGCAGCGACTGGTCGGTCTCGGCCTTGAGGTGCGACAGCAGCCCGGCCACGGCAGCGAAGCGGTCGCGCTCCCAGGGCTTCCACTGCCGCTGGGGATCCACGCGGGCATAGAGCCGCTGGAATGCTTGCTGCATGGCGATGTCGGTGAGGTTGGCGGCGCGCCGCAGTTCGGCGCGGTCGCCGCGGCGCTCGTCGAGCTTTTCCCACCACTCGAACAGCGTCTTGCCTGCGCCGTCGTCCTTCTTGAAATGGATTGACATGCGTTCTCCTCCTCAAGCCGGCTATGCGGCCTTCCTGGTGCTCTTGCGAGCGGCCTTGTCGGCCACGGGCAGGCCCAGCGCGGTCTTGAGCTTGGGCCCGTTCAGGTTCATGCCGAGCTGGCGCCGCGCCTGGGCCACGCGCTCGGGCTTCTGCTGCTCCACGGGGCCAGCGCCGACGAACACGTCGTCGAACAGCGCCAGCGCGGCCTTCTCCAGCACGCCGCGCCAGGCCTCGGCGGTTGCCAGGCGATCCGTTGCAACGCCGTCACGCGCCACGTCCAGGCGCTGCTTCAAGCGACGATAAAAGCCCGGCTCCGTGCGGCTCCAGAAGCTGGCGTCGATGTGGCTGAAGTCGCCGCGCGCATCGGCGCTGAACCAGGCGTCCTTGACGGCGTTGCGCAAGTACGTGGCCGCCAATTCGGCACCGGAGAGCCAGTTGCCGACCTCGGCCTGCAGTTCCTTGCTGGTGTCCGGCGCACAGTCGCCCAGCCCATACAGCGGCAGCATCGCGTCGTACCAGCAGCGGGCCTTGGCGTTTTCCATGTCGAAGCCGAAGGCCCACAGCCGCAGCCGGTCGGGCAGCCGCCGCGTGAGGCGGCCCAGCATGTGCTCCACCGTGGCCGCGGGCCGCAGCTTCTTCTTGTCGGTCTGTTGCCCCAGCACCCATCCCAGCCAGTGCCGGTAGCCGATGCCGCCGGGCTGGGGATGCAGCGCCAGCCATTCGCCCTTGGCCTCGTAGTACGGAGACAGCGGGTGGTTCCAGGGGCCCTTGTAGTTCAGGCCGCGGTTGCGCGTGACGTAGCGCTGCACCAGGCGCTCGGCGTGCCGGCCGCACAGGTCGCACTCGCCCGGCACGGTGCTGTCCAGGTCGAGCCGGATGCGCTGGGGCATGCCCCAGTACACGTGCGCAGGGTGAACCTGGATCGGCGCCGTGGGCCCTTCTTCCTTCTGGATCGCGCCTTGTTCCGCCAGCCAGGGAAAGCTGAAATGCGCTGCTATCCTAGACGCATCGCCGCCCCCGGCCATGTACACGTCGCGCTCGCGCACGTTGAGCCACAGGCTGTGCCAGAGCGAACGCGGCTGGTCCGGCGTGGAATGCGTGACCAGCAGGGTCGTCAACGGCCCTCCCCCGCGCAGCCCCGTGCGGTAGCCCACGCCGCCCGCGGGCGCGTTGATCTGCAGCGTGAACAGCGCCAGCGCAGCGCAGTGCGGACACATGGCCTGCATCTGTCCGCGCTTGACGAAGTGGTCCGTGTTGCGCTTGACGGCGTTGTCACCCGGCGACTCGATCAACAGCGCGCCGATCGACAGGGCTTCGCCGTCCTGCCCGCGCAGACTGAAGTCTTGCATGAAGCGCGCCTCGTCGCCGCCGAAGCGGAAAGCGGCGGCATGCGGCTCGAACCACTGCCGCAGCGTTGCGGCATCGGGCGGCGCCTTGAACAGCCGCTGCCATTCGCCCGGACTGTTCATCGGCGTGCTGACCTGGAGCAAGCCGATGGCGAACTGCATGGCCGCACCATTGAAGTCAGGACGCGACGCATCGAAGGCAGCGATGCCAGGGTCGGACAGCTGCCCGGGTCTGATCCAGTCGCGCGTGCCGTCATGACGGCGCACGGGCAACCATGCTTCTTCAAGCAAGTCCATGAATTCCTCCCTCTTTAACGTCAGACAGCGAACCGTCTTGCGCCGGCTATGGCCAGCTTCGTTGCGCCTCTCCTCCTCTTTTGTTGGGAGGCAGCCTCATCATAAGCGCCCATCGTTTGTCGTCAAGTGCTTTGCGCGTAGCGAAATAGAAGTGCTTTGCGCTCGGCGAAAGCATCGGCCATTGAGCAGACGGTGGGCATCGACGCGTGCAACACTTCAGGCCGTTCCCACACCCGTGGGGATGAACCGTGCTTGGCGCGAGGCGATTGCGCAAAGCCGAAGTGTTCCCCGCGTCAGCGGGGCTGCGCGCCGGACGCTTCGCCGTCCGGCGCCTCCTGCTCCACCAGCCCGAACCGTTCGTCGTAGCGCCACGTCGTCAACGGTGCGGCGTGCCCCTTTTTGTCCGGTGCCCCGTGCGCGTGTCCGATCCAGCACCCGCTTTTGAGCTCCAGCGCGAGGATGACGACCCACTTGCCCTTGCCGGGCAGGCCCTCCCGGACGGCTTGGAGCGCTGCCAGGCGATGCGGTGAATCCGGTTCCGGCGCACTCACGATTCGCCGTGCCGCGATGCGCACGCTGCTGTAGGCCCAGGCATGGCGCGGCTTTTCGTGCGGATACCAGGGCCGCAGCGTGTCGCCTTCCCAGCGTGCCAGCAGCACCTCCACCGTGTCCTCGCCCAGGCGCGAAGGCACCTTCGCGTCATCGAGCCAGTCGATGGCGCCGCGGGCGTAGCCGCAAGCGGGCTTGACGCAGTTGTCCTTGGCCTGGCTGGCATCGCAATACATGCGCCCTTCGGCCTGGTTGGCGTGGAACTGCAGTCCATCAGGAGACTCGGCATCCGCTCCGAACACGCCTTCGACGAGACCACGCGCATCGGCTGGGATCTCCACACACCGATCGCGCAGCGCGCGCGCCGTGAGCCAGAGTTGCCCGTGGTGCGGATACACGCCGGCTGCCTTGGGGAAGGACTGCTTAACCCAGTTCGCCGCCGGCTCCTCAGTCCACGGCGGAGCGAAGACCCACACGCAAGGCTCGCCGCGCCCATCCCGGGCACCGCGCTCCGTGATGCGCCGGCCCTGAGCATCGCGCACGTGCCGGCGCAGCCGGCCCGCGCGCTGCAGCAGCCGGTCCATAGGCGCCAGGTCCGTGACCAGGACGTCGGCGTCGATATCGAGGCTCTGTTCCGCGACCTGGGTACAGATCAGCAACCGGCCGCGGCGCTCTTCAGGAGTGCTGTCCTTGCCAAAGCAGCGCAGCACTTCCTTCTCAATGGCCAGCCGGTCGCCCAGCGCGAAGCGGGCGTGGAACAGCATCCGCTTGTCCGGCACCATGCGCGGCGCAAACAGCTCGTGCGCCGCCAGGGCATCCGCGACGGTGTTGCGAATCCAGGCCACACATTGGTCGGCAGCCAGGGCTTGTTCGATGAGCTCGGCTACCTTGTGGCGCTCGCTCAAGTAGCGCCAGCTCAGCGTGCGGCACACGTCGGGCCGCGTGGCGATTTCCTTCTCGTCCAGCCGCTGCGGCGACGCAGCGGCCCAGGACGTGACGAGCGGGAAATCCTCCTTTTCGATCCGCGGCGCCTGGGCCTGCCCGCAGCCCTGCGCAAAAGCCTTGAGCAGCGCCTGCTTCATGCCCTGCGGCAGCGTGGCCGACAGCAGCACCGCGCTGCCGCCGCCCTGCGCATGCAGGCGCAGCAGTTCTTCGAGCACGCCCTGCATGTAGGCATCGCAGGCATGGACCTCGTCCACCACCAACACCTTGCGGAACAGCCCCAGCAGCCGCAGCGACTGGTGCCGACTCTGCAGCGCGCCCAGCAACGCCTGGTCGATAGTGCCCACACCGGCCGGCGCCAGCAGAGCGCGCTTGCGGTGGTCGGCCAGCCACGCGGTGCATCGCGCGGTGGCGGTGTCGTCCTGTTGCGCGGCGTCCTTCTCTTCCTGTCCGGGGCGTACCACCGAAGCCGCGAAGTCTTCCACCAGTCGGTCCTTGCCGTGCGCCAGCACCAGGCTGGCGTCGTCACCAAACAGCCGGGCGTATACCTGCGCGATGCGCCCATACATGGCATTGGCCGTGGCCATGGTCGGCAGCCCGATGAAAAACCCGTCCGCCACGCCCGCAGCCATGAGCCGGTGCACCAGCAACACGGCCGCCTCGGTCTTGCCGGCACCGGTCACGTCTTCAAGGATGTGGAGTTGCGGCCCGTTGACCACGGGTAAGTCGCGGGCCCAGGCCTGCAACGGGGACGGCTCGTCGATCGCGGGAAATAACACATCGAAACCCTGCGGCGCCACGCTGGACACGGGCAGCACGCCACAGTCGTCTAATGCCTGGGCCGCCTTGTCGCAGGCTTCCTTCCAATAGAAGCCGAGTGACTCGGAGGGTTCGGCGCGGTAAGTGAACACGTCGGCATTGGAGCCGATCCAGTCCGACAGCACTGCCAGCCCGGCGACCCACCAGGACAGTTCGATACTGGCACGGCGAAACGCGTCAGCGTCCTGCTGCTTGGGAATGCACCACGCTTCATCGTCCAGGAACAGGCGGCGTACCTCCTGGGTGAATGCAACGATGGCGGGTGTGTCTTCATGCTGGTGAAAGAAGAATGTCCAGGGCTTGCTGTCTTCGTGCGGCGGCTGTCCGTGATGGCCCGTCACGGCCCGGACCCAGGCTTCGATACCTTCCAGGCGATCCCAGTTGTCGTCGAAGCATCCTTCAGCTTCCAAGACATGCTCCAACTCGCCTTTCCAAAACAGCATGCCTAAGCTGTCATGCCGCAGGCTGTAGATCTTGTCCGGCATCGGATCTCGCTTCTTGAGCCAGCGCACCAGGTCCTTGCGCTGCCTCTGGAACGCCTCGGAGAATTTGCCCAGGTCGTGAAGCGCCATCCAGAACGCCATCCAACCGTACAGCGCCTCATCGTCATCGACGTGCAGCAGCGCCTTGAAATGCGCACGCAACGTATGGTGCCGGCGCAGGTACTCCACCGCCACCGCTGCCACATCGAGGCAATGGAAGGGCAGCAGATGGCAGACGGCGCTGTCTGCGTGGGCCGGCTTGGCCTTGCCCCAGTAGCGCCAGTACGTCGACGCGGACGATGGCAAGCCGTCACTCGCCATTTGGTAACCGCCCCTGGAGCCGCCGAGTTCAAGCATCTCCGTACCTTCTTCCCTTGTTGCCATACGTGCATTGTTCGTTTTCCCATGGCTCATGGGGTGAGCCTATCGCCGCGGCGACCGCTGCGTTGCATACAGCCCATCGCAGGACAAAAATCCCATTGACCAGTTGTGATCTGCTCACGCCATGGGCCTCGCCGAGCGTGTTGACAACCACCGCCAGCAGCCGGCCAGCGCACGCACAGCAGCGTGCCGCCGCGGGTGAGCTCGATGTGGATGTCCGAGGTGCTGCACGCCGTGGCTTTGTCGGCGGCAGGGGCGGCCGACTCGAACTCGACACGGATGAACTGCACCGGCGTAGCAGCGGCCGGCTCACCGGCGGCAGGCAGTGCGCGGGTCGCAGTGGTCCTGGGCGCGGGCAGCCCAGTGCGCTTGATGCTACGACCAACCAGCCACTTGCGCAGGAGATTGACGTTCAGGCTGTGGGCCAACGCGATGGCCGCCACGGATGCGCCGGGCTGCTCGCACTCGGCCAGAACCTGCGCCTTGAACTCGGCGCCATGAACACGCCTCTGGGATTTGGGTTGCATAGGTGCCCACCTGTTCGAATTGGTGGGCGCCATCGTCACGAGCACTTTCGCGCCGTTCAAGATGGAGCGCCTGGACGCTCACACTTCATCTTCGGCGCGGTGTTTCTACTGCGCCCGGTCGTCACCGCCAGCACCGCGCGGCTCACCACCGCGTCGGTCGTGGCGCTGCTGGCCGTGGCCATCCTCGGCCCGGCGCTCGTGCAGCTGCTCGTGTGGGTGCTGCCGCAGGCGCCAGAGCTGTCACTGGCGCCGCAGACCACGATGCTGCTGGTCTCGGGTCTGGTGGCGGTGGCGTTGATGCTCGGGGCCACGCTGGAGCAGGTGCAGCCCCCGCCGGTGACGCAGACGAGCGCGCGCCAGAGCCGCGTGTCGCTCAACGTGCCGCCGAGCCTGCTGCTCGACGAGCTGGAGCGGCACCTGCAGGAGCAATGGGTCGAGCGCATCCCCAACCGCCGCTACTCGCTCATCCGCCCCGTGATCGACCCGCAGCTGCACGCCGGCCCCTTCGCCGGCGAGCTTATGGAGGAAACCCAGCCCATGCCCATGGCCCGCACGGCGCCGGCGAGCATCGCCCAGGCACTGCGCTCCAGCCGCCATCGCTTCCTGATGCTGCTGGACCTCTACGCGGCGCTGCTCATGGTGGTGGCCGTGGGCTGCGCGCTGGCCTTCGTCTACTCGGTGGACGAGGGCCAGGGCCTGTCGCTGCGGCTGCTTGGGGCGTCGTCGATCTTCCTGGTGGTGGCGGCGTTCTGCTTTCGGTCGTCGAGCCGCCTGTGGGGCCGCTTCGACTTCGAATCGGTGCTCACCTGGGTCGAGATGGAAGGCACCTACCAGACGGCGAGCCTGGGCACGGGCAACGCGCTCACCGGAAAAGTCCAGTCCTCCAACCAGATCGTGCGCTCGGAGTCGATGCCGCTGCGCGTGTGGCGCGCCCGCATCGAGTCGGTGGCTTTCGGCAAGGACAGCACACGGCAGGTGACCGCGATGTTCTCCACCGACACCGAGGCGCAGGCGCTCTCCGACCACCTGATCGACTTCGGCCAGTCGCGCGCCAGCCTGGTCGCGCCGGGCAGCACCGGGGACCTGAACCGCATTCACGCGCTGGCCAACGCGGAGCGCGCGCTGCAGGGCAGCATCGCTTCGCCCGCGCAGGACCGCCTTGCCGGCGACGTCGCCGCGGCGCTGGGCAGCGAGATGGCGAACTGCCAAGTGCCCAGGTACCTTAGGCCAAACCTCGGTTCTGCCCGGCCTGTGGCCACAGGAACCCGGCCCACGCGCGCTTATGCATGGACTGCGGAGCGAAGATCGAGGGCTGAGCCAAAAACTGGGCCCCTGTGCCTGGATACTGGAGCGACGCAACAACCCGCCCTGCCCGATGTGCGCGAACTACGAGGTCACGACGCCGCGGCACCTGCGCCTGCACCTGCAAACGCTGGAGCCCACGTTCTCCTATCCCGGCGAGGCGTACCCAGGCTCCAAGGCCGTCTTTGTCACGGCGGGCGAGAACGAGCAGGCCGACTTCTCGCCCTGGCCGGGCGTCTTCGGGCTGCAGCCGTCCTGGGCCAAGGACGACAAGCTCGCGCGCGCCACCTACAACGCCCGTAGCGAAACGGTGGCCGAGAAGCCCAGCTTCCGGCAGGCATGGAAGGCCAGGCGTTTCTGCCTCATTCCGGTCCAGGCGGTGTTTGAGCCCAACTACGAGTCGGGCCACGCGGTGCGCTGGCGCATCGCCCGCCAAGACGGAGCGCCATTCTTCCTCGCCGGCATCTGGGAGGAGGCGCAGCGCCAGGAGCAGCCGCTGTGGTCGTTCTCGATGCTGACCATCAACGCCGATGAGCACCCACTGATGCGGCGATTCCACAAGCCCGGCGATGAGAAGCGCTCGGTGGTCATCGTGCCGACCGCGGGGTGGCAGGACTGGCCGCATGCCGACGAGCGCGAGGCCAGGTCACTGCTGCGGCCCTTCGATCCTGAAGAGTTCACCGCCACCGCGGCACCGCGGCCGGCGCGCAAGTCGGCCAAGGACCAGGTTGCGAAGGACGATCCGGCCGCGTGACGGTGTCGCGTGATCGCATCGCCTTAGGTCGCCGCGGTTGCAGTGCCTACGAAGTTGTAGGCCAGGGATCTCGGCCACGCCACGTAGCCCGCCTCCATGTCGGCCGAAAAGCCCGCCTCGGCCAGCAGCCGCGGAATGTCCCGGGTGAGATGGCAGCCTCCGGCAATCCTGCTCCAGTACGGCTCCAGCCGGGCCTGCCAGCGAGCTACTGGCTCATCAGGCGCCAAGCCATGCTCGGCGAACAGCAGCTTGCCGCCCGGCTTCAGCACCCGGCGCATCTCGCGCAGGGCTTCGGACGGGTTGCTGATGGAGCACAGGCTATAGGTGCAGGTCACGGTATCAAAGGAGCCCGATTTCGCGGGTAGCTGCTCGGCGGAAAGCCGCAGCAGTTCCACCGGCAGGCCTAACTGCTGGCTGCGCCTGCGGGCGATCGGGTGCATCTCTGCCGCCGGGTCCACGCCGATCACCTTCTCTACCTTGCTTCGGTCGTAGAAGGCCAAGTTCAGCCCGGTGCCGATCCCGATCTCAAGCAACCGCCCGGCCGCCAGAGGAATTACCTTTCTCCGCTGGCGCGCGATAGGTGCAAGGCCGCACGCGAAGTCCAAGAGACGCGGCAGTAGATAACGGTCGTACCAATACGGCGAGAGCGGCATGACAAGCGAGGGAGGCTGACACGGAGACAGTACCCTGCCCTGCCATGGGAACAAAGCCCAGCATGCACGGCACAGGCCATTCGCTCATGGTCAGGAAGCAATTCGGCAGCTTTCCTTCGCAAGAATAAAAATGGTTTGGAAGCATCAAGCAAATAATTTAGCGAGAATAGGAATTCGCCGCTCGCGACTGACCACACTAGGGAGGTAACAGCTTGCGTCCAGACATATAGCCGTGACACTCATTCGACAGCAAGCTTCATCACAGCGCATATCGAGATATGGAAGGCAAACATGAGAATTCGGTGCATTGTTTTAGCCGTCTACGCATTTTCGCGAATGCTTGACCTGCCTTGGCCCAGGGTAGGGAAGAAAACCGCTGGAGCATGCAAATCGGTCCAGCACGTATTGGCTTCCATGAGTCGGCGGCTCTCGTCGTTGCCGGCGCGCCAGTACCCGGTGCGGACGCAGCACTGCAAGACAACACGACCTTGGCAGCGGGAATCTCGTACCACTTTGCGCCTGCCTGGTCTGCCGGGCTGACCATCGGCGTGCCGGCTCGCACGCGCATTGCGGGCACCGGGGCAGCTGAGAGCTTTGGAGAGATGGGAGCAGGTCGCTATGGTCCGATGGCTTTTACGTTCAAATATGCCTTAAACAACTTCGGACGGTGGCATCCCTATGTAGGCGTAGGCATCACGTATTTCGTTGTTCTCAAGGAATACGACCGCTTCATTAACTACCTGCAAATCGACAACGCCTTCGGCTGTGTCGTCCAAGTAGGAGTTCAATACGACATCGATTCACGGCTTGGCTTGTTTTTCGACGTGAAAAATCTCTATGTCAAAACTTCGCCCAGAGGAAGTCCTCCTGCTCTCGGCGGCGCACCGATCAGCGCGGATGTTCGCCTGAACCCTGCCGTTTTCCATGTGGGAATTTCATACCGATTTTGATCAGCACCCAGCGGACTACAGACTGAGTTCCAGCTCTTTGCCTGATCGTTCCGTGGGGTTACCTGCATGCGCATAGGCTGAACCTCTAGGCCGGTTCCGCCGTTCGGTCACGCCCAACCTGTATCGTCCTCTCGAAAGAAGTACTGCTACCTCCGTGCCGTGCCTCTATGGTTGAGACACTGGTGTGCCACATTCCGGGTTAACCCTGACGTTTCCAGCAAAACAAACCTTTTGTTGGAAAACAGGCGTCTCGTTACAAGCAGGCTGTGACCTCATGGTGCGACGGTAGATGCCATCGGTTTTCCATTGCATTTGCATGGACCGTGCTCCTTCAATCATTGCCAACTTCGACATGAGTACCGAAATATCCATGCTCTGCGTACAGTGCCCGCATTGCGGGCACGAAGCCGAAGATTTCTTCGAGGTTCTCGATGCTGATGTGCTCGATGACATGCGCTGCGAAAACTGTAGCAAGCATTTCTCCTTTGCCTTGATGGAGTGTCATCGCTGCGCCAACGAGCAGATTTTCACTTGGCCGCACGAGCCTTCTGCCTCGGCGTTGGACATGCTGACTTGCGAAGCCTGTGGAAGCACTTTCAGGTATAGCGATGAGACAGAGCAGAACGAGAGACAGTGTCGAGGATAGATCGCGACGGCAAGTGGCGTCTCTGGACGGTCGTCTTAGTTTTGTTTTACAGCGAACACGTACTGGCGTACATGTGCAGCGCAATGAAAAGGTAAATGCGAAGTCGCACGCGGGAACCATTTCATTGCAGATGCTTTTTACAACGGAAAGCGAATTCCGGCGTTTCTGCGAAGCGGATGACACACGCTTCAAGCAGCCTTTGACCTACCAAGCGTTGACCAGGGAGTTCCATGATCTCCTCAGCCTTGAACCCTGATAAACCGCAGCGACTGAGTGACGTCGTCAACGCAGAGGGTTACGCAGCCCGAGCCATAGACGTGATTCAGCACGTCCATGATGCCAAGGACGAGGCTGCGATGCTTGAATTGCTATACGCAGCAAAAGTTGTTCTGGGAGCCGAGCACGCAGTTTTCAGCAGCTTTATCCGAGACGACGATTCCCATGAAAGCTTCCGCTTCCTTATTGCTGCCGATCCGGTCTGGTGTGTGACCTACCAGCAAAAGGCCTGGTACGCCAAAGATCCATGGCTTCTGTACGCAATGACGGCAACCGAACCAGCATGCGACACCAGCATTCCTTTGCGTACAAAATCGCAGCGTGAGGTACGCTCTCTGGCTGAGCAGTTTGGCATGTCCTCTGCGTATATCGTGCCGGCTCCTTCAGGAAACGGGATTTCGAGACTGGGGGTACTGGTTCTCGGCTCCAGCGTCCCGGGTTATTTTGAATCGTCCGCAACAGCTCGCCTACAGGTACTGGCCCAAGGACTGGCAATGGGTCTGCATGCTTGGTGGGTGCGGTGGTTTCGCAAGGAAATCATCCTGACCTATCGCCTCAGCGGTGAAGACATCCAATTGATGAAGTTGGAGCGTGAGGGGAAGTCCACTAAGGAAATTGCTGCTGCCTTGGGCATCAGTCCGGCCAGCGTGGACAGCCGGTTTCAGCGGCTCAACGCCAAGTTCAACCAGCCCAATCGCCGGGCAACGGCACAGCTGGCTGCCGAGTACGGATTGCTTCAGGACGGGAATGAACCGGCCTGAATTGATCCATGGCAGCGGCTACCTGCTCATCGTTGTGCCTCCGGTCTTGCTGGCGCTGAGTGCCGCCCTGACGCTGCCGGCATTGCCCTTCGTCTGCTTGATCTTGGTAGCGCCCTTGTTGCGGCTGGTCTTTGGCGACGCACCGACCCAGCCGCACTGGAGCGAGCCCGCGGCCTCGGCGCTGGAGATAGTGCCTATGGGCGGAGCCATCGTCTTCCTGGCGTCGCTTGCCTACGCCGTGTGGGCTATCGGCCGGCAAGACTTGGAACCGCAGGACTGGCTTCAGTACGGACTGAGCCTGTGGGCCGTGGCCATCTTTTCCAGCTGCTATGCGCATGAGCTGCTGCATCGGCCCCGTGCGCCCGTGTCCAGGATGCTGGGCCGGCTGGTCAGCGGAGCAATGGGCTATCCGCTGCTGGAGCACGAGCATCGGGAGCATCATGCTCACGGCGTAGATGTCGTCGAGGCTGACTGGGCGCGCACGGGCGAATCACTGTGGCACTACACCGGGCGCCGCTTCAAGCGTGTGATGCATCACGCCTGGGAGGGTGACCAACTGGCGGCGGCGAGGAACGGTCATCGCTTGGCTGGTGGGCTGCCCCTGGCAGTCGCTGCGACATCGCTCACCGCCGTTCTTTTCTATGTCGCCGCAGGCGTCCCGGGCTTGGTCATGTACGCGGCCGTCGGGCTCGGCGTGGCCTGGACGATGCACGCGATGACGTACGTCCAGCATTGGGGCCTGGGGTCCGATGCGGCGCCGGATGCCTGGGAAGGCGGCTATGCCTGGGAAGACGGGTGCAGGCTGCAGGCTTGGCTGACCTTGTGCATCAGCTACCACCAAGCTCATCATCACCGCGCGACGGTGCCCTACTACCGGCGGGAACTTGCCCCAGGATCACCACGCCAGCCGGCCGGCTACGTGGTTCTGCTCTTTGCTGCCATGGTGCCCCCGCTGTGGCGCTTACTCATGTTGCCGGCGCTTGAGGCTTGGAAGCGCGACCCGTACCGCCAGGAGTCTGCCGGCCGCCGGCTCATCTGCTTTACTAAGTAAGTCGTAAGTAAAGCCTCATGGATAACATGAGGGATGCGCTGCAAGAAGACGATCGACGCCCGGGCCTACTCGCACGAGATGCTGGAGCAGATGCGCCGCGATGCGGTCAAGCGGGTGGAGAACGGCGAGAGCCCGGAGGCAGTAGCTGCCGGGCTGGGCATCAACCGGCGCACCATGTACCGCTGGCTGCAGGCGTACCACTACGGCGGTACTGGTGCTCTGGCAGCCAAGCCCATCCCCGGTGCACCGACCAAACTCAGCGCGCAGCAGATGGCCGAGCTGGCGCAGCTGGTGCGCGATGACACGCCGCTGCAGCACAAGTTCGAGTTCGCGCTGTGGACGCTGGCCATCATTCGCGATCTCATCAGCAAGCGTTTCAGCGTGAAGCTGAGCGAGGTCTCGGTGGGGCGGCTGATGAAGCGCCTGGGCTTGACGCCGCAGCGCCCGCTGTACCGGGCCTGGCAGCAGGATGAGGCGTTGGTGGCGCAGTGGCGCGAGCAGGAGTTCCCCAAGATCGCTGCGCGGGCCAAGCGCGAGGGTGCGGTGGTGCTGTTTGCAGACGAGTCGGGCATCCGCTCGGACCACCATGCGGGCACTACCTGGGCACCTGTTGGTCAGACGCCGGTGGTCAAGGCCACCGGTGCCCGCTACGGGTTCAACATGCTCTCAGCGATATCGGCCACGGGGCAGCTGCGTTTCATGACGGTCGAGGGGCGCGTCAACGGCACGGTGTTCCGTGATTTTCTCGGCCGCCTCATCACGGGCATGGATCGCAAGATCTTCCTCGTCGTCGATGGCCATCCCGCGCACAAGTCCAAGCTCGTCAAGCGCTTCGTCGAGGACAACGTCGAGCGGTTGGAATTGTTCTACCTGCCGCCGTACTCACCGGAGCTGAACCCTGACGAACTCGTCTGGGGTCATGTGAAATCCCGTGTGGCCAAGGCCACGGCGCAGACCAAGGACGAGCTCAAGAACATGGTCTACCGCGCCCTGCGCCGCCTGCAGAAGCTGCCCGGTGTCGTTGCGGGTTTCTTCCACGCACCCACTTGTCGATACGCTGCTGGGTGAGGCTTTATTTATGACAGGCTTAGTAAGCGCGGTGCAGGTGCCTGACACACAGCGCCCTCAGCCAAAGCGCTCGGCCAACTGCTTTGCCACCTCCACCAGGCGATCCGGCCCCAGCAAGTCGAGCTCGATGCGCGGTGATTCCTCTGCGGCCTTGTAGTTACGCCGCGTTGAGCGCTCGTAGCAGAGGTCGTAGTGATGCGTCATGACCCTGGCGAAGAGCTCATCCACACGCCCGGTGTTGGCCAGCTCGCGCCAGAGGTTTAGTTCCTCGCCACCGACGAGCGGTTTCAGTGGCTCCAGCAGGTCCACCAACGTGCCAGGATTACTGGCTAGGTGGGGATAGTCCTCCCGCCAGAGGCGCACGCGCTCGTCCATCGGCGCCGAGACGTGAATGGGAACTGTCTGGTGCATGGCCTCGAACAGCGCATCAGGCAGCTGGACGTTGCCAATCTTCTTGGACTCGGCTTCTACCCACACCGGGCGGCTCGGGTCGAGACTGCGCATGTACTCCAGCAGCAACGAGTCGAACCACTTCTGCGTCGGCTGGGACTTGCCGGGAAGCTTCCCAAGCAGCGAGCCGCGGTGCGACGCCAGTTCCTCGAGGTCGATGATCTGCTGGCCAGCAGCAGCCAGCGCGTGCAGCAGCCGTGTCTTGCCACAGCCCGTGCTGCCGCTGAGCACCCTGTACTCGAAGTGCCTCGGCAGCACCTCCAGGCTCTCACGGACCCAGCGCCTGTAGTTCTTCCAGCCGCCCTTGATCACATCGACGTTGAAACCGATGGTCCGCAGGTTGTCCGCCCAGAGCTTGCTGCGCTTTCCGCCCCGGAAACAGTAGACCAGCATGCGGTCACGCCGGTCGAACTTGGCGATCAGCGGCTTGATGTGGTTGGCGATGTTGCGCAACGAATACTCGACGCCGATCAGGTACGCCGCATGGGTGTCCGTCTTGTGCAACGTGCCGACTTCTGCGTATTCCTCGTCATTCACGACTGGCAGGTTGACAGCCCCCGGTACATGGTCCTCTTGATACTCACGAGGGGAGCGAGCGTCGATTACCAGCGCGTACTGACTCCAGTCTGCGACTTCCAGCTGCAAGGGACTGGGCAGGGAATCAGCGATGGGACCTGATTCAGTTTTTTGCATACGCTACTGTTTGTGAAATTCCGCTGAATTTCAGCCGAAATTCATCGACGGATTTCGGGGAAAACGACCATAGAGTTTGCCTCAAGGGTGGCTTGCGCCCTCAGTCGCTGGAAAGCGTCAGGGTCGCGAGACAGGGGATTTCCCTTGCTGTGAATGCGCTGCACAAATCAGAAGCCTAGTTGAGAGCGCAACAGAGCAAGCGAGTAGTTGAGGCGAGCTGTGGAAGCTTCGTTTGGTTCTGCCTGCTTTGAGGAACGTTACTTGGCCACTGATCCCCTCACGGGGCAGCCTATGGGTTTTGAGGCTTACGTTCCCATGCACCATCTGATGCAGCGTCTTGCTGACAATCTCACATGGGAAAACCCAGACGGGCTGTTTTACCGTAGCAGCGACGGTAGCCTGGGATACGTTCCCCATGCCTCACCTCCGCTGCAACCGTCCGACGAACGGCGCACTATGGGGCTGATCTATTGAGCGAGCGTCCGCGTGCACCCGCCGTTTGGTGCCAACAGGAACGCGAGTGCCGGCGCAACTTGATACTGGTGGCCCCAGCTTGGATCAACGCGCGGTCCACGTGATGGTGGTGAAGTGCGCATCGAGCCAGTCGGCCCACTTCACGGCCTTGCGCGTGATGTGTCCCCGGTAGATCGCATTGAAGTGCGGCGTGCGCGAGTGGTAGTTGGCGGCCCTTGTCCACAGCTCGCCCTTGTCGTAGCGGATATGGCGAGCGAGCCGCCAAGCAGCGAGCGTGTACGGGTAGCAGCCGCGGGCCACGACGTCCTCGGGCGTGATGCCGTAGCGCTCCAGCTCGCGCAGGTAGCCGGTGCTGAACTGCATCGGCCCGACATCCACAGCGCCGTTGGCATGCCGCACCCACTGCCCAGGGCGACCGTTCTCCTGCTCGGCCACGGCCAGCATCAAGTTGGCCGGGAGCTGGTAGCGCACCGCGGCGGCGATGGAGCACACCACGCGCTCCTGCTGATATGGCGGCAGGTCAGCAATCGCGGCCAGCATCAGCGCCACCACCAACCGTTGCGCGCCTGCTCGGCATCCTCGACCGCGATCCGCGCGTTGTACTCGGCCAGCACCCGGTCGTAGTCGGCTGGATCAGCCCACAGGCCCCCACGGTCCGGCACGCCCACATACCGCGGCAGAAGCTGGTCCCTGGGGTACGCCGTGTTGGGGTGCGTGTAGATCGCCGTGCAGTGGGCCGGCATGACGTTGCTGATCATCAACACCTCCACGCCGGTGATCGGGCTGATGCCCAGGTAGCCCAGCGTATTGAGGTTGGCCGCGTCGCACTGGCCGGCGCCCGCCGCCAGCGCGGACACCAGCGTGCGCATGCCGTCGTTCTTCTGTGCGTCAGGGCACAAGTTCAGGAAGTCGTGCCGTGCGCGGATCGTGTCGCGCAGCTTGCGCTTGCGAATGGAGAAGTACCTCTCCAGCGAGGGCTGGCACGCAGACTCGTTGGACCCCTGCGAGGACGACAGGCACATGATTGCCTCGCAGGCCAGCCGCGTGTCGCCGGTGAACAGTGTCTGGGCCTGCGCCGGCCCGACCAGGCAGATCCCGGCCAGGGCAGCAGTCAATGCGCGCTTCATGGCTGGTCCCTTCCGTCATCGAACTGCTCTTCGCCGTCAAACGTGTCTGGGTCACGGGCGGCGAAAGCCGCAATCTCGTCTTCCGGGGTGACAGGCCTGCTGCTACCGGAGAGGGCGTCATCCTCGAAGTCCGGTGTGTCATCGCTGCCCGCCTGCCGCTGCGGATTCAGCGCTGCGGCCAGCTTCGCGCCGGGCGTCTCGGCCACGCGCTCCTTCCAGGCTGCCTTCGTTCCGTCCAGCTTGGACTTCGCCATCTCGCCGACACGCGCCGCGAGAAGGTCGCCCGCGGCCGACATGCGGCGCGTGAATGACGGCGCCCCACCGTCAAACCCGGCAGCTTGCGCATAAGGCGTGCTGCCCGTGCCTGAGCCACCGGAACTCGGGCCGCTGGCCTCGGTGCCGCCACCACTCGTTCCCATATCCCCGCCGCCGTCGCTCCAGAAATGCCCAGACGAGCCTCCAGCGCCGCCGCCGTCGCTACCCCCTTCGCCACCATCGCCAGCCGCCTTGAGGGCCGCCATGAGGGCCTGCGCGCCGCCTGCGGCCTGGGCAGCGCCGGCCATCGCCATCGCCAAGCCCATGCCGCCAGCGGCCATTGCCATGCTGGCCGCGCCAACCAGGGCACCACCACCCATGTTGCCAATGCCCGACGTACTGGTGTGGCCGCTCGCCGGACCGGCGAGCATGGCCGGCAGCTTGTTGGTCAGCACGAACAGGATGACGGCCACGAAGAGCATCACGCCAACTTCCTTGATCGTCTGCCCGGCGCTCATGCGCGCGTAGTAGTCGTCGATGAACGTCTTGCCGATGCCGACGAGCAGCACCATGGCGAAGAGCTGCATGCCCACGCCGAACACCATCCAGTAGTAGCTGATCGCCTTGTCCGAGGTCCAGCGCCCGCCGCCGAATCCCAGGTAGAACATGCCGCCATACGCCAGGAGCCAGGCCGCGCACAGCAGCAGCAGCATGTTCACGGCGATCAGCCCGAGCACGATCATCACGCCCAGCGCAGTGACGATGCCGACCGTGGAATCCACGGGCGACATGGGCGATGAGTTGTCAACGGCCTTGTAGAAGATGGCGAAACCGACATCCACGATGCCGGAAGGCGCCAGCTCCCCGTTGCCCAGGTTTGCAGCCTCGGTCGCCATCCTGCGCAGCCCGGTGATGATCGTCGTGGAAAAAACGGGCGCGTTGATGAGCAACCACCAGAAGAGGCCGGTGGCCATCAGGAAGCGGATCAGCTCCGCGAACAGCTCGCCAAAATCGGCCCGGCGCAGCAGCATGAAAGCCATGGTGAAGGCCAGCGATATGGAGGCCAGCACCCAAAAGAGCCAGGTTGCATGCCGCAGGATCACGCCGCCCCAGCTGGCCGCGCCGGTTCTGAATCGCTCCAGCAGGTCGTCCGAGATCCCCGAGCTGTTGAGCTCCTGCGCTTGCGCCAACAGGGCCAGCGTCAGCAGCAGCAGCCCGAGGGCAGCGCGCCCTGGGTTGGTGAGTCTCATGGCGCGGTCACCAGGTCTTGTGCGGGCTGGGCTTGAAGGTCCCGCGGCGGAAACACCTGCCGGCGAGATCCTCGCGCTGTTCCTTCGGCAGCGTGCTCAGGAACTCCAGCCGGCAGTTCGCATCGTTGACCTCGAGCGGCTTCTCGGGCTCGGCGGGCGGCGAGCACGCGCTCAGCACGGCCGACAGCGTGGCGGCCAGGGCAATGGCAAGGCGGCGTGCCGTGCACATCACCAGCTCCGCGGCGGGCTCGGCACGAAGGTGCCGCGGCGGAAGTTCTCGCCGGCCGCCGCCTCGCGTGCCTCACGGTCGGCCTTCGCCTGCATCTGCGCCACAGCCGCGGTGTGCTGCGCCACCAGCAGGCCACGCATCTGCAGGAGCTGGTTGGATTGCTGGCTCGCCAGCATGTTCGCGTAGCCGATGGCCTCCATCTGCCCTTGCGCGCCCTGCGCACCGGCCTGGAGCTGCTGCAACCGCTGGGCATCGACCGCCAGCGCTGCGTGCTGCTGGTCCAGCGTGCGCACGAAGGCCTCGTTGGCCCTCTTCTGCTGCTCCGACAGCATGCGGTCCTTCTCCTGCAGCCGGGCACGCTCCGCGTGCGTGCACCCGTCCTTGCCGAAGCACGGCGAGGCGCGGTAGTCGCCCACGTCGTTGAACTGCCGCAGGTAGAAGTCGATGGACCCGAGCTGGCGCTTGTAGAAGGCCAGCGTGTCCAGCGCGCCGCGCAGCTGGTCCATGGTCCGCGTGGCTTGGTCCCACACGTAGGCGGCCGGCGCGGCGGCGTTCTTGATCTGCAGCGCGTACTGCTCAAGCTGCGTCCGGTACTGCTCGATCTGCTTCATCGTCTGCGCGACACTTTCCTGCGCAGTGATGGAGGTCTGGACGATGTTGGCCAGGTCCGTAGTGGGGATCTGTGCGTTCGCAACGCAGCTCACCGCAAGCACGACCGCGGTGGCGACATTGGCAATGCGGACTCTCATTGCGGGGGCCTTTCCTGATTGGTGGCGGGGCACTGGCACTGCTGCTCCAGCCTCTCGATGCGCTGCAGCATGAGAAGCATCTGCTCGGCCTGCTCCTTCTGTATCTGCAGCATCTGCCTGAGCACGTCCAGTGAGTTCATGGGCGCTGCGGACTGCGGGGTCTGCGGGAGGCTCCCTGCGGCCGTGGCCAAGGCCATGGGGTCTGTCGTGATGCCTGCATGGGCAGCGCTGGCCGCCAGAAGAAGGATGGTGGCGATCCTGGCTTTCATCGGGTGGCGCTCCTTCGGTAGTCGAAGGCCTGATAGGTGCCGGGCAGCTTCAGGTCCTTCGTGACGACGACGTTGAAGCGGAACCCGGGGCGGATCTCCAGCGTGGGAGACAGGTTGAGGTTCTTGGCGATCATCTGTGCCGTGACCTGACCGAGCTGCTGGCCCAGTGCCTCGCTCAAGGCGCTGCCGGCCGTGGGCGCGTACTGGCTCTGCCCGCGGTTCTGGCTGTAGGTGATGCCGCCCACGATGCCGCTCATGAGGAAGGCCGAGGCGAAGGTGCGCACGAGGTGCCGGTTCACCTTGTCCGAGAAGCCCGAGTAGCCGGCCGGATCGGCGCCGGGCATGGCGCCCAGGTCCAGCGTCTTGCCATCCGGGAAGACCAGCCGCTGCCATGCCACCACCACGCGCGACTGGCCGTAGCCCACGTCACTGGAATAGGCGCCGACGAGCTGCGTGCCCTGCGGAATCAGCAGGTGCTCGCCCGTGGCCGTGTCGTACACGTTGCGCGACACCTGTCCCCTGATCTGCCCCGGCAGCTCAGAATTGATCCCGTCTTGCAGGATCGCCGGGATGACGCCACCGGCCAGCAGCATGTATGGCGACTCTGGTGGGAGTACCTGCGCGTCGTGGGCCCATCGGTTGGGCTGGCCGTCGAACTGGGCCATGCCGGTGCGAGACGGGGCCGCGGCGGGCATCGAGCCGCCAGCACCGCCCGGCGCGGCGCGGAGCTGCGCCAGGCGCTGCTGGTAGGCCGCATTCACTTCCTGGCCCGCGTTGCCGGCGCCGGCGGCCTGCTGCTGCACCTGGGACAGGCGGGCAAGCATTTCCTCGCGCGAGGCCGGGGCGCCGCCCCCGCCGCCCGTGCGCTGCAGCGCTAACTTCACCGTCGTCGGGGCCTGCAGCGCCTGCTCGGCCATCTGCAGCCGGCGCTGCTCGATCTGAACAGCGACGGGGTCCGTCACCGGAGCAGGGGATCCGCCGCCACCGGGCGGCATCGGCGGCATGCCGGCCGCGCTGCGCCCAGGCGGGGGCGGCGGCGTGTCGAGGTCATCCCCGTGCGGGCGCGCGACCATGACAGCGCTGGCCGCGGGTGCCGGCGCGGGCGGCGTGGGCGGGGCCGCCGCTGGGACCACGGCTCCCTGGTACTGACCCGTGATGGCCTTGGCCGCCGACAGCGAGCTGGTGCCCGCGGTGGTCGGCTGCATCGCCTGCGCTTCCAAGTGCTGCCGGGCCGCGCGCTGCCAGGCCACGGACGCTATCACGGCCACGAAGAGGGACAGGCCGCCCGTTGCCAGGTAGATCGGCACGCGGTTGACGCGGCGCACGCCGGTACTGCCGGGCGACGCATCGGGCGACAGGAGGTCCTGCTGGGCCATGCTCACTCCTTGCGAGCCCAGGCGCCGGCCGGCACCAGCGCGTTGCCCTGCGGCACATAGGCCCGGGCCAGGGATTGGCTGCCCACGGCCACCATGACGCGGAACACGGGGCCTGCCTGGTCAACCACGTAGCGCAGCGGCAGCGAGCCTTCAGGAGCCTTGCCACCCTCCTGCACGGCGTAGCCGCCGGCGCGCAGGCCTTGCAGCAGCGCGGCCCCGAAGGCGTCCTTGGCGGGCTGCTCCACAGCCAGGCGTGTCCTGGCGGCTGGATACAGAGCGATGAGCTGGCGCACGGTGTCGGCCGCAAGCCGGGGCTGGTCGACGCCGGCCGGCAGGTAGTTGCCCTGCGGCGCCTCGGTCCTGGTGGTGGCGCAGCCGGCCAGGACCAGCGCGAACCCGGCCGCGGTGAGGATGTTGTTCATCACTTGGTCCTGCGGGTGATCGTCACGCGCTGCTGATCGCTGCCCGCGCCCGCAATCAGGATGGCCTTGTCGAAAACGGCGTCCACGATGTACCGGCCGTTCTGGTAGCGGGTGGCGATGCGATCGGGCTCGTCGTCCGAAAAGATCCCGCCTTCCCTGCGCAGCAGCACCAGCGAGAGAAGCTCGCCGTTGGCCGTCCCGGACGGCATCTCCACCACTGTCTTGCGGCCGTCGTTGTAGACGCGCACCGGGCGCAGGCCCTTCGGGCCGTCGAGGTCGTAGTCGAAGCTCAGGTCGCCGAGGTACTCGCCGGTGGAGGGGATGGTGCGTTCCTGGCGCTCCTGCTGCCGCAGTCGTCGCACCTGGGCCACCTTGGCGTTGGCGTCCTCGGGGTACTCGAAGCCCACCGTGGTCATGTTCTCGGTGAGGTGGGAGCGCAGCTTGAAGGTATAGCGGCGCCGGTCGGTGAACACGAACAGCGTGGTTTGCAGGCCCACGTCCTTGGGCTTGATGACCAGGTGCAGCGTCTCCTGGGCTCCGCTGCCCTCAATGGCGGGCTCCACGGTCCAGCGGGCCGCGTCGCCCAGGTGAACCCCGCCTTCGTTGATGTTCTCGCCCGGCTGCAGCGCCAGGTCGCAGCCATGCAGCACCGCGCACACCAGCGTGGCCTGTTGTGCTCCATAGATGAACCGGACCTGCCCGTTGGGGCCCGGCACGGGCGCCATGCCGGAAATGGAGTAGGTCTCCCAGCGGTTAGCGACCCCCAGGGCCTGGCGCTGCTGCTTCGTGAGCTTCTGCCCGCCATCCCTCGAGAGGAGTTGCTGGGTGGCCGGGTCGGCCGCCATGGCGGGCGCAGCCAGCAGGGCCACGCACGCCGCAATCAGGTGCTTCTTCATCGTCACGCTCACTTGATCTGCGTCCAGGAGAAGTCACTGACGAAGACGCGCGCGGGGTTCAGGGCCAGCTCGGCATCGGGCGTGTTGATCGGCGTGCTGGTAGCTACAGCAAACGTCACCAGGGCTCGCATGCGCACGGCCCCAAGCTGCGAGCCCTGCCGGTCGTGCGTGACCTCTTCCCAGTCCACCTGCAGCGTGGTGGGGCTCTGCAGGAGCACCGCGGCCTTGTCGACGCTGACCAGCACCTTGGCCGCACGCTTGAACGGCGGATCGGACGCGAACCACTCATCCATCCTGGTGCGGGCAGCCGTGCTGGGCGGCAGCTTCGCGTAGACCCGCTCGATGGCCTTGCGCTGCAGCGTCACGTCCGGGGTGACCGTACGGGCGTCCGTGATGAAGTCGCGCACGGCCGCGTTGATCACCAGTGGGCTGGCCGGGGACACCGGCATGGCGACGCCCAGTGCTTGCGTTTCCCCGTTGGGGCGCTCGACGTAGACGTAGGGCACGAACCTGGACTGGCTGCCGATGTGGACCATCCCGCCCACGGCGGCCAGCGCGATCACCATGCCGAAGCCGCCCACCATCGTCCCGATGAAGCCACGGTTGATGGCCGAGCCGACGGCCAGATTCCACGTGCGCCGGGCGTTGAGATAGGGGTTCTCGGTGGCCGTGTCGGGGTCCTTGCGCAACAGGAGCCTGATGCGGCCACCCAGGGCCGAGAGCTTGGGGTTCATGCCGTCTCCAGGTAGTCGTCGAGCTTGAGGCCGCGCATGGCGAGCCACTCGTGAATCCAGGCCTCGCCGTGCGTCTCTTCGAGCCGCCTGGCGGTTGCCAGGGACACCGGGTCGGTGGCGCCGACGAAGGCCTGCGCCAGAGGGCCGAGGGCCAGCTCGTACAGGCGGCATCCCGGCTCGGACATGAGGTAGTACTGCTGCTTGGGCAGGGCCTTCGCCACGATCTGGATCTGTCGGTCGTTGAGGCCGATGCGCCTGTACAGCGCAGTCATTTCCTCGGACACGGCATCCGGGTTGGGCAGCAGGATCTTCGTGGCGGTGCTGTCCACGATCACGTCGAAGATGCCGGACTTGGCCGCATCGGTGAGGTTCTGCGTGGACAGCACAACGGCGCAGTTGAGCTTCGCCAGGGTCTTGAGCCACTTCCTGATCCACTGCTCGAAGATCGGGTGCAGCAGCATCAGCCAGGCCTCGTCCAGGTAGATGACGGCCGGCTGGCCCTTGAGGCTGAGCACCACGCGGCGGAACAGGTACAGCAGCGCGGGGACCGCGTACTTGTCGCCCAGCTCCATCAGCTCGCCCACCTCGAAGGTGTTGAAGCGGCTGAAGCCCAGGGCATCTTCGGCCGCGTCCAGCAGGTGGCCCATGGCGCCGTTGACGGTGTACTGCATCAGGGCCTCGCGCACGGCGTCGTCCTGGCAGGCATTGAAGAAGTCCGAGAGGGTCCTGCCGCCGTTCCGGTGCATGCTCAGGATGGCCGTGGCGATGGCGGTGCGCTGCTCGGGCGTGGTCCTGAAGTCGTTGAGCGCCAGCACCTTGTCGATCCAGTCCATGGCCCACGCGCGGTCATTGCGGGTGTCCAGGAACTGCAGCGGCGCGAGCTGGGGCCGCTCGTCGGCCGCGACGTTGAAGTGCCGGCCGCCCACTGCCTTCGTGAGCGGGTACGCGCTCATGCCCGCCTCGAAGATGAAGACGGTCATGTGTTCGTAGCGCAGCGACTGCGCGGCCATCATCCCCAGGTGTGTGGACTTGCCCTTGCGGGTCGGGCCGATCATCAGCGTGTGGGCCAGGTCGCGCACGTGCAGGTTGAGGTGGAACGGCGTGCGGCCATGCGTCACGCACTGCATGAGCGCGGGCGAGCCCTTCGGGTAGTGCGGGCACGGCGCAGTCCGGCTGCCGCTCCACATGCTGGAGAGCGGCAGGAAGTGCGCGAGGTTCATGGTGTTGACCAGCGGGCGGCGCACGTTCTGCACGCCGTGGCCCGGCAGGCTGCCGATGAAGGCGTCCATCGTGTTGATGGTCTCGATGCGCGCGTTGAATCCCAGCCGCTGGATGACCTTCTGCGCCTCCTGGGCCGAGGCCACAGCCCGGTCCCGGCTCTCGTCCATGATCACGACGACGCTGGTGTAGTAGCCATCGGCCACCAGGTTGGAGCTCACCTCGGCCTTGGCGGCTTCCGCGTCCGCGACCATGTTGATGGCGTCGAGGTTGGCGCCGCCGACGTTGGTGTTGAAGACCTGATCGAAGAAGCTGCGGGTCTTCTGCTTCCACTTCTTGCGGAACTTCTCCAGGTGGCTCAGCGCCTCGTGCTGGTCCATGAAGATGAACCGCGTGCTCCAGCGATATTCGCTGGGCAACTCGGCCAGCGCCTGCAACATGCCGGACCAGCTTTCATGCGGGAACCCGTCGATGGCCACGATCTGGATGAACTTGCGGCCCAGCAGCGGGATCGTGCCGGGGGTCAGCTCCTGGCCGCCGATGAGCAGGTCCAGGTAAGCCGGGTTGTCCGGCAACGCTATAGGGTGGTGCATCCCGGTGATGCAGCTCTGCAGGAAGGACAACTGGTCGTCCAGCGTGCGCCGGGTGCCATCCTCGTCCGTCACCTCCTGGCCGCGCAGCCGCGTCATCTTCACCACGGACGACAGGCGGTTCTCGATGGCCGTGAGCTGCTGCTTGAACTGGTCGATGAGGCTGTGCGTGCGGCTGGTGTGGTCCGGCTGCACGGCGTCGTCGTCGAACATCAGCTCCACCAGCTTGCGCTCGGCCAGCTTCGGCGGCAGCCACGTCAGCGTGATGACGAAGTAGCTCTCGAAGAGCGCGCCGTGCCTGGTGAACTGGCGGCGGCGCTCCTCGTCAATGGCGGCCGACACGGGGTCGGGGAAGCGGCAGAGGTGGCGCTCAGGGTAGGTGGACGCCGGGCGCCGGCCTGCATCGACGTTGAGCATCCAGCCGCTGCCCAGCGGCGCCAGGGCCTTGTTGACCATCGCAGCGATGGCGTCGCGCTGCTTGTCCGTGCCGTTGGCCTGATCCTCGCCGCGGTAGAGATAGGAGGCCTGGAAGCCGGCGTCCTTGCCCACCACGATCCCGTCCTCGACGACGGCCGCGTAGTTCAGCAGGTCGGCCACGCTTGCATCCTTCGAGCGGTGGCGCTTGAGCCGCAGGGCAGCGTCCACACCCTTGAGCCGGAAGGCGAGCCCCGCCAAGGTGGTCGCGCCCGCCGCCGCAACGGCGAGGGTGGTGGGTACGATCATTTGTACTGCTTCCCCTGGGTGGCCGTGTTGACGCGGAACGGCGTCGAGCGCGGCGGGTAGTACCGCTGCCGGTAGCAGCGCAGGGAGCGCATGTAGACCTGGCGCATGAGCGGGTCCGACTTCGCCATGAGCCGCCAGCCGTACAGCGAGGCGAACCAGCCGGCCAGCCCGTAGAGGATGGCCTGCCATTCCATGGCCGAGAAGATCAGCGCCGCGGCCAGCAGCCCGCAGACCATCACCAGCTCACGGTCCCCGCCCATGAACAGGTTGGGGCGGTTGGCCGAGGCGCGCACAGGGACCTTGTGCAGCGCCATGGCTCAGGCCTCCTGGCGGTGGTGCGCCACCGTGGCGATGGAGGCGCCGCGACCGAAGGTGCCGGCCAGCCAGTTCTGCGCCGCGATCAGGATGGAAATGATCATGACGATCAGCACCATGGTCCTGAAGAAGGCGTTGAGGTCCGAGCCGAAGATCAGGATCGCGCCGGCCACCACGATGCCGATCAGCGACACGACGAAGGCCACCGGCCCGGTGACGGAAGCGCGGAGCTGGTCCAGCGGCCCTTCCCAGGGCATGCCGCCTCCCGCGCCCGCCGCGGCGTGTGCCAAGTTGGGCATCAGCGCCAGCACGGCCAGCGCCAGCAGGAAGCCGAGCACGAGGCTGGCAGGTTTCAAAAGGCGAGCTTGGGCCTTGGAGTGCATGCAATGCTCCTGGTTGCTGAGGTAACGGTCAGAGGAACGTGGTGACGAAGGCGCCGTCCCTGAATCCATCCACGCCCAGGATTCCCTGGACACGGCGAGAACCGTCCGGTAACCGGGCGATATGGACGATGGCGTGGACCGCCTCGGCAATCAGCGGCTCCATCGGCCTCGGGGACTCCGGGTGCATGCTCACGAGCATCTGCAGCCGGCTCAGTGCAGCGCGCGGGTTGTTGGCGTGAACCGTGGCGAGGCCGCCCTCATGGCCCGTGTTCCAGGCCGAGAGCAGGTCCATGGCATCGGGGCCGCGGGTTTCGCCGACGATGATCCTGTCCGGCCGGGCGCGCAGCGCGTGCTTGATCAGGTCGCGCAGGCTCACGTCGGTGGTGGTGTGCCACTGCGCGTAGTTCGCGGCCCGGCACTGGATCTCTCCCGTGTCCTCGATGAGGATCAGCCGATCACCTGGGAAGGCATTCGTGATCTCGCCGATGAGGGCGTTGGCAAGCGTGGTCTTGCCCGAGCCCGTGCCGCCCGAGACGACGATGTTGCGGCGCTCGTGCACGGCCTTGACGATCGCCGTGCACTGGGCATCGGTCATGATTCCCCGGGCCACGTAGTCGTCCAGCGTGAAGACCTTGATAGCCTTCTTGCGGATCTGGAAGGACGCCGCCGGAACGATGGGCGGGAGCTGCGCGGCGAAGCGGCTGCCGTCGATGGGCAGCTCGCACTCCAGCAGCGGGGAGGTGCGCCTGATTTCCTTGCGGTGGAAGCCGGCGACGTTCTCGAGGATGGATTGCGCCTTCGCGGCGCTCATGGCGCCGATCCTGCGCATCGGCTCGCCTAGGCACTCGACCCACAGCGAGCCGTCCGGATTGAGGATCAGCTCAATGGTCCTGGGGTCGTGCAGGACCGCTAGCAGCTCTGGACCGAAGGCGCGCTCGATGGCCTGCTTGGCTCGGTCCTCGGTCGTAGCGACTTGCGGAGCATTCTGCGACATGCCCCGCAAGATATAGTGAACGCTAGCCCAGCGCAATTGTCCGGGATAGCGGTAATCTTTTTACTGCTTACCGATCCATCATCTTGCGCGCGTCCTGTGCCCACTTCCTTGCGACGAAGGCCTGGTAGTCCGTGAGCACCAGAGAGACGCGCTGGAAACCCTTGGGCAGACTCTGGAGCGGCTTGTGACCGGAGAGCAACTCCAGGCCCTCTGGTGGCAGGTCGCAACGTTCCAGCAGCAGAGGAAGAGGCGTTTCGAGGGCGGTTGCGATCTTAGCCATGACCTTGAGCGACGGATTGCCGCGCCCTGTGGTGAGATCCGATATGAACGAAACCGACACTCCTGAATCGCGAGAGAGGTCGTGTTTGGACTTGCCCTGCTCCTCAAGGCACTGCAACACGTTGGTCAGGAAGATCATGTACTCGAGCAATGTGCCCTCCCTTGTTCTTTAGCCGCTGAAGGATTTCTTGCGGGAGTCGTCGATAGCCAATGTGGCAAGATGCGTTGGCTCCACGCGTCGGAAGCAGATTCTTACAGACGCCGGATTCACCGGACGAGCATGCTGCCCGGCGTACGTTTTCGGCTGGGAGAATCCATGGCCAATACTCCTCGCAAGACCGACCCGCTGGATTTCCTGCTCATGGCGGTAGTTCTTCTCTGGCCACTGCTGCGCTGGGGAATCGCCCTGATGGTGGTCGTGTTCTTCGTGATCGGCCATTGGTTCACCGCCTTGGGCTGCTTCGTTCTGCTCAGCTTCTTGAGTTGGTGGGTGGCCTACGGCAAGCTGCCAGACTAACTATTAGAAATTCGTAGGATCAGAAAAATAAACAATGGTAATGAGAACCCGGAAAGAACGGACCTGGGCCAAGCGTCCCTCAGCGCAGATGGAGACAGCCAGATGGCTGTGAAGACGCCGACGAAGCGGGCCGCGACGTCTGGGGCCCAGAAGTCGGAAAGGCCGTCCAGTCCGCTGAGCAACCCTGCGCCTGCAGTAATGAGCGGCGTCCCGCTGGAGTTGCCGCTGGACGCGGTATCCCCCGACCCCAATCAACCCCGCCGTGCCAAGAACCCGGGCTATACCCCGGAGAAGCTGGGCGAGCTTGCAAGTTCGATCAAGGCTCGTGGGCAGAAGCAGGCCATATCGGTGCGCATCAACCAGGGCGAGCCAGGACGCTACTTCATCAACCATGGGGAGCGACGCTGGCGGGCTTGCTCCATGGCCGGGCTTTCCACGGTGAAGGCCTTCATCGATAACGACTTCGAGCGCGTGGACCAGGTCATCGAGAACCTGCAGCGCGAAGGCCTGACCGCCCGGGAGATTGCCGACTTCATCGGCCAGGAGCTGGCACGCGGGAAGCGCAAGGCCGACATCGCGCGCGAGCTCGGGAAGTCAGCCGCCTTCGTCACGCAGCACGTCACCCTGCTGGACCTGCCAGACCCCATTGCCGAGGCCTTCGAGGCCGGCCGCGTCAACGACGTCACGGTGGTGAACGAGTTGGTGGTCGCGCTCAGAAAGAACCCCATGGAGGTGGCTGCTTGGATCAAGAACAAGGAACAGGAAATCACCCGTGGCACCGTCAGAGGGCTGCGCGAGTACCTCGAAGAGATAGGGAGACTGGCTGCGCCGAGCCCTGCCCCAGCGGTCGATGAGGCACCCCCCGCAGAAGCGTCAACGCGACGCCTGCCCTCCCCACTTTCCGACAAGACCAGCGAGCGCGTGCATCGCCTCTGGATAGAAGTCGGCGTGGACGGCCGCGCCGCGCGTCTGCTCACCACGCGGCGCCCGACTGCTTCCGGCCGGGCCTGGGTCCGCTTTCTCGCCGATGGGCAGGAGGTGGACGTGGACCTCGCCTCGGTCAGCCTGGTGACTTTCCATGAAGGTTGAGCAGCCCCCCAAGCGCCGCCTCGTGGTCATGAACGGCCACCGGGTTCTTCAGATCCTGGCCGACGACGACTGGGACATCGAGAGGGTGGAGAAGGCCCACGGGATACGCCCCGGGGTCTACGAACTGTTCAAGGCGAGCGAGGCGGATCGATCCAAGCCAGCCACCGGCGTCGTCGTCCACGTGGACGAACTGCAGGCGTACCTGCAGACCAATGCCGGCCTCTTCAGGCACGACCTGGCTGCTTTTGACCATCCACTTCCGCTCGGGGGCCGGGTCACCGTTTCCTACGACAGCCAAGGCCGCGCCAGCTTCGACGCGTAGCCTGCCAAGGGCGGCGCCCGCTGATCCTGGGTTAGGTCCTTCCGCGGGGCCTGACCACCTCCTGCATCACCTTCCCCAGTTCATCCTGCTGCGCCGTGATCCGCTCCAGCAGTACCTGCACCGTGGCCGGCGTGAAGCGCGCCGTGCGGGCGTCTGCGGCCAGCCACAGCTTCAGCAGCCCGCCCAGCCGCCCGAGGTCCCCGTTGATGCGAGCCAGTTCGCGCACCGCATCCAAGTCCACGGCGCTGTGCAGCTTGTACCCGAGCCCCACTTCGCGCAGGTAGCGACCGACGCTGCGCTTGGCCGTGCTTGCCTGCAGTCGCAGCGTCGCCTTCTCCTGATCGTTTACCAGCACCCGCAGGCAGTGCCTGCGCACCTCGTGCGCAGGCCTGCCTGCAGCCTGCTTGGGTTGGGGCACAGGTCGCTTCGCGGGCGCATTGGAGGGCGGCGGCATCGAGAACTCCAGGGTTAACGGCCTCGCAGAGCAGGATGCCCGTCGAGCCCAGCGAGTAAGGGGAGTGAACAGGGGCATGGCGCTCCGCGACATGGCCATGTTCACCTATCTTGCCCGCGCTTTGCCGTTCGGAAACACCACGGAAGCTCAGCAGTCTGTGTTCGTTTTTTCCGCTGAATCTGTGCTGAACCACCGCTGTTCGCATTAGGATATGGCGAACAGCTCCCAAAAGCACGGAAATGCGGCTTCTTCAGCGACATCCCAGCGCAGCTACAGCGTCGATACAGCGGTGCTTCCGTGCTGTTACAGCGTTGATACAGCGGTACTTCAGCGATCCGCGCAGCGGAGATGCAGCGATGCGGGAGCGCTCGCAGGGTGCGCAGGGGCGGCAGCCGTGCTGAAGGCGTGCACCGCTTACGTGGAAGAGCTGGCTGCCTGGGTCCAGGACCAGCCGCCGAAGAGGCGCGGGCAGGACACGAACGCGGTGGCCTTCCTGGCCGTGCGTGAGGACGTGGAAGCAGCCATTGCGGCCGGCTTCCCGCTCACGACGATCTGGCGCCACTTGCACGAGACGCGCCGGCTGGGCTTCCGCTACGACACGTTCCTGAAGTACGTGCGCAAGCACGTGAGGCGCGCGCCTGCGCAGTCCGTTGCGGCTTCCCCGCCCTCCTCTGCGCCTGTTTCCTCTCCAGTCCCCCTACCCGAGCCGCGACGCACCGACACGACCGTGCCGGGCTTCAGCTTCACGGCGGCCGCTGACCCGAAGGAGCTTTTCTGATGAGCAAGATCAACTTCGTCCTGCAGGGCAAGGGTGGCGTGGGCAAGTCGATGGTGGCGGCCATGCTGGCCCAGTACAAGCAGGCCAAGGGGCACAGCCCGCTGTGCATCGACACCGACCCGGTGAACGCGACCTTCGCCGGCTACAAGACGCTGGACGTCAAGCGGGTGGAACTGCTGGCCGGCGACGAAATCGACACGCGCCGCTTCGACTCGATGGTGGAGCTGCTCGCTACCGCGCAGGCCGACGTGATCGTGGACAACGGCGCCAGCTCCTTCGTGCCGCTGTCGCACTACCTCATTTCCAACGAGGTGCCGGCGCTGCTCAAGGACTTGGGCCATGAGCTGGTGGTCCACACGGTGGTCACGGGTGGCCAAGCTCTGGTGGATACGGTGTCGGGGTTTGCGCAGCTCGCCACGCAGTTCCCGGCCGACTGCTTGTTCATCGTGTGGCTCAACCCGTATTTCGGGCCGGTGACGACCGAGGACGGCAAGCCTTTCGAGGCGATGAAGGCCTACACCTCGAACAAGGCGCGGGTGTCGGCGCTGGTGCAGCTTCCGGCTCTCAAGGGGGAGACCTACGGGCGCGACCTCAGCGACATGCTGCAGGCGCGCAGGACGTTCGAGGAAACGCTGGGCACGGCCGCGGTGCCGCTGATGACGCGGCAGCGGCTGAAGATCGTGCGCGACCAGCTCTTCCGCCAGCTCGACGGCGCGGCGGTGCTGTGATGGCCGCGGGCGACCGCATCGAGCACGTGATTCGGGAGATCGCGGCCCGGCACGGCGTCGGGCTCACCCGCGACGACCCGGTCCTCATGCTGCTGACGATCAACGAGCACCTGCTGGCCGCCGGCGAGGAACAGCAGCGCCAGCTGCTTGACGCCTTCAAGTCCGAGCTGGAAGCCATCGCCCGGCGCAGCGGCGAGAGCGCGCGCGTCCAGGCCGAGAAGGCGCTGCAGGCGGCGCTGGAGACGAGCCGGGAGGCGATGGCGGCGGCAGCCCAGCAATGCGCAGCGGCAACGTCCACGGGGCTGCAGGCCTTGGTCCAGATGCACGCCCACCAGACAGCCGCCCACCTCAGGCAGGTGCGGCAAGTGGCCCTGATCAACCTGGGCGGCGGCCTCATGACGCTGGTGGCCGCGCTGGTGCTGGCCTGGGTGGCGATCTAGGGACGCGGCCGGATCGATCCTTCAGCGGCTGAAGACTCGTGATCGCCAAGCACGTCCCGATGCGCGTGCTGCGCAAGAGCAGCATGGCAGAGCTGGTGGGGTACCTCACCGACCAGCAAGGCCTGACCGAGCGCGTCGGGGACATCCGCCTCACCCACTGCGAGGCCGCGACGCTGGGCGCGGCCGTGAGCGAAATGCTGGCCGTGCAGCAGCTCAACACCCGGGCGCAGTCGGATTTCACCTACCACCTGCTGGTGAGCTTCCCGGCTGGGGAGAACCCCTCGCCCGAAACGCTGGCGGCGATCGAAGAGCGGCTGTGCAAGGGACTGGGCTTCGAAGGGCACCAGCGGATCAGTGTCGTCCACCACGACACCGACCACCTGCACGTGCACATCGGCATCAACAAGGTCCACCCGCAGCGGCTGACCCTGAAGGAGCCCTACCTCGCCTACAAGACGCTGGCCGTGATGTGCGAGCGGCTGGAGCGCGAGTACGGGCTGCAGGCGGTGAACCACACCCCGCGGCGCGGTGTTGGCGAGGGCAAGGCGGCCGACATGGAGCAGCACGCGGCCGTTGAGAGCCTCATTAGCTGGGTGCGGCGCGAGTGCCTGGACCTCTTGCACGCGGCCACCACCTGGCAGGAACTGCACCACGAGCTGGCCGACCATGGGCTGGAGCTGCGCGAGCGCGGCGCCGGGCTGATCTTCGCCTCCCAGGACGGCACCTTCGTGAAGGCCAGCACCGTGGACCGCGGCCTGTCGAAGAAGGCCCTGGAAGCCAGGCTGGGCGCCTTCCAGGCACCGGTGGGCCTGGTGTGGCCCTGGGCGAGCAAGTCCTACCGCAAGGGACCGGTGCGCAGCCGCGTGGACACCACCGAACTCTACGCCCGCTACCGCGCGCAGCGGGAGGCTGTAGGCGACCAGCGGGCCGAGGCACTGGGCGTTGCCCGCAGGCGCAAGGCCGAGGCACTGGCGGCGGCGAAGCGGGCTTATGCGCTGCAGCGTGCTGCGATCCGGCTTTCCGACGGCAAGGGTATCGACAAGCGCCTCGTCTACGCCACCGCGAGCTTCCAGATGCGCCAGCGGCTGCAGGTCATCCACCGCGGCTACGAAGCGGAGCGCGCCGCGATCCTGAAGAACCACCAGCACCAAGCCTGGGCCGACTGGCTCAAGGCCGAAGCCGTGAAGGGCAACAGCGAGGCGCTGGCGGCGCTGCGGGCGAGTACCGAAGCCTCGAACCTGCGCGGCCACACCGTGCGCGCGCAAGGCCTGACTGGGGCCACCGGCGCCAGCCCCGAAGTTGAGAACGTCACCAAGGCCGGCACCGTCGTCTACCGGGCCGGCGCCAGCGCTGTACGCGACGACGGCCGGCGGCTGCAGGTCTCGCGCGCGGCCGACCAGGACACGGTGCAGGCAGCACTGAAGCTGGCCCGCCAGCGCTACGGCGACCGCATCACCGTCAGCGGCTCCCAGCGATTCCGTGTGGCCGTGGTGCGCGCGGCGGTGGAGCGGGCGCTGCCGGTCACTTTCACCGACCCCGGCCTTGAGCGGCAGCGCCAGGCCCTGATGCGCAAGGAGCCCCCTCATGGAACGGATGAGCGACGAGGACCTGATCGACGAGACGATGGCCGCCCTGCCCGAGCTGCCCGATCTGGAACTGACGCGGCTGGCGCTGCCCGCCATGCCCACGGTCGAAAGCCCAACCCTGGCGGCGCTCCCAAAGGTACGCCGCCCCGATCCCGTCACCGTGTGCGAGACCTGCCCGAACGCGATGTGGCAGGCCAGCGAGCAGGATGTGAGCTGCTACTGCCGGGTGATGTACGTCACGGTGTGGAGCAACAAGGAGCCCAGGCACCTGACGCACTGCGACGGCCCGTGGATCGGGCAGGAAGAGAAGGAAGAGTAAGCCGCCCGCCCGTGGGCCGCCCGGGATCAAAGGCCCCGCCCAAGGCCGAGGCGCGGCTGCGCACCGGCGCCGGCGTGGGCGTGCGTGCGCCGACGGCGCCACGGCCAGCGCCAACCGCCCCCGCCTGGCCGATACCCGGCGCGAAGCTGGCGTCGCAGGCCTACGCCGCCGCGGACAGCTACATCGAGGAGCGCGAGGGCAAGCGCGCGCGCGGCATCGACGTGCCCAGGCACGTGCGCTACAGCCCGACCAGGCAGCCCCTTTCCTTCGCAGGCCTGCGCAGCGTCGATGGCTGCACGCTGGCCCTACTCGACCGCGGCGATGTGGTCCTGGTGATGCCAGTTGACTTCACAACTGTTCGGCGGCTGAAGTCCGTATCCATCGGGCAATCCATCACCGTCACCCCCACGGGCTCGCTGGCTGCGAGCCATTCCAGAGGACGAAGCCGATGACCCGCTCCATGACAGTGAACAACCCTGCCGTCGGGCCACAGGTGCGCCAGCGCCGCAGGACCCGTGGCAAGCTGGTGCCCATCATGGGCACCGCCTCGGTGGCGGGTGGCTTGTGGACGGCCACGCAGCACTTCGCCCATACCTTCGACTACCACGCCAGCCTCGGGATGAACGTGGGCCACGTGTACCTGCCCTGGCACGTGCTGGGCTGGGCCGCGAAGTGGAGCGAGGTCTACCCGCAGCAGCTGATGACTTCGGGTAGCGTCGGCGCGATGGTGGCCGCAGGCGGCCTGATCGCCACCATGGTCGTGAAGATGGTCGAGGCCAGCAAGCCCACGGGCAACCAGTACATGCACGGCAGCGCCCGCTGGGCCACGCTGAAGGACATTCAGGCAGCAGGCCTGCTGCCACGCGAGGCACGGAGCTGGCGCGAGAGGATGCACAAGCTGCCGCCGCCGTCAGCCCTGGCCTGCTACGTGGGCGGCTGGATCGACAAGCAGGGCGTGCTGCGCTACCTGCGCCACACCGGGCCGGAACACATCCTGTGCTACGCCCCCACCAGGTCCGGCAAGGGCGTGGGCCTGGTGATCCCGACGCTGCTTTCCTGGGTCAAGAGCGCCTTCATCACGGACCTCAAGGGCGAGCTGTGGGAGCTGACCTCGGGCTGGCGAAAGCTCTTCGCCGGCAACAAGGTGCTGAAGTTCGAGCCGGCTGCGCTGGACAGCGCGCACTGGAATGCGCTGGACGAGGTGCGTCTCGGGACCGAGCACGAAGTCGGGGACGTCCAGAACATCGCGCAGATGATCGTGGACCCCGATGGCAGGGGGCTGGAATCGCACTGGCAGAAGACCAGCTTCGCCCTGCTGCAAGGGGTCATCCTGCATGCCCTGTACCGGGCCAGGAACGGCGACGGCCCGCGCGCCTCGCTGCCGGTGGTGGACCACATGCTGGCCGACCCGGAGCGCGCGACGGCCGAGCTGTGGGTGGAGATGACGCAGTACCACCACCTCGACGGCGAGGTGCACCCGGTGGTCGGCGCCGCGGCGCGCGACCAGCTTGACCGGCACGAAGAGGAAGCCGGCTCGGTGCTGTCCACGCTCAAGAGCTACCTGTCGCTGTACCGCGATCCGGTTGTGGCCCGCAACGTCGCGGACAGCCACTTCCGTAGCAGGGACCTGATGCACCACGACAGCCCGGTGAGCCTGTACCTGGTCACCCAGCCCAGCGACAAGGAGCGGCTGCGCCCGCTGCTGCGGCTGCTGATCACGATGACGATACGGCTGCTGGCCGACAAGATCGGCTTCGAGCAGGGGCGTCCGAGGCCCAGCTACAAGCACAAGCTGCTGATGATGCTGGACGAGCTCACGGCCTTCCGCAGGCTGCCGATCCTCGAGGACGCGCTGTCGTGGATGGCCGGCTACGGCATCAAGGCCTTCTTGGTGATCCAGGACATCACGCAGCTTCGCCACCCTCAGCTGGGCTACGGGCCGAGCGAGACGATCAGCTCGAACTGCCACGTGCAGTGCGCCTTCCCGCCCAACCGGGTCGAGACGGCGGAGTACCTGTCGCGGCAGACCGGGCAGACCACCGTGCTCAAGGAGGCCATCACGGTCAGCGGCAAGCGTGTGGCCTTCATGGAGTCCAACGTCTCGCGCACGGTGCAGGAAGTCGCGCGCAACCTGCTCACGGCCGACGAGGCGATGCGCATGCCCGGCCCCGAGAAGGACAGCGCCGACCAGATCACGAAGGCCGGCGACATGGTGGTGTACGTGGCGGGCTACCCGGCGATCTACGGCAAGCAGCCGCTGTACTTCCAGGACCCCACCTTCCTGGCCCGCTCGCAAGTGGCGCCGCCCAAGACCAGCGACTGGATCGTGGCCACGAACCAGCCGCGCATGGAGCAAGCAGCATGACCTGGCAAGCACCGCCGACCCGCTGGGAGCAGTTCACCGACTCCATCGGTGTCTCGTTGCTGGCAAGCCTGTTTGTCATCCTGCTGATGGCCTGCTGGCACTTTTGGAAGGAGCGCAGCAACCGCAGGCCCGAGCAGCGCGGAAAGGACCCCCCACGCGGGGAAGACGCCCCGCATGGAAGGGTCGGCCCATGAGGCGCTGGCACAAGTTCGCCCTGACCGGCGTCGTGGCCGCCCCGCTGGCGCTGGGCGCCGCGACCAAGGCGCTGGGCCTGTACTGGAACACCAGCCCGAGCATCCCGCTGGGCCTGTACCGCGCCACCAGCGAGCTGGTGCGCGTCGGGTCCTACGTCCTGCTGTGCCTGCCGCAGGGCGGCGTCTTCGAGCAGGCCTACCGGCGCGGCTACCTGGGTGTGGGCGTGTGCCCTGGTGGCGCCGGCTACGTCATGAAGCGCGTGATGGCAGCGCACGGCGACCACGTGGAGCTGGATGACGACGGCGTGCGCGTCAATGGCCAGCCGCTGCCCGACAGCGCCCCGGTGCGCTTCGACGGCGCCGGCCGGCTCATGCCGCACCTGCAGGCCACCAGCGCCACGCTGGCGCCCGACCAGGTCCTGCTCATGTCCGACCGATTTCCCCTCTCCTTCGATGCCCGCTACTTCGGGCCGACCAGCCGCAGGCAGATCAAGACCGTGATCCGCCCCGTGTTCACCTACTGAGGAAAAGCCACTCATGGACATGCCAAACGACGAAGACGTGTCGGTGCCGGCCCCGAGCCTGGCCGAGGTGGTGCGCGACAAGCTGCGCGACGCCGGCACGCCCGCCTTCCTGGCCGAGCTCGACCCCGACGAGGCGGCGCTGGCCGGCGCCTTCCTGGAAGACGCGCTGACCCTGGGCGAGGCCCTGGACAGCGCCACCGATTTGGCCGCGGAGGCCTGACCATGGATCGCGACAAGCCTTTCCATGAGCGGGTGGCCGAGAAACTCATCGAGCAGCTCGAAGCCGGCACGGCGCCCTGGCAGAAGCCCTGGGAGCCCGGCCGGCCAAGAGCTGGCGTGCCGATGAACCCTGTCAGCGGCAAGCGCTACAGGGGCATCAATGCCGTCTTCCTGGCGGCCCAGGGCTACAGCGACCCGCGCTGGATGACGTACAACCAAGCGCAGGCCCAGGGCGCCCAGGTGCGCAAGGGCGAGCACGGCACCCCGGTCCAGTACTGGAAGTTCAGCGAGGAGCAGCCCAGGCTCGACGCCAAGGGGCAGCCGGTGATCGGCGCGGACGGCAAGCCCGAGACGGTGCAGGTGCAACTGGAGCGCCCGCGCGTCTTCCACGCCACCGTCTTCAACGCTGAGCAGATCGACGGGCTCCCCTCGCTGCAGCACCGGCCGCCGACCTGGGATGCCGCGCAGCGCGCGGAGAAGTTGCTGTACGCCAGCGGCGCCACGATCCGCCACGTGGAAGGCGACCGCGCCTTCTACCGGCCCTCCACCGACGCCATCCAGATGCCCGGGAAAGGCCAGTTCCCGGACGCGGCCAGCTACTAC
This sequence comes from Azohydromonas aeria, assembly GCF_009760915.1. Classification (GTDB taxonomy): domain Bacteria; phylum Pseudomonadota; class Gammaproteobacteria; order Burkholderiales; family Burkholderiaceae_C; genus Azohydromonas; species Azohydromonas aeria. Next base: position 56,559 of record NZ_VIDQ01000044.1, read on the forward strand.
GCCGTCGCGCTGCATGAGCTGGGCCACTGGACCGGGCACGAGAACCGGCTGGGCCGGGACCTCGCCAATCCGTTTGGCAGCGAAGGCTACGCGCGCGAGGAACTGCGCGCCGAGATCGCATCCATGCTGGTGGGCGACTCGCTGGGCATCGGCCACGACCCGGGCCGCCACGCGTCCTACGTCGCGTCCTGGATCAAGGTGCTCAAGGAGGATCCGTTGGAGATCTTCCGTGCGGCGGCCGACGCGGAGCGCATCAACACCTTCGTCATGGCGTTCGACCAGCACCAGGGCCAGAAGCAGGAGGCGAGCGTGGACACCGTTGCCGAGGAAAACCAGCGCATCGACCAGGCCCTGGAGCAGGCCCAGCAGCCGCGCGTCTACCTGGCCGTGCCCTTCGCGCAGAAGGATCAGGCCAAGGCACTGGGGGCCCGCTGGGACCGCCAGGAGCAGTCCTGGTACGTGCCTCCCGGCGTGGAAACGGCGCCGCTGCTGGCACGCTGGCCGCGGCGTGAGGAAGCAGCCCCGCAGTCCCAGGCAGCACCAGCCGAGCTGCCTGTTGCGCCGGCGCACGAGGAGCCGCGCACCTACCTCGCCGTGCCCTACATCGAGCGGCACCAAGCCAAGGCCGCGGGTGCGCGCTGGGACGGCGCGGCCAAGTCCTGGTACGCGGGCGAAGGCGCGGACAGGGACGCTCTGCGGAAATGGCTGCCCGAGAACCAGCGCCAGCAGCAGGACCCGGCGATGGCCGCGCGCGACGAGTTCGCCCAGGAGCTGCGCGGCATGGGCTTCATCCTGGAGGGCGAGCACCCAGTCATGGACGGTGCCACGCACCGGATCGCCACGGCCGGCGACAAGGGCAAGGAGAAGGCCGGCTTCTACGTCGGACACCTCGACGGCCACGTGCCGGCCGGCTACGCCAAGGACAACCGCACCGGCCAAGAACTACGCTGGAAGGCCAAGGGCTACCACCTCAGCGACGAGGACCGCGCCAGGCTCATCGCCGAGGCCGCGGCCAGGCGGGCCGAGCGCGAGGCCGAGCAGCAGCGCCAGCACGAGGCAGCGGCGCAGCGCGTGCAGCGCCAGCTGGCAGCTCTCCAGCCGCTGGACTCCAAGCACCCTACGCCCTACCTCCAGGCCAAGGGCATCCAGCCTTACCCCGGACTCCTCACGGACCAAGCCGGCAAGACCACCTTCGTGCCGGCCTATGACAAGACCGGCAAGCACTGGACGACGCAGTACATCGGCGACGACGGCACGAAACGGTTTGCGAAGGACAGCCACAAGGAAGGCTGCTTTCACGTCCTGGGAGGCATGAAGGAGCTGGACCGCGCGCCCGTGATCGTCGTGGGCGAGGGCTACGCCACCATGGCAACGCTGAAGGAGGCCATGGGCGCCCCGGTGGCCAGCGTGGTGGCCTTCGACTCCGGGAACGTGGGCGCGGTGGCGAAGGCGCTGCGCGAGCTCCACCCGACCAAGCCCATCCTGGTGGCCGGCGACGACGACCGGGCGGTGCAGCTCACGCAGGGCTTCAACCCGGGCCGCGAGAAGGCAGAGGCGGCAGCGCGCGACGTCGGTGGCCGGGCCTTCTTCCCCGTCTTCGCCCCGGGCGAGGCCGACTACCCGCGCGAGCTGGCGCCCATCACGCCGGCCGCCTGGCGGCTGCACGACGCGGCCGAGCGGCTGCTGGAGCAGGGCGGGCTTTCGGACAAGGGCCGGGTTGCGGCCGAGAAGGACCTGCTCAAGCCCGAGCAGCTCGCGGCACTGGCGCGCATGAAAGCGCACACGGACTTCAACGACCTGGCGCAGCGCAGTCAGCTCGGACGCGAGGGTCTGCTGCGGCAGGTGATGCCCGAGGCGCAGCAGGCAGTGGAGCTGCACAAGGCCCGGGTGCAGGAGCAAGCCGTGAAGCAGGTCCAGCAGCGCGGCCAGGACCAATCCCGGAGTACGGGTCATGGGGTGCAGCAGCGCCAGCGCCACGGCATGCGCGCGGGATGAGACGGTGGGGCTTCTGATCGCTCAAGGCTGGTCCGTACGCGAGGCCGCCGAGGAAGTCGGTGTTTCGCCGTCGTCACTGCCCCGTGCGAAGCGCACCCACGTCGCCAAGCACCTCCTGCGGAACTCCACAAGGATCAGTGCTGCATTCGCGCGGCGCTAGGGAACCTCTGCGTAAAGGCGTGGCAATTGTGCTGAGCGAACATTCAGGCCATGAAGCAGGCTGACCTTGGGCTGAACCTTTCGACCAAGCGCACGCGCAAGCGCGAGTTCCTGGAG
>NZ_VIDQ01000045.1 GCF_009760915.1 Azohydromonas aeria
CGGACGAGGCGCTGTACCTGAGCAGCGCCGACTGGATGAGCCGCAACATGCTGCGCCGCGTGGAGGTGGCCTGGCCGGTGGACGAGCCGGCGCAGCGCCAGCGCGTCATCGACGAGTGCCTGGTGCCTTACCTGCACGACGCGCGCGACGCCTGGGCGCTGCAGGGCGACGGCAGCTGGCGCAGCCTGGCCGTGGCCGGCGGCGCGGGCGCGCAGCCGGCGCTGATGGGCCTGTACCAGGGGTGACGGGCAGGGGCCGGGTCCTGGCCGCGACGATGGCGTGACGGCCCGTGCAGCCGCCCGGGCTCAGGCCGCGCCCGTCGCGCCCGTCGCGCCCGTCGTGCCCGTGAAATGGCGCCGGTAGCTGTCGGGCAGGTCCTGCAGGCGCAGCATCAGCGGCAGGTCGGCGGTGTTGAAGTCCGGGTCCCAGGCCGGCGCACCCAGCACGCGCGCGCCGCAGCGCAGGTAGCCGCGGATCAGCGGCGGGGCTTCGACACTCAGGCCCGCGCGCAACGACGCCAGCGGCAGCGGCAGGCGCGGGCGCACCTGCATGTCCACCGGCGCCAGGTGCGTGCGGCGCAGCTGCTCCCACAGGCTGGCCGCGGCGTGGCCGCCGTCGCGCATGGACAGGCTGCCGCAGCCGATGACGGTCTCGAAGCCGTTGCGCTGCATGAACGCGGCCAGCGCCGACCACAGCAGCAGGATCACGCCGCCGCTGCGCCAGCGGCTGTCGATGCAGGAGCGGCCGAGCTCGGCCATGCGCGCGCGCATCGGGCGCAGGCGCACCAGGTCGAACTCCAGGTCGCTGTAGAAGCCGCCGGCCATGCGCGCGCCTTCGGGCGTGAGCACGCGGTAGGTGCCCACCACCTGCGCGGGCGCGTCAACCGTGGCCTGGGTGCGCACCAGCAGGTGCTCGCAGTAGCGGTCGAAGAGGTCGGCATCGACGCCTTCGGGCGTGCCCGCGGGCGGGCGCAGCCGCGCGCCCATTTCCTTGGCGAACACCTGGTGGCGCAGGCGCTGGGCCTGTTCCACCTCGTCCTCGTAGCGGGCCCAGACGGCTTCCAGGCGCGCGGGACGCTCCCGCTCCGAGGGTACTGCGTCGTGGGGCGCGGTCGTCGCGGCGGCGGGGAGGATGAGCGTCGTTTCCATGGCCTGCCATGCTCGGCAGCGCCGATGACAAGCCCGTGAAGGAGCCGTGACCGAGCGATGACGGCGGCAGCCCGCGTCAGGCGCCGTGCGCGGCGGTGCCGCGCTGCAGCCAGTGGGCGATGCGCGCCACGACCCAGTCGGCGTCGTCCAGCGGCAGGTCGTGCCCGGCATCGGGGTGCAGCTGCAGCGGCAGGCGCCAGTGCGCCGCCAGCGCCGCGGAGCAGCGCGCGTCCACCAGCGCATCCCGGGCCGCGGCCAGCAGCAGCATCGGCATCGCCGGTGCCGCGGCCGGCGCACGGAAGGCGGCCGCGGCGGCAAGCTGGCGCAGGGCGTTGAGCCGCGACACCGGCCGCTCGCGCCGCAGCGCCAGCCAGTGCGGCGGCACCTCGGTGCGGCAGCGGCTGGTCAGGCGCAGGATGGCGGCCTCGCGGGCCGCGTCGTCACGGCCCAGCAGCAGCGCGGGCAGTGCCGCCAGGCCGGCCGGGCGCAGCCGCCACCACCAGGGGCTCAGGCCGCGCAGGCTGGTGTTGATCAGCACGGCGGCGGCGATGTCCTCAGGACAGGCGCGAGCCCACGCCAGCGCCGCCATCGCGCCCAGCGACATCGCCACCACGTGGAAGGGGCCGGCCGCTCGTTGCGCGCGCAATTGCGCCCGGCACTCGGCCACCATGGACTCGATGCGCAGGGAGCTGCGCTGCCGGTGCAGCACGCCGCTGCCCGGCAGGTCCGGCATGAACACGCGCCCGGGCAGCTGCCGCGCCAGGAGCTCGGGGAAGTCTCCCCAGTGGCCGGCCTCGCGTGTGAGCCCGCGCAGCAGCACCCAGGTGCGCGCCGCGGCGCCGGCCCCGCCGGGTTGCGGCAGCGCGCTCATTGGGGCCCCCTCGCGCCGTGCGCGGTCCCGCCGAGCGGGACCGCGCGCCGCCTTCGAAGCGGCCGCGCGGCGGCGCTCACGCCGCGTACCAGCGCCGCAGCGCCAGGTGCAGCTGCCGCTCGCGCTCGGCCCCGGCCGGGCGCCAGGCGTGGTGGCTGAAGGCGGCGCGCGCGGCCAGCTCCAGCCAGGCCAGGTGGCGGCGCAGCACGCGCGCGTGGCGGTGGTCCGGCAGCGGGTTGAACAGCCCTTGCGCCGACAGCAGCTGGCGCGGGTTCTTGCGCACCCACAGCCACGAGCCCATCTCCAGCGTCAGCGGCAGGAAGGTGCGGCCGGGTTCGGCGCAGGCGCGGCGGTAGAGGAAGTCCCACAGGTCGCCATGCGCCAGGTAGTGGCGGCTTTGCGGCTCGAACACGTAACGGTGCCGCGGCAGGGCGTCGTCGAGCAGACCCGAGAGCGCGTGCAGCTCCGGCAGGTGCGGCACCGGCGCGCGCGTGCCGGCGTAGGGAAACCACAGCCGGTCGCACAGGCCGAAGCCGGAGTGGCAGTCCACGGCGAGGCTGAACTCGTGGCTCAGCAGCTCGCGCTCGACCACCGCGCACAGCGCCTGGCTCTCGGGCTGCAGCGGCGCGTGGCGCGGGCCGCGGTACCAGGGCAGGCGGCGCGTGAGGCGCTGGCCGCCCACCAGCGGCGCCACGGGCTCCAGCGCATCCGCCGGCGCGTTGCGCATCAGGTCCACGCCCTGCGGGTTGGCGCGGGTGCCGGCCAGCAGCCCGCCCGGGTTGACCACGGGCATGAACACCAGCCGCATGCGCTCCAGCTGCTGCTGCAGCAGCGCGTCCCAGCGCAGCCGCGTCAGCACGCTGCGCAGGAAGCACAGCACCACGGCGGCGCCGATGCGCTCCAGGCCATGCACGCCGCCGAAGAAGCCCGCGGCCGGCACGTCCGGCGCCGGGTTGCCCAGGCTCAAAGCCAGCACCGGCAGCCGGCGCCCGCCCGATTCGACCTCGCACACGCTGCGCACCTGCAGCTGCGGCGAGGCGCCGTCCAGCAACTGCTGCAGCTCGATCAGCTCGGCGGGTTCGCGGGCATCCAAGGCGACCTCTTCGATGACGGCATGCCGGCCGGCACACCCCGGGCGCGGCTGGGGCAGGCGGTGCGCCCGCAGGAGCGCGTCAGCCCTTTTTCGGGCGCCCGGCCTTCAGCGGCGTCAGCTCGGCCAGCGCGGCCTGCAGCTTCACGTCGTCGAGCGCCGCCAGGGCATGCAGCCCGGCGCGCAGCAGCTCGCTCTTCTTGACCGGCCGCTTGAAGCCCAGCGCCCGGTCCTTGAGCACCGCGATGAGGGCGAAGTCGGCGCGCGGCATGGTGAAGCTGTCGCGCACGAGCTTGGGCTTGGCGTGGGCCTTGTCCTGCTTCTCCTGCTTCACCGGCTCGGCGGCGGCTTCCGGCCTGGGTGCCTTGGCGTCCTTTGCAGCTTGCCCCGCGCCGAGGCCTGCGGCGGGTTTCACCGCTGCTGCGGGGGCTGCCGTGCCGGTTGCCGCGCGCGGGGGCCTGCTCTTCCTCGGGGCCTTGGCCGCGGCGGCGCCCGCGTCGGCCAGGGCGGCTGCAGCCGCGGCCGCCACCGGCTTGACCGCCGCGGCGGGCTCGGCCCCCGGGCTGGCCGCCGTTGCGGCGACCGGTGTCGCGGGCGCGACCGGCACGGCCTGCTCGGTTGCGGTGGCCAGCACGTCGGGTTCGATCTTGCGTCCCATCTTCATCCCTTCCGAATTGGTATAAACGATTTATACCTTTCTCGGGGGGGATTGTGAAGCGGCATGGGGGTGCAGCCGAGGCGGGCGACGAATCCGCCGTCCCGGCCTCCTGGCCCCGTGCCGTGGTGGCCGGCGCCTTGCCGGCTGTTCTGCATCCGGCTGACGCCCCGGCCGGCCCTGGAGAATGGACGCATGACCCGCTCCCACCGCCGTTCACCGTCACCTTCCCGCCGCGACCTCCTCGCCGCCGCGCTGGCCCTGGCCGCCGCGCCGCTGGCGCGGGCCCAGGCCTGGCCGAGCAGACCCATCACGCTGGTGGTGCCCTTCGGTCCCGGCGGCATCGCCGACCTCACGGCGCGCGCCGTGGCGCAGGCCATGGCCAGGACGCTGGGCCAGGCCATCGTCATCGACAACAAGCCCAGCGCCGGCAGCATCGTCGCCTCGCAGGCCGTGGCCCAGGCCGCGCCCGACGGCTACACGGTGCTGCTGATGAGCAACGCCAACGCCGTCAGCGAAGGGCTGTTCAGGAAGCTGCCCTTCAATGCCGTGCGCGACTTCGCGCCCGTCGGGACGCTGGGCTTCTTCGACCTGGCGGCGTTCGTGGACCACGGCTCGCGCTTCAGGAGCCTGGCCGAGGTGATCGCCTACGCCCGCGCCAATCCGGGCAAGCTCACCATCGGCACCATCTCCATCGGCAGCACCCAGCACCTGGCGGCCGAGCTGTTCAAGACCGCCGCGGGCATCGACGCGGTGATCGTCCCGTACAAGGCTTCCGGCGCGGTGCTGACCGCGCTGCGCGCCGGCGAGATCGACCTGGGCTTCGAGATCCTGGGCCCGTTCCTGTCGCAGCTCTCCGGCAGCACGCTGCGCGCACTGGCCGTGACTTCCAGCAGGCGCTTCCCGTCGCTGCCGGAGGTGCCCACGGTGCAGGAGGCGGGCGTGCGCGGTTACGACGTGGCCTCGTGGAATGCGCTGGCGGTGCCGGCGAAGACGCCGCCGGCTGTCGTCGAGCGCCTGAATGCCGCCGCCAACGACGCGCTCCGGCAGGCCGAGGTGCGGCAGCAGCTGCAAAAGCTGGGCGTGCGCGCCCAGGGCGGCACGCCGCAGGAGCTGCAGGCGCTGCTGGCCTCGGAGATCAAGCGCTGGGCCGGCGTGATCGCGGAGGCGAAGATCGAGCGGCAGTGAGGCGAGAGGCGCCACCGGGCCGTGTCGGAGGGCACCTACACGGCCGCGCGCCTTCTTCCGTCCGGCAAAGCGGCCATCGTCTTTTTGTGCTCCTGGGCATCGGCCGGGAAAATATCCCCAATCGTTCAGCAAAAGTATCGGCATTCAAAACGATGAATGCCGGGCTGCTGGACAGCAGGAGCAAACGATGCTGAAACAACTCAAGTCCAACGTGTATTTCCTGGTCCTGGCCCTGGGCCTGGCGGCCTCGGGCAGCCAGATCTACGCGCAGTCGGAAGACGTGATCGCGGATTTCGGCGCCTGCCTGGCCACGAATCCGCCGGCGGATTGCAAGAACATCATGCCGCGCTGAGCGGCACCATCGAATATTGAACGGCGCAGCCCTCGGCGGGTTTTGCCCGCAGTGGAAATGCAGATGCCTGAATTTTTTGGGGCTGCCCGAACCGTGATGGATTGCGGACATTCCATAATCGCAATTCGTAGGCCATTTTCAGCGCGGTGAAGCGGGCGCAGCGCGGCAACGTCGCCGCCGGGCTGCGGATTCACCGGTACATGGCACGCGCGCAACGCGCCTGCCCGAGCGTTGGAGCGACACTGCGGCGGCGATGCCAGATCCCACGACGCCTCCAGCCCCGCCGACCCCGCCCACCCCGCCTGACGGCACACCCCCGATGCGCGAGCAGCTCGACGCCCTGCGCGAGAGCGAGGCGCGCTGGCGCGGGCTGTTCGAGCGCATGGTCGAGGGCTTCTTCGTGGGCCAGGCGCTGCGCGACGCGGCCGGGCGCATGACCGACTTCCGCTTCGTCGAGGCCAATCCGGCCTTCGAGCGGCTGACCGGCATTCCCGTGACGCAGGCACTCGGCCGCTCGGTGCGCGAGGCCATTCCCGGCGTGCAAGACGAGCTCATCGCCGCCTACGCGCGGGTCGTGGACACGGGCGAGCCCGCGGAGTTCGAGGTGCGCATCGCCGCGCTCAACGACCGCTGGTACGAGGCCCGGGCACGCGCCATCGGCCACGACCAGTTCTCGGTGCTGTTCCTGGAGATCACGCAGCGCAAGGCGGCCGAAACCGCGCTGGTGCTCAGCGAGAAGCGCTTCCGGCTTATGGCCGACGCGGTGCCGCAGATCGTCTGGATCACCGACGCCGACGGGCGCACCGAGTTCTTCAACCGCCACTGGTACGCCTACACCGGGCTGACGGGCTATCCCGGCAACGCCGCCGACGTGGCCGCCACGGTCGTGCACCCGCAGGACCGCGAGCTGACCATGGCGCGCTTCAACCAGGCCCGCGCCACGGGCACGGCCTTCGCGGTCGAGCACCGCATCCGCGGCGCGTCGGGCCAGTACCGCTGGTTCCTGGTGCGCGCCGAGCCCTACGTCGATCCGGCCAGCGGCCAGGTGACGCAGTGGTACGGCTCGTCGGTGGACATCCACGACCGCAAGCTGGCCGAGGAGAGCCTGCGCGCCAGCGAGGCGCGCTACCGCACGCTGTTCGAGTCGATCGACGAGGGCTTCTGCATCCTGCAGGTCATCTTCGATGAGGCGGGCCAACCGCACGACTACCGCTTCCTGGAGACGAACCCGGCCTTCGAGCGCCACACCGGCATGGTGGGCGCGCTGGGGCGCACGGCGCGCGAGCTGGTGCCGGGCCTGGAGCCCTCCTGGGCCGAGACCTACGGCCACGTGGCGCGCAGCGGCGAGGCCCTGCGCTTCGAGGAGCACGCGCCTTCCATGGGGCGCTGGTTCGACGTCTTCGCCTTCCGCGTCGGCCCGGCCGAGGAGCGCAAGGTGGCGCTGCTGTTCAGCGACATCACGCAGCGCAAGCACGCGGAGCAGGCGCTGCGCGAGGCCGACGTGCGCAAGGACGAGTTCCTGGCCACGCTGGCGCACGAGCTGCGCAACCCGCTGGCGCCGATCTCCAACGGGCTGGCGATCCTGCGCCACGCCGACACCGCCAGCCCGGCGGGCCTGCGCGCCCGCGCGCTCATGGAGCGCCAGCTGGCGCAGCTGGTGCGCCTGGTGGACGACCTGCTCGACGTCTCGCGCGTGAGCCAGGGCAAGGTCGAGCTGCGCAAGGCGCTCGTGCCGCTGCACGCGGTGGTGGACCTGGCGCTGGAGACCAGCCGTCCGCTCATCGAGGCCGGGCGCCACGCGCTCACGGTGACGCTTCCACCCGAGCCCGTGACGCTGCACGCCGACGCCACGCGGCTGGCGCAGGTGCTGGGCAACCTGCTCAACAACGCCGCCAAGTACACGCCCGATGGCGGGCGCATCGTGCTGTCCGCGCGATGCCGGCCGGATGCGCGCGTGGCCATTGCCGTCAGCGACAACGGCATTGGCATCCCGGCGCCGATGCTGGGCCAGGTGTTCGGCCTATTCACGCAGGTGGGCAGCGCGCTGGAGCGCGCGCAGGGCGGCCTGGGCATCGGGCTGTCGCTGGCGCGGCGGCTGGTGGAGCTGCACGGCGGCCACATCAGCGCCGACAGCGCCGGGCCCGGTTGCGGCAGCACCTTCACGGTCGAGCTGCCGGTGGCCGACGCTGCCGGCGCGGCGCCGCTCACGCCGGCGGCACCGGCGCCAGCACCTCGCCCTGCGGGCGCCTGAGCAGCGACCTGAGCAGCGGCGGCTCGAAGTGCCGCTGCACCGTGATCCCGTAGAACGACTCGTGGAGCTGCGGCACCACCGCGTACTCCACCAGCACGCCGTCGCGCAGCTCGTCCTGCACTACCACGGAGGGCAGCAGCGCGACGCTGCCGCAATCGCGCGCCAGCAGCCGCAGCAGCGCCATGTCGTCCACCTCGGCGCGCAGCCGGTAGCGGATGCCCAGCTGCTCGCACAGCATCTCGAAGCCGGCGCGGATGTCGTTGTCGCGCCCGGGCAGCAGCAGCGGCACGTCGGCCAGGTCCTGCGGGAAGCGAAAGGGCTGGCCCGCCGGGCGCGGCCGCCCCACCAGGCTCACCGGCTGGCGCGCGATGCGGCGGCAGCGCCAGTGCGCCTCGGCGGTGGCCTGCACCGCGCGGTTGGACAGCACCAGGTCGAGCTTGTGCACCTTCAGCCGCGCCAGCAGCTCGTCGAGGCTGCCCGACTGCAGGATCAACTCCACGTCCTCGCGCTCCAGCAGCGGGCGCAGGAAGTTCTCCTGGAAGTTGCGCGACAGCGTCGCCACCGCGCCCAGGCGCAGCACCTGGTGCTCGTGGCGGCGCCCGTCGCGCAGCAGCGCCATCAGCTCCGAGCCCGAGGCGAAGATCGATTCGGCATAGGACAGCGCCAGGCGCCCGGCCTCGGTGAGCTCCAGCGCGCGGCCCCTGCGCTCGAACAGCGCCTGGCCGAGTTGCTCCTCCAGCTGGCGGATCTGCGTGGACAGGGCCGACTGCGACACGTGCAGGCCCTGCGCCGCGCGCGTGAGGTTGCCCTCCTTGGCGACGGCCCAGAAGTAGTGCAGGTGGTGGAAGTTCAGGCGCTGCATGGCCGGGGATTGTTCTGTTTTTATTAACGCCAGCGCAAGAACAATGAATTTTACGGAAGGCTTGCTCCTGGGCAGAGTCACGGTCGCGGTGTTGGAACCGAAGGCCGAAATGCGAGGAGAAGCGCAATGACCACGGCATCGACCGAAGTTGTCTCCCTGGCTGGCTGGCACGTGCTGCTGGTGCTGCTGCCGGCGCTGGCCGCGGCGCTGGGCGCGCTGGCGCTGGCCGCGGGCCGGCGCACCGTGTCGCCGCAGGCGGCCTGGCGCGTGGCGCAGGGCAGCCTGCTGGCCGCGCTGGTGGGCGCGGTGCTGGCGCTGGGCGCGCTGGCGCTGCATGGCGGGGGGACCGGATGGGGCCTGCGGGCGGATCTGCCCGGGGTGCTGGTGGCGCTGCTGGTGTGCTGCGTCGGCGCGGTGATCGTGCGCTTCTGCCCGGCCTACCTGGCCGGCGAGCGCGGCGAGACCGGGGCGGCGCGGCGGCTGCTGGCGGTGCTGGCCGCGGCGCTGGTGGTGGCCGTGGCCGACCACCTGCTGCTGCTGGCGCTGGCCTGGGCCGGCTGCGGCCTGGCCATGCAGGGGCTGCTGGGCTTCTACGCCGAGCGGCCCGCGGCGCGCCGCGCGGCGGCCAAGCATTTCGTGATGGCGCGCGCGGCGGACCTGTGCATGGCCGGCGCGCTGCTGCTGCTGGCGCTGTCGCCGGGCGGCTGGCGCATCGGCGAGCTGCAGGCCTGGGCCGCGCAGTCCGGCACGCTGCCCGGCGAAGTGCAGGCGGCCGTGGTGCTGGTGGCGCTGGCGGCCGTGCTGCGCTGCGCGCTGATGCCCTTCCACGGCTGGCTGATCCAGGTGATGGAGGCGCCCACGCCGGTGTCGGCGCTGCTGCATGCCGGGGTGGTCAACCTCGGCGGCCTGGTGCTCATCCGCCTGGCGCCGCTGGTGGAGCAGACGCTGGCGGCTCAGGCGCTGCTGGTGGCGGCCGGCACGCTCACGGCCGTGCTTGCGGCGCTGGTGATGAGCACGCGCGTGAGCATCAAGGTGGCGCTGGCCTGGTCCACCTGCGCGCAGATGGGCTTCATGCTGCTGCAGTGCGGCCTGGGGCTGTGGCCGCTGGCGCTGCTGCACCTGGTGGCGCATTCGCTCTACAAGGCGCATGCCTTCCTGCGCACCGGCAGCGTGGTGCAGGCGGTGCAGCTGCGGCGCCTGGGCCCGGCCGATGCGCCGGCCAGCCCGGCGCGGCTGTTCATGGGCGCGGCGCTGGGCCTGGGCCTGGCCGCGGCCGCGGGCTGGGTGGCCGGCATGGACGCCGGCTCGCCGCCGGCGCAGTGGGTGATGGCCGGCATCCTGGCGCTGGCGCTCACGCCGCTGCTGCAGCCGCAGGCGGCCCAGGGCTGGCGCTGGGCCGTCTCCGCGCTGGGCGCGCTGGCGCTGGCCATCGCCGGTTTCGGGCTGCACCACCTGCTGGGCGCCTGGATGCCGTCCGGCGCGCCGGCCGCCGCGCCGCTGTGGGCCGGCGTGGCGCTGGCGATGGCGGGCCTGTTCGCGCTGCAGTGCGTGCTCGCGGCCTGGCCGCGGGGCGCGCTGGCGCGCCGGCTGTACCCGTGGTGCTGGGGCGGGCTGTTCCTGGACGAGGCACTGAGCCGCTGGCTGTGGCCGGCGCGTGCCGCGCGCATCGCGCCGCCGCGCCCGCGGCCCGTGAGGGCGCTCAAGCCCGCCACCACCACCGGAGGCCGCTGATGGAGCACCAGTCCCATTCCGAAGTGCAGCAGGCCGATGCGCTGGCCGGCCACGTCGCCGCCGCCTGCGCGCGCATCGCGCCGACCTGGCCGCTGGACCAGTTCATCGCCGTCAATCCCTTCCTGGGCTGGAGCGACCTGCCCATGCCGCGCGCCGCGGCCGAGCTGGGCGTGCTGTGCGGCACCCGGCTGACGATGCAGCGGCGCTGGTACCGGGAGCAGTTCATGCAGCGCCGCTTCGGCACCGAGCACCTGGAAGCGGTGGCCGCCCGCGGCGACGCCGGCTTCACGGCCGCGCAGCTGGCGGCCGCGCTCGACGACACGGCGGCGCCGGTCGAGCGCGTCGCGCTGATGAGCGACCTGTGCGACACCGGCGAGCCGCCGCCGGGCGGCCTTACCTGGACCGAGCTGCTGACGCACCAGCTCGGCCAGCATTGCGCGGCGTTCTTCGATGCCGGCCAGGCGCGCTGGCGGCTGGATGCCGCTGAAGAAGGCCTGTACGCGAGCTGGCGCCGCGCGCTGGCCGCGGACCGCGGCATCCCGTGGCGGCAGGGCCGGCGCGCCGTGGCGGCGCGGCTGCGGGCGCTGCCGGCCGATGCGCGCACGCTCATCGCCGAGGCGCTGGCCGCGCTGGGCTTGCCCGAGGCCGGCCGCACGGCCTACCTCACGGCGCTGCTGCTGAACGTCAACGGCTGGGCTGCCTGGTGTGCCGGGCTGCGCTGGCGCGCCCGGCTCGCCGGCGCCGTCGACGACCACGTCGAGCAGCTGCTGGCGCTGCGCCTGGCCTGGGAGTGGCTGCTGCACGAGGACGCGCTGGGCGGCGTGCCCTGCCTGGCCTGGGCCGCCGGCTGGGCCGACGTGAGGGAGCATGTCGAGCGCCAGGCCACGGCCGCTCGCATCGACTGGGCGCTGCAGGAGGCCCTGGAGCTGGCGCAGCAGCGGCGCCTGGGCGCGCTGCTGCTGTCCGCACCGCCGCGCTGCGAGATGGCGCCGCTGGTGCAGGCGGTGTTCTGCATCGACGTGCGCTCCGAGCCGCTGCGCCGCGCCTTCGAGTCGCTGTCGCCGGCGCTGCACACGCGCGGCTTTGCCGGCTTCTTCGGCCTGCCCATCGCCTACCAGCCCGTGGGCTCGGCGCTGGTGCGGCCGCAACTGCCGGGCTTGCTGGCGCCCGCGCACGTGGTCAGCGAGGCCGACGAGCCCGCGCCGCTGGCCCAGGCGTGGCGCCGGCACCGGCAGTCGGTGCTGGCCGGGCAGCGGCGCTGGGACGAGCTGCGTGCCGCGCCGGCCAGCGGCTTCAGCTTCGTCGAGGCCTGCGGGCTGCTCTACGGCGCGCGGCTGCTGGCCGACAGCCTGCCGTCCACCGCCGCGGCCGAGCGCTGGGAAGACACCGGGCTGCCGCGCGAGGCCCGCGGACGGCTGCCGCGCCTGGCGCTGGCGGATCGCGACCCTGGGGCGGCCGCGGGGCTGGCGGCGGGCATCCTGCGCGCGATGGGCCTGACCCGGGACTTCGCGCCGCTCGTGCTGCTGGTGGGCCACGGCAGCCAGAGCGCCAACAACGCCCACGCGGCCGGGCTGGACTGCGGCGCCTGCGGCGGCCATGCCGGCGAGGTCAATGCCCGGGTGCTGGCCGCGCTGCTCAATGCGCCGGCCGTGCGCCAGGCGCTGCGCGAGCAGTACGCCATCGACATCCCGGCGGAAACCCATGTCCTGCCGGCGCTGCACAACACCACCACCGAGGACGTGGTGCTGTTCGACACCGAGGCCTTGCCCGAAGCGCGCCAGGGCGTGCTGCCGGCGCTGCGCCACTGGCTGGCGCAGGCCGGGCACCAGGTGCGCGCCGAGCGCGCCGCGGCGCTGGGGCTGCAGGCGCTCGCGGACAAGCCCGAGGCGCTGGCGCAGGCCATGCGCCGCCGCGCCAACGACTGGTCGCAACCGCGCCCGGAGTGGGGGCTGGCGGGCAACGCGGCGCTGATCGTCGCGCCGCGCGAGCGCAGCCGCGGGCTGCACCTGGGCGGGCGCTGCTTCCTGCACGACTACGACCCCGACCAGGACGCCGATGGCACGACGCTCGCGCTGATCATGACCGCGCCCATGGTCGTGGCCGGCTGGATCAACCTGCAGTACTACGCCAGCACCGTCGACAACCGGCGCTGGGGCAGCGGCAACAAGACGCTGCACAACGTGGTGGGCGGCGGCATCGGCGTGTTCGAGGGCAATGGTGGCGACCTGCGCATCGGGCTGCCGCTGCAGTCGCTGCAGGACGCGCAGGGGCTGCGCCACGAGCCGCTGCGCCTGGCTGTGTTCATCGAGGCGCCGCGTGGGCGCATCGAGGCCGTGCTGGCGGACCACGCCGGCGTGCGCGACCTGGTGAGCCACGGCTGGCTGCACCTGCTACGGCTGGACCCCGAGGCGCGCTGCGTCGAGCAGTGGTGCCGGGGGGAGTGGATCGCCGTGTCCTGAGGAGGCGGGGGCGCGCGGGCTTCACCGCGCCGCGATGGCCCTGCATTAAGCATTGCCATCCACTTGGATGGTGAGCGGATGGCATGGGGAAGGCATAGGATGGCCGCATGCCAGCCCGAAGCGCCACTGCCGTCCCCGTCGCGAAGTCCACCGACGAGAAGATCACCATCAACCTCGGCGTCGTCGATCTGGGACAGATCGACCTGCTGGTGCAGGAAGGCTTCTACGCCAACCGCACCGACCTGATCCGCACGGCCATCCGCAACCAGCTGGCGGCGCATGCCGAGGCGGTGAAGCAGGTGGTGGCGCGCAAGACGCTGGTGCTGGGCATCCAGCATTTCTCGGCCGAGGACCTGCGCGCGGTGCAGGCGGCCGGCGAGCGGCTGCAGATCCGCGTGCTGGGGCTGGCCAGCATCGGCCCCGACGTTTCACCCGAGCTTGCCCTGGCCACCATCGACTCGCTCGTGGTGCTAGGCGTGCTCCAGGCCAGTCCCGCGGTCAAGGCCGCGCTGGCCTCCCGGATGCGCTGACAGCCAGCGTTCCACCCTCCCCACAGGAATTCCCAATGAACTCTGCCTTTCAGCAGGCCATGGCCGAGGCCACGCGCCTCACGCGCGCCGGCGATCTCCAGGGCGCCACGGCGCTGATTCAATCCGCGCTGGCCGGGCAGGCGCCGCCCGCCGCCGCGCGCACGGCGCCGAGCCGGGGCGCGGACGTGGTCGACGTCGAGGCGCGCGTCCTCGACGACGGCGCGCTTGCGTTGCCGCTCGCGGATGCGCCGGCCCGGCCGGCCCCCGAAGCACGGGCCGAGGCCGTGGCGGCGCCCGCCGCGCCGCCGCGCCGGGCCGAGGGCGGCATCCGCTCGAAGCTGTCGCGCCTGGCCGATGCCTTGTCCCGGGTGTCGCGCGGCCCGAAGCGCCCGCCGGGCGAGCCCGATGCGGCGCCGGACCAGGCCCCGGCGCCGGCGGCAGCGCCTGCGAGCACCGTCCCGGACAGCTTCGTGGACGGCACCCACACCGAGGCCGGCCTCACGCGCCAGTACAAGCTCTACGTGCCCCCGGCGCGCCATGGCGCCGGGCTGCCGCTGGTGGTGATGCTGCACGGCTGCACCCAGCATCCCGACGACTTCGCCGCCGGCACCGGCATGAACGACGCGGCGCGCGAGCAGGGCTTCTTCGTGCTCTACCCGGCGCAGGCCCAGAAGGCGAACCCCCAGCGCTGCTGGAACTGGTTCAAGCACAACCACCAGGCGCGCGGCCGTGGCGAGCCGGCGCTGCTGGCGGGCATGACGCGCGCCGTGATGGCGCGCCACGGTATCGATCCGCAGCGGGTGTACGTCGCCGGGCTGTCCGCGGGCGGGGCGATGGCGGCCATCCTGGGCGACACCTATCCCGACCTGTTCGCCGCCGTGGGCGTGCACTCGGGCCTGCCCGCCGGCGCCGCGCGCGATCTGCCCTCGGCGCTGGCGGCGATGCAGGGCGCGGCGCCGGGCGCCGGCCCTGCCGGCATGCCGGGCCTGAAAGACCTGCACGGCCTGGCCGACCTGCCCGGGATGTCGCGCCTGGCCGACCTGCCCGGCCTGGCCGACCTCGAAGGCCTGGACGGTGGGCAGCCCGTCCACGCCGAGGAGCCCGCGCCCGCCGGCCCAATGCCGCCGACCATCGTCTTCCACGGCGACCAGGACGGCACCGTGCACCCGTCCAACGGCGAGCGGGCGCTGAACGCGTGCACCGACGCCGCGGCCGCGACGGACACGGAGCGCGGACGCAGCCGCGGCGGCCGCAGCTACACCCGGCGCGTCTGGCGCGACGCGGCCGGGCAGCCGCGGGCCGAGCACTGGACGGTGCACGGCGCCGGCCATGCGTGGTCGGGCGGCCACCGTGCCGGCTCCTACACCGACGCCGCCGGCCCGGAAGCCACCGAGGCGATGCTGCGCTTCTTCCGCGCGCAGCGGCTGCGCCGCACTTAAGCCTTCGGCGCCGGGTCCGCGGCCGACGCCGCGGCGTCGGCTGCGGCGGCCTCGCGCGCCTTGTCCTTCCTGCTCTTGCGCCGGCCCTTGATGCCGCCGCCATCAGGCGACACGGGCTGGGCGGGCGCCAGCGCCGGGTCGGGCTCGAAGCCGGCGATGCGCTCGCGCGGCACGCGCTGCTGCTGGCGCTTCTCGATGAGCCGGAAATGGCCCTCGGACTCCGGCGTGACGAAGCTGACGGCTACGCCGGTCTCCCCGGCGCGGCCGGTGCGGCCGATGCGGTGCGTGTAGTCGGCCGCCGCGCGCGGCAGGTCATAGTTCAGCACCGCGGGCAGGCCGACGACGTCCAGGCCCCGCGCCGCCAGGTCGGTGGCCACCAGCACCCGGACCCGGCCGGCGCGGAAGTCGCCCAGCACCATGCGCCGCCGGCCCTGTGCCTGCTGCCCGTGCAGCGCGGCCGCGGCGATGCCGGCGCGCTGCAGCTTCTCGGCCACGTGCTCCGTGGCGTACTGCGTGGCCACGAACACCAGCAGCCGCGGCCAGCCGTGCTGCTCGATCAGGTGGCGCAGCAGCGGCGTGCGCCGCGCCGCGTCCACCTCGATGGCGCGCTGCTCGATGGCGGGCCGGGCCTCGGCCTCGGCCGGCAGCTCGATGCGCAGCGGCTCGTGCAGCAGCCCGGCCACCAGCGCCTGCACCGCCGCGGGGTAGGTGGCGCTGAAGCAGAGGTTCTGTCTTCGCCGTGGCAGCAGGTCCAGGATGCGCGCAAGCTCCTCGGCAAAGCCCAGGTCGAGCAGCCGGTCGGCCTCGTCGAGCACCAGCGTCTGCACGGTCGAGAGCCGCAGCGCGTTGTGCCCGACCACGTCGAGCAGCCGGCCCGGCGTGGCCACCACGATGTCGGCGCCGCCGCGCAAGCCCATGAGCTGCGGGTTGATCGACACGCCGCCGAAGAGCACGGCAATGCGCAGCCTCGGCTGCAGCGGCCGGGCCAGTTCCTGCAGCACCGTGCCGACCTGCTCGGCCAGCTCGCGCGTGGGCACGAGCACCAGGCCCAGCAGCGCATGGCCGCCCGGCTGCGCGTGCCGCTGCGCCTGCATCAGCAGCGGCAACGAGAAGGCGACCGTCTTGCCGGAGCCGGTGGGCGCCTGCGCCTGCAGGTCGCGGCCCTGGAGCGCGGCGGGAATGGCCTCGGCCTGGATCGGCGTGGGCGCCGCATGGCCGCGCTCGTGAAGGGCGCGAAGCAAGGCAGGGCTCAGGCCCAGGGAATCGAATGACATGGACGGACACTTCGGGCCGCGACGGCGCGGCACAGCAACGGGGCCGGTATTGTCCGCGCAGCGGCGGTCCCAAGCCCCCGCGCCGGTGCCGCGACCCTGGCCGGCGGCCGGGCAAAACGCACGCGCGGTGCCATCGCGTGCGCCGTCCCGTGGCGTTGAGGATGCAACCACCACGGCCGAACGCCGGCTGCTGCGCCGCAATCGCCGGGTGGCGTGTTGCCGCGCGGCGGGCTCTGAAAGGCCTTGCCCGGCCCGCAGGCGCCGGAAGGTGGCACATTAGCCGCCACATGCATATGACTTCCACGCCGCAGTTGCCCCCGTCGCTGACTGCCATCTTCGACCGTTTTGCCCACGGCTACAGCAGTGCCGGCACGCGATTCACCGACTTTCCCGGCCGCTGGCTGGCTTTCGAGGCCGCCGAGCTGCGCAGCGGCGTGGAGCGGGCACTGCTCGACATCGAGCCGCCGCGGGACGGCATCCTGGAAGCCAAGGACCGGTTCGATGCCGACGCGATGCAGGCCGCCGGCGCGGGCGTCGAGGTCATCATCGTGAGCCTGTACCTGGCGCAGCAGTCCATGGTCGTGCGCGGCGCTGGCACGGCCGCCGCTGCCGAGCCGGCGTCGGCGCATCCCATGCTGTCCATCTCGGTGAGCAGCAGCGAGCAGTCGCTGGGCGTGTCCGGCTACGTGGAGCTCGATGGGCAGGGCGTGCCCGTGCGCGTGGGCCAGCTGCTGCCGCTGTTCAGCCTCAGCAAGGACATCGCCTAAGCCCTTCATGCCGGCGGCGCCAGGCCGCCGGCTTCCCACTGCCGCCACGGCTCGGCCACGACTCGGCCGGGCCTGGGCCGGTCACCGGCAGGGCCGCCGCACCGGCGTCCCCCAAGCAGCCCGGTGACAACATACCGGTTGGTTTCAACCAACCTGCCAGTGGAGCCCGGTTGCCTGAACCCCCCGTCCTTCCCTGCAACTCACTTGCACGGCTCCCGCAGCCTCCAGGAAGGGAAGGAGCGCTTTCCCAGGACGCGGCGCTGGCCGGGCCAGGAACAGTCGAGGGCAGCGCGGCTCAAGCCGTGCAACTGGTATGTTGTCCACGACCGGTGCCCGGTGCCGCCTTCTGCCTCGGGACGACCGGCGGCAGTGCAGTAGCCTCGGTGCCATGCCAACACCCGACGAACCTGGATCCCGCGCCGCGCCATCGCGTGACGGCGCCGCCCGTTCGCGGCCGGCGCGTGCGCCGCTGCCCGACATCGATGCCGCGCGATGCACCGGCTGCGGGCGCTGCATCGCCGCCTGCCCGGTGCACGTGCTGTCGTTTCACACCGTGCGCTGGACCAAGTTCGCCGTGCTGGTCGAAGCCGATCCCTGCACCGGCTGCAGCCTGTGCGAGAGGCGCTGCCCCTTCAACGCCATCACCATGCGCCCGGCAGCGCAAGTGCGGCCGCACGGCGGCTGAAGACGGCTGGGGCCGTGCCCGCGCCGGGGCGAGCAGCCCGGTCCAAAGGCATGCGCGTTTTGGTTGAGCAATCATCCCTATGCCCATCGAGACGCGCCGTGTCCCGCAGGGACGGGTGGTTGATTCCGCATTGGTTTCCTTCCTGAAAGCCCTGCCGGTTCGCGATAGCCCGTGGGCCACGGTTTTTCAAGGAGCGTGACCCCCTCATCCAGGGTCCGCCTCTGTCCGACACGTGCATCCGCCCCGATCCGACGGGCCAACGGGCCGTTGTGCGACTGCGCCAGCCGCCGGCGCCAAGCACAGTGGCACCACCGGCAAACGCTGGAACGAGACGAAAGGAAGAACCATGAACAAGGATCAAGTGAAGGGCGTGGCCGAGCAGGCCAAGGGCAAGCTCAAGGAGGCCGCGGGTGCCCTCACCGGCAACCGCCAACTGCAGCAGGAAGGCCGTGCCGACCAGGTCGGCGGCAACGTGCGCAAGAACGTGGGCGACGCCAAGGAACACGTCAAGCGCGGCATCGACAAGCTGTGATGCCCGAGCGGCGGCGCGGCGCCGGCGGCAGCCGGCACGGCGCCGCCACCGGGACCGCACTCAGCCATTGCAGGCATCAACACCACAGGAGAACTTCGCCATGAACGCCATTCGCCACAGCCTCGTCGCGGCCGCCATCACGCTGACGGCCCTCGCAGGGACCGCGCAGGCCGCGGACCAGTCCAACGCCGGCACCGGCACCGCCGCCGCGCAGCGCGAGATGGACCGGGGCGTGCCGGGCGTGGACGTGGACGTCGGCAGGAACGCCAGCGGCGCCGTGGACGTCAACGTCAACCGGGCCAACGCCAACGAGGCCGCACCGGCGCGCAGCGAGACGGCCCGCGGCGTCCCCGGCATCGACGTGGACGTGGGCCGCAACGCCCGCGGCGCGGTGGACGTGAACACCGACCAGCCCACCGTCCGGGCCCCGCGCGCCGACCGTCACTGACGAAGCGCCCCGGTGGCGGCCGTGCCCCTTCAGGCGCCGGCCGCCACGGCGGGCAGCACCGTGCCCGCGCACTCGCCGAAGCCGATGCGCGCGGCACCGGGCTTCTCGCACCAGCCGCGGATCACGACGCTGTCGCCGTCTTCCAGGAAGGTGCGGGTCTCGCCATTGGCCAGCTGCAGCGGCTGCTTGCCGCCGGCGGTGAGCTCGATCAGGGCACCGGCCTGGTCCAGCGTCGGACCCGACAGCGTGCCGCTGCCGAACAGGTCGCCCGGCTGCAGGTTGCAGCCGTTGACGGTGTGGTGCGCCACCATCTGCGCCACCGTCCAGTAGGAGTGGCGGTAGCTGGTGCGGCAGATCGTGGCCGCGGCGGCACCGGACTCGCGCAGGCGCGGCGTGAGCAGGTCCACCTGCAGCTGGATGTCGAGCGCGCCCTCGCGCCGGTTCGCCTCGCTGTCCAGGTAGGGCAGCGGCTGCGGGTCGCCCTCGGGGCGCTCGAAGGGCACGCGGTAAGGCGCCAGCGCCTCCAGCGTCACGACCCACGGCGAGATGGTGCTGGCGAAGCTCTTGGACAGGAACGGCCCCAGCGGCTGGTATTCCCAGGCCTGGATGTCGCGCGCGCTCCAGTCGTTGAACAGGCAGATGCCGAAGACGTGGTCCTCGGCCTCGGCAATGGGCACCGGCTCGCCCTGCGCGTTGCCCGGGCCGACGAAGATGCCCAGCTCCAGCTCGATGTCCAGCCGCTTGCAGGGCCCGAAGGCCGGCTGCGTGGCGCCGGGCGGCAGCGTCTGGCCCAGCGGGCGGCGGAATGACTGGCCCGAGATGCCGATGCTCGACGCCCGGCCGTGGTAGCCGATGGGCACCCACTTGTAGTTGGGCAGCAGCGGGTTGTCGGGGCGGAACAGCCGGCCGATGTTGGTGGCGTGGTGCACGGAGGTGTAGAAGTCCGTGTAGTCCCCGATGCGCGCGGGCACGTCGTACTCGGCCTCGGCTTGCGGCACCAGGCAGGCCTGCAGCGCGTCCTGCTCGGCCGCGCCCTCGCGCAGCGCGCGCGACAGCGCCAGGCGCAGCGCACTCCAGGCCGCAGGGCCCATCGCCATCAGCGCGTTGAGTTTTTCTTGCGCACCGGCCTGCGCAGCGGTTGCGGCCTCACCGTCCAGGATGCCGGACGCCACTACGGCCGCGAGGTCGAGGACCTGGTCGCCGATGGCGACGCCGCCGCGCCAGGCCTCGCCGGCGCCCCTGCGGCGGAAGACGGCGAAGGGCAGGTTCTGCAGCGGGAAATCGGTGCCGGCCACATTGGCCGACGCGACCCAGCTGCGCAGCGCCGGGTCATGGGTCTCGTTGAGGGACATCGGTCGAGTTCCTGGATCGATTCTCAAGGCTGGTTGAAACGGTCGGACAGGCCGGCCCAGCAGTCGGCATAGGCGCGGTCCACTTCCGCCTCCTGCAGCGCGAAGGCCGTGGGATGGAAGCGCCAGCGGCTCTCGAACATGAAGGCCAGCGTGTGGTCGAGCTTGTGCGGCGCCAGCGGCGCGCTGCTGGCCTTCTCGAAGGCCTCGGCGTCGGGGCCGTGCGGCACCATGCTGTTGTGCAGGCTCATGCCGCCGGGCCTGAAGCCTTCGGGCTTGGCGTCGTACTGGCCGTACACCAGGCCCATGAACTCGCTCATGAGGTTGCGGTGGTACCAGGGCGGGCGGAAGGTGTCCTCGGCCACCAGCCAGCGCGGCGGGAAGATCACGAAGTCGCAGTTGGCGGTGCCCGGCGTGTCGCTGGGCGAGGTCAGCACGGTGAAGATCGACGGGTCCGGGTGGTCGAAGCTGATCGAGCCGATCGTCATGAAGTTGGCCGTGTCGTACTTCAGCGGCGCGAGGTTGCCGTGCCAGGCCACGACGTTGAAGGGCGTGCCGGCCTGGTGGTTGCGCCACAGCGCGCCGCCGTACTTCTTGACGATCTCGTAGGCGCCGCCCGTTTCCTCGAACGCGGCCACGGGCGCCAGGAAGTCGCGCGGGTTGGCCAGGCCGTTGGAGCCGATCGGTCCCAGCTCGGGCAGCCGGAACGGCGCGCCGTAGTTCTCGCACACGTAGGCACGCGCGGCGCCCTGCACCTCCACCTTGAAGGCGACGCCGCGCGGCAGCAGCACCACCTCGCCGGGCTTCGCGTCCAGCACGCCCATCTCGGTCACGAAGCGCAGCGCGCCTTCCTGCGGCACGACCAGCATCTCGCCATCGGCATTGACGAAGGCGCGGCGCTGCATGCTGCGGTTGACGAGCACCAGGTGCGCGGCCATGCCGGTCTGCGCATCGGCGTCGCCGTTGACGACCACGGTGCGCAGCCCGTCCACGAAGTCCAGCGCGTCACCCTGCGGAATGGGCGTCGGATGCCAGCGCAACGGGTCGGGCGGGGCGGCCACGCCGTCCTTCACGCCGGTCTTGAGATAGGGCTGCTCGTAGGGCTGGTACGGGCCGGTCACCACCGAGGGCTGGCGCCGGTAGAGCCAGCTGCGGCGGTTCTCGGCGCGCGGCGCAGTGAAGGCGCTGCCCGAGACCAGCTCAGCATACAGGCCTAGCGCCACCTGCTGCGGGCTGTTGCGCCCCTGGGGCAGCGCGCCGGGCACGGCCTCGGTGGAGAACTGGTTGCCGAAGCCGCCCTGGTAGGTCGGTACTGCTGTCATCGAAAAACTCCTTCGGGCCGGCGATGCGGCGGGGCTCAGTCGAGCCGGATGTTGTTGGCCTGGATCAGCGCCCCCCAGCGCCCGCGCTCGGCACGGACGTAGCTCGCCATCTGCTCGGGCGTGCCCGGCAGCGGCTCCAGGCCCAGGGTCTGGAAGCGGGCCTTCACGGGCGTGGATTCGAGCGCGGCGACGAGGGCCTTGTTGAGTCTGGCCACCACGTCGTCGCCGGTGCCGGACGGCACCACGAGACCCTGCCAGGCGTAGGCCTCGAAGCCCTTGAGGCCCTGCTCGGCCAGCGTGGGCACCTCCGGCAGCGTCTTGAGCCGCGCCGGGCTGGCCACGCCGATGGCGCGCACCTTCCCGGAGGCGACGTGCTGCTGGACGCTGGCGGTGTCGATCAGCCCGACGCTCACCTGCCCGCCCATGATGTCCTGCACCGCGGGCGCCGCGCCCCGGTAGGGCACGTGCACGAGCTTCAGGCCGCTGCGCTCGCGCAGCAGCTCTCCCGCCAGGTGGTGCGGGCTGCCGGCGCCGGCGGACGCGTAGTTGACGCCCTCGGGCTGCTTCTGCGCCCAGGCCACGAACTCCTGCCAGCTCGTCACCGGCACGTTGGGCGCGACCACCAGCAGCAGCGGGAAGCGCGCGAGCAGGCCCACGGGCTTGAAGTCCCTTTCCGCGCTGTAGGACAGCTTGGAGAACAGGAACGGGTTGGCGGCCAGCGTGGCGAAGTCCGCGGTGAACATGATGTTGCCGAAGTCCCGGGACTTGGCGGCGTAGTCCGCGGCGATGTTGGTGGCGGCGCCCGGCTTGTTGTTGACGACGATGGTGCGGCCCAGCGTCTTGCCCATCTGCTCGGCCACCGTGCGCGCCACGATGTCCGAGCCGCCGCCGGCGGCGTAGCCCAGCACCCACTCCAGCGGCTTGTCCTGGGCGGACGCCAGCAGCGGGACGGTGGCCAGGGCGGCCTGCGCCAGCAGGGTGATGGCAGTGCGTCGGGTCGTGGTCATGGGGTCTCCTTCGGTCGTTGTCGGTCGTTGTCGGTCGTGGCGGCCGGCGCGTGCCGGTGCCGGCGCCGTCTCCAGGGCGCCGGCTGCACGGGCCCCGCTTGGGCAGGGCCGCGCCTGCGGGTCAACGCATGGCGCTTCAGGGCAGGGAACAGCCGCGGGGGCGCCGGCGGGCGCGGCGCCGCGGCTCAGGGGCGGGCGCTCAGGTTTCGAGCGCCTTCCACATCTCGATGTCGCGCTGCGCCGTCCACACGCGCGGGTCGGCGTACTGCGTGGCCTCGTCGTACGCGCGCGTCACGTCGAAGGGCATGCAGTGGTCGAAGATCACCCAGCTGCCGTACTTAGGAGCCAGCTGCGCATAGGCCTCCTTGTAGGTGCTCTTGAGGTCCTTGCCGGCGGCGGCGCCGGCCTGCACGGCGGCGTACAGGTCCGACACGAAGGCGCGCGTGCCCGACAGCCCGGCCTGCACCTGCTCCTCGCCCACCAGCGCCGCGCCGCGACCCGGCACCAGCGCCAGCGGCTTCAGCGCGGCGATGTTGTCCAGCGTCTGCGGCCAGTCCTTGAAGTAGGCGTCGCCCGCGTAGGGCGTGGCGTCGAACTCGACCAGGTCGCCGGAGAGCAGCGTGCGCTCCTGCGGCAGCCACACCACCGTGTCGCCCTTGGTGTGGCCGCGGCCGAGCTGCAGCAGCTGCACTTCGAGCTTGCCCAGCCACAGGGTCATCTTCCCGGTGAAGGTCATGGTCGGCCAGGTCAGCCCCGGCGGCACCGTCTCGACGTTGCGGAACAGGCGTGGGAAGCGGCCGATCTCGCTGGCCTTGTCCTGCTCGCCGCGCTCGACGATGAGGTCGTAGGTGTCCTGGCTGGCCAGGATCTGCTGCGGCTCGTAAGCCGAGGCGCCCAGCACGCGCACGGCGTGGTAGTGCGTGAGCACGACGTACTCGATGGGCTTGTCGGTGACTTCGCGGATGCGGCGGATCACGTCCGCCGCCATGGCCGGCGTGGCCTGCGTGTCGGCCACCAGCACCGCGTCGTCGCCAATGATGATCCCGGTGTTCGGGTCACCTTCCGCCGTGTAGGCCCAGGCGTGCTCGGAGATCTGCGTGAAGCTGACTTTCTTTTCTTCGAGGTCGGCTTGAGAGGCGAAGGCTTTGGTCATGGCTTTCAGTGAATGGCTTCGGCAATGTTTAACAACCGGCGTTGATCTTAGTCATTACGTTCGTGAATGTCTAAGTGATTTGATTTAGTGCAAACCCTGAGAGACCGGAATCTGCATCTGCCTACACTGCGAACGCGTTTGTTAATGACGAATTCGCGGAGACGGCATGCTCAAGACCTATACCTATCCCAGGTTCGAATACCGCAAGCCAGCCGAGCTGTCCGGGGCTGCACCGGGCCGGCGCCCGGTGGTGATCGTGGGTGCCGGCCCGGTGGGGCTCACGGCCGCGCTGGACTGCCGGCTGCACGGCATCCCGGTGCTGGTGCTCGACGACGACAACACCGTCTCCGTCGGCTCGCGCGGCCTGTGCTACGCCAAGCGCGCGCTGGAGATCCTGGACCGCGTCGGCGTGGGCGACGCGGTGGTGAAGAAGGGCGTGAACTGGCACGTGGGCCGCACCTTCTTCGGCGAGGGCGAGGTCTTCCGCTTCGACCTGCTGCCCGAAGCGGACCACAAGCGCCCGGGCATGGTGAACCTGCAGCAGTACTACCTGGAGCAGTACCTGGTGGAGCGCTGCAACGAGGCCGGCGTGGAGATCCGCTGGAAGAACAAGGTCGTCTCGGTCAACCCGGAGAGCGACCGGGTGACGCTGCAGGTCGAAACGCCCGACGGCGTCTATGCGCTGGACGCCGACTGGCTCATCGCCTGCGACGGCGCGCGCAGCCCCGTCCGCAACATGCTGGGCCTGGACATCGACGGCAAGATCTTCATGGACCGCTTCCTGATCGCCGACGTGGTCATGAAGGCGCAGTTCCCGGCCGAGCGCTGGTTCTGGTTCGACCCGCCCTTCCACCGCAACCAGAGCGTGCTGCTGCACCGCGAGGCCGACGACGTCTGGCGCATCGATTTTCAGCTCGGCTGGGACGCGGACCCGGAGGAAGAGAAGAAGCCCGAGAACGTCATTCCCCGCATCAAGGCGATGCTCGGCGACGAACGCGAGTTCGACTTGGAGTGGGTCAGCGTCTACACCTTCCAGTGCCGGCGCATGGGCCGCTTCAACCACGGCCGGGTGCTCTTTGCCGGCGACTCCGCGCACCAGGTCTCGCCCTTCGGCGCGCGCGGCGCCAACTCCGGCATCCAGGACACCGACAACCTGGTGTGGAAGCTCAAGCTCGTGCTCGACGGCCTGGCGCCCGCGAGGCTGCTGGACACGTACTCCGAGGAGCGCGTGTTCGCGGCCGACGAGAACATCATGAACTCGACGCGCTCCACGGACTTCATCACGCCCAAGAGCAACGCCAGCAAGACCTTCCGCAACGCGGTGCTGCAACTGGCGCAGAAGCACGCCTTCGCGCGCAAGCTGGTCAACTCCGGCCGCCTGTCGGTGCCCTCGTACTACAGCGCGTCCCCGCTCAACACGCCCGACACCGACACGTTCGCCGGCGACATGGAGCCCGGCGCGCCGATGGCCGACGCGCCGGTGCTGCTCGACGGCCAGGCCGGCTGGCTGCTCGACCATGCCGGCAACCGCTTCCAACTCCTGCTCTACGCGGACGATCCGGCCGGGGTGGACCGCGGCCTGGTCCAGGCCCTGCGGGACGCGCCCATTCCCGTGGAGGCGCTCATCGTGTCGCCCAAGGCGGGCAGCGTGCCGGGCGTGACGATGCTGCAGGACGCCAAGGGCCTGGTGGCCGCGCGCTACGACGCCCGCGACGGCAGCGCCTTCCTGCTGCGGCCCGACCAGCACGTGTGCGCCCGCTGGCGCGGCGCCGACATCGCCCGCGTGCGCCAGGCCGTCGCCCGCGCCACCTGCAACGCCTGACTTCCGGGGAGACACGCATGAGCCTGCAACTGCAACCCAACATCGCCGAACCCGGCAAGCGCTACTACCGCGACTTCTCGCCCGGCGACGATTTCTACCAGCTGCTCATCGACACGCACCGCGACCTCAGCGACGAGCAGAGCGCCCTGGTCAATGCGCGGCTGATCCTGCTGCTGAGCAACCACATCGGCGACCTCGCCGTGCTGCGCGAGGCCATGGCGCTGGCGCGCGAAGGCGTGTGAGCGCCGCGGCGCCCCATTCACAAGCTTCGAACACAGACAAGGAAGTTCCCATGCTGATCCAGCAAGTCCACCACGTCGCCTACCGCTGCAAGGATGCGAAGGAAACCGTCGAGTGGTACGGCAAGCACCTGGGCATGAAGTTCGTGCTGGCCATCGCCGAGAACGAGGTGCCCTCGACCAAGGCGCCGGACCCGTACATGCACGTCTTCCTGGACGCGGGCAACGGCAACATCCTGGCCTTCTTCGAGCTGCCCAGCCAGCCGCCCATGGACCGCGACCGCAACACGCCGAGCTGGGTGCAGCACCTGGCGCTGAAGGTGGACTCGGTGGACACGCTGCTGGCCACCAAGGCGAAGCTCGAAGCCGCCGGCATCGAGGTGGTCGGGCCGACGAACCACACCATCTTCAAGAGCATTTACTTCTTCGACCCCAACGGCCACCGCCTGGAGCTGGCCGCCGACTGCGGCACGCCGCAGATGATGCAAAGGCTCGACGCGGTGAAGTGGGAGATGCTCGAAGAGTGGAGCAGGACGAAGCGCGCGCCGAAGCACGCGGCCTGGATGCACGACGGCAGCGTGGAGGCTTGAGCACTTCGGCGGCGGGCCGGGCCTGATGCCCGGCGGCCGCGGCCACAATCGGCCCGCATGAAGTGGCTGCAGACGATGGGCGAGTGGGTGAGGGCCGAGCTGCGTGCCCTCGCGACGGTGCAATCGAGCGACCGGCTGTGGCAGATGCCGCTGTTCGCGGCGCTGGCCATGGGCCTGCCGCTGCTGGCCGGCGCCTGGCTCGGCCGCAGGGCCGATGCGCTCGTGGCCTCGCTGGGCGCCCTGGTGTTTCTGTACCTGCCCCACACGCCGCTGTCGCACCGCATGGTCTCGCTCATGGCCTGCGCCTTCGCGATGACGGCGTGCTTCGCCTTCGGGCTGCTCAGCGCGCTGGTGCCCGTGCTGATGATGCCGGTGCTGGTGTTCGTGGCCATGGCGGCCACGATGCTGGCGCGCTTCTACGCGCTGGGACCGCCGGGCAGCCTGTTCTTCGTCATGGCCGCGGCCATCGGCGCCCATGCCCCGGCCGCGCCGCACGAGCTGCCCGCGCGCGTCGGGCTGTTCGCGCTGGGCTGCCTCCTGGCCTGCTTCGTGGCCTTCGCGTACAGCCTCCACACGCTGCGGCTGCGCAAGCCCTCGCCCGTGACGCCGCTGCCGGCGCCCACCTTCGACTTCGTCGTCTTCGACGCCGTGGTCATCGGCGCCTTCGTGGGCATCTCGCTCGCGCTGGCGCAGCTGCTGCAGCTGGAGAAGGCCTACTGGGTGCCGGTGAGCTGCCTGGCCGTCATCCAGGGCGCCACGCTGCGCGCGGTCTGGAGCCGGCAGCTGCACCGCGTGCTGGGCACCACGGCCGGCCTGGCGCTGGCCTACGCGCTGCTGCTGCTGCCGCTCAACGCGTGGAGCGTGAGCCTGCTGATGATGGCGCTGTCGTTCCTGATCGAGCTCCTGGTCGTGCGGCACTACGGGCTGGCGGTCATGCTGATCACGCCGCTGACCATCCTGCTGGCCGAAGCCGCCACGCTGGGCCACGGCTCCCCCGGGCACCTGATCCAGGCCCGCTTTTTCGACACGCTGCTCGGCTGCCTGGTGGGCCTGGCCGGCGGCGTGTGCCTGCACAGCCCGCGCTTTCGCAAGACGGTGGGCGGCTGGATGCTGGCGCTGGCGCCGGCTCGGTTCCGGCAGGAAGACCGGTAACACGCGACCGCGGCCGGGCCGGCCGCACTGCGCTCAACGCTCGCGGGGCACCGGCACGAAGCCCACCTGCAAGGAAAAGATGCCGGCCACCTTGTTGAGCGTCTCCACGGTCGGGTTGCCCGTGTCGCTCTCGATCTGGCGCAGGGCCTGCACGCTGATGCCGCGGTGGGCGGCGAACTCCGGCTGCGTCATGCGGCTGACCCGGCGCATGAGCTTCACGGCCTGGCCGATGGACAGCGCGCCGCTGGCCACGCCTTCGTACAGTTGCGCGCGCAGCTCGGCCGAGGCCTGCGGGTCGAAGTGCTTCAAGCGCTTATCCACGGCGCTGGCCCCGCTTGCGCTTCACCGCGGGTCCGGCTGGCGCCCTGTCCGCCGGCGGCGCCACAGCCTCGGCAACCGGCAAGGCGCCCAGGTCGCGTGCCTGGGCCTCGATGCTGCGCCGGCAAGGCTCCAGCACCGCGTCCTCGACGCCGCAGTCCCGCGCCATGTCGGGCAGACGCTCCACCATGCCGGCGAACTCGCGCAGGGAACGGGCGACGCTGTTGCGCTCGGCTTCCGGCAGCGCCAGCGCGTCGATCACGTCGGCCCAGCGGTCCAGTCGCCGGCCGCTGCCGTCGCGCCAGTGGATGGAGCGCGGCACCATGTCGGGGTCCAGGAACATCGGCGCGAAGTCGAACACCGGCGTGAGCTGGATGCGGCCGTTCGGCAGGCGCTGCACGGCGCTGTTGCGCGCATGGTTGTCGGTGTTGCGCAGCGCCAGGTTGAGCACGTCGCGCTTGAGGAACTCGATGGTCTCGGCCAGCGGGTCCTGCTCCTGCAGCTTGAGCAGAGAAACGAGGTGCCGGCGACCGCGTCCCTGCGGCACCAGGTCGTAAAGGAAAGCAGGCACGCTGCGGTCCACGCTGCCGTCGGGCCCAGCCCGCTCGGGCGCGAAGCCCACCGGCAGGTTCAGCGCGATGGGAAACGGCGCGTCGCCGAACACGTACTCCGGCAGGTACTCCACGCGGCACCGGTCGATGCCGAAGGACTGCAGCACGGCCGCCGGCCGCCAGGCGCCGTCCTGGTGAATCTCGATTCGGGCGTCCAAGCGCACACCATCTTGTCTATCAAGATGGTTATTTTGCTCCCATCACGCCTGCTCTTTCACTATCTCAATGAATAAAACGGGACGTGCCGGCGTGGCGATTCAGGGCCGCTCGATCGCCAGCGCGATGCCCTGGCCGACGCCGATGCACATGGTGGCGATGGCGCGCCGCCCGCCCATGCGCTCCAGCTGGTGCAGCGCTGTGAGCGCCAGCCGCGCGCCCGAGGCGCCCAGCGGGTGGCCCAGCGCGATGGCGCCGCCGTTGGGATTGACGTGGGCCGCGTCGTCGGGCAGCCCCAGCTGGCGCATCACCGCCAGGCCCTGGGCCGCGAAGGCCTCGTTGAGCTCGATCACGTCCACGTCGGCGAGCGACCAGCCCAGGCGTGCCAGCAGCTTCTTCGTCGCCGGCGCGGGGCCGATGCCCATGATGCGCGGCGGCACGCCGGCCACCGCCATGCCGACGACGCGGCCGCGCGCCTTGAGCCCATAGCGCTCCACCGCCGCGTCCGAGGCCAGCAGCAGCGCCACCGCGCCGTCGTTAACACCGGAGGCATTGCCCGCGGTGACCGTGCCGTCCGGGCGCACCACGCCCTTGAGCCGGCCCAGTTGCTCCAGCGTCGTCTCCCGGCGCGGATGCTCGTCCACGCTCACCGCCAGCGCGTCGCCCTTCTTCTGCGGGATCAGCACCGGCACGATCTCCTCGGCGAAGCGGCCCGCGTCCTGCGCGGCCTTGCAGCGCTGCTGCGAACGCCACGCGAACAGGTCCTGGTCGGCGCGCGCGATGCCGAACTCGGCCGCCACGTTCTCGGCCGTCTCCGGCATGGAGTCGATGCCGTACTGCGCCTTCATCTTCGGGTTCACGAAGCGCCAGCCGATGGTCGTATCCTCGACTTTCGCCGCGCGCGAGAAGGCACTGTCGGCCTTGCCCATGACGAAGGGCGCGCGCGTCATGCTCTCCACGCCGCCGGCGACGATGAGGTCGGCCTCGCCGGCGCGGATGCTGCGCGCGCCCTGCCCAATGGCATCCAGCCCCGAGCCGCACAGCCGGTTGAGCGTGCCGCCGGGCACGTCCACGGGCAGCCCGGCCAGCAGCGCCGACATGTGGGCGACGTTGCGGTTGTCCTCGCCGGCCTGGTTGGCACAGCCGTAGAGCACGTCGTCCACCGCGGCCCAGTCGAGCCGCGGGTGGCGCTCCATGAGCGCGCGCATGGGCACGGCGCCCAGGTCGTCGGCGCGCACGCCCGCGAGCGCGCCGCCGTAGCGGCCAAACGGCGTGCGCACGCCGTCCACGATCCAGGCATTGGGCAGCTGGGCCATTCCTTGTCTCCGTTGCAATCGTTATCGGTGCGGCCGGACTTGTGAGGGCGGGCGAACCGCCATTGACCGACCGGTCGGTCGATACTAAGCTGCCGCCGCTTCGTGACGCAAGTCAAAGACGTTCCAGGAAAACCCATGCCCTGCTACAGCCTCGAAGGCGTGATTCCCGTGGTGGACCCAAGCGCCTACGTGCACCCCAGCGCCGTGCTCATCGGCGACGTGATCGTGGGCCCCGGCTGCTACGTCGGCCCGGCCGCCTGCCTGCGCGGCGACTTCGGCCGCATCGTGCTGCGCGCCGGCGCCAACGTGCAGGACACCTGCGTGATCCACGGCTTCCCCGAGCAGGAAACGCTGGTCGAGGAGAACGGCCACATCGGCCACGGCGCCGTGCTGCATAGCTGCGTGGTGCGCCGTGACGCCATGGTGGGCATGAACGCGGTGGTGATGGACGAAGCCGAAATCGGCGAGAAGGCCATCGTCGCGGCCTGCGCCTTCGTGCGCGCGGGCGTGAAGGTGCCGCCGCGCACCCTCGTGGCCGGCGTGCCGGCCAAGGCGGTGCGCGAGCTCGGCGAGGACGAGATCGCCTGGAAGCTCGAAGGCACGCGCGTGTACCAGGACCTCACCCGGCGCAGCCTGGCCTCGATGCGGGAGGTGCAGCCGCTGGCCGCGCTCGACGCCGACCGCCCGAAGCTGCAAGCTCCGGCGGTACAGCCGCTCATCGCGGCGAAGCGTGGTTGAACGGCGGCCGGAACTCAGCGTCGCCTTCCAGTTTCCGGCCATCCTTGAGGTGGGCCGCGGCGGACCGTAGGCTCCGGTATGGCAATGACCTTCCGCCCGCGCACACGAAAGGGCTTCTTGGCTCGCGAGCAACCCGAAGCCTGCACATGGAGGCCACCTTCATGCGTAAGCAGCCCGGCCTCGGAACGTCGCGGCACGAGCGCGCAGGGCCCGGACTCCGGAGCACCGGGAACCGCTGCGTTGGTTCATGCCCACTCCTGTTCGGCATCTCCACCGACGTGGCGATGCAGGTGGTGGCCATCGGCTTCGTGATCGGCGTCGTGCAGGACTCGGCGGAGACCGCGCTGAACTCGCCCACCGACGTGCTGCTCACGGCGGCGGGCCGTCCCCACGACCACCCGTTGCCGTAGCCCGGCTCACCCCCTGCCACCGGCTCTGCCGGCAGCAGCAGCCTCCGCAGGGCTTTGCTCAATAGCCCATGACCCTGGGCAGCCACAGGCTGATCTGCGGAACGAAGGCGATGAGCAGCAGCCCCGTGATTGAAGCAAGCACGAAGGGATGGATGCGGGCGACGATCTGCTCCACGCTGGCACCACCGATGCCCGAGGCCACGAACAGGTTCTCGCCCAGGGGCGGCGTCTGGAAGCCGATGGACAGTGCACAGATGACGACGATGCCCACGTGCGTCGGATCCGCTCCCAGCATGTACATCACCGGCAACAGCACCGGCACCAGGATCATGATGGCCGCCAGTGTTTCCATGAACATGCCCACGAAGAGCAGGAAGACGATCACCATGGTCCAGATCAAGGCCATGTTGTCGGTGAGCGCCAGCAGCGAGGCCGCCAGCGTCGAGGGCACCTCCTGCTCCACCAGCAGCCGGCCGAAGACGGTGGCAGCGAAGAGGATCAGCAGCACCCGCCCGGTGATCCAGGTCGTGGTGCGCAGCGCCTTGAGGGCCGCCGCCAGCGTCAGTTCGCGGTGCAGGAACACGCCCACCAGCAGCGTATAGAAGATGGCCACCACCGCTGATTCCGTCGGCGTGAACAACCCGCTGTAGATGCCGCCCAGGATCAGCACCGGTGCCAGCAGCGACCAGACGCCCCTGCGCAGCGCCTGGCCGATCTGCTGCGGCGACCAGTGGCTGGTGAGGCCCTTGTAGCCACGCTTGCGCGAGATCACATAGTTCGCCACCAACAGGCTCGCAGCCATGATCAGCCCGGGCAGCACGCCGGCGACGAACAGCTTCGGGATGGAGAGAGTGGGGAACTCACCGTACTTCTCGATGGCCTCGGGTGGCGGCGCCAGACCCAGCGCCGAGATGCCGAAGATCACCATGGGGATCGAGGGCGGGATGATGATGCCCAGCCCACCGGAGGCCGCTGTCACCGCCGAGGCGTAGCTGCGCTCGTAGCGGCGCTGCGTCATTGCCGGGATCATCAGCATGCCCACCGCGGCAGTGGTGGCCGGGCCGGAGCCGGAGATGGCACCGAAGAACAGGCAGGCCAGCACGGTGGCCGCGCCGAGCCCGCCCGTGATCGGGCCGGCCAGGGATTCGGCGATGTCCACCAGCCGTCGCGAGATGCCGGCGCACTCCATGAGCGCACCGGCAAGGACGAAGGCCGGCAGCGCCATCAGCGGGAAGCTGCCTACCGACGTGAAGGCAATCTGCACGAAGCCGATGGGGTTGGCCTCCGTCATCAGGTACGCCAGCATCGCCGCCCCGGCCAGCGCCACCGTGATGGGCGCGCCGATGATCAGCAAAACGAAGAAGCCGCCGAAGAGCAGCAGCGCAACGGAACTGTCCATGGGTGGCTCCTCAGGCGTTGGCGTGCGTCGTGGACGCGCCGCGCTTGAGCTTCTCGATCTCGGCGGCCTCGGGGTCCACGGCCTCGGCGCCGGTGGTCCATTTGATCCAGTTGTTCCAGAGGATGCGCAGCGACATCAGCGTGAAGGCCGCCGGCAGCACCATGTAGAAATACTTCATCGGCACACCCAGCGTCTGCGACTTCCAGAACGTGTTCATCTGGCGGAACACGAAGTCGTAGCTCAGCGCCACGAAGTAGAGGTTGAAGGCAACCCACACCAGATCGGCCAGCGTCTCGCTGACCTTCTTGACGATGGGCGGGAAGAAGCGGAACTGGAACGTGACGCGGTTGTGCGCCGACATCTTGGCGGCCACCACGGCGCCCAGGTAGGCGAACCAGACGAACATGTAGGTGGCCAGTTCGTCGCCCCAGGGCAGCGAGTACTGGAAGAACTGGCGCAGCAGAATCTGCACGAACAGCAGCAGCACGAAGCCGGCAAGCAGCACCTCGCAGCACAGCTCCTCGAAACGGTCGAGCAGCTTGACGATGGACATGACGGTCTCCCTTGGCAGTGGGAACACGGCCCGGATGCCGGGCCGCGGAAGACGAGACGCGCGGGCGGCGCGACTCAGCGGCCCAGGGCCTTGAGGGCGACGTCCACCTTCTCCTTGCCACCGACGGACTTGTAGAACTTGGGCCACACCACGGTGGAGGCCTTCTGGATCCACTCCTTCTCGCCGTTGTCCGGATCGACGATCTGCATGCCGCGCGCGGCCAGGTCCTGGCGGATCCTGGCCTCGCTGTCCTGCAGGAACTTGAAGCTGTGCGCGGTGGCCTCGTGCCCCGCCTCCAGGATGGCTTGCTGCACCTCGGGCTTCTGTGCCTTGAATACCTGCTCGCTCACGATCAGCGGCTCCAGCGAGAACAGGTAGCGGATGTTGGTGACGTACTTCTGCACCTCGTAGAACTTCATCGCCGAGACGGTGATGTAGGGGTTGTCCTGCCCGTCGATCACCCGCTGCTGCAGCCCGGTGAAGGTCTCGCTCCAGGCCATCGGCGTGGGGTTGATGCCCCAGGCCTGGTAGGTAGCGATCATGATCTCGTTCTTGGGCACCCGCACCACCAGGCCCTTGAGGTCGTCCAGGTTGCGCACCGCCTTCTTGGAATTGGTCAGTACCCGGAAGCCCGAGTAAGCCCAGCCCACGATGCGCACCTTGGCGTCGCGCACCGTGTTTTCGGTGAGCTCCTTGCCTACTGGTCCGGTCGTGAGCTTGCGCGCATCCTCGGCGCTCTGGATCAGGTAAGGCAGGCTCAGCAGACCCACGGTCGGGCTGAAGGGCGTGATGTTGTTGACCGCCAGGATCGAGAAGTCCAGCAACCCCATCGCGGCGTTGTTGACCGTGTCTTCCTCACTGCCGAGCTGGCCGTTGGGGAACAGCGAAATCTTGTGCTTGCCGCCCGTCTTCTCCTTGAAGCGCTTGGCGAACTCCTGGCCCAGCTCCCACTGCGTACCGCCGGCGG
Organism: Azohydromonas aeria; assembly: GCF_009760915.1. GTDB lineage: Bacteria > Pseudomonadota > Gammaproteobacteria > Burkholderiales > Burkholderiaceae_C > Azohydromonas > Azohydromonas aeria. The sequence goes on from NZ_VIDQ01000045.1 coordinate 33,385, forward strand.
CGTCGCCAATGGCCATCTTGAAGGTGGCAGCCTGCACTGGTGCTACCAGCAAAGCGGCGGCTACGGGCAGCAGCAAGGTCTTGAACGTGATCTTCATGTCTCTCTCCTGTGTACTGATGGGATCAGCCGTGGCACGTGCCTTCTGGGGCCGGCCTTTTCTCGAATGTGAACGCTCAGAGCACCTCGTCCTTGAGGTGATACCAGCGGTAGAGCATGCGCTGGCCCAGCCGGCGAAATGGCGCAAAGGCCTGCGACTCGACCATCTCGCGGATGTTCGGGAAGGGCAGCTTCGAGGTGAATATGGGCAGCTTCAGCTCCTGGCCCCGCCCAGCGATCCACTGCGCCAGCCACCGCCCGGCCTGTGCTGAGTACATGACGCCGTTGCCGCCGTAACCGAGCGCGTAGTAGATGGATTCGCGCGGATCGGGCTGGTGGATCCTGGGCATCATGTCGTGGCTGACATCGACCCAGCCCCACCACGAGTAGTCGATGCGGATGCCCGCCAGCGCCGGAAACTTGCGCGCCAGGTCCCGCTCCAGGAGCTCGCGGTACTTCTCCTGCGGCGCGTCTCGTCCGGTGATGGCGCTGCGGCTGCCGATCTGCACGCGCCCGTCGGGCATGAGCCGGTAGTAGTGGCGCAGCACCCGCGTGTCAGTGATGACCTGGTGCGTGCGGAAGTTGCACGCCTCGATCTCCTGCGGCGTGAGCGGCCGCGTCACGATCGAGTTCGACAGGATGGGCAGCAGCCGGTTGCGCAGTTGCGGGTGCAGTGCCTGCGAGGTGTAGCCGCCCGTGCACAGTCCCACGGCGCGCGCGCGCACCACGCCGCCGGGCGTGCGCAGATGGTGCACGCCGCCACGCGTCTCCCAGCCCGTGACGGGACTGGCCGGATGTACCTGGGCTCCCAGCGCGCGCGCCTTGCGCAGGTAGCCGAAGGCAAGCTTGCCGGCGTGGATGCCGATGCCCTCGGGCTCGTGCATCGCGCCCGCGGCCTCGCGGTCGTCCACGTACTCGCGCCGCACCGTGTCGGCATCCAGGATGCGCGCGCCGTAGTTGAAGACTTCGCGCAGGAGCTTGGCCTCGCGCTCCAGCGCCGGCATGACCTTGGCGCGGTGGGCGATGTACAGGTGGCCGCCGGGCTGCGGGTCGCAGGGAATGTCGGCGATGAGGCTCTTGAAGGTCTGCATCGCGTCGCACACCTCCTCGTGCAGCCGCAACGCCGTGTCCAGGCCGTAGCGCTCGATCCACTGCGAGCGCTTGAGCCGCCCCGAGGCGCACTGCGCCTGGCCGCCGTTGCGCGTGCTGCAGCCCCAGCTCACGCGGTTGGCCTCCAGCACCGTGGCCTTGATGCCATGGTCGCGCGCGAGGTGGATGGCGGTGGACAGCCCGGTGAAGCCCGAGCCAATGATTGCCACGTCCACATCCACGTCGTGCGTGATGGGGCCATCATCCTCGGGCGGCGCACCGGCGGTGCCGATCCAGTAGGTCGGCGCATAGTCGCGCCCCTGTCCCGGGGTAGGCGCGACCAGCGGGTCGTAGGCGGGGTCGTAGGGCCGCGTGGGCTCGGTGGTGCGACCCGTGCGCAGCAGCAGTTCGGGAGAGACTACGGCGTCCATGCTGCAGCTCCTTCAGCGCCCTGCCGGGGGCTGGCGGTCCTTGCGGAATGCGTTCTTGATGGCGATCTTGCCGTTGCGGAAGGTGAATACGTCCACCATGCGCGCCTCGACGAAGGTGCCGTCGGCGCGGGTGCCGCAGAAGGTGCTCTCGGTCACGCCGCGGTCGCCCTGCACGAAGTGGTCGGCGTCGAGCCAGGCGGCGTCGGGAAACGTCTGCCACGCCAGCATGAAGCCTTGGCGCACCTCGTCGCGACCGACGAAGCTGCGGCCCATCAGGTCCGGGCCGGCCACGGCGTGGAAGGCGCAGTCGCGGTCCATGAACTCCATCAGCGCGTCGATGTCGTGGCGGTTCCAGGCATCGCCGAAGGCCTGCAGGAACTCCACCCCGGGCAGTGCCTCTTGGTCTCGCTTCATGTCGTCTCCTTGGTTGTGCCGGCTCGTGGCGCCGGCCTTGGATTCAGAGTAGTGGCCGCGGGCCCGGCGCCGTAGCGCCAGATGGCGGCAATCGATGGGTCCACGCGCTCAAGCGCCGAGTCCGCGCATCAGCGCCACGGCCAGCAGCATCCAGCCCGCCACGAACGCGGCCTCGCCCAGCAGCAGCGCCACGGGCTGCCAGCCCAGCTCGGCTAGCTTTTCCAGCGCGGTCTTCACGCCCAGCGCGGCGATCGACACCACCAGGCACCAGCGCGACACGTCCGAGCCCAGCTCCACCGCCGACCCCGGCAGCCAGCCCAGGCTGTTTGCGGTGGCCAGGGCCGCGAACACCAGCAGGAACACCGGCACCAGCGGACCCTGGCGCGCGCCCGCGCCGCCGCGGCGCGTGCGCAGCATCAGCGCGAGCACCAGCACCACCGGCATCAGCAGCGCGACCCGAAACATCTTGGCCAGCGTGGCGGTATCGCCCACCTGCGGCGAAACCATGAAAGCCGCGCCCACCACCTGCGCCACGTCGTGGATCGAGCCGCCCAGGAACAGCCCGGCCTCGGCGGTGGAGAGCTGCAGTGCGCCCACCGCCAGCGGGTACAGCACCATCGCCAGCGTGGAGAACGCGGCCACGCCGATGGCCGTGAGCAGGGTGTAGCGCTCGGTATCGCGCGTGGCCGGCAGCGTGGCGGAGATCGCCATTGCCGCCGAGATGCCGCAGATGCCCGTGGCCCCACCCGTCAGCAGCCCCAGCGCGGGCGGCAGCTTCAGCAGCCGCGCCAGCAGCAGCCCGAAGCCGATGGTCAGCACCACCGCGCCGACCAGCGCCCCGACCCCGGCCAGCCCCAGGTCGGCCACGTCGCTGGCCGCGATGCGCACGCCCAGCAGCGCCACGCCCACGCGCACCAGCTTCCTGGCCGCCAACTCCACGCCAGGCTGGCACTTGTCGGAGTCGGCCAGGAAGTGGAACGCGATGCCGATGAGCAGCGCGTAGAGGAACTGCGGGCCGCCGTAGTGCTCGGACACGAAAGTGGCCGCCAGCGCGATGGTGCCGCACAGCAGCAGGCCGGGCAGGTAGCCGCGCAGTTGCGCCAGCAACGGCGGTGCCGGCAGGGAAGAGGCATGCATGGGGGTCTCCCGTTCGGGGCGGCCTCCCAGGGCGGGCGGCCGCGGCGCCCGCTCCCGAAGGGAGCGGGCAAGGGCGGCTTCAGACGAAGTCCTTGTACTTCTCCAGCAGCCGCACCGGCTTGGCCAGCGCGTCGCGGCGGAACGGGTCGCCGAGCTCGCGTGTGCACATGATCTCGACGATGCAGGTCTTGCCGTGGTTCATCTGCAGGTCCACCGCGCGCTTCAGGGCCGGGCCCACGTCCTCCAGCCGGTCCACCACGATGCCCTCGGCACCCATGGCGCGCGCGATGCCAGCGAAGCTGGGGCTGTCGAGCTCGCCGGCAACGAAGCGGCGGTTGTAGAAGTCCACCTGGTTCTTCTTCTCCGCGCCCCACTGGCGGTTGTGGAACACCACCGCCGTGACGGGGATGTCGTGGCGCACGCAGGTCAGCGTCTCCATCAGGCTCATGCCCCAGGCGCCGTCGCCCGCGTAGGAGATGGCCGGGCGGTGCGGCGCGGCCACCTTGGCACCGATGATCGTGGGGAAGGCGTAGCCGCAGTTGCCCCAGCTCATGGCGGCGAAGAAGCTGCGCGGCTTCTCGAAGCGCAGGTAGCTGTTGGCCACCGAGTTGATGTTGCCGATGTCGGTGGACACCATCACGTCCGCGGGCATGGCCTTCTCCAGCTCGCGCAGCACCTGGCGCGGATGCAGGTAGTGGCCGCCGAAGGGCGAGCGCTCGCCCTTGGCCTCCTCGATCATGTCCAGGCTGTAGGGGTCGCGCTCATGCGTCCACTCGTCGAGCTCCCTCTCCCACGCTGCCTTCTCGGTGGCGATCTCGTCGGCGCGCTGCGCGCGCGTGGCGTCGCAGGCCAGCGTGCGGCCGGCCAGGCGCTGCACCAGGGCCTGCGCGGCGGCCTTGGCGTCGCCGCAGATGCCTACCGAGATCTTCTTCACCAGGCCCAGCATCTTGTGATCGGCGTCGATCTGGATGATCTTGGCGTTCTTGGGCCAGTAGTCCATGCCGTGCTGCGGCAGCGTGCCGAAAGGCCCCAGGCGCGAGCCCAACGCCACCACCACGTCGGCGCGCGAGATCAGCTTCATCGCCGCCTTGGAACCCTGGTAGCCCAGCGGGCCGCACCACAGCGGGTGGCTGGCCGGGAAGCTGTCGTTGTGCAGATAGCTGTTGACCACCGGCGCGCCCAGCCGCTCGGCCAGCGCCTGGCAAGCCTCCACGCCGTCAGCCATCACCACGCCGCCGCCGGAGATGACCACCGGGAACCTTGCCGTGGCCAGCAGCTCGGCCGCCTCGTTGAGGCTGTGCTCGCCGCCAGGGCCGCGGTCCAGACGGCGCGGCTGCGGGATCTCAGCCGTGATCTGGCCGTAGAAGTAGTCGCGCGGGATGTTGAGCTGCGTCGGCCCCATCTCGCTCATGGCGCGGTCGAAGCAGCGCGCCGTGAACTCGGCCATGCGGGCCGGATGCGTCACATGGCCCTGGTATTTGGTGAACTCCTGGAACATGGGCAGCTGCCGAGCCTCCTGGAAGCCGCCCAGGCCCATGCCCATGGTGCCCGCCTCCGGCGTGACGATCACCACGGGCGTGTGCGCCCAGTACGCCGCGGCGATGGCGGTGACGCAGTTGCTGATGCCCGGGCCGTTCTGCCCGATCACCACGCCATGCCGCCCGGACACCCGGGCGTAGCCGTCGGCCATGTGGCCGGCACCCTGCTCGTGCACCACCGGGATCAGCCGGATGCCTGCGGGGGCAAAGATGTCCATGGCATCCATGAAGGCCGAACCCATGATCCCGAACATCTCGGTCACGCCGTTGGCCACCATTGTTTCGACGAAGGCCTCGGAGGGCGTCATCTTCTGAGGCCCGGCCACCACGCTGCGCTGCTCGCTCATCTCGGTCTCCATTGTTCGCCTCTTTCCGGAACACCACGTTCCAAAATTTGAGACGTTGCATGCAATGTAGGCGCTGAGTTAGAAAATGGCAACGTCTTATCTCGTTTTTCGGTACGATTCGTTCAACTTTTGAGGAGATGCCATGAGCGCAGGATCCGACGACGTGACCCGCATCGACGGCGACACGCCCACGCAGCGGCTACTGGTGCTGCTGGAAGTCATTGCTGCGCGCAGCGACGCGTTCTCGCTGCAGGACCTGGTGGAGGAGACCGGTGTACCCAAGCCGACGCTGCACCGCATGCTCCAGCAGCTGGAGTCGCTGGGCATGCTGCAGCGCGAGGGCGACGGGCGGCACTACAGCACCGGGCTGCGGCTGCGCCGGCTGGCCGAGCAGCTGTTGCTCAACGACACCCGCCATGGCGCGCGCCATGCGGTGCTGCGCCAGCTGGTGGCCGAGGTGGGCGAAAGCTGCAACATCACGGCGTTGTCGGGCAGCGAGGTGCTGTACCTGGACCGGGTGGAGACGCCCGCTCCGCTGCGCTTCTACCTGCACCCGGGCTCGCGCGTGCCTGTGCACTGCTCGGCCAGCGGCAAGCTGTTCCTGGCGCAGATGAGCGCGGCGCAGCGCCGGCGGCTGCTGGCCAACGTGCCGCTGGAGGCATTCACGCCGCACACGATCACGGAGTACGGCTCTCTCGAACTGGAACTCGAGCGCGTGAAGACCCAGGGCTTTGCGCTGGACGAGGAGGAATTCCTGCCCGGGCTGCGCTGCATCGCCGTGCTGGTGGGCGATGCGGGGCGCTCCAACATGGGCATCGCGATCCAGGCCCCGGCGATGCGCATGGACGTGGACAAGGCGCTGCAATACCTGCCCGCGCTGCGGCGCGCCGCCGCGGCGCTGGCGGCCATCGAGTCGGGCGAGCCCGGTGACACGCGCCAATCGGCCTGAAGGAGCCCGACGCCATGCGACCCGAGCTGCTGCTGCCCGTGCGCGACCTCTTCGGCATCGACTCGCCGCTCCGGGTGCCGGCCTTCGCCGAGCGCGACGAGCATGTACCCGACATCGACCCGGCCTTCCGCTTCGACCCGGACGTGACGCTGGCGCTGCTGGCCGGTTTCGCCCACAACCGCCGCGTGCTGGTGCAGGGTCTTCACGGCACGGGCAAGAGCAGCCACATCGAGCAGGTGGCCGCGCGGCTGGGCTGGCCCTGCGTGCGCGTGAACCTTGACGGGCACGTGAGCCGGCTGGACCTGGTGGGGCGCGACGCAATCGTGCTGCGCGAGGGGCGGCAGGTCACGGAGTTCCAGGAGGGGATCGTGCCGTGGGCGCTGCAGCGCCCGGTGGCGCTGGTGTTCGACGAGTACGACGCGGGGCGGCCGGACGTGATGTTCGTGATCCAGCGCCTGCTCGAACGCGACGGCGCCTTTACCCTGCTGGACCAGAACCGCGTGCTGCGTCCGCACCCGTGCTTCCGGCTCTTCGCCACGGCCAACACGCTGGGGCTGGGCAACCTCAACGGCCTCTACCACGGCACGCAGTTGCTCAACCACGCACAGGTGGACCGCTGGAACATCGTGGCCACGCTGGACTACCTGGCGCCGCGGGCCGAGGCCGAGATCGTGCGCGCGCGCGTACCTGCGCTCGACGATGCCGCCGGGCGGGAGCTGGTGGAGCGCATGGTGGCGGTGGCAGGCCTGACGCGCCGCGGCTTCGCCGCCGGCGACCTCGGGGTGCTGATGTCGCCGCGCACCGTCATAAGCTGGGCCGAGAACCTGGCCATCTTTGGCGACGCGGCCCTGGCGTTCCGGCTGAGCTTTCTCAACAAGTGCGAACCGGCCGAACGGCCGGTGGTGGCCGAGTACTTCCAGCGCTGCTTCGACCAGGAGCTGCGCGAGTCGGCACTGTCGGACTGAGATGGACCTGCGCCTTCAGCATGAGCAGCGGCTGGCGGCCGCTGCCCTGCGCGCGCTCAGCGGCCGCCCGCGGCTGCAGTGGCGCGCGGGCCGGCTGCTTGATGGCGACGCGGCGCTGCGCCTGGACGCGCCGCACCTGCGCCTGCAGGCCGAAGAGCGGCTGCACGCGCTGCGCGGCTGCGGCGACGCGCTGGCGCTGCGGCTGTGCCACTCGCAAGCGGCGCTGCACGAGCACGGGGCGCCGGCCGGCGCCATCGAGCGCCTGGTGTTCGATCTGCTGGAGCAGCTGCGCTGCGAGAGTCGCGTGCCGGCGCACCTGCCCGGCGTGTGCGCCAACGTGCGTGGCCGCTTCGCCGACTGGTCGCGCTCGGCGCTGGACGCCGGCCTGGCCGAGAGCGCATCGGGGCTGCTGCTGTTCACGCTGGCGCAGCTGTGCTGGTCGCGCTTCAACGCGCGGGCGCTGCCCGACGAGAGCGAGGGCCTGATCGAGGCCACGCGCGCGGGCATCGCGCCGGCCATTGGCCCCTGGCTGTCGCGCATGCAGCGCAGCCTGGACGACCAGGCCGCTTTCGCTGAGGCCGCGCTGGCGCTGGCCCGGTGGACGGGACAGCGGCTGCGCGAGGCAGCAGCTGCGCAGGGCAGGGCACCGCAGGCCACCCCTGCCAACCGGGCCGGCGCGGCGCTGTCCTGGCTGCTGCCCCCGGGCGAGTGCGACACGGCCCTGCTTGCGCCCGAGGCCGCGGGCAGCCGGCTGCTCGAAGCCGCATCCGGCGGCTACCGCGTTTTCACCCGTGCTCACGACCGCGAGCTGCGGGCCGCGACGCTGGTACGCCCGGCCCTGCTGCGCGAGTACCGGGAGCGAATCGATGCGCAGCTGGCGCGGCTGCAGTTGCACCACGGTCGGCTGGCGCGCCAGCTGCAACGGGTGCTGGCGCAGCCCGCCGTCCAGGGCTGGGATTTCGGGCAGGAGCATGGCCACATCGACGGACGGCGGCTGGCACAGCTGGCCTGCAGCCCCGCCGAGCGGCGGCTGTTCACACAGGAGGCTCAGCAGCCACGCACCGACGCGGCCGTCACGATCCTGGTGGACTGCTCCAGTTCCATGCGCAGCCATGCCGAAGGCGTGGCGCAGTTGGCAGACGTGCTGCTGCGCGCGCTGGAGGCCGCCGGCGCCACGACAGAACTGCTGGGCTACACCACGAGCGGCTGGAACGGCGGCCGCGCCCGGGCGGCCTGGCTCGCGGCCGGGCGGCCGGCGCACCCGGGGCGACTCAACGAGCGCTGCCATCTGGTGTTCAAGGACGCCGGGCGCTCCTGGCGCCGCGCCCGCCTGGACGTGGCAGCCCTGCTCAAGGCCGACCTGTTCCGCGAGGGCATTGACGGCGAGGCGGTCGAGTGGGCTTGCGCCCGGCTGCGCGCAAGGCCGCAGGCACGGCGCATCCTGCTGGTGGTGTCGGACGGCTCACCGATGGACAGTGCCACCGCCCAGGCCAACGACACCGGCTATCTCGATGCGCACTTGCAGCAGGTCGTCAGCCGCGAGGAGCGAGCCGGCATCGCACTGCTTGGCGTGGGCGTGGGGCTGGACCTGGGCGCCTGGTACCGCCACAGCGTGGCGGCCGAGCTCCGGCACGGCCTGACGCAGGAGCTGCCGCAGCGGGTGGTGGCAGCCATCGCCCGGTCACTGGCCCGGCACCCGTGAAAACGCCGCGGCCGCGCCGGCCATGCGCCGGGCGAGGCGCAGCGGATCACCGACCCGGCCGGGCTCAGCGCTGCACGGCGGCCAGGCCCCACAGCGCCTGTACGGCCAGCGCGATCCCGATGGCCGTGAGCACGCCGTAGGCCAGCCGCCGCATCGCCACCGGCGACAGCGGCGGCGGGAAACGGCGCGCCAGCAGCGTGGCCCCGCCCATCACCGGCAAGGCCACCGCAGCCTGCAGGCCCAGGGCCGCATCGAACTGCCCCTGCAGCGCGCTGGCCAGCGTGCGCCACAGCGACATCGCCGTGAACACCGCCAGCAGCATGCTGCGGATCTGCGGCAGCGCCAGGGGCTGGCGGTAGAAGTGGAAGATCAATGGCGGCCCCGGCATGCCGAAGAGCCCGCTCATCAAGCCGCCGGCCAGGCCGCTGGCCAGGAAGCTGCGGGGCGCAGACGGCGCCGGCAGCGGCTGAGGCCGCCGCGCCAGACCGAAGGCCGAATACACGATCACGGCACCCAGCAACGCCTGCAGCACGAGCGCGGCGCGCTCGTCCAGCCGGTCAAGCAGCGCCACCCCGAGCGCGATGGACGGCAGCATGCCGATCACTGCAGGCACGGCCAGCCGCCAGGCGATGTGCGCGCTGCAGCCCCGCAGGGCCAGGGCGTATTGCGGCAGCGACACGAGATTGACCAGCGTCGCCAGCGCGGCCAGCGGAGCCAGGCCGAGCGCGCTGGCTGCGCCCACGACGATCATTCCCAGCCCGAAACCGGTGAGCGTCTGGAACCAGCTGCCCACGGCCACCAGCACCAGCAGCACGGCAAAACCTGCATCCATCGCCGTCAGCCGGCGCAGGGCTGCACCAGCGTTGCCGCGGCACGCGCGGCCCGATCCCGCGCCGCGGCCGCCTGGGCCTGCACCACGGTGACGGCGATGACATGGAAGATGTCCTCGGCGCTGCAGCCTCGCGACAGATCGTTGGCCGGCCGGGCCAGGCCCTGCAGCAGCGGGCCGACGGCCATCGCGCCACCCACGCGCTCGGCGAGCTTGTAGCCGATGTTGCCGGCATCCAGGTTGGGAAACACCAGCACGTTGGCATGTCCCTGCACCTGAGACTGCGGCAGCTTGCGTTGCGCGATCTCGGCCACGATGGCGGCATCGAGCTGCACATCGCCATCGACGGCCAGCCCGGGCCGCAGCGCGCGGGCACGCTGCGCGGCCTGCACGACCTTGTCCACCGCGGGATGCCGCGCGCTGTGGTTGGTGGAGAAGGACAGCATCGCCACCCGCGGATCCACTCCCAGCAGCGCCCGCGCGCTGTCGGCCGCGGCAACGGCGATGTCCGCCAGGCCCGCCGCGTCCGGCTCCACCACCAGCGCGCAGTCCGAGAAGATCAGTCCGCCCTTGAGGTGGTGGAAGGGCTCGCACAGCATCATCAGAAAGAAGCTCGACACCAGACTGAACGCCGGATCGGTGCCGATGATCTGGATGGCGCTGCGCACCACGTCGGCGGTGGTGTGCACGGCGCCGGCAACGCTGCCCTGCGCCTGGCCCAGGCGCACCATCAGGTTGGCGTAGACCAGCGGCTTGCACACCTCCTGGCGCGCCTGTTCCGCGCTCATGCCCTTGGCCGCACGCAGCGTGTGCAGCTCGGCCGCGAAGGCGTGCGCGTGCGGCGAGCGCGCCGGCTCGGCGAGGTCGATGCCATCGAGATCGACCCCACAACGACGCGCAGCGTCGATGATGCGACGGGAGTCTCCCACCAACGTCAACTGCGCGAGGCCTTCGCGGCGCGCGCGCGCGGCGGCGTCGAGCACGCGCGGATCTTCGCCCTCGCAAAGGACGATGCGCTGCGGCGCGCTGCGCGCCTGTTCGATGATGCGTAGAAGCGGTTTCATGAGGCAGTCCCGGAATGGTCCACACTTGCAGGCGTCGCAGTGTGGGCCGCCGCCGCGGCTGCCGTTAGGACCAGATCGGCACGATCGTTGAGGCCAGTCGTTCCCGCGGAGTCATGATGTCCCAGCGCTACAGCGCCGCCATGTGGAAGCAGCTGCTCGAGCGCAGCACCCAGCAGCACCAGAGTCTGCAGGCGCGCGTGCGCAGCATGGTCGTGGACGCCATCCTGGGCGGCCAGCTCGCACCCGGCGATTCGCTGCCGTCGAGCCGTGAGCTGGCCCATGAGCTGGGCGTGGCGCGCAATACCGTCGTGCTGGCGTACCAGCAGCTGGCTGACGAAGGCTTCATCCTGCCGCGCCAGCGCAGCGGCTACTTCGTCAGCCAGGATGTCCTGGCCGGTCGCGTGCGCGACGGCCTCGGGTTGCCTGCGCAACCCCAGACACCGCAGACACCGGACTGGAGCTCCCGGTTTCGGCTGCGTCCGTCGCACCAGCGCAGCATCGTCAAGCCGGTGGACTGGCAACGCTATCCGTACCCCTTCCTCTACGGCCAGTTTGATGCGGCGCTGTTTCCCACGGCCGACTGGCGCGAGTGCTGCATCAAGGCGCTCAGCGTGATGGACATCCGCGACTGGGCGCCCGACCAGATCATGCGCGACGACGAGCGGCTGGTGCAGCAGATCTGCTCGCGCGTGCTGCCGCGCCGCGGCGTGTGGGCCACACCCGACGAGGTCGTCGTCACCGTGGGAGCGCAGCACGCTCTCTACCTGACTGCCGACCTGCTCATGCGCGAAGGCACCCGCGTGGCGATGGAAGAACCCGGCTATCCGGACGCCCGCAACATATTCGCCAGCCGCACCAGCGCGCTAAAGGAGGTGCCGGTGGACGAGCAGGGCCTTCCGGTGAGTGACGCCCTGGCCGACTGCGACTACGTCTACACCACGCCCAGCCATCAGTGCCCAACGACGGTGACGATGCCGCTGCAGCGCCGGCAGGCGCTGCTGCGCATGGCACAGGAACGGGACTTCGTGGTCATCGAAGACGACTACGAGAGTGAGAACCGCTTCGATGCAGATCCCTTCCCGGCGCTCAAGAGCCTGGACCGCGCCGACCGGGTGATCTACATCGGCAGCCTCTCCAAGACCGTGGCGCCTGGCTTGCGCATGGGTTACGTCGTCGGGCCTGCCGAGCTCGTCTCGGAGCTGCGTGCACTGCGCCGGCTGGAGCTGCGCCATCCTTCCGCCATGGTGCAGCGCGCCTTCGCGCTGTTTCTGTCGCTGGGCCACCATGACTCCCTGCTGCGCCGTACGGCCGGCGCCTGGCGCGAGCGAGGCGCCGCCGTGCTGGAGGCGCTTGCACGGCATGCGCCGGAATGCCGTGTGACGCCGGTATCCGGTGGCAGTTCCTGCTGGGTATCGCTGCCCAGGGGGCTGGACGCCACGACGCTGGCCGCGCGAGCCCGCGAGCACGGCGTGCTCATCGAGCCAGGCGAGGTGTTCTTCACAGCTCAACCCGCACCGCACCACTTCATGCGCCTGGGGTGGTCGGCCATTGCACCCAAGGCCATCGAGCCGGGCATCCGGATCCTGGGCCAGCTGATTTCCGAGTTGCCAAGCTCATGAGACAACTTGAGGCAAGACTCCCTCGGTGCGGGTGGCACCTGCATGGCGCCTGAGCGACGCCACCGCGGCCGGTCTGCACTGCCTGGCTTTGCCGACGTGGCCAGCAAGTCCAACCCAGAAGCACAATGGCTGAACTGCAACAGGTCTGGGGCGACTGAAGCCGCGGTTTCGCATGACGACATCAAGGCTGACCGTTGCGCTGCCAGCGCGCTGGTTTGCCGAGAGCGACCGGCCAGGAGCGATCATTCACGCCGCAGACGAGAAGGACCCCATCCTGGCTCCGGTCACGGCCGACGAAAGCGTGCGTGGCTGCTTGTTGGGCCGTCAACAGGTGCCGGCGTTTCACGGCAAGGCACGGCGCCACGAGCAGCGAAACCGGCGTATCGTGAGCCACCGGGTTCGCCGCGCAACCGCTCACTCCGCCGTGAAGCCGACGGCCTTGACGATGGGCCCCCAGCGCGAGGTATCCCGACGCTGCAACTCGGCAAGCTCGGCAGGAGATGACGACTTCGCCTCGAGTCCCATCACTGCAAATGCGTCGACCACGTCCTGGCGGGCCAGAGCGGTCCGCGCAGCAGCGTTCATCTGCTGCACCCGCTCGGCGCTGCTTCCCGCCGGCAGGTAGAGGCCGAACCACTCCTCCGTCGCGACGTTCTTCAGGCCCTGTTCCACGAAGGTAGGGACATCGGGAACGAAACGGCTGCGCTTGGCGCCGGAGACGCCGAGCAGGCGCACCTTGCCTCCTGACAAGTGCGGCATGAAGTCCCCGATGGGTCCGCACACCGAGCTGATCTGGCCGCCGATGAGGTCCAGGATGGCCGGTTGCGTGCCCCGGTAGGCCACATGCTGCAGTTTGGCGTTACCAGCGCGGCTGATCATCTCGCCGGTGAAGTGAGGAGTCGATCCGGCGGCGGGCGAGCCGAAGTTCGCGTCCGCCGGCCGATCCTTGGCCCAGGCGAGGAACTCGGGCACCGTCCTGATCGTGGCGGGCACCTTGGCTCCCACGCCCAGCGCGAACTCGAAGTTGCAGGCCAGGGACACCGGCATCAGGTCCTTGAAGGGGTCGTACTGCAGCGACTTGTAGATGTGCGGGTAGATGGTCAGCATGGACGCTGGCGTTTGCAGCAGCACCGTGCCATCGGCAGGCGCCGTCTTCATGGAAACGATGGCGATCTGCCCGCCGGCGCCGGTCTTGTTCTCCACCAGCGCGGTGCGTGCGTACTGGTTGCGCAGGGCATCGGCCAGGCGCCGGCACACCGTGTCTGACGTGCCGCCGGCGGCGAAGCCGGTAACGATCTTCAGCGTGTCGACGACAGCTTGCGCCATCGCTTCGTGCGACAGGATGGGCGGCAGCAGGATGCTCGCGGTTCCGCCCTTTACGAGGGCGCGGCGGGTGAGGGCCATGGGGCGTTCTCCTGAGTGGAGGCACGGCGCATTGAGCGCCGGGATGAAAGTACGGGATCAGGTGGCGATAGCTTGCACGGCACGCTCGACGAGGGTGCCGACATCACCGTCGTGGCAGAAGCCGGCTGCTTGCGCTGCCGTGGTGTCCAGCGGCGGCAGCCGTCCGAACTGAGCTTCGAGTGTGGCGTCGGGTGCGAAAGTCAGTTGTTGGCTGCAGCCGGGACGGCGCTGCTCGAAGGCCTGCACCAGTTGGCCCACACGCAGCCGCTGCGCAGGCAGCGTCCAGGCCGTCAGCCCGGGCGGTAGCGCCAGCTGCGGCGCCGCGGCGTGCAGGAGGTTGTCGACGCAGCCCTGCAGCGACAGCAGCCACAGGGTTGCATCGGCAGACACCGGGCAGGTGTACGGCTGCCCAGCGGCGAGCGCTCGGATGAGTTCGCTGGAAAACGCTGACAAGGCTCCGGTGGGGGACGGCGGGCGCGCCACTATCCCGGGCAGCCGCACGCTACGGCCGCTCAGCGCGCCGCGTCGTGTCAGATCGGCGATGAAGATCTCCGCCATCTGCTTGTGAGCGCCGTAGCTCAGGGTGGGGCGCAAGGGCGTGTCGTCATCGATGTGTTCAGGCAGCGGCGCGCCGAAGACGGCGATGGAACTGGTGAAAACCACCGTCGGCCGGTGCCCCTGGCGCCTGAGCGTGTCCAGCAGGCCGATCAGGCCCTGCACGTTCACACTCAGTCCCTGCTCGAAGTCGGCCTCCGATTGGCCGCTCGGCACGCTGGCGAGGTGGAACACGATGTCTGGCTGATCGGCCGTGGCCCGCCGGACCACCTCCGGGTCGGCGACGCTGCCTGCCACGTGGGTGACGTGCGGCGCCGACGGTGCCTCTGACAACCGCAGATCGCACAAGGTGAGGCGCTGCACGGTGCGGCCGTGCAGGGCGACCCCGGCGGCAGCCAGCCGGCGCGTCAGCGCACGACCGATGAAGCCGTCGGCGCCGGTGATCAAGACGTGTGTCATGACGCACTCGTGGTCGAACGATCGGAAGCCATCCCTGCGAAATCGAGGTGTTCCACGGCGTGGACCAGCTGCGACAAGTCCTGCTGCGCCAGTCCACGCGCCAGCGCTGCTTCGAAGCGCCGGTGAACAGCCTCGAAGACCGGCATCTTTGCTCCCGCAGCATGTGCGGCGGTCTGCACGTTGGCCACGTCCTTGGCCATGGTGGCCACGGTGCCAACCCGGTCGCTGGGTACCTGGGCCATGCGGGGCACGAAAACCTGCAGCAGCACCGAATCGGCCCAGCCACCGCTGAGTGCGGCCTGCAGACGCGCGGGCTCCAGTCCGGCGGCGTGCGCCATCGCCAGGGCCTCGGCAATGCCGGCCAGCGTGGTGGCGACGATGGTCTGGTTGCACAGCTTGGCCGCTTGTCCGCTGCCCACCGGACCCAGGTGCGTCACGCGCTGCGCATAGGCTGCGAGCAGCTGCACCACCCCTTCCAAGTCCTGCGGTTCGCCCCCCGCCATCACCACCGCCCGGCCCTGTTCGACCCCGGCCGTGCCGCCGGACACCGGCGCGTCGATCCAGCGCGCGCCATTGGCGGCCTGCAGCCGGGTGGCGAAGTCACGTGCGGCAGCGGGCAGGATGCTGGAGTGGTCAACCAGCAGCCGCAACGCACGGCCGCCAGTCAGGCCGCGCTCACCAAAGACGGTTGCTTCCACCGCGTCCTGGTCGGTCAGGCACAGCAGCACCCGCTCGCACCGATCGGCCACGTCCTGAGGGGAGGCAGCGACCGTTGCGCCCTCGGCTGCCAGCCCCGCGGATTTGCCTGGACTGCGGTTCCATACCACCACCTCATGGCCGGCCCGCAGCAGGCGCCGCACCATGGCCGATCCCATCAGGCCCAGGCCGCAAAAGCCGACCGCATCGCTCGTCATCATTCGGCCTCCGGCGGCTCATAAGGCCACTCCACCTGACCGGAATGGGTCACGGCGCCCAGGCTCGCAGCGCGCACGGTCAGCGCATATTTCTCCAGCACGCCGCCGAGGCGGCGGACCGGGGGCGGCTGCCAGGCGAGCCGGCGCGCGGCCAGTTCTGCCTCGTCAAGGTCCACCGAGAGCACGCCTGCCTGCGCGTCGATCCGGATGACGTCACCCGAGCGCAGCAGGCCGATGGGACCGCCCTCGGCCGCTTCCGGGCCGACGTAGCCGATGCACAGCCCGCGTGTCGCGCCGGAAAATCGGCCGTCCGTCAGCAGCGCGACACGCTCGCCCATGCCTTGTCCGTAGAGGGCGGCCGTCACGCTGAGCATCTCACGCATGCCGGGGCCGCCCTTGGGGCCCTCGTTGCGGATGACGAGCACGTCGCCGGCCTCGTAGCGCTGCTCACGGACGGCCTGCATGCAGGACTCCTCGTTTTCGAAGACGCGCGCCGGACCAACGAATTGCAGGGACTTCAACCCGGCAATCTTGAGCAGCGCGCCATCCGGCGCCAAATTTCCGCGCAGCACCGTGACGCCGCCGGTCGGATGCAGCGGCTTGTCAGCGGTGCGCACGATGACGCCGTCCGCATCCGGTGCTTCGGCCAGTGCCTCGGCCAGCGTGCGGCCGTCGAGGGTCAACGTGTCGCCGTGCAGGTGGCCGCCTTCGAGCAGCGCCTTGAGCACGACCGGCACGCCGCCGATGCGGTGGAGATCCAGCGCCAGGTAGCGGCCTCCTGGCTGCAAGTCAGCGATGAGCGGCGTGCGCTCGAAAACGGCGGCCACGTCGGCGAGCGTGAAGCGCACTCCGGCTTCGTGGGCAATGGCCGGGATGTGCAGCGCCGCGTTGGTCGAACCGCCAGTGGCGGCCACCGCGGCACAGGCGTTCTCCAGGCTCTTGCGGGTGACGAGGTCGCGCGGCAAGGGCCCGCCATTCTCGATCAGTCGCATGACGGTCTCGCCAGCTCGCTGGGCAAGGGCAAGGCGGGCACTGTAGACGGCCGGCATCATGGCCGAGCCCAGTGGCGACAGCCCCAGCGTCTCACCGACCATGGCCATGGTGTTGGCCGTGAACTGGCCAGGACAGGAGCCGACGCTGGGCGTGCAGGTGCTTTCCAACTGGTGCAATTGCTCCGATGACATCTGTCCCGTCTGTACCCGGCCGACCGCCTCGATGGTTGTCAGGATGGTGGCCTCGCTGCCCAGGGCATGGCCTGGCAGCGTGGCGCCGCCGTAGATGAAGACCGAGGGAACGTTGAGCCGCACCATGGCCATCATGACCGCCGGCAACGTCTTGTCGCAGCCCGCGAAGCCCACCAGGGCGTCGTAGCCATGGCCGCGCACGACAAGCTCGATGCTGTCGGCGATCACCTCGCGCGACACCAGGCTCATGCGCATGCCCGCGTGGTTCATGGACGTGCCATCGGACACCGACACCGTACTGAACGGCACCGGCACGCCGCCACCGGCGCTCACGCCAAGCCGCGCCCGGTCGGCCTGCGGGCCCAGCGACATCGAGCAGGGCGTGTTCTCGCCCTGGGTGCTGACAATGCCCACGATGGACTTGGCCAGGGCAGCCTCGTCGAAGCCGGTCGCGCGCAGGAAGGCGCGGTGCGGCGCGCGGGTAACGCCCTGGGTAACGACCCGCGATCGGTGGCGGTGCAACGAGGATGACTTGGACATGGCTGGCTTGGATACGGCGATAGGAATCAGGCAGCGACTGACAAGGCCTGGGGTGTGGCGCGCAAACGATCGAAAGCCCAGGAGACGTCGCGGACCAAGGCCTCGCGGGCGCGAACGCCGTCACCCAGCGCCAGTGCGTCCACGATGTCCCCATGCAGATCCGAGTCAGGGCGCGAGTCGGAATGCATCAGGGCACGTGCGGCGCGCAGGTAGGGCCCCGATTGAAGCCACAGCGCTTCCACCATCGCCAACAGGCTGGGTGACCGAGCCGCGCCGTAGATCCGGAAGTGAAAGGCCTGGTTGTGCTGCAGGCCCTCGGCCACCGTGGCCGGTGTCTGCAGTGCAGCGGTGATCTGGCGCGACAGGGTTCGCAGCTCCGCGATGTCGGCCTGCGCCAGGTGCGGTGTTGCCCATTCGGTGAGAGCGCCTTCCATCAACTTGCGGCAGCGGCAGATGTCCTCCAGCCGCTCCAGGGACAGGTGCGGCACGCACATGGAGCGACTGCGCGTGCGCTCGATCGCACGCTGTTCGGCCAACCGGCGCAGCGCCTCCCGCACAGGCATGGTGCTGGTGCCAAGCTCGTCGGCCAACGCCTGCAGTTCCAGCGTTTGGCCGGCAAGGAAGTCACCCCGCATGAGGCGATCCCGCAGGTTGCGGTAGACCGCCTCGTGGATGGATACATGTTCGACGACGCTCATGGCTTTTGATCATTGATCAAAACTCAGCGTAGACTGGCCGCCGCGAGAAGGCAATAGGGGGAAACTTTCATTGGCGGGCGCCTGATGCACCGCCCTTGGGTTGCTTATGAAACTTGCTGCCAATCTTTCGCTGCTGTTCACGGAGCTGCCCTTCGAGGAGCGTCCTGCTGCAGCGCGCCAAGCGGGATTCGAGGGCGCGGAGATCCTGTTTCCTTACGACCGTCCAGCGTCCGCGCTGCGCCGACTGATGGCAGACAGCGGCTTGCAGCTGGCGCTCATCAACACGCCATTGGGTCCGCTAGGAGAACCGGGGTTGGCTGCGGTGGATGGTGCGCAGCCAGGCTTTCGCGATGCGATGGAGCGTGCATTGGATGTGGCATGCGAGACGAGCTGTCCCACCATCCACGTGATGGCCGGCCGTCCCGATCCCTTGCTCCGCACTGAGGATGTGAGACGCGTGCTGGTGGACAACCTGCGATGGGCCAGCTCGCGCGCGCTGGGGTATGGCATCACGCTCACCCTGGAGGCACTCAACCGTATCGACATGCCGGGCTATGCCTACCACCTGCCCAGCGAAGCGCTGAACGTGATCACGCAAGCAGGCGCGTCCAATCTCCGGTTGCAGTTTGACTTCTTTCACGCAGCCCGGGAGCGTCTGGACTGGCTTGTCGTCCTGGATGAATGCCGCGCCGCCATCCACCACGTTCAATTGGCGCAAGCACCGCACCGGACTCAACCCGATCTTGCCGACGCCGGTCTGCGTCAGGCGCTCCAACGCCTTGTCTCCTGGAACTCCGTTTCCTGGCTGGGGCTGGAGTACCGGCCGCCAGGGTCAACGGCGGCAAGTCTGGATTGGATGCCAGCCATGCAGGCGCTGCTCTCGAGGACCGCCGACGACGAGCCGAGGCCGTAGCGCACCGATGTGCGAGGCAATCTTCGCTTCGTCACTTGGTGACCCAGTGTTCCACGCTGCCAGCCCGCGCTTCGTCGAGCAGGTCGCGACCCCGGGGCCTGCACGTGCGCGCGTACCGTGTGGCGTGCAACGACAGCGTCCACGGCAGGCCGTGCAGCGCATGCCAGCCCTCGTCAAGCGCGTGCGGCTGCTGTCGGTGGACGAAGAGGGCTTGCGGGAGCCGGGCCACTACGGCTTTCACCATCGACCTTACGGCTGAAGATGGATTTTCCGGTGCCGGAGCTGGTGCCGGCAGCCACGCACGGAAACCTTTTACCTTGTAAATTGTGCATGGTCTGCTCAAAATGCAAGGATGATCGAACGCAAACTGCAGGCGCTCGCCGAACGTCGCCTGGAGCAGTCGCCAGCCGTGGCACTGCTGGGACCACGGCAGGTCGGCAAGACCACCCTGGCCCGCACGCTTGCCGCCCACAGGCCCGACGCACTGGTACTCGACATGGAGCTGACATCGGACCGCGCGGCGCTGGCGCAGCCGCAGTTGTTCCTGGCAGCGCACCGCGACCGGTTCGTCGTCATCGACGAGGTGCAGTTCGCACCGGAGCTGTTCTCGGCGCTGCGTCCGGAGATCGACGCCGATCGCCGGCCAGGCCGCTTCCTGCTGCTGGGCTCGGCGTCCGGCGAGTTGCTGCGGCAGACGAGCGAATCGCTGGCGGGCCGCATCGCCTACCTGGAGCTGGCGCCGCTGGGCGTGGCCGAAGTCCTGGACGCGGCGACTCCGGACCTGGCTGCGCTGCAGTCGCTGTGGCTGCGAGGCGGCTTTCCGCTGAGCCACCTGGCCGCCGACGACGAGGCGGCATACGCGTGGCGCCAGGACTTCATCCGCACCTTCCTGCAGCGCGACTTGCCCGGCATGGGTGTGCGCGTGCCGGCGGAAACCTTGCGACGGTTCTGGACGATGCTCGCGCACGTGCAGGGCCAGCTCTTCAATGCCTCGCAGCTTGGCGTGGCGCTGGGCGGCGCCGCGCACACCACCGTGGCACGCTACCTCGACTTGCTCGTGGACACGCTGATGGTGCGCCGCCTGGAGCCGTTCCTGGCCAACGTCGGCAAGCGCCTGGTGAAGTCGCCGAAGGTCTACCTGCGCGACAGCGGCATCCTGCACGCACTGCTGGGCCTGGCCACGGTGCGCGACCTGCAGGGGCACCCGGTGGCCGGCGCATCCTGGGAAGGGTTCGTCGTGGAGCAGGTGGCGTCCGCGCTGCCCATGGATGCGCAACTGGGCTTCTATCGTACGGCCGCCGGCGCCGAGCTTGACCTGGTTGTCGAGCACCGCGGCAGGCGCACGGGCATCGAGATCAAGTTCTCATCCTCGCCCAAGCCCAGCCGGGGCTTCTGGCAGGCCATCGAGGACCTGCAACTGGAGCGTGCCTTCGTGCTGGCACCTGTGCCCAGGCCATACCCGCTTTCCGAAAAAGTGGTCGTGCTGCCCGTATGGGATGTGGCTCAGGTACTGCCCGACACGCGCTGACGGCCTGTCCACGACAGGAACTGACCCATGAATCAGCCAGCACTGCCGCGGTTGCACTGGCAGACCGTCGGGAGACCTACAAAAAAGTTGCTGAAGCAACTTCACATAATGGGAATTGTGTGTTCGAGTAGGTACAGGCCTGCATACAGCGCCCACACATGCATCTGCGCACCAATCCAATTATGTCCAGTCGGTTGCACTCGGCCCGCGCTCCGCGTGTGAACCGGCGCGCTCCGGCCACGCACCCGATGACGGCCACCGCGGCCAGCCGTATCAGCCACATCACCGGCTCGTGCAGTAGCAGCGATGCCAGCAGCAGCTTGAACAAGGGCTGCAGCAATTGCAGTTGGGACACGGCAGCCACGCCACCCTGCGCCAAGCCTCGGTACCAGAACACGAAACCGACCAGCATGCTGAACACCTACACGTAGCCCAGGTCCAGGCATGCCGGGGCATGGATGCCGGCCAGGCAGACGCATGCCCGGCGTCAGCTCGCCGCCCAGGATGGCTTGCACCATGAGGGCGTGAACGCGGACAACCAGCGTGCCGGCCTGTGCACGCCGTGGCAACCCGTCTGGTGCCGTGCGCTCAACGTTCATCCATCTGTCCGTCCCAAGCTGGCAGCGTAAAGCTCAATCAATCTGCGCGATGTGCAGCAGGTTCGTGCTGCCGGGCGTGCCGAACGGCATGCCGGCGGCGATGACGACGGTCTGCCCGGCCTGGGCCAGGCCGATCCTGCGTGCCGTGGCCACGGCCTCCTCGGTCATCTCCGGCACGTCGGCCACGTCATGGCACAGCACGGCGTTGACGCCCCACACCAGCGAAAGCCGCCGCGCGGTGGCACGCCGCGGGGTCATGCCGATGATGCGCGCACGCGGCCGCTCGCGAGCCATGCGCTGCGCCGAAGCGCCGGAGCTGGTGTAGGCCACCATCGCCGCCACGTCCAGCAGCCCGGCCACCGAGCGCGCCGCCCAGCCGATGGCGTCGGCGGTGTTGGGCTGGGGCTGCGTGTGCGAGGCCTCGATGAGGTCGCGGTACTGCGGATCGGCCTCGGTGCGCGCGATGATGCGGTCCATCATCGCCACGGATTCCACGGGGTAGCGGCCCGAGGCCGACTCCGCGGACAGCATCACGGCATCGGCGCCGTCGTAGATGGCGGTGGCTACGTCGGAGGCTTCCGCGCGCGTGGGCACCGGCGCGCTCACCATCGATTCCAGCATCTGCGTGGCCACGATCACCGGCTTGCCCAGGCGGCGGCAGGCCCGCACGATGCGCTTCTGGATCGCGGGCACGGCCTCCGCCGGCAGTTCCACCCCCAGGTCGCCGCGCGCCACCATCACCGCGTCGGTTTCGGCCAGGATGGCGTCGAGCCGGTCCACGGCTGCAGGCTTCTCGATCTTGGCCACGATGCCCGCGCGGTCCTGGACGATGCGCTTGATCTCCACGATGTCCTCGGCACGCTGCACGAAGGACAGCGCGATCCAGTCCACGCCCAGGGTCAGGCCGAACTCCAGGTCGCGGTGGTCCTTCTCGGTCAGGGCGGAGAGCGGCAGCACCACGCCGGGCACGTTGACGCCCTTGCGGTCGGAGAGTGGGCCGCCGTTGAGCACCACCGTCTCGACGAAGCCCTCGCCCAGCCGCGTGACCTGGAGCCGCAGCCGCCCGTCGTCGATGAGCAGCTCTGCCCCTTCGGTGAGCGCAGCGAAGATCTCCGGGTGCGGCAGGGCCACGCGCGTGGCGTCGCCCGGGTGCTCCTTGTCGAGGTCCAGCCGGAACGTGGCACCCTCCTTGAGCTGCACAGGGCCCTGGGCCAGCGTGCCCACGCGCAGCTTCGGTCCCTGCAGATCCAGCAGCACGCCGATGGGGCGGCCCACCTCGCGCTCGACGGCGCGGATGTGCTCCATGCGCTGCTGGTGGTCAGCGTGGCTGCCGTGGCTGAAGTTGAGGCGGAACACGTCGGCGCCCGCCTCGACCAGGGCCTGGATGGTGGCGCGGTCCGAGCTGGACGGGCCCAGCGTGGCGACGATCTTGGCGTTGCAGTGACGTTTCATCAGCGGGTTCCTTGGTTGGGTGGGCGGTACGCTCTCTGGGTGTTCAGCTCTTGGCGACGTCGTGGTTGCCCATGATCTCCAGCGCGCGCACCAGCGCCGAGTGGTCCAGGTCGGCCATGCCGTTGGCGGCGAGCACCTGCATCAGCTGCGCGGCGCCGGCCGTCTGCGGCAGCGCCAGGCCCAGCTCGCGCGCGCCCTGCAGCGCCAGGTTCAGGTCCTTCTGGTGCAGCTTGATGCGGAAGCCCGGGTTGAAGGTGCGCTTGACCATGCGCTCGCCGTGCACCTCCAGGATGCGGCTCGAAGCGAAGCCGCCCATCAGCGCCTCGCGCACCTTGGCCGGGTCGGCGCCGGCCTTGCTGGCGAAGATCAGCGCCTCGCCCACGGCGGCGATGTTCAGCGCCACGATGATCTGGTTGGCCACCTTCGTGGTCTGGCCGTCGCCGTTGCCGCCCACGAGCGTGATGTTCTTGCCCATCTTCTCCAGCAGCGGGCGCACCTTCTCGAACACCGCCGGGTCGCCGCCGCACATGATGGTCAGCGACGCCGCCTTGGCACCCACCTCGCCGCCGGAGACCGGCGCATCAACGTAGTCGGCGCCCAGCGCGTTGATCTTCTGCGCGAAGGTCTTGGTGGCCATCGGCGAGATCGAGCTCATGTCCACGATCACCTTGCGCGCACCGCCCTGCGCGCCGCCGACCTGCAGCGCGGAGGCCACGCCGTTCTCGCCGAAGAGCACCGCTTCCACGTCCGGCGTGTCCGGCACCATGGTGAAGACGATCTCGGACTGCACAGTCACTTCCGCAGCGTTGGCGCAGACCTTGGCGCCCGTGGCCGTGACACTCTCGTGCACGGGTCCCACGGTGTTGACGAAAAGCGTGTGCCCGGCGTTGACCAGGTGCAGCGCCATCGGGGTGCCCATGATGCCCAGGCCGATGAATCCGATGTTCATGTGTTTCTCCTTCGATTGGTCGATGAGGAAGACGGCTGCTCGTGCGCAAGGCTCCGGATGGTGCTCATGTGCTGCCTCCATGCATCGGGCATGGGCGCCCAGGACGGGACGCGCCGATGTCAGGCCGGCGGCAGGCAACGCCTGCTGCCGGCCAGGATGCTGCGGGCCTGCACAGGACAGGCCGCGCCTTCTGGGTGTTGCAGGCTGTGCGCTCAGGCCTGCGTGTAGGAGGTCTTCACCGTGGTGAAGAACTCGGCCGCGTAGCGGCCCTGCTCGCGCGGGCCGTAGCTCGAACCCTTGCGGCCGCCAAACGGCACGTGGTAGTCCACGCCCGCGGTAGGCAGGTTCACCATCGTCATGCCGGCCTGTGCGTGGCGCTTGAAGTGCGTGGCATGCTTGAGGCTCGTCGTGGCGATACCCGAGGCCAGGCCGAAGGGCGTGTCGTTGGCAAGCGCCAGCGCCGTGTCGTAGTCCTTCACGCGAATCACGCTCACCACCGGGCCGAAGATCTCCTCGGTGTTGATGCGCATCTCGGCCGTGGTGTCGGTGAAGAGCGCGGGCGTCATGTAGAAGCCCGGTGCGCCCTCGCTGTTGCGGCCCAGCGCCTCGCCGCCGGCAGCCAGCCGCGCGCCCTCGGCCTTGCCGATGGCCACGTACTCCAGGTCCTGCGCCAGCTGCTTCTCGTCGACCACCGGACCGATGTCGGTGCCCGCCTTGCGCGCGTCGTCCACCTTGATGCCCTTCATCTTCTCGACCATGGCGGCCACGAACTTGTCGTGGATGCCCTCGGTGACGATGACGCGGCTGGAAGCCGTGCAGCGCTGGCCGGTGGAGAAGAAGCCGCTGTTGATGGCGCAGTTGACCGCCACGCCCAGGTCGGCGTCGTCGAGCACGATGAACGGGTTCTTGCCACCCATCTCCAGCTGGAACTTGGCCATGCGTGCCACGCAGGAGGCGGCGACCTGCTTGCCGGTGTTCACCGAGCCGGTGAAGCTGATGGCATTGACGCGCGCATCGTCGAGCAGCGCCTGGCCCACGACGGAGCCGCGGCCCATCACGAGGTTGAACACGCCCGCGGGCAGGCCCGCGCGGTGCAGGATGTCGGCCAGCGCCCAGGCCGAGCCCGGCACCAGGTCCGCGGGCTTGAGCACCACGCTGTTGCCAAATGCCAGGGCCGGGGCCAGCTTCCAGGCGGGAATGGCGATCGGGAAGTTCCACGGCGTGATCAGGCCCACCACGCCTACAGGCTCACGCGTGACTTCCACACCCACGCCCGGGCGCACCGAGGCCACCACGTCGCCGGAAGCGCGCAGCGCTTCGCCGGCGAAGAACTTGAAGATGTTGCCCGCGCGCACGACCTCGCCGATGGCCTCGGGCAGCGTCTTGCCCTCCTCGCGGGCCAGCAGGTCACCCAGCTCGGCCTTGCGGGCCAGGATCTCGCCGCCAGCGGCGTCGAGGATGTCAAAGCGCTGCTGCGGCGTGGTCAGGCCCCAGGCGGGTGCGGCTGCATGGGCCGCGGCGATGGCGGCGCGCGCCTGCGCGGCGTCAGCCTGTGCGTACTCGCCCACCACGTCGCGCGTGTCGGAGGGGTTGATGTTGCGCGTGACGGCGGCGCCTTCGATCCACTCGCCGCCGATGAGGTTCTTGAACATGTCTATTCCTTGAATGATTTCAGGCTCAACGTTCAGCGCACCAGGCAGGGCCGCTTGTTGTCGAACTTCCAGCCCGGCACCAGGTACTGCATGGCGATGGCGTCGTCGCGCGCGCCCAGGCCGTGCTGCTGGTACAGCGCGTTGGCCTTCATCACCGC
>NZ_VIDQ01000046.1 GCF_009760915.1 Azohydromonas aeria
GGGCGCGGCCGCGCGGCCGCGCGGGCGGCGCAGCTCGCGCACCGCCTCCAGCAGCGCCTCCTCGACCAGCTGCGCCTCCTCGGCGTCGCAGGGCACGTCCTCGGCCACGCAGCGCTCGATTTCCTCGCGCCGCGCGCGCGCCAGGCAGCCCAGCAGCCGCTCGCGCACCGTCTCGTCCCACAGGTGCTGGAACAGCTTGGCCAGCTCCAGCGTGTCGATGCCGTTGAGCGCCTCGAACAGCACGCGCTTGTCCACCGTGGCCAGGTCCTCGATGGACTGCAGCTGCCCCGCCCCCTGGCGCCTGGCGAAGTAATCGCGGCCCTTCTCCGCCACGAAGCGCAGCACCTCGGAGCGGCGGAAGTTGAACAGCTCGTCGGCCAGCTCGCCCTGCGCCAGCTTGCGCAGCAGCAGGGCGCGGTCCACGCCGGTGAGCGTGGCCACGTCGGCCAGCTCGATGAGCTCCTGCTCGCGGTGCAGCTTGTCGTCGAGGTTGTGGCGCGCGAGTTCCTGCGCGCGCGGCACGATGTCCTCGTGGTTGAAGCGCAGCGTGTGCGCGCCGCCCAGCGCGGCTTCCACGGTGGTGTCGATCTCGCCGCCGCCGCGCACCGGCCCACCGCGCGGCGCCGTGCCGGCGGCGCGGTCGAGCGTGACCAGGTTGAGCATGGCCATGCGCTTGAGCGTGGTGGCGACGTGGCGGCGCGAGTGCCCGGTGATGCCACGGCAGTGCTTCACCACGTCGGCCACCGCCAGCGACGACTCCTTCTCCCGGTCGCGCCGCATCCCCGTGCCGCCGGCCTCGGGCGCGGCCATCAGCGCCAGGATGTGGGCATAGCTCAGGATGTCGGGCTGCGTCTGGATGTTCTCGTGCGCGGCCAGCAGCGCGTCCTTCTTCTGGCCCGACTGGATCAGCGACAGCAGCATGTGGCGCAGCAGCGGCGCGGCGCCGTCGGCCAGCGCGCGCAGCCCGGCGGCGTCGATCATCTGCAGCTCGCAGTAGCTCAGCGCCCGCGCGCTGGTGCCGCGCGCCTCGGCCGAGGCCGACAGCAGCACCTCCTCGCCGAAGAACTGCCCCTTGCCCAGCCGCGCCAGCACCACCTTCACGTCGTCGCGCACCGCGGAGATCTCCACCTCCCCGGTCTTGATCAAGTACATGGCCGGAATGCCGACAAAACCCTCGGCGAAGATCGCCTCGCCCGGAGACACCGTCTTCATTCGCGTCGCAACCTGCTTCACCGCTTCACCCCTCGAAATCCTGCATGGCGTCGGCGCGCCGCGGCGCCGCGCGGCCTGAAGCCGGCTGCGGCGCTGCGGACCGTGCCGGTCCGGGGCAAAGGGTTCGTCTCGCGACGCGCGGGCCGCCGGCGCGCCCAAGGGCGCCGCGTCTCCCGCCGCGAGCTACGGAGGTCCGGCAGTGCCGTGGGGCAGCGCCGGTGCAGCCCGGCTGTCCGTCCGCCATGCGATGAGGACCCGTGGCTTTGCGTCCGAGGCTCTCACCCCGTTTGCCGAGTCCTCATATTACACACGGCGTTACGAATTCAACGCCTCGTTTCCGTGCCGAAGTTGGCGGCGCGGGGCCGGCGACACGCTTCGGACACAGTCGCGCCGGCCGCGGGCCTCAGCCGCCGTAGCTGACGCGCCAGATGGCGCCGTTGCTGTCGTCGGAGACCAGCATCGAGCCGTCGGGCAGCCAGGCCAGCCCGACCGGGCGGCCCCACTGCACCAGCCGCTCGGCGTCGAGAAACCCGGTAAGGAAGTCTTCGAACTGCGGCCGCCCGGCGGCGTCGAAGTGCAGCCGCACCACCTTGTAGCCGCGCGGGTCGCGCCGGTTCCAGGAGCCGCGCAGCGCCACGAAGGCGTCCTGGCGCATCTCGGCCGGGAAGCTGCTGCCCACGTAGAAGCGCATGGCCAGCGGCGCGGAGTGCGCCGGCAGCGTCGCCACCGGCGGCTCGGTTTGGGCGCAGAAGTCCTCGCGCGGGATGTCCACGCCCGATGGCTTGCTCTGCCCGGGCTGCAGCGCCAACTGGGCGGGCCGGGCCTCGGCGAGCTTGTCCACCACGCGGTTGCCGTAGCAGATCGGCCAGCCGTAATGCTTGCCGGCCTGGATCAGGTTGAGCTCTTCGGGCGGCGTCCAGTCGCCGCGGAAGTCGCTGCCGTGGTCCATGCCCCACAGCGCGCCGCTGCGCGGGTGCCAGTCGTAGCCGATGGTGTTGCGCAAGCCGTTGGCGATGACCTCCAGCCGCTCTCCGGCGGCGGAGTAGCGGATCAGCGTGGCGCGCTCCAGCTGGTTGCCCTCGGCGCAGTTGTTGCAGCTGCTGCCCACCGACACCACCAGCGTGCCGTCGGGCGCCACGCGCACCGTGCGGTTGGCATGCTGCCCGGCGTCGGGCAGCCCGCTGATGAGCACCTGCGGCGCGAAGCGCGCCAGCGGCGTGCGCCACACGGTGGTCGAGGCCGCCAGCAGCAGCGTGTCGCCCTGCACGGCGATGCCGTTGACGTCCTGCAGCCCGGTGCCGAAGGTGCTGACCTGCTCGGCCACGCCGTCGCGGTTGGCGTCGCGCAGCGCCAGCACGTCGCCCTGGTCGCGGCGCGTGACGTAGACGGTGCCGTCGGGGCCGACTTCGAGCATGCGCGGCTTGCCCAGGCCGGAAGCGAAGAGGTTGACGCGAAAGCCCGGCGGCACGCGCAGCCGGTGGACGATCGCCGGGCTGAAGGCGCCCTGCGCCGGCGACACGCGCCGCCCGACGGCGTAGCCGGTCTCCAGCGGCTGCTGCTGCGCCGGCACCGGCACGGCGCACACGGCGGCCAGCGCCGCCAGCGACCAGCGCGCCAGGCTGCGCCACGGCGTGGCGGACGCGTCGGGAGAGGGGAGGGACTGCGGGAGGGACTGCATGGAACGGCTCCTGGACAACGTCGCCGCCGGTGCGGCACCGGCGGCGTGAGGCAAGCGCCGTTCCCTGCGCGGGCGGGGCGCGCCATCGGTCCGGGGGCGGTGGAGGGCGCAGCCGGCGCATAAGGCGATGCGCTTCATACACGGCCTTACAGCGCCGCGTAAGCACCCGCTGCAAGCTGAAACACCCGGGAGCGGCCCCGGGTCTGCAAAACCATAACCGGAGCCTCTGAGATGAATTACATCGACGGATTCGTTGTTCCCGTCCCCACCCAGCGCAAGGAGGCTTACCGCGCGCTGTGCACGCAGGCGGCGCAGGTGTTCAAGGACTATGGCGCGATCCGCGTCGTCGAGTGCTGGGGCCAGGACGTGCCGGCGGGCCAGGTCACGGACTTTCGCCGCGCGGTGCAGGCCACGGACGAGGAGACGGTGGTGTTCTCGTGGATCGTGTGGCCGTCCAAGGCGGTGCGCGACGACGGCAACGCCCGCGCCATGAGGGACCCGCGCATGCAGCCCGGCGCGGAAATGCCCTTCGACGGCCGGCGCATGATCATCGGCGGCTTCGAGGTGCTGGCCGACGTGTGAGCGCCGGCTGCCGCGGGCGGCACGCGCGCAGCGCGTGCGCCCGCAACCGTCCGGGCGCGGCTCAGGGCTTGATCTGGGCCCGCACCTCGCCGCCGGGGTTGGCGGCGCTGTGGACGTTGACGTAGAGCTCGCCGGCCTGGTAGGCCTTCATCTGGTCGGCGTTGAGCCGGGCGCCGGCGGGCACGCTGAACGACCCGCCCTCGCCCTTGGTCAGCGGGATGATCACCGGCCCGTTCTTGCCCGGCGGCGCGTGGTGGATGTGCGCGGCGGTGGCCTCCACGCCGCTGACCTTGACGCTGCCGCTGACGGTGCCGTCGGCCGCCACGGCGATGTTGCCGCTGCCGCTGGCCGAGGTCGTCACCGGCGGCACCTCCTGGTCGCCGGAGAGCTTCAGCTCTGCGGCCATCAGCGCGGCGCTGCCGGCCGCCAGGGCCAGCGCGAGGACAGCGCGGGTTGCGCGGGAAACGAGCTTCATGGGTCATCTCCTGGGTGTGCGGGGGCGCCGATGATGCGCTGGCGCCTCGGGCGCGGCGGTGACCGCCGGTGACTGCGGGCCGGTCCGCGGCGGCGGCGGGCAGGGCGAGGTCAACGCCCGGTCAGCGCCGGGCAGGCACCATGGCGGCAACTGCCATGGACAACGAAGGGGAGAAGACGCATGCGCATCCTGCTGGCCGAGGACGATCCGCTGCTCGGTGACGGGCTGCAGGCCGGGCTGAACCAGCTCGGCTTCCAGGTGGACTGGGTGCGCGACGGCGTGGCCGCCGAGCGCGAGCTGCGCGCCGGCGTGCACGCCGCGGCGGTGCTGGACCTGGGGCTGCCGCGCCTGGACGGCCTCGACGTGCTCGCCGCCGTGCGCCGCGCCGGCATCCGGCTGCCGGTGCTGGTGCTGACCGCGCGCGACGCCGTGGCCGAGCGCATCCGCGGCCTGGACTCGGGCGCCGACGACTACGTGATCAAGCCCGTGGACCTGCACGAGCTCGCGGCGCGGCTGCGCGCGCTGGTGCGCCGCGCGCACGGCCAGCCGCAGGAGCGGCTGCAGGCTCAGGGCGTGGTGCTCGATGCCGCCACGCGCAGCGTGACGCTCGACGGCGCGCCGGTGTCGTTGTCCACGCGCGAGTTCGACCTGCTGCACGCGCTGATGCTGGGCGCGGGCCGGGTGCAGTCGCGCGAGCAGCTGGAGCAGCAGCTCTACCGCTGGGGCCAGGAGGTGGAGAGCAACGCCGTGGAGGTGCACATCCACCACCTGCGCCGCAAGCTCGGCGCCGGGCTGATCCAGACCGTGCGCGGCGTGGGCTACCGGCTCGCGGCGCAGCCGGCCCCGTGAAGGCGGCGGCGCGATGAGGGCGATCCTGCCGCCGCTGCGCTCGCTGCAGGCGCGGCTGCTGGCGCTGGTGATCGGGCTGGTGGCGGCGGTGTGGCTGGTGGCGGCGGTGCTGGCCTGGAGCGACGTGCACCGCGTGCTGGACGAGCTGCTCGACGCGCACCTGGCGCAGGCCGCGGGGCTGCTGGTGGCGCAGGCGCACGACGCCGACGACGACGACGCGGTGGACCTGCCCACGCTGCACCGCTACGCGCCGCGGGTGGCGTTCCAGGTCTGGAGCGGCGACGAGCTGTGGCAGCGCTCGGCCGAGGCGCCGGTGACGCCCATGGGCGGCGCGCGCTTCGTGCCTGGCTTCAGCAACCGGGATTTCGACGGCGCGCGCTGGCGCGTGTTCTCCACCGAGGGCGCGGTCGAGGGCGTGCGCGTGTACGTGGCCGAGCGCGAGCGCGGGCGCGACGACATCCTGTGGACGCTGCTGCGCGGCATGTTGTGGCCGCTGGCCCTGGCGCTGCCGCTGCTGGTGGCGGGCGCCTGGTGGGCGGTGCGCCGCGGCATGGCGCCGCTGCGCGAGATCGGCGCGGCCATCGCGGCGCGCGACCCGCGCGCGCCGCAGCCGCTGCGGCCGCGCCAGGCGCCGCCCAGCGAGATGGCGCCGATGCTGGCCGCGCTCAACGGCCTGTTCGAGCGCATCGCGCAGCTGATGGACGCCGAGCGCCGCTTCACCGCCGACGCCGCGCACGAGCTGCGCACGCCGATCGCGGCGATCCGCGCGCAGGCGCAGGTGGCCCTGGGCGCGAGCGAGGACGCGCCGCGCCGCCACGCGCTGCAGTCGGTGCTGCAGGGCTGCACGCGCGCCGCGCACCTGGTGGAGCAGCTGCTGACGCTCTCCCGCCTGGAGTCCGAAGGCCCGCCGGCGCTGCGGCCGGTGGCGCTGGACGCGCTGGCGCGCGAGGTGCTGGCCGACCTGGCGCCCGCCGCGCTGGACCGCGGCCAGGAGCTGGAACTCGATGCCGAGCCGGGCTGCCGCATCCAGGCCGAGCCCACGCTGGCCGCCGTGCTGCTGCGCAACCTGGTGGACAACGCCCTGCGCTACAGCCCGCCGGGCGCGCAGGTGCGCGTGACGGTGGCGCGCGGCGCGGGCGGCGTGGTGCGGCTGGAGGTGGAAGACAGCGGCCCGGGCCTGGACGAGGCGCAGCGGGCGCGGTTGGGGGAGCGTTTCTTTCGCGTCCTGGGCAGCGGGGCCAGCGGCAGCGGGCTGGGGTGGTCGATCGTGCGGCGCATCGCGGCGGCGCATGGGGCCGGCGTGGCGGTGGGGCGGTCCGAGGCGCTGGGGGGATTGAGGGTGGGAGTGGAATGGGGGCCAGGCTGACTCCTGGTCCTGGCTGGTTACTCAGGTCAGGCTGCTGACCCAGTTCTCCAGCACCAGGCCGGGCACCCGCTCGAACTCACCGAGGTCGTTGGTCACCAGGGTCAACCCTTCGCTGCGTGCGTGGGCCGCGATGTGCAAATCGTTGACGCCAATGGGTTACCCCGCCTCCTCCAGCGCAGAGCGGATGGCGCCATAGTGTGCAGAGGCCTTGGCAGGGTAGGGCTGCACTTCGAGCGGGCTGGCGAACTCTTCCAGCGCGGCAAGGTTTGGCGCGACCCTCGCACTATCCTCGGTCGCGCACCTGAACCTTCTTGACGCCTTCTGGCAGGCGCACGTCCGCCGGCAAACGCACGGCCTGGGATCGGTTGTTGGTGAAGACGGAGGAGAAACTCATCGCAGACCTCCGAGTGAGATATGGCGAAAGTATTTCCCATTCCCCGGCGAACTCAAAGGTGGACAGCGGGATTCCATGTTCCGTTATTTCTGCTCCTCTTTCTTCTTGTTCTCTTTTTCCTTCTTTCCCTTGTCGTAATGCCACTTGATGGCGAAGAACATGCCCGTGCCGAGCACGAGGATTTTGAACGTGAAGAAGACGATCGGGAACCAGTCCATCATTCCGTGAGTGTTTCCAGGCCATTGCCTGGCACGGCCTGTGTAAGGAGCACTGTTTCAAGCCGCCGCTTCAGCGGCTTGATACCTTGTTCGAACCATTATCGAATCATTATTCAATTATAACATGCCCACCGGAGTGTTTTGTCCGATGATATGGGTTGTCAATATTGGGGAAAGGGCGGCTCCATGACGGGCGGGGTCAAATAAAGATTCCGTCACGGAATGAAAGGAATCAGTTTGCCAATCTCCCTGCCATTGTCTTCGATGGGCGGAAATGCCGGGGTCAAGGTTTTCGAATGATTTCCGCCTCCTGAATCCGGCCTCCTGAATTTCAAGCCGGGTTGAATCCAGGCGCTCGCCCTCCATGGCCACGCCGCCGCATCCCGGCGGCGATGCCTACCCATCCGATCAACATCATCGCCACCGTCCCCACTTCCGGCACCGGCGTCGCGATGAGCGCGCCGCGATCGCCGTTGAGCAGGATGCGCCCGCGCGCATCGACGTCCCAGACTTCGAACAGCGTGTAGTCGTCCACGCTGCCGGGCGGCACCAGGTCGCGCAGCTGGGCCCGGGCGCCGTCGCGGTACAGCCACACCTGGCTGGGCACCGGTTCGTCGCTGTACGGAAAGGCCACCGTCACGGCCGTGCCGTTCTCGCTCAGGAAGGCGGAAATGGCTTGCTCGGCACTGATCCGCACGTAGCCGCCGTCGCTGTAGAGGTAGCTGCTGCGTTCGTCCTCGGTGTGGAAGTTGTTGCCCTTGACGGTGAAGGCCACCTGCCCGGCGTTGTTCATCTGCCCACCGGTGAGAAAGGTCTCGGTGCGGTTGAAGCTCGTTTCGCGGAACCGCGGCAGCAGCGTGATCTGGCCGTCGCGCCAGATGAAGGGTTGCGCATGCACTTCGCCCAGCTCCTCGAAGGTGTAGCTGCCGAAGACCTCGCCGCGGTCGTTGAAGGCCGCGGCGCGGCCGAAGGCCAGGCCGCCCGAGTCCAACCAGCGTGTGCCGTGGCCGTCGTAAAGCCAGGCCCGCCCGTCCTCGGCCACGCCCAGCACCTGCCCGAGGTTGTTGACGTCCACGGCCCGGGCGGTCGGCCCGGCGTCCGCGGGCAGGGCAATGGCGGTCGTGCGTCCCTGGCTGTGGAGGTAGGGCCGGTACGTGCCGTCGCCGAGCTGCAGGTTGCCGGCCACCTCGCCGCGCTCGTTGATGTCCACGGGTTCGTTGAACCGGGCGCCCAGCGAGTCCAGCCGCTGGAAGCGTCCGTTGCGCAGGATGAAGGCCTCGTAGTCATCGCGGCCGCCGTTGCGGCGGTTCAGGTAGCCGGTGATCAGGCCGGCGCCATTGAGGCCCGTGAGCCGGAAGCTGTCGTAGCCGGGCGGCGGCGGCGTGACGGGGTCGAGCCGGTAGTGCGGCAGCGCGGCCCGGGCTTCGGGCCCGGCCAGGCTCAGCAGCAGCGCCGCCAACGCGGCCGTCCAGATCTTGCGCATGGGGCTTCTTCCGGGCCGGGTGGCGGGGTGGCGCCAGGCGCCGGTGGCAGCGGCCGCGCGGCGACGGCGCGTGGCCGCGGCGAGCAAGCCGCCGCCGGCCAGCAGCATCCCCAGCGTCCCGGCTTCGGGCACCGGCGTGGCGAGGTAGTGGTGGTAGTCGTACTCCGACAGCCGCCCCACGCCCAGGATGCGGCCCCGGTCGTCGATCTGGCGCGCCTGCAGCAGCTCCCAGGGTGTATCGGTGGGTTGCTGCAGCGCCTGCAGCAGCCACAAGCGCCCGTCGCGGAACACGCTCGCGCCGCTCTCCGTCGGGTCGCCGGACTCATCGAAATAGTGGCCCACCACCCAGCCGTGGCTGTTCATGTCGCCGATCTGCAGGCCCTCGCCGATCAGGGTGTAGCGGCCGCCGTCCAGGAAATAGGCGCCCCACCGGTCGTTGGCGTCCTTGTCGTTGTCGATGGCGTAGCCCACGGCCACGCGCCCGGCGCCGTCGAGCCGCATCGGGCCCAGGCCGAAGTAGTCGCCTTCGGGCGGCACCGGCGAGGACGCCAGCGGCGTCACCGTGCCGTCGCGCAGCATTACCACCCGGTGGTCGCCGGTGCTGCCCACCATCTCGTCGCGGTCGTTGAGCGCCTGCAGCAGCGTGCCTTCGGGCAGGGCGCCGTCCGCGTCGAGGTAGCGGCTGCGCTCGCCGTCGAAGAAGAACGGGCGCGGCCGGTAGCTGCCGTCGAGCGCGTAGCCCACGGCATGGCCCAGGTTGTTGAAGTCCAGCACGCGGACCGCGCTGTCGGCACCCTCGGGCAGCGGCATCAGCGTGGCGCGGCCGCCGCGCCACAGGAAAGGCCGCTGCCGGCTGTCGTCCCAGACATGGCCTACGATCTCGCCGCGGTCGTTGATCTCCAGCACCTCGCCCGTGCTGCCGGGCAGGCTGCCCAGCGTGCGCAGGCGGCCGCCTCGCAAGACGGCCAGGCTGCGCTCGTCGCTGCCCGCGCGCCGGGTGACGCCGGCGATGCCGCTGCGGGCGTTGATGTCCACCGGCTCGAAGTAGTGGCCGTCGCCCAGGTCCAGGTCCAGCGCCTCGACGCGGTACCGCGGCCCCGCGGCGTAGGCCTGCGCGCAGGCCAGCAGCCATGCGGCTCCCAGCAGCACCAGGCGGCGGATGAGAAACGTGGTCTCCATGCGGCACCTCCTGAAAGCGGAGCGCAGGAACGGTGGCGGCCGGCTCGCGGTTCCGTGCAGGGCGCGCAAGGTACTCCCGGCGCCGCAGCGCGGGAGTTTGCGAAGGTAAACGGCCGCGCGCTCCGGTAAGCCGGCCTGCCGAAACCTCGGGCCCTGCGGGATCGGCCCGGGTCGCTTCGCTCCCACCCGGCGTCACATGGGCACACGGACTGCTGCCTTGCGCCGCAGCAGTTTCGAGTCACCGATGTCCCCGCCACACCCCGTTGATATTCCCCTGCCGCCGCACGAGCAGTCACGTGCCGACCTGTACGGGCTGCTGGGGCGCCTGCTGCTGGCACCGCCCGACGACGCGCTGCTGGCCGCCCTGGCCGCTGCGCCACCGCTGGACGGCGGCGCCGCCCATGTCGAAGACACCGAGCGCGCGCCCCTGGCACGCACCTGGGACGCGCTGCGCGCCGCGGCCCGCGGCGATGGTGATGCCATCTGCGAGCGCCACGCCGAGCTGTTCGTCAGCACCGCGCAGCCGCTGCTGAATCCCTACGCCAGCCTCTACCTCGCCGGCCACCTGCTGGACGTGCCGCTGGCGCGGCTGCGCGACGACCTCGCGCGCCTGGGCCTGCGCCGGCGCGCCGGCGTGGGCGAGCCCGAGGACCACCTGGGCGCCCTGTGCGAGGTGATGCGGCTGCTGATCACCGGCGCCCCCGGCCTGCCGCGGCGCACGACGGCGCAACAGGGCGCCTTCTTCGACACGCACATCGGGCCCTGGGCCGGGCGCTGCCTGGACGACATCGACGCCGCCGCCGGCGTGGGGCCGGGCGGCGCCTTCCTGTCCGCGCTGGCGGCGTTCATGCACGCCTTCCTGGCGCTGGAGTCGCAGGCCTTCGAGCTTGAGGCCGAGGCGACCGACGCCGAAGCGGCGGCGCCCGCCTGAGGCGCGGCCCCTGCCCTGAAACGCCCTGCCGCCGCCCACCCCGCCGAACACCTCTTCATTCAGTCCACGAAAGCTCACCATGACCTCGCGACTGCCCCGCCGCAACCTCCTGGCCGCGCTGGCCTGCACGCCGGTGGCCGCCGCTGCCGCCACCGCCGGCCGCGCCGTGCCGCCGGCTGCTTCGCCGCCCGCCAGGCCGGAGCCTGACCCGAGCCGGCCCGCCACCTACCACGAGACCGAGCACGCGCGCCGCTACTACCGCAGCGCCGCGCGGCTCTGACCCGCACACCAAACACAGACACCGGGAGACCTCGCGCCATGTCCAGCCTGCTCATGCGCAAGAACCCCGCCGCGGCCGGAAGGAACGGCGCCCAGGGCCGCGGCCTGACGCGGCGCGGCCTGCTGCTGCGCGCCGGCCTGGGGGCGGGCGCCACCGGGCTGCTGGCGCAGCCCATCGCCAACCACTTCATCGAGCCCGCCACCGCCGCCGAGCCCAAGCCGCCGGCCAACTCGCCGGTGGAGGTGAAGCACACCGTGTGCAGCCACTGCTCGGTGGGCTGCTCGGTGGAAGCGGTGGTGCAGAACGGCGTGTGGATCCGCCAGGACGCCGCCTTCGACTCGCCCATCAACATGGGCGCGCACTGCGCCAAGGGCGCCTCGGTGCGCGAGCACGGCCACGGCGAGCACCGGCTGCGCTACCCGATGAAGCTGGTGGACGGGAAGTACCAGCGCATCTCCTGGCAGCAGGCCATCGACGAGGTCGGCGACCGGCTGCTCAAGGTCCGGCAGGAGGCCGGCCAGGACGCCGTGTTCTGGATCGGCAGCTCCAAGCACAACAACGAGCAGGCCTACCTGCTGCGCAAGTTCGTGTCGATGTTCGGCAGCAACAACTGCGACCACCAGGCGCGCATCTGCCACTCCACCACCGTCGCCGGCGTCGCGCAGACCTTCGGCTACGGCGCCATGACCAACAGCTTCAACGACCTGCACCACAGCAAGGCCGTGCTGTTCATCGGCTCCAACCCGTCGGAAGCGCACCCCATCTCCATGCTGCATTTCCTGCACGCCAAGGAGCTGGGCGCCAAGATGATCGTGGTCGATCCGCGCTTCACGCGCACCGCGCGCTTCGCGCACCACTACGTGCGCATCCGCCCCGGCACCGACATCGCCTTCGTGTGGGGCCTCTTGTGGCACATCTTCGCCAACGGCTGGGAGGACCGCGACTACATCGCCGCGCGCACCTACGGCATGGATGCCGTGCGCAAGGAAGTGCAGAAGTGGACGCCGGACCGCGTCAGCGAGGTCACCGGCGTGCCCGAGGCCTCGGTGCGCGAGGCGGCGGAAATGCTGGCGCGCAACAAGCCCTCTTCCGTCGTCTGGTGCATGGGCATCACGCAGCACCACGTGGGCACGGCCAACGTGCGCACGCTGTCCATCCTGCAGCTGGTGCTGGGCAACATCGGCATGGCCGGCGGCGGCGCCAACATCTACCGCGGCCACGACAACGTGCAGGGCGCCACCGACGTCGGGCCCAACCCCGACTCGCTGCCCGGCTACTACGGCCTGGCCGAGGGCGCGTGGAAGCACTTCTGCAGCGTCTGGGGCGTGGACTACGCCTGGATGCAGTCGCGCTTCGCCTCCAAGGCGCTGATGGAAAAGCCCGGCATGACCGTGTCGCGCTGGTTCGACGGCGTGCTGGAAAAGGCCGAGTACATGGACCAGCCCAACCCGCTGCGCGCCGTCGTGTACTGGGGCCACGCGCCCAACAGCCAGACGCGGCTGCCCGACATGCGCGCTGCGATGCAGAAGCTCGACACGCTGGTCGTGATCGACCCGTACCCGACCATGACCGCGGCCATGCACGGCCGCAAGGACGGCGTGTACCTGCTGCCCGCGTGCACGCAGTTCGAGACGCAGGGTTCCTGCACCGCCTCGAACCGCAGCGTGCAGTGGCGCGAGCGGGTCATCATGCCCATCTTCGAGAGCAAGACCGACCACGAGATCATGTACCTCTTCGCCCGGAAGTTCGGCTTTGCCGAGCAGCTGGTGAAGAACATCAAGGTGGTCAACAACGAGCCGGTGATCGAGGACATCCTGCGCGAGATCAACCGCAGCGTCTGGACCATCGGCTACTCGGGCATGTCGCCGGAGCGGCTGAAGTTGCACATGCAACACAAGGCCGACTTCGACCCGACCACGCTGCGCGCGGCTTCCGGCCCCTGCAAGGGCGACTACTACGGCCTGCCCTGGCCGTGCTGGGGCACGCCGGAGATGCGGCACCCGGGCACGCCCATCCTGTACGACCTGTCCAAGCCCGTGGCCGAGGGCGGCATGCCCTTCCGCGCCAACTGGGGCGTGGAGCACGACGGGCAGCCGCTGCTGGCCGCCGACGGCTCCACCACCCGCGGCAGCGAGCTCGACATCGGCTACCCCGAGTTCGACCACGTGATGCTCAAGAAGCTGGGCTGGTGGAGCGACCTCACGCCCGTGGAGCAGGCCGCGGCCGAGGGCAAGAACTGGAAGACCGACCCGTCGGGCGGGATCATCCGCGTGGCCATCGCCCACGGCTGCGCGCCCTACGGCAACGCGCGGGCGCGGGCCCACGTCTGGAACTTCCCCGACCCGGTGCCGGTGCACCGCGAGCCGCTGCTGACCTCGCGGCCCGACCTGCTGGCCAAGTACCCGACCTTCGAGGACCGCGCCAGCTTCTGGCGGCTGCCCACGCTCTACAAGTCGGTGCAGGGCGCACGCGACTACAGCAAGGATTACCCGCTGATCATGACCTCGGGCCGCCTCGTCGAGTACGAGGGCGGGGGCGACGAGACGCGCTCGAACCCCTGGCTGGCCGAGCTGCAGCAGGCGATGTTCGTGGAAGTCAGCCCCTTCGACGCCGGGCGCATCGGCGTGCAGACCGGCCAGTACGTCTGGGTCGAGACGCCCACCGGCGCGCGGCTGAAGGTGCAGGCCATGGTCACGCCGCGGGTGGGGCAGGGCGTGGTGTGGATGCCCTACCACTTCGGCGGCTGGTGGATGGGCGAGGACCTGCTCAGGCAGTACCCGGAAGGGGCCGCGCCGATCGTGCGCGGCGAGGCCTGCAACACCGGCTGGACCTACGGCTACGACGCCGTGACCATGATGCAGGAGACCAAGGTGTCGCTGTGTCGGCTGCGCCAGGCCTGATGCCTGCCTGCTCAACGAACACGAGAGGAACACCATGGCCGCCCGCATGAAATTCATTTGCGACACCGAGCGCTGCATCGACTGCATGGGCTGCGTGACGGCGTGCAAGAACGAGCACGAGACGCCCTGGGGCGTGAACCGGCGCCGCGTCGTGACCATCGGCGACGGCGCGCCGGGCGAGCACTACATGTCGGTGGCCTGCATGCACTGCACCAACGCGCCGTGCATGGCCGTGTGCCCGACCGACTGCTTCTATCACACGGTAGACGGCGTGGTGCTGCACGACAAGGACCAGTGCATCGGCTGCGGCTACTGTTACCTGGCCTGCCCCTTCGGCGCGCCGCAGTTCCCGTCCACGGGTGCCTTCAACCACCGCGGCAAGATGGACAAGTGCACCTTCTGCAACGGCGGCCCGCAGCCCGACGCCAGCGAGGCCGAGTTCCAGCAGTACGGGCGCAACCGCATCGCCGAGGGAAAGCTGCCGCTGTGCGCCGAAATGTGCGGCACCAAGGCGCTGCTGGGCGGCGATGCCAACATCATTGCCCTGATCTACAAGCAGCGCGTGGACACGCGCGGCTACGGGCCGGAGCTCTGGGGCTGGGACATCGCCTACAACCCCAAGGGCAGCCCGCCGCCGGGCAAGGCCGGCGCGCCCATGAACGGCGGGGCGCAGCCGGGCAACGGCCACGATGCCAACGGCATCGGCGCCAACGGCCCGGCCACCGGCGTCGGCGGCCCGGAGATCAACGGCAGCGGCCTGCCCGCCACCCAGGGTGCGCCCGCAACCGCGCCAACCATGTCGGGTGCGGGCAGGGCCGGCATTCCCGACACGCGCGGCCCCGACGGCACGGTGCACGACAACAGCGCGCGCGGCAGCGGGCCGCGCACGAACCAGTTGCTCGACAGCTTCCAGAACAACCCGCGGCAGCTGCCGAGCTGACGCCGCCCAAGGACACACGCCCATGAAAGCCCTGCTGCTGATCGCCACCGCCCTGCTGCTCACCGGCTGCCTGGAAGTGGAGCAGTACCCCGCCTGGCGCGAGGGGCAGTACGACGGCAAGACCGACGACCTGCCGCAGCAGCTGCGCTTCAACGGCGACCGCCTGGCCTGGAACGCCGCCCTCGACAACCGCAACCGCCACCAGAACGAGTACGCGCGCATGCGCCCGTGAGTGAGCCGTCAAGTCTTTCAGCCGTACCGAGGAAGCCCCATGTCCCTGCGCCGCCTGCTGCTCTGGTTCTCGCCCTTCCTGCTGGCGCTCGTGCTGGCGCTGGCCACGCTGGTGCCCGCGCTCGCCGCCGTCCCCCACCAGAGCGCGGTGCCGGCCTATGCCGAGGAGCAGACCATCCTGCAGTCGGAGCAGGGGCAGCCCGAGCCGGGCTGGGGCGACGCGGCCTCGGGGCGCCGGCACTTCGACCGCCACTACATCAAGCCGCCGGGGCTCATGCCCGAGCAGGACGTGATCCTGCAGCGCGGCGGCAACACCTGGCGCACCTGGCGCAACGGGCCGCTCTCCACCGTCGCCGCGGCGCTGCTGCTGCTCACGCCGCTGGCCATCTTCGGGCTGTACAAGGTGTTCGGGCCGCAGAAGATCGAGGGCCCCGAGACCGGGCGCGACATCCAGCGCTTCTCGCGCCTGGACCGCTGGACGCACTGGGCCACGGCCATCACCTTCATCGCCATGGCCATCACCGGGCTGGTGATCCTGTTCGGCAAGAAGCTGCTGCTGCCCTGGATGGGGCACGACCTGTTCTCCTGGGTCGCCATCATCAGCAAGTACGCCCACAACATCCTGGGGCCGCTGTTCATCCTGAGCTCGCTGGCGATGTTCTTCGCCTACGTGCGGCGCAACCGCTTCGAGCGCGCCGACCTGCAGTGGATCAAGGCCGGCGGCGGGCTGGTGTCGCACGCGCACGTGCCCGCGCCCTACTTCAACTTCGGCGAGAAGATGTGGTTCTGGTTCGGCGTGACGCTGCTGGGCGCGCTGATGGCCGTGACCGGCCTGATGCTCAACTTCCCCTATTTCGCCGGCAACACGCCCGGCCCCGGCTTCACGCGCTACCTGCTGCAGTGGGCCAACCTGCTGCACCTGCTGGGCTCGGCGGCCTACATGGCCTTCGCCATGGGCCACATCTACCTGGGCACGCTGGGCAGCCCCGGCGCCTATCGCGGCATGCGCCACGGCACGGTGGACGAGGCCTGGGTGCGCACGCACCACGAGCTGTGGTGGCGCCAGATCTCGCGCGAGCGCGGCGCGGGGACGCGGCGATGAGCGCGCGCATGAACCCCGTGCGCGCGGCGGCCGCCGTGCTGGCCGCGCTGCTGCTGCTGGGGGGCTGCGACCGCGGCCCGAAGGTGGAGGACGGCGTGGTCCAGACCAAGTTTCCCGGCATGGTCAGCGCCGGTGGCGGCACCAGCGGCGAGGTGATCGCGCAGGCCGGCGGCAAGGCCACCGCGCCGCCGGCGGGCACGCCCGGCATTCCGCAGGGCGCCGAGGGCAACACCGGCGGCACGCGCCTGGGCGGCACCAGCGGCGAGCAGTCGGGCCTGCCGGCCGGCGAGGGCCCGCAGAAGGCGGCCTCGGCCGCGGCCGATCCCGGCGCTTCGGGCGTCGTCCCGCCGGGCGTGTCGGCCTCGTCGGTCGAGGGCGGCGCGGCGGTGGGCGGGCTGTCCAACGTGCCCGGCGCGGTGTCAGGGGCATCGTCCGGCGCGGCCGCCGGCGGCTCGCGCCCGGCCAGCTCGCCGGGCGTGCGCTGACATGAAGGAGAAGGCAGCCATGGATCGCAGCGACCTTCGCACCCGGGCCCTGGCGCTGGCCGTGGGGCTCGCGCTGGGCGGATTCACCGTGGCGGCGCAGGCCGCGCTGCCCGCGCCCACGCCGGAACAGCAGGCCGCGGCGGCGGCCAAGGCCGCGCAGGCCGCCTCGGCCGCGGCGGTCGAGAAGCAGCAGCTCGATGCCGCGACCGACCGCGTCGCGCAGCACTGGCGCCAGCGCGCCGCCGCGCAGGGCTGGAAGGTGAACCCGCCCACGCCGGTGGCCACGGCCGCGGTGGGCAACTCCGGCGCCGGCACCGGCGGCGCGCAGCAGCCGGGGCAGGGCAACCCGCACAGCGCGCCGGGCACGCCGGCGGCCGGGGCCGCGGCGCCGGCGCTGCCCATCCGCAGCGAGAAGCACGGCACGGCGCCGCCCAGCGAGGACGTGAAGCAGCCCAAGACGGGGCTGGCGCGCTAGGCGCGCGTGCGCCGTCTCCATTCCGGTCCCGGCCCGCGGTGCCGGGTGACCGCGGCTCCACGTTCCTGCGCAAGGTGAACCCCGATGGATTACGAGGCGGTCGAGAGCGCCGTGCGCAACGGCGTGCAGTGGCTGCGCCTGCTGGTCGAGACGCTGGGCGCGGTCGTCATCGCGCTGGGCATCGCCGTGGCGGTGCGGGGCCTGCTGCGGCACATGCTCAGCGAGCGCGGCACGGGCTTCAACCCGGTGCGGCTGTCGCTGGCGCGCTACCTGGCGCTGGCGCTGGAGCTGCAGCTGGCCGCGGACATCCTCTCGACGGCCATCGCCCCGTCCTGGGACCAGATCGGCAAGCTGGCCGCGATCGCCGTGATCCGCACGGCACTCAACTTCTTTCTCGGCCGCGAGATCGAGCAGGAGCAGGCCAGCGCCGCCGCCGCCGGTGGCCCCGAGGCCGCGGCGGCGCCACGCGCACGCCACGGGCCGGACGCCGCGGGTTGAGGCGACGCGCCGCCATGGCATCGCGGTTGCCAACAGCGGCGCCTGACGGCATTGATTGGAGGAGTCTTCATGGAAGCAGCGGACCTGGATCGCGGCCGGCGCGCCTGCCTGCTGGCGCTGGCCGCCGGGCTGGGCGGCGCGGCGCTGGGCGGCTGCGATGCGCGCGTGCGCAACGAGAAGGCCGCCGCCGGGGACGCGGACCCGGTGGCGCTGGCCCGGACGGCCACCGGCTTCACCGCCGGCGCCACGACGGCCCGCCAGGAGGCCTTTGTCTTCTTCGACATGCAGTGCCCGCACTGCGGGCGGCTGTGGCAGGCGTCGAAGCCGCTGCAGGACCGAGTGCGCTTCGTGTGGATACCGGTGGCGCTGCTCAACAAGGACAGCCTGGAGCAGGGCGCCGCCCTGCTCGGGGCGCAGGAGCCCGTGGCGCTGATGGACCGGCACGAGGCGGAGCTGCTGGCCGGCGGCAAGGGTTTAGCTGTGACCGACGCCGCGCCGGCCGGCCGCGACCAGGTGCAGGCCAACACGAAGGTGTTCCAGTCCCTCGGTGCCGGCTCGGTGCCCTACCTCGTCGCCCGCAACCAGAACTCCGACCGGCCGGTGACGCACGCCGGCGCCCTGTCCACGGGCGACCTGGCGGCGTTGCTGGGCGTTTGAGCGGCCACGTGCGGCCGCGCGCGGCCGCTCACCCCGCCGCCTTCTTCAACTCGAACTCCACCTCGAAGGCCGTGCCGCGCCCGGGCTCGCTCTTGACGCGGATGGAGCCGTCCATCAGCGCCACGGTCTCGCGCGCGATGGCCAGGCCCAGGCCGCTGCCGCCGTGGCGCCGGGTGCTGGAGGAGTCGGCCTGCTCGAAGGGGTTGAAGAGGCGCTCCACCTGCTCGGCCGGCATGCCGCAGCCGGTGTCGCTGACGATCACGCGCACCAGCGCCACGTGCTCGTCCTCGCGCAGGCAACGCATGTGCAGCCGCACCTCGCCGCGCTCGGTGAACTTCAGCCCGTTGTGCAGCAGGTGGAAGAGCAGCTGGCGCAGCCGCCGCGCGTCGGCGTGGAAGGGGCGGTCCAGCGCCGGGTCGAGGTCGCACTCCAGCAGCAGCGGCTTGCCCTGCGCCAGCGGCAGCATCTCCGCCACCAGCGCCTCGATGAGCTGGGCCAGGTTGAAGGGTTGCGGGCGCAACGCCAGCCCGCCGGCCTGGATGCTGGCCACGTCCAGCAGCTCCTCGATCAGCGTCACCAGCCGCGTGCCGGACTCCAGCGCCGTGTCGGCATAGCGGCGCTGGTGCGGCGCCAGCTCGGTGCCCTGCAGCAGCTGCAGCATGCCCATGACGCCGTTGAGCGGCGTGCGCAGCTCGTGGCTGATGGCCGAGAGGAAGCGCGACTTGGCCTCGCTGGCCTGCTCGGCGTCGGCGCGCGCCATCCGCAGCGCCTCGGTCTGCTGCTGCAGGTGGCGCGTCTGCTGCTCCAGGCGCTGCACCAGGTCGCGCGCGGCATGCACGCCGCGGCGCACGCGCTCGCGCAGCCGCTGCGTGACCAGCCCGGTGAGCGACAGGTACAGCCCGGCCAGGTACAGGATCACGGCCATGCCGATGTGGTCCAGCCACGGCACGGGCTCGCCCGGCGGCCCGAACCACGCGGCATGCACCAGGTAGGCCAGCAGCGCCACGTGGTTGAAGTAGAGCGCGCGCTTGAAGCCGAAGCCGGCCTGGTCGGCCACGCGCACCAGCAGCACCGCGACGTAGAGCAGCGGGTCGCTGCCGATGTGGTGCAGGTTGAGCAGCCACATCGGCAGGTCCAGGTGCAGGAAGACCAGTCCCAGGTCCAGCCGGGTGCTGCGCTCCCACCAGCGCCGCAGCACCCACCAGCTGCCCAGGCAGTACGCGACGTTGGCCGCCAGCACCTGCCACAGCGCCGGGGCGTCGAGCGGCCGCCCGGCGCGCAGGTCGTACAGCAGCAGGATCACCGCCAGCACGAAGAAGCCCGCGGCGCGCATGGCCGGGATCTGGCGCGTGTGCAGCCGCCGCCGCGACTTCTCGCGGATGCGCTGCAGCTGTGCCTCGTCCACGGTGAACGGCGGGCCGCTGTCCGGCCCCCCGTTGTCGTTGGGTCCCATCCCTTCCCCTTACTGCTTCCTTATTCGGTCCGCACCGGTGCTCCAC
Source organism: Azohydromonas aeria (assembly GCF_009760915.1). Classification (GTDB taxonomy): domain Bacteria; phylum Pseudomonadota; class Gammaproteobacteria; order Burkholderiales; family Burkholderiaceae_C; genus Azohydromonas; species Azohydromonas aeria. The sequence continues at coordinate 19,435 of NZ_VIDQ01000046.1, forward strand.
CCGCCGCGCCCCTGCCGCAGGCGGCGCGAAAGGCGAGCCCGTCGCTCGGACTTCTCCTCAGCTCCACCCCCACGGTGGCACAAGCCCCGGCACCGATCCGTGACCAATTTCTCGATCGGCTCATTTCGCGGCCGCTTGAGCCTCAAATCTTGACCTCGGACAAAACACGATGGAGGCTGAGGTTGCAGACGTAATCACCTGTATCAAGGACGAACCCCGATGAACCCCCGACGAGCCTTCACTTCCGCGCTGCTGGCCGGCGCGCTGCCCCTGGCCGTGCCGCAGGCGCAGGCGCAGGCTGCCCCGCGCCAGGACGGCGCCGCGCGGCGCGGCGGGCCGGCGCTGCTCACGCTCAGCGGCGCCGCGCTCGGCCGCAGCAACCGCGGCGCGCTGGACCCGGCGCTGGAGCGGCTGTTCATCAAGCACCAGGTGCGCTTCGAGCGCGCCTTCGAGCTCGACGCCGCGGCGCTGCAGGCGCTGCCGGCGGTGGAGATCCGGCCCACGCTGGAATACGACCAGCAGCCGCACCGGCTCTCCGGCCCCCTGCTGGAGCAGGTGCTGGCCGCGGCCGGCGTCAAGCCGGACGCACCCGCCAGGGTGACGCTGCGCGCGCTCGACGGCTACGCCGTGCAGGTCACGCTGGCCGACGCGCGGCGCTGGGGCATGGTGCTGGCCACGCAGCTGGATGGCCGGCCCATGCCGCTGGGCGGCCTGGGCCCGGTCTGGGCGGTGTACGACGCCGACCGGCTGCCCGACTTCCGCGACAAGCCGCTCAAGGAGCGCTTCGGCGTCTGCCCGTGGGGGCTGTACCACGTGGAGGTGGCGCCGGGCTGATGCACCGGCCGGGGGCATGGGCCTTGCCGCCGTGATGGGACCGAGTGCACCGCGTCCCGCCGCCATGGAATTCCGCTTCTACGCCGAACTGGGCGACTTCCTGGCGCCGCCGCGGCGCGGCCGGGCCTTCGAGCACGCGGTGGCGCCGCACGAGAGCGCCAAGCACGCCATCGAGGCGCTGGGCGTGCCGCACACCGAGGTGGCGCTGCTGCTGGTCAACGGGCAGCCCGCGCCGCTGGAGACGCGGCTGCGGCCCGGCGATCGGGTGGCCGTGCTGCCGGCGCTGCGCCGGCTCGACCCGGCGGCGCCGGATGCGGCGTGGCGCTTCATCGCCGACGCGCACCTGGGCCGGCTGGCGCGCTGGCTGCGCTTCGCCGGCTTCGACACGCTCTGGCACAACGCCTGGGACGACGCCGAGCTGGTGGCCATCGCCGCGGCCGAAGGCCGCACCGTGCTCACGCGCGACCGCGCGCTGCTGATGCGCCGCGAAGTCGTCAAGGGCGCCTGCCTGCGCGACGACGACCCGCTGGCGCAACTGGCCGACGTGGCCCGGCGCTTTTCCCTGCCGCTGCGCGAGGCGGGCCCAAGCCGCTGCCTGGAGTGCAACGCGGTGCCCGTGCCGGTGGCCAAGGCCGAGGTCGAGGCGCAGCTGCTGCCGCGCACGCGCGCCGCCTTCGACGCCTTCTGGCGCTGCCCGGGCTGCGCGCGCGTGTTCTGGCACGGCTCGCACTGGCGGCGCATGCGCGAGGCGGTGGGCGCGGTGGCGCTGGATTGAAGTCCGGCCGGGCCGCGTAGGCCGGGTGACGCAAGGTTTCACCGTCCCACCCGCCACCAACCGCGCGGACACTTCCACGCTGGAGGTGAGCCGCGATGTCCCGCATCTTCCTGAGCCATTCCAGCGCGGATGAGCGCGAGGCGGTGGCGCTGTGCCAGTGGCTGCGCGACAACGGCTGGGACGACGTGTTCCTGGACGTCGATCCCAAGCGCGGCCTGGCCGCGGGCGAGCGCTGGCAGGAGGCGCTGCGCCGGGCGGCCGACCGCTGCGAGGCGGTGCTGGTGCTGCTGTCGCCGGCCTGGGCCGCCTCGAAGTGGTGCCTGGCGGAGTTCCTGCTCGCCAAGAGCCTGAACAAGCGCATCTTCGCCGTGGTGCTGCACGAGGTGCCCCTGGGCGAGCTGCCTGCGGAGCTGACGGCCGAGTGGCAGCTGTGCCGCCTGGCGGGCGAGGGGCGCCAGGCCGGCATCCACTTCGAGTACAGGGAGGCCGCAGACCGGGTCGAGTTCCGGGCCGAGGGCCTGCTGCGCCTGGCCGACGGGCTGCACCGCGCCCAGCTGGACGCGTCCTTCTTCCCCTGGCCGCCGCCTGACGATCCCGGCCGCGCCCCGTACCGCGGCCTGGAGCCGCTGGAGTCGGTCGATGCGGCGGTGTTCTTCGGCCGCGACGTGGAGATCGTGCGCGCGCTGGACGCGCTGCGTGGCATGCGCGCAGGTCCCGACAAGCGGCTGTTCGTGATCCTGGGGGCCTCGGGCGCGGGCAAGTCGTCGTTCCTGCGCGCCGGGCTGCTGCCGCGGCTGGCGCGCGACGATCGCCACTTCCTGCCACTGGCGCCGGTGCGGCCGCAGCGTGCGCCGCTGTCGGGACCGCACGGGTTGGTGCAGGCGCTGCGGCGTGCGCTGATGGCGTTGAACCTGCCCGACGTGGCACCGGGTCGGCTGCTGGAGCGGCTGCGCACAGGCGGGCCTGCGGCGCTGGCGGCCTTGCTGCACGCGCTGCGGGACGCCGCCGCGGCGCGGCTGCTGCAACCGCTGGACGGCGAGGCAGTGCCGGTGCCGCTGCTGCCGGTGGACCAGGCCGAGGAGCTGTTCAACGCCGATGCGGGCGAGGAGGCACAGGCCTTCCTGCGCCTGCTCGGCGGCGTGATGGGGGCGGGTGGAGACGGTCCGGCGGGCGCCGGGGCGGTGCCGCTGATCGCGGCCTTCACCATTCGCTCGGACCGCTACGAGCCGCTGCAGGCCGCGTCCGAGCTCGCCGGGCTGCAGGGCGTGGTGTTCGACGACCTCAAGCCGATGCCGCCTACGCGCTTCAGGGACGTGATCACCGGCCCGGCGCAGCGGGCCGAGGCGGCGGGCCAGGCCCTGGCGGTCGAGCCCGCGCTGGTGGAGCGGCTGGTAGAGGACTCGGCGCAGGGCGGCGACACGCTGCCGCTGCTGGGCCTGGTGCTGGCGCGGCTGTACCGCGACTACGGCGCCGGGGGACGGCTCGGTCTGGATGACTACCGCGACATGGGCGGCCTGGCGAGCGTGGTGCGCAACGAAGTTGAAGGCATGCTGGCGGCCGACGCGGCCACGCGCGCGCAACAGCTGGCGCTGCTGCGCGCCGCCTTCGTGCCCTGGCTGGCGACGATCAACCCGGCCAACGACCAGCCCATGCGCCGCGTGGCGCGGCTGGCGGACCTGCCGCCGCCCAGCCACGCGCTCGTCCATGCGCTGGCCGCGCGGCGGCTGCTGCTGACGGACCGGCGCGGCGACGACACCGTGGTGGAGGTGGCGCACGAGGCACTGCTGCGGCAATGGGATGAGCTGGCCGGCTGGCTCGCGGCCGAGCGCGAGGACCTGAAGGACGCCGACGTGCTGGAGCGCGCGGCGCAGGCCTGGGAGAAGGCCGGGCGCAGGGACGCCTGGCTGATGGAGGGAGAACGGCTGGGCATTGCCGAGGCGCTGGCGGGCAAGCCCGGCTTCGTGCGGCGGCTGGAGAGTTGCCGCGACTTCCTGGCGGCATCGCGGCGGCGCGAGGACGTGCGCAGGCACGAGGAGCAGGCGCGCCGGCAGGCCGAGCTGGAGGCGGCGCAGCGCATCGCGGCGGAGCAGGAGAAGCGGGCCGAAGTCGAGGTGCTGGCGCGCCGCGAGGCGGAAGCGGGGGCGCGCCGGCTGCGGGTGCGGCAGCGCGGCCTGTACGCGGCGCTGGCGGTCGTGGCGCTCACCGCCGCCTGGGCTTACGAGCAGTTCCGGCAGGCCACCGCGGCGCAGCGGCTCGCGACGTCGGCCTCGGTGCGCGCCAATGCGCTGCGGCTGGCCGCGGAGGCGAAGGCAATGCGGGCCGGCGCGCTCGCGGGCGGCGACGAGCGGGCGCTGCTGCAATTGCTGGCCGGAGCGCGCACCGCGCCGGGGGCGGTGGACGGTGAGCTGCTGGAGGTGCTGCAGGGACGCGAGCTCGCGAAGCTGCACACCCAGGGCCTGCGCGAAACCGCCCGGGCCGTGGCCTTCAGCCCCGACGGCAGCCGGGTGGTGACCGGCGGCGATGACGGCTCGGTGGAGGTTTTCGACACCGGCAGCGGTCGCGCGCTCGCCTTTCGCGGCGAGGCCCACCACGGGCGCGTGAACGTGCTCGCCTTCGCACCCGGAGGTGGCCGCTTCGTTTCCGGCGGCAGCGACGGCCGGCTGCTGCGGTGGGATGCCGCGACGGGCGAGCCCATCGGCGAGGCGTTGCCGGGACACGAGGGCGCGGTCAACGGCGCGGCCTTCAGCCCCGACGGCCGCCACGTCGTCTCCAGCGGCGACGACCGCAGCGTGCGGCTGTGGGATGCGGACACCGGCCGGCCCCTGGGCCCGCCGCTGTCCGGCCATGCCGCCGCGGTGCTGGCGGTGGCCTTTGCCGGGCCTGGCCGCGTCGTCTCCGGCGATGCCGATGGCGCGGTGCGCGGCTGGGACTTGGCGGGCGGCCGTGCCACCGCGTGGGCGCTGCAGCGGCTGCCCTGGCGGGTGCGCAGCATGGCCTTCAATGCCGACGGCACGCACGCCGTGGCGGGCCGTGACGACGGGCCGCTGCTGGACTGGCACTCCGACACCGACACGATCTTTCCGGACCGGTCCCGGTTCACGGGGCACCAGGGCGAGGTGCGCAGCGTGGCCTTCAGCGCCGATGGCCGCCGCATCGTGTCGGGCGGCGACGACGGCACGGTGCGGGTGTGGGATGCGGGCAGCGGCGAGCCGGTCGGCGTGCCGCTGCGGGCGCACGCGGGCCCGGTGCTGGGCGTGGCCTTCAGCCGGGACGGTGGCCGCATCGTCTCCAGCGGCAATGGCGAAGCGCCGCGGCTGTGGAGCGCGCAGGCCAGCCAGGGGCTGGGCCTGCCCCTCTCGGGGACGGACCACCTGGTGTCCAGCGTCGCCTTCAGTCCGGACGGCAGCCGCGTCGTCGCCGGCAACCTGCGCAACGGGCTGAGGCTGTGGGACGTGGCCACCGGCCGGCCCCTGGATGACAAGCCGTTCCGAGGTCACCTGTACTGGGTGGCGGACGTGGCCTTCAGCCCGGACGGCCGGCGCATCGTCTCGGTCAGCCACGACGGCACCCTGCGGCTGTGGGATGCCCACACCGGCACGCCGCTGGGACCGCCGCGGGGGACGCAGGGCGGGGCGCACCAGCGCAGCGTGGCCTTCAGCCCGGACGGCACCCGCATCGTCTCGGGCAGTGCGGACCGGACGCTGCAGCGGTGGGACGGCATGACGGGCGAGCCCATGGGCGCGCCGTTGCAGGGGCACGACGGTGCCGTGGAATGTGTGGCCTTCAGCCCGGACGGCCGACGCATCGTCTCCGGCAGCCGGGACCGGACGCTGCGGTTGTGGGACGCGAGCTCCGGCCGGCCCGTCGGTGCCCCGCTGGCCGGGCATGGAGAGCCCGTCACGGCAGTGGCTTTCAGCCCGGAAGGCGGCCACATCGTCTCGGGCAGCACCGACGGCACGCTGCAGCGCTGGGACGTCGCCTCAGGCCGGCCGGTCGGCAGCCGGCTCCAAGGCCACCAGGGGCCGGTGTCGCGAGTGGCCTTTAGCCCGGACGGGCGCTACCTCGCCTCGGCCAGCGGGGGAGCCATCGGCATCTCCGGATCCGCAGCCGGGTTCAAGGCCGACCCGACGCTGCGGCTGTGGGACGCCAACACGGGCCGCCCGCTGGGCACCCCGCTGCAGGGGCACACCGGCGAGGTCTGGGGGCTGGCCTTCAGCTGGGACGGCAAGCGCCTGGTGTCCGCCGGGCGCAACGGTACGCCGCTGCTGTGGCCCGCTCCCGCGGCCTGGCCCGACGAGCTCTGCGCCAAACTCACCCGCAACATGAGCCGCAAGGAATGGCGCGAGTGGGTCGCCTCCGACATCGAATACCGATGCCAGTGCCCGGGCCTGCCCATCACCCCCGACGACCCGGCCTCCACGGCGAAGCCGGAAATGTGCCCCGGCACCCCCGCGCAGCCGCTGCTCGCCCGCTGACGGCCCCGCGGCCCCGGGAATGGGGCCGCTGCCGTTTCCCACCCTGTACGATGGGTTACAAGCGCGCTGCCCGAACCGGCGCGCGGATTTGCGCAACCCACCGCCCGCGCGGGCGGCCCCGGGACCAGGGAGGCGAGCATGAACGAGGCGGCCTGGAGACGGCTGCTGGGCCAGATCCGCGACGGCATGGTGGTGCCGGTGGTGGGGGCGCAGCTGCTGGTGGGCGCGGGCGGGCAGCCGCCGCTGCAGTCGCGCGTGGCGCGGCTGCTGCTGCAGTGGCATGCGGACGACGGCATCGACCCCGACATGCCGCTGCCCGCCTTTCGCGAGCTGCAGGAGGCGGTCTCGCTGCTCAAGCCGCGCGTCAACCTGCAGGACCTCTACGGCGACGTGCATGCCGCGCTGCGGGAGCTCACCGCCGGGGACGATGCCGCGGTGGTGCCCGAGCCGATCCGGCAGCTGGCGCAGATCAGCGACTTCAGGCTGCTGGTCACGCTCACGCCCGACGAGCTGCTCGCGCGCAGCCTGCGCCGGCGCTGCGCCGTCAACGAGATCGTGCACTCGCCGCGGCTGCCCACCAGCGAGGGCCGCGACCTGCCCCTGGACTGGCAGTCGCGCGCCGGCGAGGCGCAGCTGCTCTATCTCTTCGGCAAGTCGCGCGCGGCGCCGATGTTCGCCATCCACGACGAGGACGTGCTGGAGTACGCGCACAACATCATGGCCCGCGGCGGGCACGTGCCCGCGACGTTCCTGGGCGAGCTGCAGGAGAGGAGCCTGCTGCTCATCGGCTGCAACTTCCCCGACTGGCTCGGCCGCTTCTTCCTGCGCGTGACCAACAAGAGCCGGCTGTCGGAGAAGGCCAAGCGCGAGTGGCTGATCGAGGAGCTGCAGCCCGAAGCCGGGCTGACGAGCTTCCTGCGCAGCTACAGCCGCGACACCGAGGTGCTGTCGTCGCTGCCGCCGGCGCGGTTCGTGGCCGAGCTGCACCGGCGCTGGAGCGCCGAGCAGGCCGCGCGCGCGGGCGAGGCGGGCCCTGGCGGCGCGGGCGCCGCCGCGGCCGTGCCGGCCGGACCGCCGCCGCAGCCGCTGTTCTTCATCAGCTACTCGCGCGCCACCGATCTGCCGCGCGCCGAGGCGCTGTTCCAGGCGCTGCTCAAGGTGGGTGTGTCCGAGGGCGAGATCTGGTTCGACCGCCAGAGCATCGAGCCCGGGCACGACTTCGCGCAGCGCATCTTCGACGGCATCCGCGGCTGCCGCTACGCGTTGCCGCTGCTGTCGGACAGGGCGCTGCAGCGCGAGGAAGCCTTCGTGTTCCGCGAGTGGCGCGCGATCAACGACCGCCAGCGCGGCATGAACCGCAGCTTCATCTTCCCGGTGATCGTGGACGGGGACTACGAGCCCGAGCGCTACCAGGCCGAGCCGGTGCGGCCGTGGCTGGAGCTGGACTTCGGCCACGCGCCCGAAGGCGTGCCCGACGGGCGGCTGATGTCGCGGCTCAAGGCCCTGGTGCGCGAGGCCCGGCGCCCCGACGCCGAGCGCGCGCTGGCCTGAGGCCATGGACGCCTTCCTCGCGCCTTCCGGCGCCACCGGCAACGGCGACCGGTGCGCGCGCACCGATGACGGCACCGATGCCGGCGCCGTCCCGTCCTGCGCCGTGCGGCTCGACGCGCAGCATCCCTGGCCCGGGCTGGCCGCCTACGACGAGGGCGCGCAGGGCTTCTTCCACGGCCGCGAGGACGAGGCCGCGGAGCTGCTGCGCCTGATCCGGCTGTCGCCGCTGGCCGTGCTCTACGGCAAGTCCGGCCTGGGCAAGAGCTCGCTGCTGATGGCCGGCGTGTTCCCGGCGCTGCGCGCCGAGCGCTTCCTGCCCGTGTACGTGCGCGTGGACTTCGGCCCGCAAGCCGCCTGCGCGCCGCTGGAGCAGGTGGCGCGGCGGCTAGAGGAGGAGATCGCGCGCACCGGCGCGGAAGCGCCGCCGCGCGCGCCGGGCCAGGGGCTGTGGGAGTACCTGCACCGGCGCGACCTGGAGATCTGGAGCGCCGACAACCACCTGCTCACGCCGGTGCTGGTGCTCGACCAGTTCGAGGAGCTGTTCTCGCGCGGCGGCGTCGGGCGCGAGCGCATCGGCAGCGTCTTCGACGCCATGGCCGACCTGATCGAGAACCGCATCCCGGCCGAGCTGTGCGAGGGGCCGGGGGCGCGCGAGCGGCTGCGCGCGCTGGCGCTGGACGCGCAGCCGGCCCGCGTGGTGCTGTCCTTCCGCGAGGACTTCCTGCCCGAAGTCGAGGGCTGGAAGGACCGCGTGCCCTCGCTGCTGCGCAGCCGGCTGCGGCTGCTGCCGATGACGGCGCGCCAGGCCGTGGCCGCCACCGAGCGCGCCGGCGCGGCGGTGCTGGCGCCGGGCGTGGCGGCGGCCATCGTGGACTTCGTCTCGCGCTGCGAGGAGCCCGGCGGCGGCACGGGCGTCTGCGCCGCCGCGGCCGGGGGCGAGGCCGAGGTCGAGCCGGTGCTGCTGAGCCTGTGCTGCACCCAGCTCAACCGGCGCCGCGCGCCGGGCGCGCGGGTGGACGAGGCGTTGCTGGCCAGCGCCGGGCAGGACATCCTGCAGAGCTTCCACGACGAGGCGCTGGTGGACCTGCCCGAGCGCGTGCCGCGCTTCATCGAGACGCACCTGGTGCAGGGCGGGCGCTACCGCGGCAGCTACCCGCGCGACGAGGCGCTGGCGCAGGGGCTGCTGACGGCGGCCGAGCTCGCGGCGCTGACCGAGCAGCACCGGCTGCTGCGCATCGAGCAGCAGCAGGGCGTGGCGCGCATCGAGCTGATCCACGACCGGCTGGTGGGCATCGTGGCGCGCGCGCGCGACGCGCGGCTGGCGCGCGAGGCCGCGCAGCAGCGCGAGCAGGCACTCGCGCACGAGGCGGCGCAGCGCGAGGCGGCGCTGGAGCGGCGGCGGCGCGAGCAGTCGGAACGCGCGCGCGCGGGGCTGGCGCGCATGCGCAACGGGCTGGGGGCGCTGACGCTGATGCTGTGCGCGCTGCTGGGCTTCGCGCTGTGGGCCTTCCAGGAGTCGGTGGACCAGAAGCAGGCGGCGCAGGAGCGGGGCCGCCGTGCCAACGCGCTGCGCCTGGCCGCGCAGGCGCAGGCCATGCTCATCGACGCGCGCGTGGAAAGCGACGAGCTGGCGCTGCAGCTGCTGCTGGCCGCGCACCGGCTGGAGCCCGGCGCCGTGGACGGCAACCTGCTGCAGGCGGTGCTGGCGCAGCCGGGGCTGGCACGGCTGGTCGATGCCGGCACGCCGCTGCGCGCGCTGGCCGTGAGCCGCGACGGCACGCGCATCGCCACGGCCGGCGACGATGGCCGCATCCAGCTCCGGGACGGCGCCACGGGCCGGCCCGTGGGCGAGCCGCTGTCCGGGCACGTGGCCGCGGTGCAGGCGCTGGCCTTCAGCCCGGACGGGCGCCGGCTGGCCTCGGCCAGCGACGACCAGACGCTGCGGCTGTGGGACGGCGCCACGGGCCGGCCGCTGGGCGGCGCGCTGCAGGGCCACGAGGGCCATGTGCTGGCCATGGCCTTCAGTGCTGACGGCCGCCGCCTGGCCTCGGGCGGAGAGGACGGCAGCCTGCGGCTGTGGGACGCCGAGGACGGGCGCGGCCTGGACACGCTGCTGCAGCAGCAGCCCGGCCGTCCGGTACAGGCCGTGGCCTTCAGCCCGGATGGGCGCTGGCTCGCCGCCGGCGACGTCGCCGGGCAGCTGTGGCGCTGGCATGCCGCCGCCGGCGCGGCCGATGCCGCGCGGCCCGCGCCGCCGGTGCTGCACCCGGGCGGCATCCACGCGCTGGCCTTCAGCCCGGACGCCGCGCAACTGGCCTCGGCCGGCCAGGGCGGCGACATCCGGCTGTGGGACGCCGCCACGGCCGCGCCGCTGGGCGCGCCGCTGCCCGGCCACGGCGACGAGGTGCATGCGCTGGCCTTCAGCCCGGACGGCGCGCGGCTGGCTGCCGGCGGCGCCGGCGAAGTGCTGCGGCTGTGGGACCTGCGCGGGCGCCGGCTGCTGGAGCCGGTGTTCGACGGTTTCGAGGGGCGCATCACGGCGCTTGCCTTCAACCCGGACGGCGAGCGGCTGCTGTCCGCCAGCCTGGACGGCAACCTGCGCTGGTGGCGCAGCGACGACGCCGCGGCGCTGGACGCGCTGGTGCTGGCCCGGCGCGAGCGCGCCCGCGGCCGCTTCCTGGCCGAGAGCACCGTGCCGGGCGTGCTGGCTTACACCCTGCAGCCCATGGCGTCCGCCGCCGGGCCGTCCGGCGTCCCTCCGGTGCCGCCGCACGGGCTGCTGCTGGACCTGGCGTGGAGCCCGGACGGCCGGCGCATCGCCACCGCCCACGGCGACCACGCGCTGCGGCTGTGGGACGCCGCCACGGGCCGGCCGCTGGGCGAGCCGCTGCGCGGCCACGGCGACCGGGTGCTGGCGGTGGCCTTCAGCCCGGACGGGCGCTGGATCGCCTCGGCCGGTGCCGACCGGACGGTGCGGCGCTGGGACGCCGCCACCGGGCAGCCGCAGGGCGCGGCGCTGGCCGGCCATACCGACCGCGTGACGGGCGTCGCCTTCAGCCCGGACGGCGCGGTCCTGGTCTCCGGCAGCCACGACGGCAGCCTGCGGCGCTGGGACGCGGCCACGGGGGCGGCGCTGGGCGCGCCGCTGCAGAGCGAGGTCGGCGAGATCTGGGCCGTGGCGTGGAGCCCCGACGGGCGGCGCCTGGCCGCCGCCGGCGGCAACGGCCGGGTGCGGCTCTGGGACGCGTCGAACCTGCAGCCGCTGGGCGCGCCGCTGGCCGGGCACAAGGACCGCGTGATGGGCCTGGCCTTCAGCCCGGACGGCGCGCTACTGGCCTCGGCCGGCTGGGACCACGCGGTGCGGCTGTGGGACGCCCGCACGGGCGAGCCGCGTGGCGAGCTGCAGGGCGACCGCGGGCCGGTGCTGCGGGTGGTGTTCCGGCCCGACGGCAAGCGGCTGGTGGCGGGCGGCTGGCTGGGCGTGCTGCGGGTGTGGGACGTGGAATCCCGCCGGCTTCTGGGCATGGCGCTGGAAGGCCAGCGCGGCCCGGTGGCGGCGCTGGCCTTCAGCCCCGACGCGCGGCGCATCGCCGCGGCCGGCACGCTGGACGCGGTGCTGCACCTGTGGCCCGCGCCGGGCGTGTGGCCGCAGACGCTGTGCGAGCGGCTCACGCGCAACATGAGCCCGGCGGCGTGGGCGGAGTGGGTGGGACAGGACGAGCGGTACCGATGCCAGTGCGAGGGGTTGCCGGTGGAGGGAGAGGCGGCGCTTGGCCGGTGCGCCCAGCCGGAGGCGTCCAGGATGGCCGCCCGCCCCTGACGGAGCCTGGAGGTCCGTTCCTGCGTGCCACCATCGCCCCATGCTCGACGACCTCGACCACCGCCTGCTGGCCCTGCTGCGCGCCGACGCCCGCCTGAGCACCGCCACGCTGGCGCACCGCCTGGGCGTGTCGCGCGGCACGGTGGCCAACCGCATCCGCAAGCTGGAGCAGGAACAGGTGATCGTGGGCTACACCGTGCTGCTGCGCCCCGACGCGCAGCCCGAGGGCATCACGGCGTGGATGGGCATCCTGGTCGAGGGCAACCGCACGCGCGAGGTCGTGGCGCGGCTGCTGGGCGAGCCCGGCGTCACCGCGCTGCACGACACCAACGGCCGCTGGGACCTGTTGGCCGAGCTGCGCGCCGACAGCCTGCAGGCGCTGTCGCAGGTGCTGGAGCGCATCCGGCTGCTGCAGGGCATCCGCGGCACCGAGACCAGCATTCACCTCGCCACCTACCGCTGAACCGGCGCCCCAAGGCACGGCGCCTGCTGACCCGCCCGGTCATGCAAGACCTCGCCTCCTCCGGCGCCGCGGCTGCCGCCAGCGCCGACGCCAACCCGCTGCACACCGTCCACCTCTACGTCTTCGACGGCTTCGCCGACTGGGAGGCCGCCTTCGCGGTGGCCGGCATCCACAACCCGCAGTTCCAGCGCGAGCCCGGGCGCTGGCAGGTCAAGACGGTCGGCCCGGGCCGGCACGCGGTGCCGCGCTCCATGGGCGGCGTCTCGGTGCTGCCCGACATGGCGGTGGAAGACCTGCGGCCCGACGCCAGCGCGATGCTGATCCTGCCCGGCGGCATCGGCTGGGCCGACGACGCCTCGCACCACGCCGCCATCGGCAAGGCCGGCGAGTTCCTGCGCCGCGGCGTGCCGGTGGCCGCCATCTGCGGCGCCACCGCGGCGCTGGCGCGCGCGGGCTGGCTGGAGTCCCGGCCCCACACCAGCAACGCGCTGAGCTACCTGAAAGGCACCGGCTACGGCGGCGCCGACGGCTACCGCGACGTGGCCGCGCTGCGCGCCGGCAACCTGATCACCGCCGGCGGCATGGCGCCCATCGAGTTCGCGCGAGAGATCTTCGCCCTGCTGGGCATCTACGAGGACGAGGCGCTGCAGGCCTGGGAGCAACTCTACAAGACGGGCAAGTCGGCGTACTTCGCAAAGCTGTCGCGCGCCGCGGCGGGGCCGCAGGGGCGCGAGGGCGGCGGCGCGGACGAAGCCGGCGGCGGCAACGGCGATGGCGGCGGCGACGGGGGCGGGGACTGAAGCCGCCCTCGGCGCCGCGCCGGAGTCACTGGATGTACTTCTCGACCGTGTCCTTGTCGCGCACCTGGGCGTCATCGGGGTTCTGGCCGAACTCGCGCCTGGCGCGGCGCTGGCGAAGTAAATCCCAGCACTGGTCCAGCTCTTCCTCCAGCGCCTGGATACGGGCGCTGTGCTGCTCCGGCGCCGCGGTCTCGGCGCGCAGCCGGTTCTCCTCTTCGACCAGCTCGGTGATGTGCTGCAGGATCGTCTTGTCGTCCACGGTGCGGCTCCTTCAAAGGTTGCCGACAGGGCGGCAACCCCTGTGCCCGTGGCCGCCGGCGGCCCGGCCGGAGGCGGCGCGGTGAGCCCCGCCGTGGAGCCGCTGCGCTACCGCACCGGCCAGAGCCTGATGGCGGAGGCGCGCGCGCTGACTGGCGCCGATGCCCCCACGCTCGCGGCCCTGGCCGCGGCCGGCGTGCCGGCGGTGCTGGCGCGCGACCTGGGCCGCGCGCTCGACATCGCGCCGCGGCATTTCTTCCGCGACATCCTGGGCACCAACCGCTCCGCGGCCGAGAAGAAGTCGGTGGCCGACGCGCCGCTCAACGCCGTGGCCGGCGCCCGCGCGCTGGCGCTGCTGCGGCTGCTGGCGCAGGCCGAGGCGCTGCGCGGCGGCGGGCCGGGCTTCGACGTCGCGCGCTGGCTCGGCCGCTGGATCGAGCAGCCGCATCCCGCCCTGGCCGGGCGCACGCCGGCGGCGGCGCTGGGCGAGCCCGAAGCCTGGGCGGCGCTGGAGAGGCTGTTGCGGGATGAGGCTGATCAGCCGTCCACTTCCCGCCCCGCCACCGCCGGCATGCGCCGCCCGCCCCAGTAGGTGCCGGCGTAGCCGCGGTACGGGTTGCCGTAGACATGCCGCCCGGCGGCCTCGTGCTCGGCCATGAAGCGCTCGACCTCGGCCGGCGTGCCGCCCTTGTACATCTCCTTGAGCACGCCTTCGGGCAGCAGCTCGCGGTAGCGGATCGGCAGCCCGGCGTAAGCGGCGCCCTCGGCCAGGTCCAGCGGGATCTCGGTCGGGTCCAGGAAGCGGCTCTCGCCGAGCTCGCTGTCGTGGTGCGCCTTCACGCGCTTGGCGGCGTCGAGGATGCCCTCGACCACGTCGGAGAGCGTGCGCCCCATCACCTTGGCCTTCCATGAGGCGCGCAGGAACAGCAGTTCGCCCGGGTCCACGCCCGGACAGCGGCCCTGGTAGGCGGCGGTCAGGCAGTGGTCGCCGGCGGCCAGCAGCCGCTGCGTCTCGGTGGGCTCGCGCTCCAGCAGGCGCAGCAGCTGGCCCAGCGAGGATCCTTCCATGAAGCGCTCGGGCTCGACCTCGTAGCCCGGGTCGCCCGGGTTGTGGTGGTCCACGCGCACGGCCGGCTCCGCGCCCAGCACGGTGCACTCCACGAACACCGCCGGCGCGCGCGGCGGCAGCACGGCGGGGCGGGGCACCTGGTCGGGCCCGACGCGCACCACGCCGTCGGCGGCGTAGGCGCTGCGCGCGCTGCAGCGGCGTCCGCCGCGCGCGGCATGGGCCCAGGCCAGGTGCTCGCTGTCGATGACGCGCTGGATCTCGCGCATCTCCGGGTCCTGGGCGCCCAGGACGAAGTGCCAGTCGCGATCGATGCCGGTCATCCGCGCCTCAGCCCCCCTGCGGGCCCGCGGGCCGGTCGGCGCCGGTGCCGCTGCCCGTGCCCGGGTCCTGCTGGATGCCGCGCTCGGCACCGCCGCCGCTGCCCTGAGCGCCGGCCAGGCCCTGCGAGGTGGGGCCGTCGGTGCCGGGCCGGCCCTCGCGCCCGGCCGGCTCCTGCCCGGGCTGGCCGTCGGCCAGGCCGGTGTGTTCACTCTGCGTGGGGCTGATGCTGCCGCCGCGCGAGCCGGCGCTGTCGCCGGGCGGGGTGGACGATGGGGTATTGCGGATGGTCATGACGGTGAGTCTCCTTGATCCGCCGAGGCGGCAAGGCAGGTGCCCAGCGCGGGCGTCATATCCAAACGGATATAGTGCCTTGAATGAAGCCGATCACGTTCCTTGGCGACTCGCTGAAAGCGCTTCGTGACTTTCCGGGCGATGCACGTCAGGACGCCGGTTTTCAGCTCGACCTGGTGCAGCGCGGCGAGCAGCCTGACGACTTCAAGCCCATGCCCGCCGTTGGCGCTGGGGTCGAGGAGCTGCGGGTGTGGTCCGGGCAGGGCACCTACCGTGTCATTTACCTGGCGCGCCTGCCTGAAGCCGTCTTCGTGCTGCATGCGTTCCAGAAGAAGACGCAGGCCACGCCCAAGGCCGACATCGAACTTGCCGCCCGCCGCTATCGCGATCTGATGAGGAACCGACCATGACCCATGCCACCTTTCACAGCGTCTTCGACGCCCTGGCCGACACGGCCGAGGAGGCCGCCAACCTGAAGGCGCGCGCCGAGCTGATGCGGGCGCTCGCGGCGCTGGTGGCGCGCGAGGGCTGGACGCAGGCGGAGGCAGCACGCCGTTGCGCCGTCACCCAGCCGCGCATGAACGACCTGCTGCGCGGGCGCATCAGCCGCTTCTCGCTGGATGCGCTGGTGAACATGGCGGCGGCTTGCGGACAGCAGGTCCACATCCAGCTGCAACCCGCCTGACGGCGCCCGACCGATCTGATGGCCGCTGCTCCAAGGCGCGGCACGCTTTCCCATGCCCGACTTCGTCCTCCTCGTCTTCATCCTCGTCTACCTCGGCATGGTCCTGGGCGGGCTGCCCTTCCTGCAGCTCGACCGCAGCGGCGTGGCGCTGCTGGGCGCCATCGCGCTCATCGCCGCGGAGGCGGTGAGCGTGGAGGCGGCGGCGCAGTCGATCGACCTGCCCACGATCCTGCTGCTGTTCGCCTTCATGGTGATCTCGGCGCAGATGCGCCTGGCCGGCTTCTACGACGCCGTGGCGCGGCGCCTGGCCGCGCTGCGCATCGGGCCGGCGGCGCTGCTGGGGGCGCTGGTGGCGGTGTCGGCGGCGCTGTCGGCGGTGTTCAGCAACGACGTGGTGTGCCTGGCCATGGCGCCGGTGCTGGTGGACGCCTGCCGACGCCGCGGCCGCGACGCGCTGCCCTTCCTGCTGGCGCTGGCCTGCAGCGCCAACATCGGCTCGGCGGCCACGCTCATCGGCAACCCGCAGAACATGCTCATCGGCGCTCGGCTGCAGCTGCCCTTCGGCGGCTACGTGCTGCAGGTGATCACGCCGGTGCTGGCGTCGCTGGCCGCCACCTGGGCACTGGTGGCGTGGCTGATGCGCGGGCGGCTCCACGCGGTGGCGGCAAGCGCCGCAGCGGCGGACGGCGTGCCCGCTGCGGCGCCGCCGGGCGAGGACCTGCCGTTCTCGCGCTGGCAGGCCGCCAAGGGCCTGCTGGTGGCGCTGGCCGTGCTGCTGTGCTTCCTTTTCGTGCCGTGGCCGCGCGAGGTGGTGGCGCTGGCCGGCGCGGGCGTGCTGCTGCTGAGCCGCCGGCTGCACTCGCGCGACATGCTGGGCCTGGTGGACTGGCAGCTGCTGGTGCTGTTCATGGGCCTGTTCGTGGTCAACCACGCGCTGCAGGCCACCGGGCTGCCCGAGGCCCTGGTGCGGCAGCTCGCCGACGCGGGCTGGCGCCTGGACCACCCGGCCACGCTGTTCGGCGCCACCTTCGTGCTGAGCAACCTAGTGTCGAACGTGCCGGCGGTGATGCTGCTGCTGCCGCTGGCCGGCCCCGACGCCGGGCCGCTGCTGGCGCTGGTGAGCACGCTGGCCGGCAACCTGCTCATCGTCGGCAGCATCGCCAACATCATCGTGGTGGACGCCGCGGCGCGGCACGGCGTGGCGATCGACTGGCGCACGCACGCGCGCATCGGCGTGCCGGTGACGCTGGCGTCGATGGCGATCTGCGCGGCGTGGCTGGCGTGGGGCTGAAAGCCCGCCCGCGTGCACTTGTCACGCTTCGGCCCCGCGCCGACAGCGTTTCGTTACTTTGCGTCCGCATGATGGCGGGCTTTTGTCACGGCCCATGCGCTGCCCATGCCGCGGCGCGGCCATCACGCGCGAGGGAGCGGCGAACCATGGGAACGAAGGGAATCACGCAGGCACTGGCCGGCGCCGGGGTGCTGGCCACGGTGCTGAGCGGCTGCGGCGGCGGGGACGGCACCGCGCCGGCCGCCACCGAGAAGGCGGCCGCCGTCGCCGCCGCCCCGGCCACGCAGGCCGTGACGACGCGGGTCATCGACGGGGCGCTGGCCAACGCGCTGGTGTGCCTGGACGCCAACGACAACGGCGCCTGCGACGCCGGCGAGGCGCAGGGCCGCAGCGACGCCACGGGCAAGGCCACGCTGCAGGTGCCCAGCGCCAGCGTCGGCAAGGCGCCGCTGCTGGCCGTGGTGGGCACCGACGCGGTGGACAAGGTGTTTGGCAAGGTCGCCACGCGCTTCGTGCTCCAGGCGCCCGCGGACCAGAGCGGGCTCGTCACGCCGCTGACCACGCTGGTGCGCACTTACCAGGAACTCGCGGGCGGGACCACCGCGGCGGCCGCCACGGCCATCCAGAACACCGCCGGCCTGGGCGTCTCGCCGCTGGCGGACTTCTCCGCCGGCACCGACGCCGCGTCGGTGCGCGCGGCCACGCTGGCGCGGCTGGTGGTGCTGACGCAGCAGCAGGCGGCGCTGGCGCTGCAGGCCGCCGTGGTGGGCAAGACCGACCTCGGCGGCGCCACGGCCACGCAGGCCGACCTGGACAAGGCCATCCGCATCACGCTGCTCGACGGCCTGCCCGCGCTGGGCGCGGCGGCCGCCACCGCGGCCGACACCAGCCTGACCCCGGCCGCCAGCAAGGAAGCGACGCTGCTGGCCATGGCCAGGGAAGCGGTGCCGAGGGACCTCAAGCTCGACGCCGCCAAGGCGCTGGCCATCATCGGCATGCTGAAGATGCCGCTGGAGTCCAACGCCGCGAGCAGGCAGCCCGGCGTGGCCCTGCGCGGCTTCAGCTTCAACGACGCCAACAACTGGTTCTACCGGGCCAACCTCAGCACCGCGGCCGACAACACGGCCGACGCCAGCGGCGCGACGCGCTACTACAGCGAGTTCGTGCGCAACGCCGCGGGCACGGTGACGCGCTGGGGCTTCCACGGCAATCCGGCGCGCGCCAACGACATGCACTGGAACGGCAAGGCCTGGGCCAGCTGCCCGCTGGGCTTCCGCAGCTCGCAGGCGCCGCGCGCGGCCGGCGGCTGGAGCTACAGCTATTGCGCGGGCCGGGAGACCGGCGTGTCGGCCACCCGGGCCGTGGACCTCGGCGGCCAGACCCTGCTGGCGGGCGTGACCCGGCTGCGCAGCTTCCCCGGCGTGCTCGACGGCGTGCCCTATGCGAGCTGGGGCCCCGCCAACCTGGACCTGCTGGGCAAGACCGCCAAGTTCCCCACCGGCTCCAGGCTGCGCTACCAACTCTCGCTGACGACCGGCACGGCACCGTCGTACGACGTGCAGGACTCGGCCATCGTGACCGCCTTCCAGGCCAGCATCGCCGCCGGCGGCGACGCGCGCACCAGCAGCTCGCCGGCCTGTGCCGCCGTGACCCCGGACAACGTGGCCAGCTACAGGATCAGGCCCGCCAAGCTCGAGAGCCTCGTCAGCCTCAACCCCGGCAAGCCGTGCATCTTCAAGGCCAGCTCCAACAGCAGCGGCACCAGCCTGGCCAACAACGAGTGGTGGAGCAACAGCACGGCCAGCCTGGGCAGCCTGGGCGGCGCGATGACGCAGCCCCCGGGCACCGGCGGCTTCTACACCAACAACGCGCTGCTGCGCGTGGCCTTCGGGGCCAACAACACGACCACCTACTACAAGTGCCTGGAGCGCAGCAGCGACGGTTCGGTGCGCAACTGCACCGTCATCGGCAAGGGCAGCTACGCCATCGCCACGCTGGGCGACGCGCGCGTGATGAGCTTCAAGAACCTGCCGCTGCTGTCGCAGCGCCAGGGCTTTTCGCGCGTGTTCGTGGAGCGCGGCGGCCTGATCCACGTGGGCTACCAGAACCACGCCCTGACGGTGTACACCCAGGCCCGGCTGAACATGCCGGCGGCCAACGCCGTGCTGTCGCAGCTCAAGGTGCCCGTGATCACGCCGAAGTGACGCGCGGCCGGGCGGCGCGCGCCTGCGCTGCCGCCAGGCAGCCGGGGCACGCAGCAGTGCGCGGCCGCGCGCCGCGCGCCGGCTACCTCTTCGGCGTGTACGGATTGGCCTTGAGATAGGCCTCCATTTCCTCGGGCGAGACCAGGTTGTCGCGGTTGGTGTCCACCTGGGACCAGTCGCGCACGTCGGCGGCGCTGAGGGTGCCGCTGCCGCTGACCTGCGGCGACACGCCGGTGGCCGGCGCCGCGGCGGTCGTGGTGGCCTGCATCGGCGTGCCGCCCGTGGCGGCGGTCTGCTGCGTCGCGGCGTTCGAGGCACAGCCCGACAGCACGGCGGCGATCACGCCGGCGCCGGACATCAGGCAGGCCAGGCGCAGGGTCTTCAGGTGGTTCATCGCAGTCTCCTCTCGGTGGCTGAATCGACAGACAGGCCAGTGCGCCGGAGGCATCCGGGCGCCGTCCGCAGCGCCGCTCGGCGCGTGGACCGGCCGGCCTGCAGCAAATTCGACGCCTTCTCCACGCACAGGTTTCACGGGCGGCGTGAGGCGGCGTCTTCAGCGTCGCTTCGGAAAAACCGCAAGGTGCGCGGCGCGCGGCCTCAGCCGCCCGGCGGCGGTGGCGGGGGCGGCTGCTTCAGGTCGCGCCCCAGGCGCCAGGCCAGCACGCCCAGCACCGCCACGGCCAGCGTCAGCAGCGCCCACAGCAGCCATTGGCGCTGCTGCGCGGGCGTGGCCTCGCGCAGTGCGTCCCAGGCGCCCAGGGGCGCCACCGTGCGCGGCTGCGGCGCGCCGGCCGTGGCCGCGGGCAGGCGGTGCTCCGCGCCCGGCTCCCAGCCGGGCAGCAGCGTCGCCAGCGGCAGCGTCGCCGCGGGGGCGCGCTCGCGCCCCGCGGCCAGCGTGAAGGGCGGCTGGCCGCGCGCGGCGAACACCAGCTGCGGCGCGCGCCACCACAGCGTGGCCTCGGGCGGCGCCGCCGGCAGCGGCGCGCGCGCATCCGGCTCCAGGCGCCATTCGCGCGCGGGCTGGCCGTCGAGCGGCAGCGGCGGGGCCTCGTCCACGCGGCCATCACGGCGCAGCCGGTAGGCCGTGAGCGAGGCCACCGGCCACCAGTCCACCGCGCCGCGCGCGGCCGGGCGCGAGGTGCGGCGCAGCAGCTGCAGCGGCACCACGGCGTTGTCCTCGGACAGGTGCAGCTGCAGCCGCTGCGCCGGCAGCGTGGCGCCGGCGTCCAGGCGCCAGGCGCGCTCGCCGTCGGGCAGCAGGCGCCAACGCGCGCTGTCCAGCCCTTCCAGGGGCGGCGCCACGGCCAGTTCCGCGTGCACCGACGCCAGCGTGAACGCGCCGCCGCGCACCACCAGGCGCAGGTAGCGGTGCGCCGCGTCGAGCCCGTGCAGCGCGATGCGCGGCTGGCGCAGCGCGCTGGCTCCGGCGGCGGTGCCGGGCACGTCCACCAGCGTGGCCTCGCCCACGTCGGACCAGGCCTGCGCGTCGCGGCTGGCCTGCACCGTGGCGCGCCGCTCCAGGCCCTGCGCCGATGCCGGCCAGTCCAGCCGCAGTGCGGTGGGGCGCTCGCGGCCCAGGGGCGACAGGTCCAGCAGCCAGGCCTGCGTGCCGGGCTCGGCCGGGCCGGACGCGGCCGCGGCGGCGCCCTGCACGTCGAGCACGGCGCCGTCGGTGCGCAGCCGCAGCGTCAGCGGCGCCGGGGCGGAGGCCGCGGCGTCCACCGGCCCGGGCCAGGCGAAGCGCGGCAGCGCCACCTCGCGCGCGGGCGGGGCCGGCACGGGCGGCGCCTCGGCCCAGGCCAGCGGCACGGGCTCGCCGGCGGCGTTGAAGATGCGCACGTCGGCCCAGCCGGGGCTGCGCGAGGCCTGCAGCAGCGCCAGCGGCAGCGCCACGCGCTGCAGCCCGGCGCCGCCGGCGGCCAGCGTCAGCGGCGCCGCGGCGGCGTAGCGCGCGGGGCGGTCGTCGCCGTCCTGGGACAGGGCCGGCGCGGCGGCGAGCAGCAGCGCCAGGGCGCCGCAAAGGCAAGGGGCGGCGCACTTCACGGCGCCACCTCCCGGCGCGGCGCGGACGCGGCCGGCGGCAGCGGCGAGACGTAGCCGATGACCAGCATCAGCGCGCCCACGCCCAGGAACGACACGATGCGCTGCAGCGCGCTGGTCTGGCCCAGGTCCACCAGCATCAGCTTCAGCACGGTCAGCGCCAGCAGCGCGGCGCCGGCCAGCCACACCGGACGCGCCAGCGCCGGCGGCACGCGCCGCGTGGCGACGAACATCGCCGCCAGCGCGCCCAGGGTCCAGGCGATGGTGAAGGTGGTCTGCACCAGCCCGCTGCCCAGCGCGCCGTCGAACCACGTCGGCGTGCCGGCCCAGTGGTGCAGCGTGCGCACCAGCAGGCTGTCGAGCCACCAGAAGGCCAGCAGCGCGCCGAAGCCCACCAGGGCATGCGCCGACAGCCGCGGCGTGCCGGCGCCCACCTCGCGCCACGTGCGGCGCAGCTGCAGCGCATACAGCGCCAGCAGCACGTGGCCCAGGTCGATGGGGTTGAGCAGCGGCAGGTAGGGCAGCGGCGCCATGCCGCCGTCGTCGAAGGCGTTCACCAGCACGCTCCACAGCGCCATGACGGCCAGCCAGGGCGCGGCCCAGCCGCGCAGCCAGGCGCCGGGGTGCGCGCGCATCGGCCAGCGCCCGCGCCGCAGCGCGCCCAGTCCCAGCCACGCCAGCGCGGTGGGCGCGGCCAGCACCGCGGCGGCCGTCCAGCCCTCGTGGCGCGGCGCCAGCGTCGCCATGGCGGCATGCGCCCACAGCGCCGCGCCGGCCAGCGCCACCCAGCCGGCGGCCGCGTGCTCGGCGCCGAAGCTGCGGCGCAGCGGCCCCGGCGCCGGGTCGTGGTCGAGCCGGTGCTGCACCCAGGCCGCGGCGGCGAGCCAGGCCAGCGTGGACAGCGTTCCCCACGGCATCCACCACTCCCAGCCGAAGCCGTGGTCGATGTGCTCGTCGAACACGGCTGACAGCCACAAGGGAATGCCCAGCGCGAGCGCCGGCCGGGCGGCGATCGAAAGCTCCGGCCAGCGCAGCGGCCGGAGCAGCGCCTCGAATAGCAGCGCCAGCGCGGCCAGCGCCAGCAGCGCGGACTGCGGCGTGTCGGGCGCGGCCCAGGGCGCGCGCGCCACCTCGCGCAGCGTGCCGGCCACGAGGTGCAGGGCGCCGGTTCCCAGCAGCGCGGCGTGCAGCCGGTACAGCCCGGCGGCCGTGGGCCGGGGCATGAAGCGGCCGCCGTCACCGGGCCAGCGCTCGGCCGCGGGGCCCAGGCGCTGCAGCTGCAGCGCGCTGAACAGCAGCGCCGCGGCGATCAGGGCCAGCATCAGGAACGGGGCATTGGCGAAGGGAACCGGTTGTGACGGCAACGGCTCGCCCCAGAAGGCGAGCAGCGCCAGCGCCTGCAGCGCCACGCCCAGGGCCAGCGCCCAGGCGCGGCGCTGGCGCAGCGCCACCCAGGCCACGCCGGCGCCCTGCAGCGCCCAGGCGACGGCGGTCCAGCGCGCGTCGTCCAGCGCCAGCGGCGCCACCAGCGCCGCGAACACCACGCCCAGCGCCAGCATTCCTTCCGTCACCAGGCGCAGCCGCTCGCCCAGGCGGCGCCACAGCCAGCGCCCAAGCAGCAGGTACACGGCGGCCAGCACCGCGGCCGAGGCCGCCAGCGCGTACGGGATGTCGCGCACCATGCCGGCCTGCAGCCCGAAGGCGGCCAGCGGCATGCCGAACAGCAGCGCGCCGTCGGCATAGGCGGCGGGCACGGCGGGCACGGCGGGGACGGCGGGGGTGGCGTCCCGGGCCGGTGCTTCCGACATCCGCAGCGCGTACTGCACCGCGACCCACAGGTACAGCGCCACATGCGCGACGAGGAAGGGCTCGGTGCTGGCCAGCAGGCCGGGGCGCCAGCTGGTGAAGCCCCAGCCCAGGCCGATGCCGAAGGTGAAGGCGAGACCGACCAGGTTCAGCAGCTTCCAGGCCTTGTGCCGCGCGATGAAGGCGATGCCGAGATTGAGCAGCAGGTAGTAGCTGAAGAGGGCGACGTGGCTGCCCTCGCCGGTGCTGGTGAGCACGGGCGCGAGGAAGCCGCCGGCCGTGCCCAGCACCGCCAGCGGCAGCGCGTCCTGGCGCAGCGCCAGCAGCGCGGCGCAGGCGCCCAGCGCCGCCAGCAGCGCGAAGGCCAGCGCCGCGGGCAGCAGCCCGTACAGGCGCAGCGCGGCGAACAGCGTCAGGTACAGCATGCCGATGCCCGCGCCCTGCAGCGACAGCGCGTAGCCGCGGCGCCGCTCGCGCAGCCGCCAGCCCAGCAGCACCAGCGCCAGCGCGCCGGCGGCGACAAAGGCCAGGCGCAGCTCGACGGGGATGACGGCGCGCTCGGCCGCGTAGCGCAGCAGGAAGGCCACGCCCAGGAACAGGATCAGCACGGCCAGCCGCACGATGGTGTTGCCGCCGGTGAACCATGCCTTCAGCGTCGCGCCCAGCGAGCTGGTCACGCCGAGGCTGCGCTCGTCGGTTTCCAGGGCGGTGGCCGGCGCCAGGGCGGGCACCGCCTCGGCGGGCAACGCAGGTGCGGCGACAACGGGTTCGGCCGCAACGTCCTGGGCCGGGCTGGACCCGGCCGGCTGCGTCGCCGCAACGTCGGCCGGAACCTCGGCCGGAACTTCGGCCGGAACTTCGGCCGGCGCTGCCGCCGGCTCGGCCGCGGGTACCGCGCCCGGCGCGCGTGCCGACTCCAGGGCCGCGCGCAGCTGCCGCAGCTCCGCCTCCAGCCGGGCCTGCCGGCGCAGCAGCCAGACGCCGAAGGCGGCCAGCACGCCGATGGCGAACGGCGCCGTGAAGGCCTGCGCCAGCACGGTGCCGAGCATCAGCGCCAGCAGCAGCGGCAGCCAGGTTTTCATGGGCCCTCCTTGGTCGTTGTTCGGCGCCCGCGCGACCGGGCGTACGCGGCACGCGGCTCAGGTCACAGCCCAACGCGTCCGGAACCGTTCCTCCCGCCATTCCCCGCCGTCCAGCACCGCGCACAGTGCCTGCACCGCGTCCCACACGTCGATGAAGCGGGTGTAGAGCGGCGCGAAGCCAAAGCGCAGCAGGCCGGGCCCGCGGCCGTCGCCGATGACGCCGCGATCGATGAGCGCCCGCATCACGGCGTGGCCCTCGGGATGCCGCCAGCTCACCTGGCCGCCGCGGCGCGCGTGCTCGCGCGGCGTGAGCAGCGTGAGCGGGTGCGCGGCGCAGCGCTGCTCCACCAGCGCGATGAACAGGTCCGTCAAGGCCAGCGACTTGGCGCGGATGCGGGCCAGGTCGGTGCGCTCGAACACGGCCAGCCCGCACTCCACCAGCGTCTGCGAGATGAGGTCCTGCGCGCCGCACGGGAAGCGGCCGCTGCCCGTGTGAGGTTGCTCCAGCGGCTCCGCGAAGGCCTCGGCGTGGCCCCACCCGCCCGGTGGCGACAGCCCGGGCTCGCCATGCCGGCGCGGCGCCAGCCACAGGAAGGCCGGCGCGCCCGGGCCGCCATTGAGGTACTTGCAGGTGCAGCCCACGGCCGCGTCGGCGCCCGTGCCGGGCAGGTCCAGCGGCAGCACGCCGGCGGAATGCGCCACGTCCCACAGCGCCAGCGCGCCGCGCGCGTGCGCCAGTTGCGTCAGCGCCGCCATGTCGTGCAGCGCGCCGCTGCGGCGGTCCACGTGCGTGAGCAGGAGCACCGCCGCGTCGTCGTCGAGCGCGGCTGGGAGGTCGGCGGGCGTGTCCACCAGGCGCAGCTCGTGGGCCTGGCGCAGCCCGCGGACCCGTCCTTGCGCGGCGTGCAGCCCGGCGGGGAAGTTGTCGCGCTCGGCAACGATGGCGCGGCGGCGCCCGTTGCGCAGCCGCAGCATCGCGCCCAGCAGCCTGGGCAGGCCCGGCGACGCGGCGTCGGTCACCAACACCTCGCCCGGGCCGGCCCCGATGAACGGAGCGAGCCGGTCGCCCAAGCGGCGCGGCGGCGCGATCCCGCCAGCGCCTGGGTCGGTGCCCACCGGGCCCTCGGCCCCCTCCCGGCGCACCACCTCGAGCGCGCGTGCCGTGGCGCCGCGTGGCAGCGCGCCCAGCGCGTGGCCGTCCAGGTAGACCACGCCTTCGGGCAGTTCGAAGGCCTCGCGCAGCGGTGCCAGCGCATCCCGGGCATCCAGATGCAGGCAGTCGTCGCGGGTGATGGGCATGGCGGTCGCTCCAGGGCCGGGTCGCTGCGGTCACTGTAGCGCCGTGCCGTCGCCGTGGCGCCGGCGGCGCACCTCGCGCGGGATGGCCCGCGCCGGCGCGTCTAAGATGAACCGAGGAACCTGCGCCTGCCTGGATGACGAACCAAGAACAACCCGGCTTCAACGCCCGCCTGCTGCACCGCTTCAAGGCCATCGCGGCCCCGTACTGGACTTCCGAGGAGCGCTGGCGTGCCGCCGGGCTGCTGGCCGTGCTGGTGGCGCTGCTGCTGGCGCAGACCGGCTTCGCGGTGGCCTTCAACCACGAGACGGGCGAGTTCACCTCGGCGCTGGCCGCGCGCGACGCCGACCGCTTCTGGGACTCGATCCGCCGCTTCCTGCTGTGGCTGGCCTTCGCGGTGCCGATCTATGCGCTGTACTACTTCGTGCGCGACACGCTGGGGCTGCGCTGGCGGCGCTGGATGACGTTCCACTTCCTGGGCCGCTACCTGGGGCACCGCGCCTACTACAAGCTCAATGCCCAGCCCGAGCTCGACAACCCCGACCAGCGCATCGCCGAGGACATCAACAGCCTGACCTCGCAGTCGCTGTACTTCTCGATGATCGTGCTGGGCTCGGTGATCCAGCTCGTGGCCTTCACCGGCGTGCTGTGGGGCATCTCGCGGCTGCTGGTGGTGGTGCTCATCGGCTACGCCATCTTTGCCACGTTCTTCACCGCGGCCGTGTTCGGCAAGCGGCTGATCCCGCTGAATTTCACGCAGCTGCAGCGCGAGGCGGACTTCCGCTTCAACCTGGTGCGCGTGCGCGAGAACGCCGAGCCCATCGCCTTCTACGACGGCGAGCCGCGCGAGATGACGGCGCTGCAGCGGGTGTTCGGCTTTGCCTACCGCAACTACCAGAAGGTGCTGCGCTGGCAACTGAAGCTCAACCTGTTCCAGTACGCGCACAGCTTCCTGACGCTGGCGCTGCCCAGCATCGTGGTGGCGCCGCAGGTGCTCGACGGCACGTTGGAGGTGGGCGCGGCGGTGCAGGCCGCCGGCGCGTTCTCGGCCATCCTGAGCGCGCTGACGGTGGTGGTGGAGCATTTCGAGGGCTTGAGCCGCTTCGGTGCCGGCATCGAGCGGCTGCATGGCTTCCAGGAAGTGCTCAACGAGCAGGCCACGCGCGAGGCGCGCGAGCGCGAGGAGGGCACCGACCACGTGCGGCTGGTGCATGGCGCGCAGCTGGCGGTGGAGGGCCTGAGCGTGCTGACGCCGCAGCGCGAGCAGGTGCTGATCAACAACCTGTCGTTCCGCATCCCGCCGCACGAGGGCCTGTTGATCGTCGGGCCCAGCGGCTCGGGCAAGAGCTCGCTGCTGCGCGTCATGGCGGGCCTGTGGAGCACGGGTCATGGGCGCGTGCTGCGGCCGTCGGGGGGGGACATGCTGTTCCTGCCGCAGCGCCCGTACCTGCCGCCGGGCAACCTGCGCACGCAGCTGCTATACCCCAACGTGGAGCGCGAGATCAGCGACGAGGAGCTGCTGCAGTGGCTGCAGCGCGTGAACCTGCCGACGCTGGCCGACCGCGTCGGCGGCCTGATGGCCGAGCGCGACTGGGGCAAGTTGCTGTCGGTGGGCGAGCAGCAGCGCCTGGCCTTTGCCCGGGCGCTGGTGGCCAAGCCGCGCTACGCGCTGCTGGACGAGTCCACCAGCGCGCTCGACGCCGCCAACGAGGAGCTGCTCTATGCGCAGCTGGCCGAGCTGTCCATCACGCCGGTGAGCATCAGCCACCGCCCGGCGGTGCAGAAGTACCACCGGCAGGTGCTGGAGCTGCAGGGGGAGGGCAAGTGGCGGCTGGTGGGGGCAGAGGGGTTCGAGTGGCGGTGACCTGGCCGGGAACATGTTTGAAACGGTCGTGAGCGAACTGGCATGCTGGCGTACAGGGCCGGCAGAAATGCCGTCCCTCTTCGCCGCGACCCATCGAGAGGAAGCCTTCCCATGATCACGACCATCACCACGTTCCAGTTGCCCCAGCCCATCACGCCGGAAGAGGCGAAGAAAATATTCCTGAGCACGGCGCCAAAATACCAGGAGGTGCCCGGCCTGGTGCGCAAGTGCTACATCCTGTCGGAAGACGGCAGGACGGCCGGCGGTGTTTATCTCTGGAAAACCCGGGCCGATGCCCAGGCGCTGTACACCGAAAGCTGGCGCGAGTTCGTGAAGGGAAAATACGGCACCGAGCCGACCGTCACGTATTTCGACAGCCCGGTCGTGGTGGACAATGCCACGCATCAAATCATCACGGCTGAATGATCTGCGCCGCCGCTTGAATCCGCGTTGAAAGGAGACAGGATATGCCCACTGGAACCGTCCGGCTGCACCGCGTACTGCGCGCGCCTGCGGCGCGCATCTACAAGGCTTTTCTCGATGCCGACGCCATGTCGAAATGGCTGCCGCCGTACGGCTTCGTCTGCAAGGTGCATCACCTGGAAGCCACGGTCGGCGGCACTTTCAGGATGAGTTTCGTGAATTTCGGTTCCGGCAATGCGCACTCCTTCGGTGGCGAGTATGTCGAGCTGGTGCCCGATGAGAAGATCTGCTACACGGACCGCTTCGACGACCCGAATCTGCCCGGCGAATTGCGGGTGACGGTGAGCCTGAAGCCTGTCATGTGCGGGACGGAATTGAGCATCGTGCAGGAGGGCATTCCGGAGGCGATTCCGGTCGAGATGTGTTACCTGGGCTGGCAGGAATCGCTGGCGCAGCTGGCCACGCTGGTGGAGCCGGAGATCCCGGGCTGACATGAGCGCCACCATCAGCTTCAACGATGGCGCCGCCTATGAGCGCTACATGGGCATCTGGAGCCGGTCCGCCGGCAACATCTTCCTGGACTGGCTGAACCCCGCACCCGGCCTGCAATGGCTGGACGTGGGCTGCGGCAACGGCGCTTTCACGGATTTGATCATTCGGCGCTGCCGACCGGCCATGGTTCGGGGCGTGGACCCGTCTGCCGAGCAGATCGAATATGCGCGGGCCCATTTGGCCTCGGATACCGTCCAGTTTGAAATCGGTGACGCGCAGGCCTTGCCGTTTGCGGATGACGGTTTCGACCTGGCCGTCATGCCGCTGGTGATTTTCTTCGTGCCGGACCCGGCACGGGGCGTGGCCGAGATGGCGCGCGTGGGGCGGCCGGGCGGTTGGGTGGCGGCTTATGCCTGGGACATGGCGGGCGGCGGTTTTCCTTACGCGCCGCTGCAGGAGGAAATGCGCGCCCTGGGCCTGGCCGTGCCGCTGCCACCGAGTCCGGAGGCCTCGCGCCTGGAAACGCTGCGGGGGCTGTGGCACGGCGCCGGGCTGGTCGAGGTGGAAACCACGGTCATCGAGGTGCAGCGCGAATTTCAGGGTTTCGAGGACTATTGGGACACCGTTCGCGGCGGGCCCAGCGTCGGGGCCCGGATCAGGGAAGTGAGCGCGGCCCAGAAAGCCGAGCTGCAGGCGCGGGTGCGCGCCCGGCTGGAAACGCGGGCAGGCGGCCCGTTCACCTGCAGCGCCCGGGCCCATGCCATCCGGGGACGGGTGGCGGGAGCTTGAGGACGATGCGGGACTTCATGCTTTGCACGGCCGCGGCGCCGTTGATGCGGCAGCTGCACCGGGCAAGGCCGGGCGCTCGTTAGACTGCGACGAATGCCCAGCCACTGCTGCTCTCGGAAGCCTGCTCCATGCCGCGCCAGCTCCTGATCAACCTGCACCTGCTGGCCGTCATCCTGTGGCTCGGCGGCATGTTTTTCGCCTATTTCTGCCTGCGCCCGGCCGCAGCCCAGGTGCTGGAGCCGCCACAGCGGCTGCCGCTGTGGTCGGCGGTTTTTTCGCGATTCCTGCCCATGGTGGCGGCCGCCGTGATCGTGATATTGGTCACGGGTTCCAGCATGATGGTCCAGACCGGTTTCAGGAATGCGCCGCCGGGCTGGCACGTGATGGCGGCACTGGGCAGCGTCATGGCCGTGATTTTTGCCTGGATATACCTCCTGCTTTTTCCCCGGCTGCGCCGGCATTGCGCGGCATCGAGCTGGCCGGAAGCCGCCCGCACCCTCAACGCCATCCGCCAGCTGGTGGGCGTGAACCTGGCGCTGGGCGTGGCCACGGTCGTGGCGGCGCTGTCGGCGCGCTGAAGGATTCAGCATCATGTTCGGTGTCGCCTCGCCCACGGCTGCACGTCGGCTTTTTGATTTCATGGAGCAGATTGCACCCCGGTTTGAGGCGGCTGGCTTCGACGTGGAGGGCATATTCCACAAGCGCTGGACCGATGGCGATTACGGCATGGTCCTGAAATGCCGAAGCCAGCCGGTGCTCTACCTGGGCATCTGGTCTGAGCTGTGGCGCGAGCGCGGACATACGATGTGCATCGGCGTGCACCGCGATCAATGGGCGCCGGTGGTGGTGGCACGGTTTCAACAGCGCTTTCCCGACTGCGAGACCTACCCGCCGCGGGATGCCAACCCTTTCCTGGTCAAGGGTGTGAACCCTGCCTTGTTGCTGGGCGATGCGGTGGAGGAAGTGTCGGTGTGGTTGCTGCGTGGGTATCTTGCGGGTTTCAAGCCGGGTTTTTGAGCAGTGGCTTGAATCTCCGGGTCAACCCTGTCCCACTTTTGGGGCAATGATCGGGCAGCAACGATGTGTATATTGGGCTTTCCTTCACTGCCCCAGGAGGCACTGCATGCAATCCCAAGTTCAAAGGCCCACCGGCGCTTTCGTTGGCGCTTCCTGGGCAGCATTGATGTTGGGAGTTTTGAGCTTTATGGTGGGACTCTGGAATGCACAGATGCAGCTCAATGAGAAGGGATATTATTTGACGGTGCTGCTGTATGGTTTGTTTGCGGCAGTTTCCTTGCAAAAGAGCGTGCGGGACAAGCTGGAGGGCACGCCGGTCACTGGAATATATTTCGGTTTGTGCTGGTTTTCCTTGGTCACCTGCCTGGTGCTGCTCTCGGTCGGTTTGTGGAATGCCGAGATGGCGTTGAGTGAAAAGGGTTTCTATGCCATGGCCTTTGCGCTTAGCCTGTTCGCCGCGGTGGCGGTGCAAAAGAACGTCCGGGACCTGTCGCTGTTGGAGCCGGAATCCGTGCTTGAACCCGAGCACAACGTCTGAAAATTCAATCCTGATGAGAAAGCCCGGCTTGCCGGGCTTTTTTCATTGGTCGGTCCGGAGACATCCTTCGAATGCCACGTGTCGGCAGGCATTGATGCCCAGCGTGGCGCATAACTGCGCCGGCCGCTCAACTTCCCACAGCGCAAGATCCGCGGCCTTGCCAAGCTCCAGGCTGCCGGTTTCGTTCGACAAGCCCAGCGCCGCGGCGGCATGGCAGGTGGCGCCGGCCAGCGCCTCGGTGGGCGTAAGCCCCAGCAGCAGGCAGCCCAGGTTCAGCGCGGCCAGGATCGAGGGCATGGGCGAAGTGCCGGGATTGCAGTCCGAGGCCAGGGCCATCGGCACGCCGGCGGCGCGCAGCTTCGCCACCGGCGGGCGCCGCGTCTCGCGCAGGAAGTGGATCGCGCCGGGCAGCAGCACCGCGACGCTGCCGCCATCGCGCAGCGCGGCAATGCCGGCGTCCGACACTTCCTCCAGGTGGTCCGCCGACAGCCCGCCGAATCGGCCGATCAGCTCGGCGCCGCCTAAGTCGGAGAGCTGCCCGGCATGCAGCTTCACGGGCAATCCCAGGTTCCGCGCCGTCTCGAACAGGCGTTCCACCTGCGCCGTGGAAAAGGCGATGCCTTCGCAGAAGGCGTCCACCGCGTCCACCAGGCCTTCGGCTGCCAGCGTGGGCAGCAGCTCGCAGCACATGGCGACGTAGTCGTCGGCGCGCCCGGCGTACTCGGGCGGCAGCGCATGCGCGCCCAGGAAACTGGTCTTGACCCGCAACGGCAGCTCGCGTCCCAGCCGCCGCGCCACGCGCAGCATGCGCGCCTCGGCTTCAGGCTCCAGGCCGTAGCCGGATTTCACTTCCAGCGTCGTCACGCCCTCGCGCATCAGGTTGCGCACGCGCGGCAGGCTTTGCGCATAAAGCTCTTCCTCGCCGGCCGCGCGCGTGGCGCGCACGGTGCTGAGGATGCCGCCGCCGCGCCGCGCGATGGCCTCGTAGCTCTCGCCGCCCAGGCGCAGCTCGAATTCCTCGCTGCGCTGCCCGGCATGCACGACGTGGGTGTGGCAGTCGATGAAGCCCGGCAGCAGCCACGCGCCGCCGCCGTCGTGCTCCCGGGCGGCGGTGGCGCCGGCGGGCAGCGCGGCCTGCGGCCCCAGCCAGGCGATGCGCCCGCCGCGCACGGCCAGCGCGCCGTCGCGCACCGTGGCGCCGGGGTCGGCGGCCGTCAGCGGCATCAGGTGGACGTGGCGCCAGAGCGCGTCCCAGGCTGGCGCGGCACTCATGGCGTCAATCGCTCCAGAGCGCGCCGAGCACGCCGGGCAGCGCCTGCGACACCGCGCCCTGCAGCAGCAGCGCGCGCGCCGCTTCCATCTCGGGCGCCAGCAGCCGGTCGCGGTCGTAGTGCCGCACCTGCGTGCGCAGCAGCGCGCGCAGCGCCTCCAGCGGCTCGGAACTGGTCAATGGCTGGTGGAAATCCACGCCCTGCGCCGCGCACAGCCACTCGATGGCGACGATGGTGGCGCTGTTGAGCGCCATTTCCTGCAGCCGCCGCGCCGCGAAGGTGGCCATGCTGACGTGGTCCTCCTGGTTGGCGGAGGTGGGCAGGCTGTCCACGCTGGCCGGGTGCGCCAGCGACTTGTTCTCCGAGGCCAGCGCCGCGGCCGTGACGTGGGCGATCATGAACCCGGAATTCAGCCCCGCGTCGCGCACCAGGAAGGGCGGCAGCCCGGAGAGGTTCGAGTCGATGAGCAGCGCGATGCGGCGCTCGGCCAGCGCGCCGATCTCGGCCACCGCCAGCGCGACCTGGTCCGCGGTGAAGGCCACCGGCTCGGCGTGGAAGTTGCCCCCCGAGAGCGCCTCGTCGCCGAACAGCAGCGGGTTGTCGGTGACGGCGTTGGCCTCCACCGCCAGCGTGCGCGCGGCCTGCAGCAGCAGGTCGCGGCAGGCGCCCATGACCTGCGGCTGGCAGCGCAGCGAGTACGGGTCCTGCACGCGCTCGTCGGCCACCAGGTGCGAGCGCCGGATCGCGCTGCCGGCGAGCAGCGCGCGGTAGGCGCGCGCCAGCGCGATCTGCCCGGGCTGGCCGCGCACGGCGTGGATGCGCGCGTCGAAGGGCGCGTCGCTGCCGCGCGCGGCGTCCACCGACAGCGCGCCCACCGCCACCGCGGCTTCGAGCACCCGCTGCGCCAGGAACAGCCCGTGCAGCGCCAGCGCGGTGGACACCTGCGTGCCGTTGATCAGCGCCAGCCCTTCCTTGGGCGCCAGCGCCAGCGGCGCCAGGCCCGCGGCCTGCAGCGCCGCGCCGGCCGGGCGGCGCACGCCGTCCATGCGCACCTCGCCCTCGCCCATGAGCGCCAGCGTCATGTGCGCCAGCGGCGCGAGATCCCCTGAGGCGCCGACGCTGCCCTTGGCCGGGATGCAGGGCGTGATGCCGGCATTGAGCAGCGCCAGCAGCGACTCGATCACCACCGGCCGCACGCCGGAGAAGCCGCGCGCCAGGCTCGCCGCCTTGGTGGCCAGCACCAGCCGCACCACGGGCTCGGGCAGGTCCTCGCCCGTGCCCACGGCGTGCGACAGGATCAGGTTGCGCTGCAGCTGCGCCAGCTGGTCGTCGGGGATGTGCGTGTGCGCGAGCTTGCCGAAGCCGGTGTTGATGCCGTAGGCCGGCGCGCCGTGGGCCAGCAGCGCGTCCACGGCCGCGGCCGAGGCGCGCACTGGCGCCCAGGCGCCTTCGGGCAGGGTGACGCGTGCCGGGGCGCGCCACAGGCGGCGCCAGGTGTCGAGCGCCACGGCGCCGGGTTCGAGCAGCAGGTCGTCGGTCAAGGCGGGGCTTTCCGTGTCAGCGCAGCATCGGCAGCTTCAGGCCGTGGCGGCGGGCGCAATCCTGCGCGGCGGGGTAGCCGGCGTCGGCGTGGCGCATCACGCCGCTGCCGCAGTCGTTGACCAGCACGCGCGCGAGGCGGCGCGCCGCCTCCGGGGTACCGTCGGCCACGATCACCATGCCCGCGTGCTGTGAGTAGCCCATGCCGACGCCGCCGCCGTGGTGCAGCGACACCCAGGTCGCGCCGCCGGCGGTGTTGAGCAGCGCGTTGAGCAGCGGCCAGTCGGAGACGGCGTCGGTGCCGTCGCGCATGCCCTCGGTCTCGCGGTTCGGGCTGGCGACGCTGCCGGTGTCGAGGTGGTCGCGGCCGATGACGATCGGCGCCTTCAGCTCGCCGCGCGCCACCATGTCGTTGAAGGCCAGGCCGGCACGGTCGCGCTCGCCCAGGCCGAGCCAGCAGATGCGCGCCGGCAGGCCCTGGAAGGCGATGCGCTCGCCGGCCAGGCTGAGCCAGCGCTGCAGCCCGGCGTTGTCGGGAAAAAGCTCGCGCACCTTGGCGTCGGTGCGGCGGATGTCCTCGGGGTCGCCCGAGAGCGCCACCCAGCGGAACGGGCCCTTGCCCTCGCAGAACAGCGGCCGGATGTAGGCCGGCACGAAGCCGGGGATATCGAAGGCGCGCGCGACGCCCGCGTCCAGCGCCACCTGCCGAATGTTGTTGCCGTAGTCCACGGCCGGCACGCCCAGCTCGCGCAGCGTCAGCATGGCCTGCACGTGGGTGGCGCAGGACTCGGCCGCGGCTGCGCGCAGCGCGGCGTGCTGCGCCGGGTCCTGCTGCGCGGCTTCCCAGCGCGACAGGCTCCAGCCGCGCGGCAGGTAGCCGTGCAGCAGGTCGTGTGCGGAGGTCTGGTCAGTGACCAGATCGGGCTTCGGGCCGCCGGCCTGGACGCGGCGCACGATGTCGGGCAGCACCTCGGCGGCGTTGCCCAGCAGCCCGACGGAGACGGCCTCGCCGCGCGCGGTGTGGGCCTGGATGCGCGCCAGGGCGTCGTCGAGGTCGCGCGCCTGCGCGTCGAGGTAGCGGGTGCGCAGCCGCGCGTCGATGCGGGCCTGGCGGCACTCGACGACCAGGGAGCAGGCGCCGGCCAGGCTCGCGGCCAGCGGCTGCGCGCCGCCCATGCCGCCCAGGCCCGCGCTGAGGATCCAGCGCCCGCGCGCGTCGCCGCCCCAGTGCTGGCGCGCGGCTTCCATGAAGGTCTCGTAGGTGCCCTGCACGATGCCCTGGCTGCCGATGTAGATCCAGCTGCCCGCGGTCATCTGCCCGTACATGAAGAGGCCGCGCCGGTCCAGCTCCTCGAACTGCTCCCAGCTGGCCCAGCGCGGCACCAGGTTGGAGTTGGCGATGAGCACCCGCGGCGCGTCCGCGTGGGTGCGGAACACGCCCACGGGCTTGCCCGACTGCACCAGCAGCGACTCGTCGTCGCCGAGCTCGCGCAGCGAGGCCAGCAGCTGGTCGAAGCAGGCCCAGTCGCGCGCGGCGCGGCCGATGCCGCCGTAGACCACCAGCCGCTGCGGGTCCTCCGCCACCTCGGGGTCGAGGTTGTTCTGCAGCAGCCGGAACGCGGCCTCGGTCTGCCAGCTGCGGCAGTGCAGCTGCGTGCCACGTGGCGCGCGCACCACGCGCGCGGGGTCGAAGCGGGGATCGGCGGACATGGCGCTCTCCCGGTGGGCGGGGGGTTACTGCAGCGGCAGGCTCAGGCGCAGCTGCACGAAGTCGATGGCCGGATTGGGGCTGGCCAGGCCGGCGTTGGAGAAGTGTTGATAGCGCAACGACACGTCCATGCCGCCGGCGCTGCGCCAGCCCACGCCGAGGTGGTCGCCGAAGGTGAGGTTGCTGCCCGGCTGCTTGTCCACCGTGCGAAAGCGCGGCGAGAACACGTTGGCGCCGATGCCGGCCTCGGCAAAGAAGCCGCGCCGCTCGCCGCTGCCCCACCAGCGCAGCACCGGCGTGTAGCCGAACTGGGTGAAGTTCTCCCGCCCTTCGGGCACGTCGGCACGCAGGCGGCCGAGCGCGATGTCGTGGTAGCCGGTGAGCAGCCCCGAGCCCAGCGGGCGCGACCAGGACCAGTCCCAGTTCAGCCCGATGGTCAGGGCGCGGGTGTCCGACTGCTTGCCGAGCTGGACGAAGGCGTGGTCGGGTTGCCATGGCGACGAGTCGCCGGGGGCGGCCAGCGCCGCAGCCGGTGCCAGCACGAGCGTGGCCATCAAATGACGCATCCGAGATTCTCCCATTGCGGTTGCGGCGGCAACCTCCTGCCGCCCATGGGAGCACGATAGCTCAGACCGCGTGCCTGTGCCCCGCGCCGGCTCGATGATCGGCGGCCGCGCTCAGTCCAGCAGCTCGATGTCGCGGCTTTCCACGAAGCGCTGCCAGTCGGCGCGCGGCATGGCGGTGCTGCCGCGGTAGTCGCCGTCGTGCCAGCTCAGCGTGACGTCGTCGTCGCCCTCGTCGTACTGCACCGGGCCGGGTCGGATGGCCAGGGCCGGGCCGTCGCCCTCGCGGTACTCGACCTGGCCCGTGATGCGCGCGTTCCTGCTCATGGCGACTCCTTGCCGAAAGGAAAGGGCAACGATAGCAACCGGGGATAGCCCGGGCCCCAAACCCGCGGTGCCCACCGGGGCAAGGAGGGCGCTTCAGTCGAAGTCGGCGTCCAGCACCACGCGGTAGCGGGCCTTGCCCGCGCGCAGGTGCGCCAGCGCGTCGTTGACACCGCTCATCGGGAAGCGCTCGACCAGCGCCTCGACGCGGTGGCGCGCGGCGAAGTCGAGCATGGCCTCGATGGCGGTGCGCGAGCCCGTGGGTGAGCCCGACACGCTCTTGGCGCCGCCGATGAGCGTGAAGGCCGACACCGCGATGGGCTGCGGCACCGCGCCCACGACGTGCAGGCGTCCGCGTGGCGCCAGGGTGGCCATCAGCGCCTCCCAGTCCAGCGCGGCATTGGCGGTGTAGATGATCAGGTCCAGCGTGCCGGCGATCTCCGCCAGCGCCGCGGGGTCGGCACCGTCCACCACCTCGTGCGCGCCCAGGCGCCGCGCCTCGGCATGCTTGGACTCGCTGGAAGTGAAGGCCGTCACCGCGCAGCCCCAGGCCCGCGCGAACTGCAGCGCCAGGTGGCCGAGCCCGCCGATGCCCACCACGCCCACGCGCGCCGTGGGCGGCAGGCGCAGGTCGTGCAGCGGCGAGAACACCGTGATGCCGCCGCACAGCAGCGGCCCGGCGCTGGCCGGATCCAGCGCGGTGGGCAGCGGCACCACCCAGGCCCAGTGCGCGCGCACACGCTCGGCGAACGCGCCGGGACGGCCGACGATGGTGGGCTGCGCCTGCGGGCACAACTGCTGGTCGCCGCCCAGGCACCAGCGGCAGTGCATGCAGCTCGACGCCGTCCAGCCCAGGCCCACGCGCTGGCCGATGTCCAGGCCCAGCGCCTCCTCGCCCAGCGCCACCACGCGGCCCACCGCCTCGTGCCCGGGCACGAAGGGCCAGCGCGTCTGCCCCCATTCGTCGTCGAGCATGGACAGGTCGGAGTGGCACAGGCCGCAGTGCTCGACGGCGATTTCCACCTCCTGCGGCTCCAGCGGACCCGGGTCGAAGCTGTAGCGCTGCAGCGGCTGTCCGGCCGCATGCGCGGCCCAGGCGGAGATCAGGGTCATGTCGGCGCTCGGGAAAAGGCAGGGACGCCCGCTGCGGCAACGGCCGTACCCGGCGGTGGCATGCCTGGCATGGAGACCATCGCGCCCCGCGGCGTCGCGCTACGCATCGAGCGTCGCTCCCCGAAGGGGTTTCGAACCGTTCCACGGCACCTCGCAGCCATTTGAGCCGGCGCCGGTTTGCCGTGGCGCCCATCGCCGGAACGTCCAAAACGGCAATTGCGAACTAACAACCCAGCGTTTGGCGTGGTGGCGGCTTCGTCGAGAGATGTTTTGTGATGCCAGCGTTTTGGTGGCGGGCTGTCCGTGTCAGGAGAAAAGCAATGAAGGGAGGAAGGTGTGTGTGAGGTCATGCTCAGGGCATTACCGGGATGTCGCCTTCTCCAGGACTCGTGTACTGTGCAACGCCAGGTTGTTAGTTCGAAAACGAGGGCCGGACACCGCTTTTGACTGCATGAATGGCGTGACACTCGGCCGACATGTGTACGGTTGCCGGCTTTCAGGCAGTTCCCGCGTTCGAAGCGGGCTGCCCCCTTGACAATGGAAACGCACTGGAAGGCGCGCTCATGACCAAGGACACGACCACACGGATCAAGGACAACGGCCTTCGTTACGCCAGCAAGGTGTCGGGCTCCCCCTTCAGCGGGCGGGGTCAGACGCGCTCCTGCTTCAAGTGCGGCCAGCACCGCTCGGCCGACCAGTTGCAGAGCCAGCGCCTGCTGGGCCGCGTGCACATGGTGTGCAAGCCCTCGTGCAAGGCGCTGGCGCTGGCAATTGCCGCCGGCACGTTGCCGCAGCCCGAAGCCGCCGCGGCGCTGGACGTCGCCACAGCCTTGCCCGACACGCCGGCCTGAGCCGCCGGCCGCCCGCCCCGGGCTCCGCAAAGGCATTCCACCGGCAGCACACGCCGCCGCTTCAGCCCGGCGGAGAACCTTCCTGTTGCCGTGCCGGCATGCCGGCGCTTCCAGCCCCGGCCCCGGCCGCTTCCGCAACGCAGCGCACCGCGTCGCCGACCCGGACGCGCCCGCCACGCAGCACGCGCGCGGTGACGCCGCCGTGGCCGCGCATCGCGGCGTAACCGCCCGGGCCCAGCACTTCTTCCATGCGCGAGCAGGGCTCACACGGGCCCGTCACTTCCAGCTCGACTTCGTCGCCCAGCCACAGCCGCAGCGGCACCACGGGCAGCGGGCTGCGCGCGGCCGCCAGGTTCAGGCCCGACACCACCAGGTTGCGCCGCAGCAGCGACGCATCGGGCAACGGCCGATTCAATAGCGACGCCAGTACCGGCAGGTGCTCGGCCTGGATCAGCGTCACCTGGCGCCGCCCGCCACCTCGCCCGGCGGCGCTGCGGTCGCCCTGCAGTCCGCGCCCGGCCAGCGCCAGGGTGTCGGCGACGTGGACTGCCGCCGTGCCCCGGGCCGGGCGCAGCCAGATCGCCTCCAGCCGACCCGGGCCCGGCACGCGAGCCACCAGCTCGCGCAGCAGCATGTCAGGCCTGCGGCGTCTCGCCGCTGCCTTGCGGGACTGCGGGCGCGGCATCCGGCGCCGGACTGCCCACGGCGCCTTCCGCAGCCGGTGCCGGCGCCGCGGCAGCGTGCTCGGCAGTGGCGGGCGCCTCGGCCTTGCGCTCGGGGCGGCGCTGACCGGCTTGTCCCGGGGCGCCGTCGCGCCGGCCGCCCTCGCCACGCGGCCCCGGCGCGCCGCCCTCGCGGCGCGGACGGTCCTCGCGCGGCGGCAGGGCGGGACGTTCACGCGCCTCTTGCCGGGCCTGTGCCAGCTGCGCCTCCAGCGCCTCGGGCTTGATGCCCTTGAGCACGCAGAAATTGGGCAGCGACAGCGTAGTGCGCTCGAAGTCGCGCAGCAGCGTCGCGCGGGCGCGGCGTTCCGGGTCCATCTCGCGGATCGGCGCCTCGGCCTCGCGGCGCGGCGCGTCGAAGCGCTCGCCACGCTGCTCGCGATGCTCACCGCGCGGCTGCGGCGGCGCGCCGTCGGCGCGGCGTGGTTCCATCCCGGGGCGGCCACCTTCGCGCTCGCGGCGCGGGCCGCGGTCGTCGCGGCCGCGCGGCGGCTGGCCGCCGGCCGGAGCGCCATCCTGGCGCCGAGGCTGTCCCTGCGGTTGCGGGCGGCGCTCACCGCGCTCGGCATTCCCGGGCCGGCCACCTTCGGCGTGGCGCGGCGGGCGCTGCTCGCCG
>NZ_VIDQ01000047.1 GCF_009760915.1 Azohydromonas aeria
GGGGACAGCCAGCCATCGCGGTGCGCCGCCGCTGTAATGACCGACAAATAAGTAAGAACCCTATATCAGCTTCCGTAGGCCGAAAGCGCACCTTTTTGCACGCGGAGTCCGTCCACCCCCAGTACGGCCGCACTTCTGGGTCTTCCGCTGCACCGACGCCATCGTCGCTCGCCACTGCAACGTGGCCATGCAGGCGCTGGGCGCCACACCAGGCCAGGCCATCGAGGCGCTGCGCGCGGGGGTGCGCCAGCACGCCAGGCTCTACGGTGCCCAGGCTCACCGCCCGCGCCTGGGCGCCATGGCCGTTGATCCGCAGCCCTGCGACGGCGAGGCCCTGCGCACGCTGCACGTCTGCATCGACCGCGCGCGCGACCTCCTGGGCTTCTGGGCAGCGGCACGCCTCATCAACGCCCTGACCCGGCAGTACCTTCTCGACGCAGCCGCGCAGCGCATGCATTGACAGCCCGCCAGCTTGCCTGCCTAGCGCTGCTATGGCGATAACTATTGTTATCGCCATAGCATGCCGGGATGAGCAAACACGCGTCCGGCAAAAAGAGCGACACCTTGGCCGCAGCCAATGGGCTGCCCGACGCCGCCGCGCTGGCAGCGCTGCGCGCCTGGCACGAAGGGCTGTCAGCGCGTGCCGCGGTCAACCAATACCTGCCGCAGGATTTAGTTGACAGCGCATCGGCGCGCGGCGTGCTCGGCGGTATCCGGCGCCAGCTGCAGCGCGTGGCGCGCTCGCGCCAGCGGCCGGACCTGGCCGAGACCTTCGCCATGGAGCACCGCGGTGACGCGGCCCACGCCCGCGCCGTGGCGCAGGCCATCGAGACGCTGCGGACCCTGCCGCCGCCGCAGCCGCTCATCGGCGACCGGGTGGAGCGATGGCTGCCCACGCGCATCACCGCCACACTGCAGGCCTCGGGCATCGACACGCTGGCGGCGCTGACGCTGCGGGTGCCGCGCCGCCGGCGCTGGTGGACGGCCGTGCCCGGGCTGGGCGCCACGGGCGCGCGCCAGGTGGAGGGTTTCTTCGCCACGCACCCCGAGCTCACCGAGCGCGCCCGCGCGCTGGTGGCGGTGCCGGCTTTGGACGTCCGGCCATGGGAGCGCATTACGCTGCCGCAGGAGCTCGACGGCTCGCAGGGGCGCTTCCGTGCCCCGCGCGATAGCTGCGCGCTCGACGCCCGCGACGACTATGCCGCCGTGCAGGCCTGGCTGGAGCGCCACGAATCCGAGGCCACGCGCCGCGCCTACAGGAAGGAAGCCGAGCGCCTCATCCTTTGGGCGGTGCTGGAGCGGGGCAAAGCGCTGTCTTCGCTGGCCACCGAGGACGCCACCGCCTACCGCGCCTTCCTGCGCCGGCCCGCGCCTGCCGCGCGCTGGATCGGACCGCCGCGGCCACGGCATTCGCCGGAGTGGCAGCCCTTCGCCGGAGCGCTGTCGGCGCGCTCCATCAAGTACACGGTGTCGGTGCTGGGCGCCCTGTTCCGTTGGCTGGTCGAGCAGCGCTACGTGCTGGCCAACCCGTTTGCCGGCATGAAGGTGCGCGGCGCCTCATCGACGGCGCCGCTGGACGCCGGCCGCGGCTTCTCGCAAGCGGAGTGGCGGCTGCTGCGCGTCGTCGCTGACGGGCTGGAGTGGTCGTACGGCTGGAGCGCGCCGGCGGCGCAGCGGCTGCGCTTCGTGCTGGACTTCGCCTACGCCACGGGCCTGCGTGCCAGCGAGCTGGTGGGCGCCACGCTGGGCGCCATCGAGACCGACGCGCGGCAGGAATCGTGGCTGCACCTCGTGGGCAAGGGCGCCAAGGCCGGCAAGGTGGCTCTGCCGCCGCTAGCCCTCACCGCGCTGGAGCGCTACCTGGTGCAGCGCGGGTTGCCCTTGACGCCTACGCGGTGGTCGCCCGAAACACCGTTGGTGGGACGTTTGGCCGACGAGGCCGGCGGCATCACGACGGCGCGCCTGTGGGCGCTGATGCGGCGCTTCTTCGCCACGGCTGCCAACGTCATCGAGGCCGATAACCCGCAGCTGGCCGAGAAGCTGCGCCGGGCCAGCCCGCACTGGACACGGCACACCCATGCCACCCATGCCCTGGAGCGCGGCGCCGAACTCACCACCGTGCGCGACAACCTGCGCCACGCCTCGATCTCCACCACCTCGACCTACCTGCACGGCGACGACACCAAACGAGCGCGCGAGATGGCGGCGGCCTTCAGTACCCCGCAGAGCTGAGCAGCGCGCTGCGCGCTGCTCAGCCGAAGCGCACCATTTTTACGCCTGTGCGCGCGGCAGCGGTGTATACAGGA
This sequence comes from Azohydromonas aeria, assembly GCF_009760915.1. Taxonomy (GTDB): domain Bacteria; phylum Pseudomonadota; class Gammaproteobacteria; order Burkholderiales; family Burkholderiaceae_C; genus Azohydromonas; species Azohydromonas aeria. The sequence continues at coordinate 2,307 of NZ_VIDQ01000047.1, forward strand.
TTTCGCAAGTTGTTGATGCGCAATGAATTTTTCAGGCAAAGCGCACCAAAATTGCGAAGTAGTACGAGACCCCCGAGAGCGGTGAGGACGCGACATGCGCGGTGGCATCTCCTCTTGACCCGATGCTGGCGCCGGGAGTTCCCTGTAACGGCCCACGGCATGGGCGCATGGCCTCTGCGATGCCTCAGCGCCGGGGTCTTGGCCTGATGCCGGCGAGCTCGATGCGCAGAGCTTCCCGGTCGAACTGGGGATCGACGAGATCCGGCAGCCACTCCAGCCGCTCGTAGAAATGCAGCGCCGCGGCATAGATGGCCATGGACACCGAGGCCTCGCCGCGTTCCATGCTGATGATCGTGGGGGCCGAGGCGTTGATCTGCGCAGCCAGGTCACGGATCGTCATGCCGCGGCGTTCCCGCGCCAGGCGCAGGTTGGCTCCCAGTGCGGCCAGTGCTCTGGTGATGGCTGACGGCAGGTCACGAGTCATCTTTGGAGCACGAGGCATAAACTATATTTGTACTTAACGCGCGAACAGATGGACTCATAATTGAACTATGCCTGTTGGTCAGGTCAAGAGCAGCCGCTGATGGCAGCGGCCGACCATGACTGAACCAGACACGACGCCAGATTGATGCCACCACGGCCGTCGGCCGCAGCAGGCGCTTCTACGGCCGGACGGGACAGGTGATGGACACGCCGATGGCGCCAACAGCCCGTCGCTGCGAGCATGACGCCAGCCAAGGGGCCCGCTACGCCAATGAGTCCGGTACCGACCAGGTTCCGGGAGGTCCGAAGGTGCCTCTCACAGGCGCCGGTGCTTGCCCAGGCCGCGGCCAGCGAATGAGCAAGTGACGCGAAGTGGACTGCAGGGGCGAGATTTGCCGTGCAGCCGCAAGAAGCTGTTTGGCAACACGTGCGCAGCTGCGTCCATGGTGTGCGGGACGAAGATGCAAAGGCAGAGACATCGTTGGCGTCACTGCGGATCGGCACCTGGAACCTCGGGCGCTCCGGCGCGTTTCACCGTACCCGCATTCCCGGACAACTGGAGGTCCTGCGTCGCCTCGATGCGGACTTGTGGGTGCTGACCGAGGCTCACGATGCCAACGTGCCACCGCACGGGCATGCCTGCCGCACCGTGCCCGGTGTCGAGCTCCATCACGCCGGCGAGCATCGCGTCATCGTCTGGTCCCGGTACGCGCTGGATTCCATGGCCACCGAGGATGCGGCGTCGACCGTCGCGGTGCGACTGCAGCCGCCACCCCTGGAGAGGCCGCTGCTGGTGTGCGGCACCGCCATGACCCACGCCCGTGGTGGCGCGGTGCAGCGCCAGGGACTGGCCTGGCAGCGACACCATGCGATCGTGCAATGCCAGCGTGCCGAATGGCTGCGGCTGCGGCTGCGGCTGCGCCAGCAGCATCCCGACCACCTGCTGTGCGTGGCCGGCGACTTCAACGCTAGCTCAGGACATGTCGGCGCACTACGGCACGGTGGACGCCCGGCTCGCCATCCTGCAGGGTCTGGCCGATGCCGGGGCGAAATCCCTGACCGCCGACGAGACGTCAGGCTCCCAGGCACACGACAGCCAGCGCCCCATCCTGGATCACGTGGCATTCGCGGAACTGGCCGGGCTCGGCTGCCGGCTCGAAACCGTGCCCAGCGTGGTGGATGGCCATCGCATCAGCGACAGGGACGGTGTCCTGGTCGAGCTGACGTGGTCGTGAGACGGCTTGCCGTGCAAGCAGGCGGGCGACATGAGTCCAGGGAGGTTACGCCCGCAGCGGCAGCCCTGTCGCGGCCGGGTCTTGCAGCACTGCCGCAGGTTGCCTGTTGCGAAATAGGAGAACAAGGGTCGGCGTCACGACGCGATGGAATGCAGCCTCGCAGCCGTTACGGCCGACCCGGTATGCTCGCCCGTTTCCATTGCACAAGTACCACCGTGGCCGAAACCTCAAGCCAGAAGAACAGCGCCTTCATGAAGACGCTGAAGCCCAGCCCCGCACTGGCGGCCATCGTCGGCGCCGAGCCCCTGCCCCGCACCGAGGTCACCAAGCGGCTGTGGGACTACATCAAGCAGCACAACCTGCAGAATCCCGCCAACAAGCGCAACATCCTTTGCAATGACGCGCTGAAGGCCGTCATGGGCAAGGACGAGGTGACGATGTTCGAGATGACCGGGCTGGTGGGAAAGCACCTGGCCTGAAGCCGCGGGCGCTGCAGCGGCTGCCTGTCGGCTCGACAGGACCGGCTGCCGTGCGAAGCACATTGTCGTTAGCCAGGCGCTGTCACGCCGCCATCATTTGCCCGGCAACAGGCGCTCAGAGTCTGGTCGGCACGGCCCTGACCTCGCGACCGTTCTCGACAAGGGCGGCCGCACCGTCCGGTGAGCCTTGCCCGCGATGCGCTACAGGCTGTCTCAGGCACCGTGCGAGTCGACACGGTCCGTTCCTGGGCTGCAGCAGCTACCCGCAGTGCCGCTTCACGCGGGATCTCGGCTCGGGGCTGCAAGAGCAGCCGCCTCGGGGAATCGCGGACCCGTACAGCGGACCTGGAACCGCGTAGCGCCTGGCGGCATCCAGGCAACCGGCGCCAAGCCTTCAGCGCATCGGCAGCCCGTTGAGGAAGTTCCGCTTGCCCGCGTACACCTTGCGCAGATGCGCCAGCCAGACGGCCCGCTGCGGTGCGTGCATGCGCTGCGCAATCTCCGCAACCAGTTGCAGCTCCATCCGGTAAGGACTGGCGGCCCCCCGCATTGCAGCGTCAAGCACGCGCATGAGAAGCGCTGCTGCCGTGTCCCGCTCCTCGGCGCCCAGATTCAGCGCGATGGTGCGCAGGGTGGGCGCCGAGCAGCTGACCCCGGGCTGCACCAGCTGTGCCGCTTCGCTCCAGCGCTGTTCGGCGCACAGCACCTGCGCGCGCAGCGTGACGTCGCCATCAAGCCGGCCGCCGCTGGCTTCCTGAACCTGCACCCAGCCCAGTACCTCTTCGCGCAGTGCCACGACGTCGTGTCCCGCCCTGGTGGCCGCCTCGAGCAGTGCCTGGAACGCCTCCAGGCTGGGTCGGCTCTCGAACAGGCGCCGCCGCAGCCCCAGCGCCTCGTCGGTGCGGCCTGCGTGCTCCAGGCAGCGCAGCAACGCCTGCTGAAGGCGGGCGTCGTCCGGGAATGCGCGACAGCCCTCCTCGGCCTGCAGCAGTGCCTCGGCGTGGCAGCCATGGCGCTACAGGAAGCCGATCACGCACGCGTGTGCGTCAGGCCTGGAAAGGTCCTCGCGCAGCATGGCCAGTGTGCCGTCGATGTCGCCCGCTGCTTCAAGCTGCTCGCGGTGCAGCCGCTGCAACTGCGACAGGGTGCTGTCGGGCCGTGGCGGCGGACCTGCGTAGCGGCCCTTGCGGCGCGCCTGCTTCTCTTCCCACCGCTCGAGCTCCAGCCGCAGCGCGTCCTTGGCTGCGCGCCAGCGCTGCTGCAGGGCCTGGCGCATCTCCTGGCACGCTGCGTCGCCCATGGCTGCCTCGGCGGCCTTGGTGTCGAAGCTCTCGCACGGGTCGTCGAGCACCAGTTGCAGGTAGGTTTGGCCGAATGCCGCCGGCTGCGTCCCGGCCACTTGGAGACAGCGCAGCCACTCGGCGCCGATGGCCTGGCACAGCTCGCCGAACTCGCCATAGGAGTCGTCGGCCTCCTGCGACAGCTCCCACGCGCGGCGCAGCGCGTGGCCGCCCAGCGTCACGGCCGCCTGGGCGTCACGGGCACAGGTCTGACGCAGCAGCGGCAGCACGGCCTCACCGCGGCGCACGTACTCCCGGCCTTCCCCGAGCTGGATGTAACGGGGCCCCGGCCTCAGCATCCCGCCAACGATGGCCTCGAGCTCGGCCGGGTCGCACACCACCAAGCTGGCCCGGCGCCAGCACTGCAGCTCGCGCTCGATCTCGAAGTTGCTGTCGGCCATCTGCATCAGCTTCTCGGCGAGCACCGACGCCGGCAGCCCATGCAGGAACGACTGCAGCCGCAGCCGCTCCTGTCCCTCGGGCAGCGGCTCCAGATTGCCGCCGCCCTCGTCCACGCCGACAACGCTCATGGCAGTGGCGGCACAGGCTTGGTGAACACTTCAGGCGCGTCGGCCAATACGCTGCCGGTCACCCTACCCGTTCTCCTGGCTGGCGCGCACCGCCGCAGGATGACCTTCCATCCGTTGCGCGCCCTCGCCGCCTCGTCCAGGATGTCCAGGTACTCCGTGACGTTCACCACGCGGTTGCCGGGCAGCGTCCCCTGGGCATGCTCTTGCAGCGCCTGGAGGCGGCGCGCCGGCGTGTTGCCCATCACCCGGATGCGACTGTAGGCCTCGCAGGCGTAGGCGAAGGTCTCGCGTCGGCGGAAGTCGATGTCCAGCAGCCACTCGCGCAGTCGGGTCTCAGGCAGCCCGACAGTGGCCCGCTTGCAGTTGTGGAAGACGTGCGCGGCTTCGTGCACGACGAAGTCGGCAAAGGGATCGCCCTCGGCGAAATACGCCTGGCTGACGTAGCAGGTGGTCTCCTCGCTCAAGCCCAGGCAAGCCGAGCCGTCGCCCGAGAGCGGCTCACACCCTGCGGCGGCCAGGACCATGTTGGCCAGCGACCAGGCGGTGTGGGGCCAGTACGTGGAGCGCAGGACCGACTCGACGTTGCCCGGCCCGACGAAGACGACCGAGCGCTCCAGCAGCGCCAGCACGGCGCCACGCTCGGTCGCAGGAAACAGGCCTTCGACCATCGGCGAGACCTTGCCGCGCACCCATGGCGCCAGATCGGCCGCCAGCGGCAGCACTGGCACTGGACGTGACGCCAGCCGCGCCAAGGTGTGCGCAATCAGGCCCTCGCGCAGGAACGCATTGGCATTGCGCGCAGCCTCCAGCAAACTCGTACCTGCCCAGCGCGGCGCTTCGTTGTAGTCACCTGTGTCCAGGTAGCGCTGCAGCGCAGCCTCCCGGCTCTCGACAGTGGTTTCCATCCGGCAATTGTGATGGAGCCAGCCCCGGAGAGCCATGCGCGCTATGTTGCGCGCAACGACCCCGACACAGAAGCGGATGCCCGTCTCCATTGCCCAGTATCGCTTGCCCTGACCTCTATCAGCGTTGGCGCTGCCTTGCCGCCGCCCGCCGCTTGTGCCCCCAGCGCAGCAGTCCCGTGACCGCCAGCGCCAGCGGCAGCAGCCCGGAGGCGAAGACGACGATGCGCCCGGCCAGCCCGAAGGCCTCGCCGCTGTGCAGCGGGTGCAGCCACTGGTTGAACTTGTCCGCGCCGCGCAGCGCCGCCGGCACCCGCGCGGCCAGCACGGCGCCGCTGCGCGCGTCCGCCCACACCACGCCCGCCGGAAAGCGGTCGCCCGGCTCGCCCGGCCAGCGCACGCGCAGCCGGTAGGCGGCCGCCGGCTCAGCCGCGCCCGGCACGTCGATCCAGCGCGGCTGCGTCTGCGGAAACTGCGCCTGCACCTGCGCCAGCACGGCGTCCACCGGCAGCCGTGGGCCGGCCGGGTCGGAGCGCGAGAGCGGCGTGCGCTGCGCCGCCGGCGCGCCCAGCAGGTTCACCCAGGGCGCGTGCAGCTGCGGCCAGGCCAGCACGCTGCCCGTCACGCCCAGCACCAGCAGCAGCGGCAGCGCCAGCAGGCCGCTCCACTTGTGCAGGTCGTACACGCGCCGCGGCGCGCTCGCCTCGCGCTTGAAGGCCAGCGCCTGGCGCCAGCGCCCCGGCGCGGGCCACCACAGCCACAGCCCGCTGAGCAGCGACAGCGCCAGCGCCACGCCCACCAGCGCCACCGCGCGGCGCCCGGGCAGGTCCAGCAGCAGCGCGTAATGCAGGTCGTAGAGCCAGGTCATCGCCGTCTCGCCCCAGAAGCGGCTGGCCACGACTTCATGGGTGTTGGCGTCCACGCTCACGAGCAGCGGCGCGAAGGCGTGGCCCTCGCGCTCCTGGGGCTTGAGGTAGCGGGCCGTCACCAGCGCCTGCCCCGGCGCCGGCAGCTCGATGCGCCAGCCGCCGCCGCGCTCGGGGTGCGCGGCCTGCAGCGCCTGGAACACCGCCTCGATGGACACGGGCCGCTCGGCCGGGCGCGGCGCCACGCGGGCGTCGAACCAGGGCTCGATCTCGACGTAGAACACCAGCACGCTGCCGCTGAGCCCCAGCAGCACGAGCCAGGCCCCCAGGCCCAGCCCCAGCCAGCGGTGCAGCCGCAACCAGGCCGCGCGCAGCGCCTTGCGCGTCATCACAGGCTCGCGCTCAGCGCCACGAACAACGCGCGTGGCGTGCCGGGCGAGTGCAGCGACTGCGTGCCGTCCCACCACACGTATTCGCTGAAGCGGTCGGTGACGTTGCGCACCTGCGCCTCCAGGCGCCAGCGGTCGCTGAAGGCCCAGGTCGCGCCGACGTTGAGCAGCGTGTAGCCGCCGAAGCGCCCGCGCGCGTTCTCGCGCTCGATGAAGTAGTCGCCCTGCCCTTGCGCCCAGGCCGAGAGCTTCAGCTCGGGCGTGGCGTTCCAGTCGATGCCGGCATTGAAGACGTGGCGTGGCACGTGGTCGATCTCCTTGCCGCGCGTGGCCGGCGCGGCCGGGTCGGGCTCGACGATGAGCGCCTCCTGCCGCGTCAGCGCGACCCAGGCCTGCACCGTGTCGGCCGGGCGCAGCGTGAGCTGCAGGTCCACGCCCTGGCGCCGCGTCCTGCCCAGGTTGTCCGAGTCGCCCGTGGGCGAGTTCAGGTTGCGCTTGACCTCGTCGGAGGCCGCCTGCGCCCAGCGCGCCAGGCGGCCTTCCAGCCATGGCGCGGGCTGGAACTTCCAGCCCAACTCCCAGCCGTCGTTGAGGGACGGGCGCAGGTCCGTCACGCGCGGGGGCACCTTGTAGGCGCCGGCGCCCACGCCGAGCTGGAAGGTGCGGCCCCAGTTGGCGTAGAGGGCCTGGCCCTCGGCGGGCGTCCACACCATGCTGAGCTTGGGCTGCCGGATGGTGCCGTAGTCGTTGATCTCGTAACGCGCGCCGTCGAGACCGTTGTCGAGGTGGCCGCGCACTGCATCGACGCGCAACGCCGGCACCAGCTTCGCGCTGGCCACCGGGCGCAGCACGCCCTGCACGTAGGCGCCGTAGGTGTCGAACGTGAAATCCTGGTCGCGGGTCTGGCTCGTGCGCACACGGCCAGCGCTGAGCCAGCGGTCGCTGCGGTTGCGCTGCTGCTCGGTGTCGATGCCGCTTTCCAGTGCGAACTCGTGCAGCGCCTGTACCCTCGGGCGCCAGCTCAGCGTGGCGCGCGCGCCGCGGTGCGTTTCCTCGGCGATGCGCTCCTGCTGCGCCACCCCGGCCGAGAAGCGCACCCAGCGCGTGTCGTCGAAGCGGTTCACGTACGCCAGCGTGCTCCAGCTCAGGTCGCGCCCGGCCGTGCCTTCGGCCTGCACGCTGAGCTGGCCGATGCGGCGCTCGCCGCCGTCGGTGGCGACGAAGGCATGGCTGCGCCGCGGCGTCGCGCGGGCGTCGGCCTCGGTCAGGTAGCCCGGCTCGTCAGCGCGGTGCTCGAGGTGCCGCGCCGTCACGCCCGCCCGCCAGCCGCCGCCCTCGGCCGTGTAGAACCACTTGCCGGCAAGGACGAATTTGCGGCTGTCGGCATGGTCGCGCCAGCCGTCGCTGTTCTTGTAGCCAAAGAAGTAGTTTTGGGCCCAGGCGCCCTGCTCGATGCCCTGCGCGGCCTGCAGCTCGCGGTTGTTGAACGACCCGAGGCCCACGCGGCCCAGCGTCTCGTTGCCGCCCTGGCGCGTGACCAGGCTGACGTTGCCGGCGATGTTGTGCAGCCCGTAGCGGGCATCGTTGGTGCCGCGCACGGTCTCGATGGCCTGCAGCTCCAGCGGGAACACGGCGTCCAGGTAGGGCATGTTGCCGTCGTTGCTGTTTGACGGGATGCCGTCCACCAGCAGCTTCACGGCGTTGACCTCGCCCTCGCCGTTGAAGCCGCGCATCGAGACCTTGCCCGACGTCGTGCCCTGGTTGTAGTTGGTGAGCAGGGTGCCCGGGCTGAGCTGGAACAGCTCCCAGGTGGACTGCGCGCTCTGGCCCTGCAGCGTCTCGCCCTGCACCACGTCCACCGAGGTCAGCAGGCTGCGCGAACGCAAGGGGCCCTGGCGCCGCTCGGTGACGGTGACGCGGCCCAGCTCCAGGCTGGATTCGCCGCCGGACACCGCGGCGGGCGGCGGGTCGGATGCGGCGGGGACACCGGACTGCGCCAGCACGGCGGCCGAGAACAGGGCGAGAAGCGCCAGCGCGACGGGCGTGCGCACGGGGCGGAAGGGTCTGCGTTTCATGGGTAGGCACTGCGCGATGGAAGGCACCCGCGCTTCCTCTTGTCATGTCTTGTCATGGCAAGGGACCGCGGCAGGTGTTCCAGGGACTTGGAGCCGTCCGGCGCCACGACGCGATGCGGCGCGTCGCGGCGCAATGGCGGACGGACGTGAGTGCGCCGGCACCGGCCCGCTTCAGGCGAGCGGACCGCGCGGCGCATCCGGTCAGGCGCGCAGTGGGGGCCCGTGCTTCAGCCGCGCGACCCAGATCGCGCAGCAGTCCCGCGGCGCGGCGGCCGCGGCGGCCGGCAAGGCGGCGCCCTGCCAGGGCACGGCGGCCGGGACGGCCACCGCGTCAAAGGGCGACAAGGCCAGCGCCGCCAGCGCGCCCAGTGCGCAGTGCTCGCCATGGCGGGCGCCGCCGGTGTCGGAGCCGTGATGGCCAGACCCGGCCTCCGGCTCCGCCGCCTGCGCCAGGGCGGCGTAGTGTTCATGGGCTTCATGCTCGGCATGGCCGGCATGGCCGGCATGGCCGCCGTGGCTGCCATGGGCGTCGTGCGCGTGGGCGCCCTTCGGCGCGGCCAGGGCCACGCCGTACACGTCGCACACCTCGGCCACCGGCACGCCACGCAACCCGGCCGCGGCGCTGGCCAGCAGCGGCATGGCAGCCTTGAGCAGCAGCGCCACGATGGCGAGGTGCACCAGCCAGCGTGCCAGGCCGCGGGCCTGGTGCCGATGGGTGCCACGCTGCGCCAGGTTCATAAACTGGATTGTGGTGGGTATGCGTTGGGCCACGGCATTCAGCCGGCCCGCGACAGCCGCGACTTCATGCCGGCCGTCGACCACAAGCTGCCGTCGCGGTGCGCGATCAACGCTTCCGCGCCGCTGTGGCGGAAAAGCGGTGGCGCGTCACGGCCCAGCACCATGGCGGCGGCGCCGATGCCGTTGACGGCCTCCAGCGTCTCGCCGACCAGCGTCACGCCGTGCGGCCCCCGCGCCGGGTAGCCGGTTTTCGGGTCGAGCACGTGGTGGTAGCGCCGGCCGTCGCGCTCGAAGCAGCGCTCGTAGTCGCCCGAGGAGGCGACAAAGCCGCGCCGCAATGCCACCACGCCCAGCAGCCGCTCGGGCGCGCGCGGGTCGCGCATGCCCACGCGCCAGGCCGGCGCTGCGTCGGGCGCCAGCGCCAGCACGTCGCCTCCGCCATTGATCAACGCGGACTCGATGCCGTGGCCACGCAATATGTCTAACCCTTGTTCAAGGATATACAGCTTGGCAATGCCACCCAAATCCAGGCGCATACCACGGCGCGGCAGGTACGCGGTATCGTTCCGAGTATCTACTACCAATTGCTTATATCCCACCGCCGGCAGGCGACTGGATATGTAGGCCGGCACCGGCATTTGTGGATTTTCAGGACCAAAATGCCACCGACCGACCGTGCCAACCGTGACGTCGAAAGCGCCGCCACTGCCAACGGATACCGAGCGGGCCATTTCCAGGACTGTCAATAGTTCCTTGGAAATAGGCACCGGCTGCAGCCCCGCGGCCAGGCCGATGGCGCTGACGCGACTGGTGGGGTCGTAGTGGCTCATCTCGGCCGCCAGCGCGGCCATGCGCGCGAAGGCAGCGTCCACGGCCGGACGCAGCAGCGCCGCGTCGGGCGACTGCACGGCAACGTCCACACGGGTGCCCATCAGCGCGCGCGAGTCGCGCAGCCGTGCCGGCTCCAGGCGCGCGGCCTCGGCGCGCAGCGGCCAAGCCGCGACGCAGCCGCCGGCCGCCGCCGCGGCGGCGCCCAGCAGCAGCCGGCGCCGGGATGCGCCGGCCCGGTCCACGATAGCCGCTCGATCGTCGCCGAGGCGTGCAAGTTGGCGCTGCATAAGGAAAAAATCTTTTGCCTGGGCTCAGCGCGACTGCGCCACCATGTAATCGACGGCGGCCTTGACCTCGTCGTCCTTGAGCGCGGCGTTGCCGCCCTTGGCCGGCATCTGGCCCTTGGCGCCGTTGAAGCCCTCGATGGCGTGCTTGTAGACCGTCTCCATGCCCTGGGCGGTGCGTGTTCCCCAGTCGGCCTTGTCGCCGGGCTTGGGCGCGCCGGCCACGCCTGCGCTGTGGCACATGGCGCAGGTGGAGCCGTAAACCTTCTTGCCCAGCGCGTTCTCCGGCGCGGCCACTGGGGTGGTGGCCGTGGCGGCCGCGGGCGTGGCCTGCGGCGCGGCTGCCGGCTCCTGCTTGCCGCAGGCGGCCATCAGACCAAGGGAAACCAGCGCGAGGGAAAGGGTAATTCGGTTCATGATGGGACCTGCATATCCACAGTTGCGATGCGAAATTCTAGGAGCGCAATGAAAAACCTTTCCAGACGCTTTTGATGGGGCTTGATCCAGCGCAAACCGCCAGCCACCATACTTTCCAATCATTCACCCCGCGCAGTTGGCTGGCGCCGACCCAGAAAATTCATCGAACCCGGCCATGCAGCAAAAACTTGAACTGGTTTAAGGAAATATCCATGGACTTGGGCGTGAAAAACAAAATCGCGGCAACCGAAACCACCGGCCTGGCCCGGCGCCGCTTCCTGAACACCGCCGCTGCCGGCTTGGCCGGCGTGGGCCTGGCCGCCTGCGGCGACAAGCCCGCTTCCGCGCCGGCCACGGCCGCCGCCCCGGCCCCGCACGCGCAGCCCAACCCCGGCGAAGGCGCCGGCAACATCCACCTCAAGCCCGGCGAACTCGACAGCTACTACGGCCTCTGGAGCGGCGGCCACACCGGCGACATGCGCGTGCTGGGCCTGCCCTCGGGCCGCGAGATCACGCGCATCCCCTGCTTCGTGCCCGACGCGCTGGTGGGCTGGGGCATCACCAACGAGTCCAAGGACATCATGGGCCGCAAGCCCGACGGCAGCCTGAAGTACACGGTGGCCGACAGCCACCACACGCACGCCTCGTACAAGGACGGCGACTACGACGGCCGCTACGCCTGGATCAACGACAAGATCAACTCCCGCCTGGCGCGCATCCGGCTCGACACCTTCACCTGCGACAAGATCACCGAGTTGCCCAACGTGCAGGGCTTCCACGGCATCTTCCCGGACAAGCGCGACCCGGTGGACCCTGCCATCAACCACACCACGCGCGTGTTCTGCGGCGCCGAGTTCCACATCCCGCTGGGCAGCGGCGACCTCGACAAGCCCGAGAAGTACCGCTCCATGTTCTCCTGCGTCGATGCGGAGACCATGGAAGTGCGCTGGCAGGTGCTCATCGACGGCAACTGCGACCTCGCCGCCACGTCCTACGACGGCAAGCTCGCCGCCACCAACCAGTACAACGTCGAAGGCGGCGCCAAGTATGAGGACATGATGTCCGCCGAGCGCGACGCCTGCCTGTTCTTCAACGTGGCGCGCATCGAGGCGGCGGTGAAGGACGGCAAGTTCAAGACCATCGGCGGTTCCAAGGTACCCGTGGTGGACGGCACGCGCGAGGCCAACGCCGACCCCAAGACGGCGCTGACGGCCTACATCAGCGTGCCCAAGAACCCGCACGGCGTGAACGCCAGCCCGGACGGCAAGTACTTCATCTGTGCCGGCAAGCTCTCGCCCACGGCCACCGTGATCGAACTCAACAAGGTGCTCGACTACTTCGAGGGCAAGCTGGAGAAGGCCGACCAGGCCATCGTCGCCGAGGTCGAGCTGGGCCTGGGCCCGTTGCACACCGCCTTCGACGGCCGCGGCAACGCCTACACCACGCTGTTCCTGGACAGCCAGGTGGTGAAGTGGAACGTGGACAAGGCCATTGCCTTCCACAACGGCGACAAGAACGCCAAGTACGTGGTGGACCGCGTGGACGTGCAGTACCAGCCCGGCCACGTCAACGCCTCGCACTCCGAGACCGCCAAGGCCGACGGCAAGTGGCTCGCCGTGGGCTGCAAGTTCTCCAAGGACCGCTTCCTGCCCGTGGGCCCGCTGCACCCGGAGAACGAGCAGCTCATCGACATCTCCGGCGAGAAGATGGCGCTGGTGGCCGACCACCCGGTGCGCGGCGAGCCGCACGACTTCATCATCTTCCGCCGCGACGTCATCAAGCCCAAGCAGGTCTACAACCTCGACGACCACCCGCAGGCGGTCAAGGACCCGAAAGACACGAGCATCACGCGCAACGGCAAGAAGGTCACCATCCGCATGACCTCGCTGGCCCCGGCCTTCAGCCTGCGCGAGTTCAAGGTCAACTCCGGTGACGAGGTGACGCTGATCCTGACCAACCTCGACAAGGTCGAGGACCTGACGCACGGCTTCGCGATCCCGAACCACAACGTCAACTTCATCGTCAACCCGCAGGAGACCAAGTCGGTCACCTTCACCGCGGGCAAGCCGGGCGTGTACTGGTGCTACTGCACCCACTTCTGCCACGCGCTGCACCTGGAGATGCGCACCCGCATGATCGTCGAGGCCTGACGACGGTCCCCCGCGCACCGCGGCCGGGCCACAGGCCCCGGCCCGGCGCGCGGGCCTTTCCGGCTCTCAGGGCCCGCCCCATTTCCCCATGACCCTGCTGTCCCTCCTGCTGCGCCTGGGCGCGCTGGCCGCCGCACTGCTCGGCGCCGCGCCGCTGTGGGCCTCCACCGCCTACGAAGCCGCGCTGCCCGAGGGCATCCACGGCCCAAAGCTGTGCGACTTCGCGCCCTGCGCCGAGGTCTTTCCCGGCGCGACCTCGTTTTCCGAGCGCAAGGGCCAGCCGCCCTACGTCGAGGCCTACGCCGACGACAAGGGCAAGCCCAAGCTGCTGGGCTACGTGATGCTGTCCACCGACATCACCGACACGCCCGCCTACTCGGGCAAGCCGGTGGTCACGCTCATCGGCATGGACGTGAAGGGCCGCTTCACCGGCGTGAAGGTGCTCAAGCACTCCGAGCCCATCCTGCTGCTGGGCATCCCCGAATCCGCGCTGACGAAGTTCAACGACCAGTACCTCGGGAAATTCGTCGGCGACAACATCGAAGTCGGCCGCTCGCGCCCCGATGAGGACGTGATCGGACTGGACGCCATCTCCGGCGCCACCGTCACCGTGATCGCGCAGAACCAGGTCATGATGACCTCGGGCGCCGCGGTGGCGCGCCAGACCGGCATCCTGGCGCCGACGGTGCGCCCGCCGGCGAAGTTCACCGACACCGGCCGCACCTCCGACTGGGCCGCGCTTGCGGCCAGCGGCGCGGTGCAACGCCTGGTGGTCAGCCCGGAACAGGTCGGGCTGGAGAAGAACGGCAACGCACCGTTCATCGAGCTGTGGTTCGGGCTGCTCAATGCGCCCGACGTGGGCCGCTCGCTGCTGGGCAACGCGGGCTGGCAGCGGCTGATGGAGCAGCTCCGGCCGGGCGAGCAGGCGCTCTTCGTCATCCGCAGCGGCGGCGTCGAGTCCTTCAAGGGCTCGGGCTTCGTGCGCGGCGGCATCTACGACCGCGTGCTGGTGCGCCAGGGCCTGGACACCTTCACCTTCCGCGACCTGGACTACCTGCCCCTGTACGGCCTGGCCGCCGCCGGCGCGCCGCGCTACGACGAGTCGGCACTGTTCATCGTGCGCTCGCCGGCGTTCTCGGCGGCGTACCCGTGGAAACTCGGTTTCCTGGGCAACCGCGTGGACCGCGCCACCGGCACGCGCAGCTTCGCCAACTTCGAGGCGCCCTACTGGCTGCCGGCCTCGGCCCTGCAAGGCGGCCGCCCGGTGGTCGAGGAGCCCGCCGCGCCGTGGATGCGGGTGTGGAAGGCGCGCGCGGTGGAGATCGGCCTGTTCGCCGCCTTCCTGCTGGCCGTGGCCGCGGTGTACTCGCAGCGCGACCGGCTCACGCGCCGCGCCACGCACAGGAACAAGTGGCCGGTCAACGTCTTCAAATACCCGGCCTGGGCCATCAGCATCGGCCTTGTGGGCTTCGGCGCGATGGCGCAGCCCTCGGTGACGCAGGTGCTCACGCTGCTGCACTCGCTGGCCGATTGGCGCTGGTCGCTGTTCCTGAGCGACCCGTTCATCTTCCTGTTCTGGATCTTCATCGCCGCCACCGTGCTGCTGTGGGGCCGGGGCCTGTTCTGCGGCTGGCTGTGCCCCTTCGGCTCCTTGTCGGAGGCGCTGTTCAAGCTGGGCCAGGCGCTGGGCCTCAAGCGCTTCCAGCGCAAGCTGCCGAAGCGGCTGCACGACAGGCTGAAGTGGCTGAAGTACGGCGTGTTCGCCGGGCTGCTCGCCGTGTCGCTGTTCTCGATGGGCCTGGCCGAGAAGCTGGCCGAGGTGGAGCCGTTCAAAACCACCTTCCTGGTCGGCTGGTTCCAGCGCAGCTGGCCGTACACGCTGTTCGCCGCGGGGCTGTTGGGGTTGTCGATCTTCATCGAGCGCCCGTTCTGCAAGTACCTGTGCCCGCTGGGCGCATCGCTGGCGCTCCCCACCACGTGGCGGCTGTTCGGGCTGCGCCGCAAGCCCGAGTGCACCAGTTGCAAAGCCTGCGCCGTGGGCTGCGGTGCGCAGGCGATCGACGCGCAAGGCCGCATCGACCAGCGCGAATGCCTGCTGTGCCTGGACTGCATGGTGCTCTACACCGACACCCACGGCTGCCCGCCGCTGGCCAAGGAGCGAAAGCGCCGCGAGCGCGAGGGCCTGCCACTGACGCCGATCGGCCGCGACGGCCGTTTCATTCCGATCGTCCCGGTGCCGGTGCAGCCGCAACGGCCCACGACCCCGGTGGAGACCCAGGCATGAAGGCGCCCGCCCTGCGCCGCCTGCCGGCGCTGCTGGCCCTGCTGCTGCCGCTGGCGCTGCAGGCCGCGACCTGGACAGTGCGTCCGGGCGAGGCCATCCAGCCCGTGATCGACCGCGCCGCCGCCGGCGACGTGGTGCAGGTCGAGCGTGGCCGATACGCCGGCAACCTGCTCATCGACAAGCCGCTGACGCTGCGTGGGCTGCGCCGCCCCACGCTCAGCGGCGGCATGCAGGGCGACACCATCCGCGTCACCGCGCCGGACGTGACCATCGAAGGCCTGATCGTGCGCGACTCCGGCGACAGCCTGCTCAAGCAGAACGCGGGCATCTATATCACTCCGGGCTCGCACCGGGCGGCGGTGCTGCGCTGCGACCTGGTCTACAACTTGTTCGGGCTGTGGATCCAGAAGGCCGACGACGTGCGCGTCGAGCACAACCTGATCGTGGGCAAGCGCGAGTACGGCTCGGCGCAGCGCGGCAACGGCGTGCAGCTCTACGACACCAAGGGCGCGCGCATCATCGGCAACCACATCAGCTTCGTGCGCGACGCGCTGTACGTGGACGTCTCGCACCACGCCGTGTTCCGCGGCAACCGGCTGCACCACAGCCGCTACGGCACGCACTACATGAACTCCTACCACAACCTGTGGGAGGACAACGACAGCTACCGCAACCGCGGCGGCCTGGCGCTGATGGAGGTGCGCGACCAAGTCGTGCGCAACAACCGCGCCTGGGGCAATTCCGACCACGGGATCATGCTGCGCACGCTGCAGGACTCCGTGATCGAGAACAACGTGGTCGCCGGCAACGCGCGCGGCTTCTTCATCTACGACGTGGAGTACGCCCAACTCAAGGGCAACCTGGTGGTCAACAACCAGGTCGGCGTACACCTCTCGGCCGGCTCCACCCGCAACCAGGTCGAGGGCAACGACTTCGTCGCCAACCGCGAGCAGGTGCGCTACGTCGGCGCCAGGGACGAGACCTGGGGCGCCGGGAGCGGCAATTACTGGAGCAACTACCTGGGTTGGGACCGCGACGGCAACGGCCACGGCGACGTGCGCTACGAGGCCAACGACCTGGTGGACCGCCTGGTGTGGCGGCACCCCGCGGCGCGGCTGCTGCTGGCCAGCCCCGCGGTGCAGGCGCTGCGCCTGGTGAGCCAGCAGTTCCCGCTGCTGCGCGCGCCCGGCGTGGTGGACCCCAAGCCGCGCATGCGAGCGTCGCACCCGAACTGGAATGAATGGAATGCAAAGCCCTCTCCCTCTTCCACTGAGCCTTGAGCCCATGGCGTCCTTCGCACCCGGCCATGCCGCGCGCGGCGCCGACACGCTGCCTGACGGCGATGCTGCGATTCCGGCCGGCGACTGCGCCGTCACGCTGCGCAACGTCGTGAAACAGTACGGCGCGCTGCGCGCCGTGGACGGCGTGAGCCTGGACGTGCGCCGCGGCGAGCTGTTCGGCCTGATCGGCCACAACGGCGCGGGCAAGAGCACGCTGTTCAAGATGATGCTGGGGCTCATCGTGCCGAGCGCGGGCGAGATCCGCATCCAGGGCGCGCCGGTGTCCGGGCGCGACTTCCGCGCCGTGCGCCGCGGCATCGGCTACCTGCCCGAGAACGTGGTGCTCTACGACAACCTCAGCGGCCTGGAGACGCTGCGCTTCATGGCCCGGCTCAAGGGCGCGCCGCAGAGCGAATGCGCCCCGGTGCTGGAGCGCGTGGGCTTGGCCCACGCCGGGCAGCGCGCGGTGCGCGAGTACAGCAAGGGCATGCGCCAGCGCCTGGGCTTCGCGCAGGCGCTGCTCGGGCGGCCGCAGGTGCTGTTCCTGGACGAGCCCACCACCGGCCTGGATCCGGAGGCGATCCGCGACTTCCACGCCACGTTGCGCGAGCTGCGCGCCGAAGGGGTGACGATGATCATCACCTCGCACATCCTGGCCGAACTGCAGGAGCGCGTGGACCGGCTCGCCATCCTGGCCGCCGGCCGCGTGCGCGCCCAGGGCAGCGTGAGCGCGCTGCGCTCGTCCCTGGCGCTGCCGCTGAGGCTGGAGCTCAGCGTCACCGAATCGGGCCTTGCCGCGGTGCGCGTGGCGCTGGCCGGGCTGGGCATCGAGGACATGCGCTGGACCGGGCTGCAGGCGCAATTCCGTTGCCCGCGCGACCGCAAGATGGCCGTGCTGGCGGCGCTGTCCGGCCTGGGCGGCGCGGTGCTGGACGTGCAGTTGCACGAGCCCTCGCTCGAAGACGTGTTCTTCGGCCTGGCGCATTGAGGGGAGCAAATAGCCATGGCACTCAGTTTCGAGATCGGGCAGGTGCTGACCATCGCCCACAAGGAGCTGCGCGACCGGCTGCGCAACCGCTGGGTGCTGGCGGTGGCGCTGGTGTTCACGGTGTTCGCGCTCGTCATCGCCTACTTCGGCGGCGCGCAGCAGGGCGCGGTGGGGCTGCGCTCAATCGAGTTCACCATCACCAGCTTGGTCAGCCTAGTGATCTATTTGATCCCGTTGATCGCGCTGCTGCTGGGCTTCGACGCCATCGTGGGCGAGCGCGAGCGCGGCTCGCTGGACCTGCTGTTGGCGCTGCCCATCACGCGGCTGGAGCTGCTGCTGGGCAAGTACCTGGGGCTGGCAGCGGCGCTGACGTTGTCCACGGTCGTGGGCTTCGGGCTGGTGGCACTGCTGCTGGGCTCGCAGGTGGGTACGGCAGCGCTGGCGCCTTACCTCAACTTCATGGGCAGCTCGGTGCTGCTGGGCCTGGTGTTTCTGAGCCTGGCGGTGATGCTGTCGGTGCTCGCCGGCGACCGCACCCGGGCCTCGGGCCTGGCCATCGCGCTGTGGTTCTTCTTCGTGCTGGTCTTCGACCTGCTGCTGCTGGGGCTGCTGGTGGTCACTGGCGGCGAGAGCGGCGGCGACTGGTTCGCACTGGCGCTGCTGCTCAACCCCGCGGACGTGTTCCGCATCCTCAATGTGTTTTCCCTCGACGACGTACGCACGCTCTACGGCCTGACCAGCATCGTCCCGCAGGCGCTGGCCAAGCCCTGGCTGATGGCGCTGGTGATGCTGGGCTGGATTGCCGCGCCGCTGTCGATTGCCACCTGGAGATTCCGTCCATGAACCCTCGTCGCCGAACTCTTCTGCTTGCCGCCTGCGCGGCGCCCGCCGTCGCCCTGTGGGGCTGCAAGGACGATGCCGCCGCCGTGAAGGCGGTGGAGATCGACCCGGCCACCACCTGCGACTTCGACGGCATGCTGCTGGCCGACTACGCCGGCCCCAAGGCACAGGTCTTCTACAAGGATGCGGCTGCACCGGTGTTCTTCTGCGACACCGTCGAGATGTTCTCCGCCCTGCTCAAACCCGAGCAGGTGCGCGGCGTGCGCGCGGTGCTGGTGCAGGACATGGCCAAGGCCGACTGGGAGCAGCCGCGCGGCCATTGGTTCGATGCCAGGAGCGGCTTCTACGTGGCGGGCAGCAAGCGCCACGGCTCGATGGGGCCGACCTTTGCCAGCTTCGCTGCTGAAGGCGACGCCCACAAGTTCGCCGCCGAGTTCGGCGGCAAGGTCTACAAGTTTGCCGAGGTCAAGCCGGAGATGGCCGACCTGGGCGGCGGGTCGTCGCACGACAAGCACATGTAAGCCCGCGCGCCGCGGCCCGGCTGGAAGAAAAAGGGCGGCAGCTTGCGCTGCGCGGACCGGGAAATACGGCATGGAGGGGAGGAGTAGTCGTCCCGGCCTGCGGTCCGCCCTGAAAGGGGTTCGGTGTCGGCGCGCATCGTGCACAAGCACCGTTGCTCGAATGTTGCTCGCTCAGAAATTAGGCGAGGCTTGGGCGGCCGTAGCGCAGCCCCCAGCCCAGCGCCACGGCGGCCCAGGCGGCCGCGGCCAGCGGCAACAGCCAGGGCGACAGCGCCGGCCACAGCGCCGCGCCCACGCGCGCCAGCACTGCGAATTGCAGTGCCTGGAACAGCGCCCACAGCGGCCCATCGGCCACCACGGCGCGGCCCGAATGGCCGCACACCACGCGAGCGGCCATGGCCAGAAGCAGCGAGCCCAGGAAGCCTAGGGCGTAGGCGTGCAGTGCCGCCGCGGGCTGCGACGCGGCCGCCAGCAGCAACGCAACGCCTAGCCACGCGAATCCGCGGTGCAGCATGGCCAGCAGGCGCTGGCGCAGGCTCTGCATCTGGCTCCAGCGCCAAGCCAGCGCCAGCACACCCAGGCCGGCCGCGCCCTGCCCGGCCGCGCGCAGCGCCTGGGCCAGCGGCGGCCAGGGCGCGGCGGCCAGCATCGTGGCGCCCTCCACCAGGCCCTGGGCGGCCAGCACGCCCGCCATGGCCCATAGCAGCCAGCTCGGCCAGCGCGCATCCAGCCGCGGCGCGGCGTTGCCGAAGAAGGGAATCATGCGGTGCAGCACCGCGGCGTAGACCACGCCGATGCCGCCCCACAGCGCCACGCGCGCCAGAGCCAGCGAGTACGTCCATGCCTGGGCCACCAGCGCGGCCACCGTGGCATGGAGCAGCAACGCCAGCAGCATGCAGGCCGCGAGCGCCACGCGGGCGTGGAGCCGGTCCTCTACGGTGGAGGCGCGCAGCAGCCGCCAAAAGCGCAGCACCAGGTGGTTCCAGCCTGCGGCCACCAGCGCCAGGCCCATGCCGGCCAGCAATGGACCTTGCCGGCCGCCACCGGTGAGCGCCAGGGCGAGGACCAGCCAGCCCGCCAGTTGCGCGCCGATGGCAGGCAGCAGCTCGCGTGCCGACACGGCCGGACGCTGCAGCCAGCGCGGGCCGGCGGTGAACAGGAAGCCGGCCATGAAGAGCGGCATGAAGCCCCAGGTCAGGGCCAGCGCGTGCGCCACCGGCGCCGGCACGGCGTCGGGTCCGAACTGCAGCCCCAGCAGCCGACACGCCCACCACAGCGCGGTGGCAGCGAGCATCAGGCCGCCGGCAGCGAAGCCCAGGCGGTGCGGCGCGTCGAGCAGCCGGCGCGGATGCCAGCCGGAGTCAGCTTTGGAGGGGGTCACGGCAGTCACTGCGCGAGGCTGGCAGCTTGCCGGAGTCGGGGTTTTGCGCCGCGTCAGCCGGCGTGCCGGCCAGCGCTGAAGGCACCCGGGCCACGGCGACTTCGTCCCACGACCTGGTCACGGCGGCCTTTTCCGGGTCTGGGTGGACCGGCATGGGTCGGCGCCTTGCTGCACTGCTGCAATCGCAGGCGTTGGGGAAGCGCCGTCGGCGCGGGCGCCCTGCAATTGCGCAAGGAGAGACCAGGCATGCAGGGCTGGGCTGATTTCGACGGGTTCACATCCACCATGCGCCGGGCATCACGTCCTACGCACGCCACCATGCCGCCGCGCGGCTGGCGCAGGGCTTCACGCTGGACCAGGTCGCGTCGGAGTACCGGG
The DNA here is from genome assembly GCF_009760915.1 of Azohydromonas aeria. GTDB lineage: Bacteria > Pseudomonadota > Gammaproteobacteria > Burkholderiales > Burkholderiaceae_C > Azohydromonas > Azohydromonas aeria. The sequence goes on from NZ_VIDQ01000047.1 coordinate 22,698, forward strand.
CCATGCGGGCCACCGTGCTGCGCCACTGGATGGCCAGTGGCAAGCCTGCGCCGTCCGACCTGCACGATCTCGTGCGTTTCGGCGAGTCGATCGCCGAGGGCCTGACCGAGTCGCTGGCCTGGTACGGCGACCGGATCGCGCATGCGCGCGAGCTGTTTCCCGGGCGTGCTCAGCCACGACCTGCGCACCCCGCTGGGCGCCATCCTGATGGCCGCCGAGCTGCTGTTCCGCGACGAAAGCCTGAGCGCTCAATCGACGAAGGCGGCCGTGCGCATCTTCAACAGCGGCACCCGCGTGCGCAACATGATCACGGACCGCTGGACTTCACGCGCACGCGGCTGGGCGACCGGCTGCCCGTCGAGAAGTCCTGGTGCAGGCTGGGGCCCGTGTTCCACCAGACGGTGGAGGAGCTCGTCTCGCCGCATCCCGAGCGGCGCATCCACTACGACTGCCAGGGCGACCTCTCGGGCCACTGGGACGCGAGCCGGCCGCAGCAGATGCTTTCCAACCTGGTGGGCAACGCCATCCAGCATGGCCTGCCCGGCACGGCGGTGACGGTGCTGGCGCGCGGCGAAGACGAGCAGGTGGTTGTGACCGTCCACAACGAGCGACCGCCGATCGCGCCCGAGATGATCGACAGGATCCTCGACCCGCTGATGCGCGGCGTGGTCCAGGAAGCCGAACGCAGGAACCGCCAGGCCAGCCTGGGACTGACCCAGGCACACGACGGCGACAGCGCGGTGACCTCGTCCCAGGAAGCCGGCACGACCTTCACGGCCACGCTGCCCCGGGCGGGCCGGTAAGGCTTGCGACGGAATCTGGTAAGCCGCGCGATCCAAAGCCCTTGGTTGATACTTTCAAGCGGTCGGCGTTTTCAAGAGAGCTGTCCTGTTGTGGGCAGTCTTGAACCGACGTTTTCGTGTTCTGACGATCGCAATCCCGCGTCAAGGCGAGAGTAGCGATAAAGCACTGGCGCGTTGCGGTTGACGGCGTGCCTTGCCCAGCAGGCCAGCAGTTGCTGTGAGTGAATCTGACCGGTTGGCAATGACCACTTTGGCAACCGGCCGAACGGCATGCCGCTGCGCCGACACGGACTATGTCGTACGGCGGCACAGCAGGCAGACAATCTCGGCTCCCGGTGCCGGGCCAACGTTGCTGGGCAACTCACGTACGACAGCTGGGTCGGCTGGCGCTAGGACTATTGGGACGTGGCGACAACAACGGGTGGTATCACGGCTGACATGGCCAGCACGCGCATTTTGACTTGCGCGTAGAGACGATCAAATTGGTCCGGATCGAAGTCGGCGTGGTACTGCTTCCTCACGCCCTCCTCGGAAAGGAGCAGATGCTCTGTGGGGTGCACGTCGCGCTGGGCCAAGCAGGCCCGGGCGCATGCCAGCACGCATCCGTCGATGGCCAGGATGGACCGCCCACTGGCGGCTGCCTCCTGCGCTCGCCGCACCAGGCTGGGTACATTGCCGCCCACGCCAGCAATGCACGACATCTGCGCCACGCCCTCCCGGTCCAGGCGTAGCGCAAGGTCATTGGCAAACTGTGCAGCGCTGGAGCACCCGGAGCAGCTGTAGACGAGAGGTATCGGATCCGGGTTGCGTGCAGCAGGCATGGACGGCGCAGTCAGAACTGGTCGGGGTGTGGACGGTCGCGCTCATCCTTGCCAGCAGTTGCCGTCATGGTTTTGAGCTGCGTCAGCTACCCATGCGCTTGCAGTCAACCGCAGATGGCTTTGCAGCCTTCGCGCCGAGCTTGCCGTTGGGCACTGGTTACTACGGACAGGCGGCTCAACGCCAATGAATCTGGATTCCCAATTGCCGTGCCTCGTCGAGCAGGCGTGGCGGAGGCAGCGGTGCCATGCGCGGTTCGGGTGCCAGCCAGCGGCGTCGCTGCAGCGTCCATTGCTGAAGACCCGCATCGCGTACTGTCCGTGCCAGCTCCATCAGGTCCGAGTCGTCGAGCAACTCCGAATCGAAAGTCGTGCGGACTTCGACCTCCACGCCGCTGCCCGCCACGAGCGCGAGCGCCTCGAGCCCGGCCTTGGCACTGCCCGGCACGCCGGTGACGCGGTCGTGGGCCGCTTCACCGGCCTTGAGATCCAGGCCGATCCAGTCCACCTGGGGCAGCACCGAGACCAGTCGTCGGGTATGGACGCCCGCCGTATGCAAACCCACCTGGAATCCCAGGGCCCGTACCTGCGCGATGGCATCGGGCAGGCCCGGGTCGATGGTCGGCTCCCCACCACTGAACACGACGCCATCGAGCAGGCCCCGGCGGTGTGCCAGGAAGGTCAGGATATCGCTCCAGTGCGGTGCGCCGTGCGGACGCTGCCGCGGCTGCAAGCCGGGGTTGTGGCAATAGCCGCATCGCCACGGGCAGCCCTGCACGAACACCACCGCGCACAGCTTGCCCGGCCAGTCGGTCGTGGAGAACGGCTCGAAGCCGCCGACCTGAAGCACTTCAGGCACCGGAGTGCGTTGCCGTGCGCGCCTGGGGCGGCTCGGCGAAGTAGAGGCGTTCGTTGAACTCGCCTCGCTTGCCGATGTTGAACGACGCCACGGGGCGGTGATAGCCCATGACGCGGGTCCAGACCTCGCAGCGCTGGCGCTCGTGCTCGGCGAGTTGAGGATGGGCCGCGGTCGGCAGGTGGTGGCTCATGGAGGCTCCTTTTCAGCGTTGTGAAGAATTCAGGCGGTCAGGCGGCTTCGGTAGCCGCGGCTTGGGCCTTGCGCGCGAGAGCCTGCTCGTCGCATTTCGGGCAGTAGGCATGCTCGCCGGCCAGGTAGCCGTGGGTCGGGCAGATTGAGAAGGTCGGCGTGATGGTGATGTAGGGCAGCCGAAAGCGCGTGAGTGCTCGACGTACCAGCTCGCGGCATGCGACGGCGGAGGAGACACGTTCGCCCAAGTACAGGTGAAGCACGGTGCCGCCCGTGTACTTGCGCTGCAGCGGCTCCTGGCGCTGCAGGGCTTCAAACGGATCGCTTGTGAAGCCCACGGGCAGCTGCGAAGAGTTGGTGTAATACGGTTGCTCGGCCGTGCCCGCTTGCAGGATGCCGGGCAGGCGCTTTCGGTCTTCCTTGGCGAATCGGTAGGTGGTGCCCTCGGCCGGCGTGGCCTCCAGGTTGTAGAGATGGCCGGTTTGCTCCTGCAGCTGCACGATGCGCCCGCGGATATGGTCGAGGTAGCGCACGGCGAACTCCTCGCCCCATGGCGTGGTGATGTCCTCGGCGTCCGCCGTGAAGTTGCGGATCATCTCGTTGAGGCCGTTGACCCCCAGCGTCGAAAAATGGTTGCGCAGCGTACCGAGGTAGCGCCTGGTGTAGGGAAACAGGCCGTTGTCGATGAGGCCCTGGATGACCTTGCGCTTGATCTCCAGGCTCTCACGCGCCAGCTCGATGAGCTCGTCGGTGCGCTGCAGCAGTGCCGGCTCGTCGCCCGCGTACAGGTAGCCCAGCCGCGCACAGTTGAGCGTGACCACGCCAAGCGAGCCGGTCTGCTCGGCGGAGCCGAACAGGCCGTTGCCGCGCTTGAGCAGCTCGCGCAGGTCCAGCTGAAGGCGGCAGCACATGGAGCGCACCATGTGCGGCTCGAGGTCGGAATTGAGGAAGTTCTGGAAGTAAGGCAGCCCGTACTTCGCGGTCATCTCGAACAGCGCCAGCGTGTTGGGATGGTCCCAATCGAAGTCGCGGGTGATGTTGTAGGTCGGAATGGGAAACGTGAACGCCCTGCCCCTGGCGTCGCCCTGCATCATCACGTCGATGTAGGCGCGGTTGATCATGTCCATCTCGTGCTGCAGCTCGCCGTAGCAGAACGGCTGCTCCTGGCCGCCGATCACCGGCACCTGCTCGCGCAGATCCTGCGGGCAGGTCCAGTCGAAGGTGAGGTTGGTGAAGGGCGTCTGCGTGCCCCAGCGCGAGGGCACGTTGAGGTTGTAGATCAGCTCCTGCATGCACTGGCGCACCTGCTCGTAGGACAGGGCATCCTTGCGCACGTAGGGTGCCAGGTAGGTGTCAAAGGAGCTGAACGCCTGGGCACCGGCCCACTCGTTTTGCAGCGTGCCCAGGAAGTTGACAATCTGGCCCACGGCACTGGAGAGATGGCGCGGCGGTCCGGCCTCGACCTTGCCCGGCACGCCATTGAGGCCTTCGTGCAGCAGCGTGCGCAGCGACCAGCCGGCGCAGTAGCCCGAGAGCATGTCCAGGTCATGGATGTGCAGGTCCGCCTCCCGATGGGCCAGACCTATCGCAGGCGGGTACACATGGTTGAGCCAGTAGTTGGCGATGACCTTGCCCGAGACGTTGAGGATCAGCCCGCCCAGCGAGTACCCCTGGTTGGCATTGGCCTGCACCCGCCAGTCCTGCCTGGCCAGGTACTCGTTGACCGAGCGCTCGACGTCGATGGCGGTAGCACGGTCCTGCCGCAGCGCGCGGTGCTGCTCCCGGTAGACGATGTAGGCACGGCTGGTGGCGAAGTGGCCGCGTTCATTGAGGACGCGCTCGACCTGGTCCTGGATGTACTCGATGCTCGCCACGCGCCTTGCAAGCCGCTCGACGACCACCCGGGCCAACTCCTGGGCATGCACGGCGTCGTACTCGCCACTGGCTGCTCCGGCACATGCCAGCGCGTGCTCGATCTTCGAGGCGTCAAAGGCGACGAGTCGCCCCTCGCGCTTGACGACCGCGACGGGAGCGCAGGCGCCGCTGTCTTCCTGAGGCAATGGGGCGATGGAGTCAATCGTAATGATGCGCTAGATGTGTGGTCTTTAGGTGGCTTCAAACACTACCTATAATGTCGGCGCGATTCCGCCGACCGAAGATTGACCAGGGTCAGACATTGGCAACCCTGCAGGCCCGCAGCCTTCGCGCCGGGATGCATCAAGGCTCCAGGCGAGGCGTCGGGGCACACCAGCAATGTGGCAAGACGCCGGCGCGACTGGCCGGCACTCCAGCGAACGGCAGTCACAGCCCCGCTGTTGTCCCTAATGGTTGCAGCCTCAATTGACTACTGCGGCCCGGCATCAAACAACGGCCGGGCGCCATGACCGGCCTGACGCGCCCTCCAAGCCACGGATCGTTCCTTCACGAACAGCCAGGAGCGGCGTCACGATCGGCAGCTTCGCGCTTGCCTGGACGACGCAGCGCCGGCGCATGTGAACCGGCCCCTGCTCAACGCCGTGCCCGTACCAGCGCTGGCCGGCCGAGCCAGTTGCCGTAGCGCAGCCACCAGCCCAGCGCCATCCCGGCCCAGGCCAGTGCCGCCAGGACCCCGTTCCAGTACGCGCTGGTGGGCCACAGCGCCGCAGACAGGCGCAGCAACACTGCAGCCTGCAGCAGCCAGTGCAGCAGCCACAGGAAGTCGTCGGCCACTACCGTGCGGCCCGTCTGGCCGCAGGCAATGCGCGAGGCCATGGCCAGCAGCGAGGTGCCCAGGAAACCCAGTACGTAGGCGTGCAGCGCGGCGGCGTGCTGCTCCAGCGCCAACAGCAGCAGCGCCGCGCCCAGCCATGCAAAACCGCGGTGCAGCATGGCTGGCAGGCGCTGGCGCGCACCCTGCAGGCGGCTCCAGCGCCAGGCGAGCACCAGGCCCAAGACCCCCAGTGCGCCGTGTCCCAGCCGCAGCGCCAGACGCAGGCCCCCCTCGGGCGGCCCGATCAGCAGCAGCGCGGGCCGCAGCATCGCCTGCAACGCCATCACGCCCACCAGCGTCCACAACAGCCACTGCGGCCAGCGCGACTCCAGCCATTCGGCACCGCTGCCGAAGAAGGGAATCATGCGGTGCAGTGCCGCGGCGTAGGCCACGCCCATGCAGCCCCACAGCGCGCCTTGCACCAGTGCGCGCACCAGGTTCCAGGCCTGAGCGGCCACGGCGGCGACGGTGGCGTCGAGCAGCAGCGTGCCACACAGGCAGGCCGCCAGCAGCAGCCGCGCATGGGTGCGGTTCGCCTGCGTGCTGCGGCGCACGAGCCGCAGATAGCGCCACACCAGGCTGTTCCAACCGGCGGCCACGCACGCCAGTCCCATCGCAGCCAGCAGCGGTGCCCGAGCGGCATCGCCAGCCAGTGCCAGCACGAACACGCACCAGCCCGCAAGCTGGGCCCCGATGGCCGGCAACAGGCTGCGCGCTGCCACCGGCGCGCAGCCCAGCCAGCGCGGTACCGCGGTGAAGAGGAATCCGGCGATGAACAGCGGCAGGAAGCCCCAGGTCATCAGCAGGCCGTGCACGACCAACGTGGGCAGGCCCGAAACACGGGCCGGCCACAGCATTGTCCAGGCCCACCAGAGCGCGATGGCGGCCAGCATCAGCGCGCCGGTACCGAAACCCAGGCGCACCGGAGAAACCAGCAGACATTGCATGGACCAGCGCGGCCCGGCATCGGGAGATGGAGAAATCGTCGGTGTGTGCACCGCGCGAGGCTCGCAGCCAAGATGTCGGGACGGGTTGCGCTGGGTCAGTGCCGGCCGATGGACGGCGTACACACCACCCCCAGCGCCCCACCGCTGAGGCCAGCGAACCTTCCGACTTGGAAAAACACCCAGCAACCAAGGGGCTTTTCCATCTCCAGGTCATTGACCGAGCGCGTCTTGAACTGCTTCAAGGACGGCATCCATGCCGCTGCTACGATGCGCTCCGTCGTCAACGTCTGCGGCTTGGAGGGCAACCCCGGTTGAGCTCGTGCCAGGCGCGACGGCAATGTCCTCCTTCTTGGGCGTCCACCCTTCGCCCCGGATGTTTCCCAGGCCGGCCTTGTGCCGGCCTTTTTTCCAGGACGGCCGGGACTGCTTCCGAGCCAAACGCCCAGGCTTGGCGAGATGCTCCCCCCGCACCGTCGTCCACTGCTGGGACGCCCTTCGTTGCAAGAGATCGACTGCCACGGGGCCACGGCGCCGTCGCCACACTGGCCGCCGGGCGTACCCCGTGACGTGACACCACCGGCCACGCACTTGTTTTGCAATGCCGAGGCCGCAGCGCGCCGCCATCCGCACAAGCCTTTCATGGTGTGCGGCCAGCAGTCGCTGACTTTCTTGCAGTTTTGCGAACAGGCCCAAGCCATCGCGGCGTGGCTGCAGCATGCCGCCGGCGTCAAGTGCGGCGACCGCGTCCTGCTGGCACTGCACAGCGGACCGCACTGGGCGCTGGCCTGCTACGCCATCTTGAGAGCCGATGCTGTCATGGTGCCGCTGCATCCGCGTGCCAGCGAACAGGAACTGCACGATCGTTGCGTGGACAGCGGCGCGATGGTGGCCTTCGTGTCACCGGGTTGCCGAGCATGGAGCCCGGCACTGGCGCACGTCATCGTCGCGCCCCCAGGCGACGACTCGCCGGGCTCAGCGGCAGAGCCCGCGCAACGTGGAGCCGTCCACGGCGTGACCTGGGACATCCCTGTCGCGGCGGGCCTGGCGCCGCTGCCAATGCGCTGTGGTCCGGACGATCCCGCAGTCATGCCCTATACGTCGGGCAGCACAGGACAGGCCAAGGGCTGCGTGCATACCCACCGCAGCGTCATGAGCGCGCTGGTGGCCGGCGCCGCCTGGTTCTCGTGCGGGTCCGACGCCGTGTTCCTGGCCACGCTGCCCTTCTTCCACGTCACGGGCTTCACGGGCAGCCTGAACATTCCGCTGTTCGTTGGCGCCACCGTGGTCGTGCTGACGCGCTGGAGCCGCGCTGCGGCGGCCGAACTGATGCAGCGCCACCGGGTGACGCACTGGCACTGCATCACGTCCATGGTGGTGGACTTGCTGGCATACCCGCGGCTGTCACAGTTCGACTTGCGCAGCCTGCGAAGCATCCGCGGCGGTGGCGCGGCGATGCCGCAGGCTGTTGCGCAGCGGCTCAAGGCGCGCACGGGACTGGACTACATCGAAGGCTACGGCCTTTCCGAGACGATGGCCGCCACGCACCTGAACCCACCGCACCGCCCCAAGCCCCAGTGCCTGGGACTGCCACTGTTCGGGGTCGACGCACGCATCATCGATCCGCACACGCTGCGCGAGCTGCCGCGCGGCGCCAGCGGCGAGATCGTGATCCACGCGCCGCAGCTCCTGCGCGGCTACTGGCGCCAGCCGCAAGCCGATGCCGCGGCCTTACTGCACATCGAGGGCAAGCGCTTCCTGCGCACCGGCGACCTGGGCCGCGTGGACGAGGAAGGCTACTTCTTCATGACTGACCGGCTCAAGCGCATGATCAACCATGGCGGCCTGAAGGTCTGGCCGGCCGAGGTCGAGGCGCTGCTGTACCGCCATCCCGCGGTGCAGGAGACCTGCGTGGTGGCCACGCCGCACGCGCGCCGTGGCGAGACGGTCAAGGCCCTGGTGGTGCGCCGCGCCGACTTTGCCGACGTGGACGGGCGAGCGCTGATGCACTGGACGCGCCAGCACCTGGCCGCCTACAAGTGCCCGCGTGTCGTGGAGTTCGTGGCCTCGTTGCCGCGCTCGGACTCGGGCAAGCTGCTGTGGCGCGCACTGCAGGAGCGCGAGTTCCTGCGCGCCGGACCAGACCGGGGCAGCGCATGACCCCCTGGAAACCCCCGTGCTGAAACGAGCCTGCAGCCGCCGCAGTTTCACGACTGTCCTGGCCGCCATGACGCTGCCCCGTGCGGTGCATGCGCAGGCCTGGCCGCAGCGGCCGCTGACCCTGATCGTGCCCTACCCGCCCGGCGGCTTCACCGACGTGACGGCCCGGCTGGTGGCGCAACACTTGGCGCCGCTACTGGGCCAGCCCGTCGTCGTCGACAACCGGCCCGGCGCCAACGGCACCCTGGGCGTGGCCGCGCTGGCCAGGGCAGCGCCCGACGGCTGCACGCTGGCCATGGTCATTGCCGCCCATGCGGCCAATCCGTTCCTCTACACCAGGCTGCCCTACGACCCGGTGCGCGACATCGCGGCGGTGTCGCTGGTGGGCACCGCGCCGCTGCTGGCTGCCGTGCCGGCCGCAGCGCCTTTCGCCGACATCAGGGAACTCGTCACGCATGCGCGTCGCCATCCCGGACGCGTCACGTTCGGCTCCAGCGGTATCGGCTCCGCGGCCCATCTGACCACGGAACTGCTCGCGTCGGTGGCGCAGGTGGAGTTGACGCACGTGCCGTACCGAGGCGCTGCGCCAGCGCTGGCCGACCTCGTGGCGGGCCGCATCGACTTGCTGCTGGATGCGCCACCGGCTCTCATCCAGGCGCAGCGCATGGCGAAGCTGCGCATCATCGCCACGGCGTCGGAGCAGCGGCTCGCGCAGTGGCCCGAAGTCCCGACCATCACCGAGCAGGGGTTCGATTCGGTCGTGGGCAGCACCTGGGCGGGCATCGTGACCCGCGGTGGAACGCCTCGCGCCGTGATCGACCGGGTGGCGCAGGAGGTGCAGCGCCTGGCGCAACGCAACGACTTCAAGCAGCGCCTGGAAGCCCTGGGCCTGCTGGTCGTCGGCAGCACGCCGCAGGCCTTCGAAGAGTTCATCGCGGCGGAGGCCGCGAAGTGGAGGCGTGTGATCGAGCAAGCCCACATTTCGCTGGGCTGAACAGCGCCCGCCGTGGCCGCAAACCGCACTTGATGTTCGTCAAGCGCCGTGCAGCCTTGGAAACCCACAATCGGCTGGCCACGATTTGGGAGGTACCCGCCATGGACTTGCGCCAGTTCGACATGCCCCGCTACCTGTCGGTGCTGCCGCTGTTCGCGGCGCTGCAGCCGGCCGAGCTGTTGCGCCTGGCGCAGGGCTGCATGCTGCAGCGCTACGCGCGTGGCGAGGCCGTGTACCGCACGGGCGAGCCCTGCGAGGCGTTCCACGTGGTGGTCACGGGGCAGGTGAAGCTGCATGCCATTGCACCGTCCGGGCAGGAGAAGGTGATCGAGCTCGTCGGCCCGGGCAACAGCTTCGGTGAGGCGCTGGTCTTCACCGACAAGCCCTGCGTGGTCAACGCCAGCGCGGTGACGGACTCGCTGCTGCTGGGCGTGCGCAAGGAGACGATGTTCGGCGAGATCGCACGCGAGCCGCGCTTTGCGCTGCGCATGCTCGCGGGCATGTCGCGGCGGCTGCACGGGCTGATCCACGATGTGGAGTCGTACTCTCTGCACAGCGGGCTGCAGCGCGTCATCGGCTACCTGCTGCGCGAGCAGTCGGGCAGCGATGGCGGCGAGGGTGTCTCCACCGTGTCGCTGCCGGTGAGCAAGGCCACCATCGCCTCGCGGCTGTCGATCACGCCGGAGTACTTCTCGCGCGTGCTGGGCGAGCTGGAGTCGGCGGAGCTGATCGAGGTGGACAAGCGCCACATCCGCATCCTGGATGCACAGCGCCTGGCGCGTCATCCGATGCAGTAGGGCGCTGCGCCGGCTACGCCAGCAGCGCGCCGCTCACCACCTCGAAATCCACGCGCTCCAGCCGTGCCTGGGCAAGCAGTTGGCGCAGGTACTGCCGCAGCGCCTGCACCCAGGCCTGCTGCTGCTGCGTCTCGTCTTCCGTGTCCGGCAACTGCAGGTTGCGCTCCAGCAGCGTGTCGATGGCCATGCCGGCCGTCGTGCTCATGCTGCCGTCGAGGTAGGGCACGTCGCGCGCGTCGAGCAGACCGTCGCGCTGAGCCGCCTGGCGCAGCAGCTCGAAGGTCACGCGCTGGCGAAGTTCCTCCTGGGGAGGAACCGTGTCCGGCGCGTGCAGCGCAATGCCATTGACGCGCGCCACCGGCGCTGCCGGGTCCACGGTCAGTGCGCTGACCGTCTGCCCGTGCCGCGTGCGCCCGCCGCTGCTGCAGCTGCAGCCACAGCCGCCGCCCGAACCACCGCCACATCCACTCATGAAATCCTCTTGATCGTTGTAGAACCATCCCGGGCGTCATGCTGCCGGGGCACGAAAGTTTCAGTGCATCGTGACCGCGGCGGCATCCTTCCACTGGCACGGGAGGGTCGGCGAATGGAAGGATGCCCACGCACCGGCCACTACTACGCAAGAAGGATGGACTCGGGATTCAAGCCCCAGCGCTGGAATGATCCCGCAGCCAAGCCCTTGCTTGCCGGTGATGCTGCAAGGCGTTGACTGGCCTGCAAGCGGTGCCTTGGGCCGCATTGGTCAGCGCTGCCGGGAAAGGCGTGAGCACAGGCACATCGGCGACCGGACTGCGTGCCTGCGGTGCTACTGCACCAGGGGTGTCTCGGCAACCTCGAAGGTCACGTGCTCGAGCGTCGCAGCCCCTGCAAGCACGCGCAGGTACTGACGCAGTGCGGTGACCCAGGCATGCTGCTGCAGTGACAAGGTCACCGCAGGGCGTACTTGCTCGAAAGGCAGCGCTTCACCCCCCTCGCGTGCGAGCACCTCCACCACGTGCAGACCGTGGCGGCTGTGCACGAGGCGCGGCAGCACGCCGACCTCGGAGTGACCGAAGATTTCTCGGCCGAACTCGGGCGCCACGTCGGCCGCCGTTACCACGCCCAGCTCGCCTCCTTTGGCGCCGCTGGGGCAATTCGACAGCTCGGCGGCGGCCCGGCCGAAGGCGCCACTGGCCGTGTCGGCGCAGCGCAACTCCAGCAGCAGCGCCTCGGCGCGCTTGCGCAGCAGGTTGACGTCCACGCCGGGCGTGACGGCAAACAGCACGTGGCGCAACTGCACCCGTTCCCCTGAACTGAAGCGCGATGCATGCGCCGCATGGTGGCGTCGCAGTGCTTGCTCATCCGGCTCGGGCAGCCTCAGCTCGACTGCCAGCAGCTCGTCAATGGCGCCCGACGCCGCCGCGCTGACGCTGCCGTCAAGCTGCGGCACGTCGCCCTTGTCCAGCAATCCCGATTGCACGGCCGCCTGGCGCAGCAGCTCGGCGCAGGCGCGCTGGCGAAGATCCGGCTCGTCCGGGCGCCGGCCCGGCGCGTGCAGCGCCACGCCGTTGATGCGCGCCACCGGCTCGTCAGGATCGACCAGCGGCGCACTCATCACCGGCAGGTCGTGGTGGTGAGAGGACTCGCTCTTTCCGCCGCATCCGCAGCCGCCGTGGCCGCCTCCACATCCGCTCATGATTGCTCCTCCGAAATAGTTGCCGCACGGGTCTTGACAGCCCCTGCCGCGTGTCTGTCTCACTGCCGGGGGCCGTCATTGCCGCCTTGGCGTGCACGAAAACGGAGCGGCTGGCCGGCCTTGTCAGGTTGCCGGCCTGCCGCGGGGCTTTTCTCAGTGCCGGCCTTGCACCGGCTCGACCGATGCCGGGACGGAGGCGCCTTGCACATGCATGGCCGGGCGACCCACGGTCTGCTCCAGCGTGCGCTGCGGCGCCAGGTGCCCGGCGGGCAGATTCAGGCGGCGGCTGCGCACCACCTGGTACGGGCGCAGCAGGTAGCCCACCGAGGCCAGCCCGCTCCACACATGCACCAGCCGCGTGAAGGGGAAGACCAGGAACAGCGTCATGCCCAGGATCATGTGGATCTTGAACACCCAGCCCACCGTAGCGAGCTCGGCGCCATCGGCGCGGAACGTCACCACGCGCTGCGCCCAGTCGGCCAGCACCAGCATCACGCTGCCGTCCATGTGCTGCGCCGAGAACGGGATGCTGGCCAGGCCCAGCGCCAGCTGTACCCACAGCAGGCCCAGCAGCATGATGTCGCTGGGCTTGGAGGTGGCACGGATGCGCGGATCGGACAGCCGGCGGTTGAGCAGGATGTTCACGCCCGTGAAGGCCATCAGCCCGGCGACGCCGCCGCTGACCATGGCCATGAGCTGCTTGGCACCCGAGCCGATGAAGGGCTCGTAGAGCGCGTGCGGCGTGAGCATGCCCACCGTGTGGCCGAACAGTAGGAACAGCACGCCGGCGTGGAACAGGTTGCTGCCCACGCGCAGGCTGCCGCTGCGCAACAGCTGCGAGCTGTCGCTCTTCCAGGTGTACTGGTCGCGGTCGAAGCGGATCAGGCTGCCGACGAAGAAGACCGCCAGGCAGATGTAGGGGTAGAGGCCGAAGAAGAAGTGATCGAAGGCTTTCATGCCCGTGCTCCTTGGGAGTCAGGGTGGCTGGTCGTCTTGCGCACGATGTGGATGGGTTGGGGCTGCCCCGGCGCGGCCTGGCCGCGGGTGCTGCAGCCGTCAAACGCCGGCGGCTCGGCCCAGGCCTCGTCCAGCGGCTCGTCAGCCTGCACCTTCACCGCCTGCGGTCTCTCGCCGGCGAGCTCCAGCACGGCCGCCAGCACGCAGGCGTACGGGCTCTCGCGCTTGAGCAGCGCGCTGAAGACGGCGTTGAGGATGTGCGCCATCTCGCCCAGGAACTCGCGCGCCACAGTCGGCGGCTGCGTGGAGACGAACTCCAGCACCACCGGCAGGTGGTCCGGCAGCTCGGTGTCACCCAGCTGCAGCCCGGCCTGCGCGTAGGTCTCGACCAGGTCGATCATGGCCGGGCCGCGCTCGCGCGAGTCGCCATGCACGTGCTCGAACAGGTGCAGCGAAGTCGAGCGCCCGCGGTCAAAGGTCTCGACGTAGCGCTCCTCCACCTCGTACGGGTCACCGCGCAGCAGCGACAGCATCAGCGCGCGCAGCTCCTGGCGGCGCGGCGGGGGCAGCACGGCCTCGTCGTCGAGCGCCTGTGCCAGTTCGGGCAAGGCGGCGCGCAGCTCCGCGCCCGGGTAGCCCAGCAGCGCCGCAAGCACGCGGGCGGTGAGCCGGTGGTCCTTGGCTTTTCGGTTGAACATCGCAAGCTCCTTCAGACCGTGGCCTGGATGGGAATGGTGCGCTTCTTCTTCGCACCGAACAGGCTCGTTTCACCAGCACCGTCCGAGCAGCCGTTGCCGAAGCTGAAACCGCAGCCGCCGCGCATGTCGAAGGTGTTCTCGGCGTACTCGCGGTGCGTGCTCGGGATGACGAAGCGGTCCTCGTAGTTGGCGATGGCCATGGTCTGGTACATCGCCTCGGCCTCGGCCTGGTTCAGGCCCACCTGCAGCAGCGCGGCCGGGTTTTCGCGGCCTTCCACGTGCTTGTCGCGCTGGTACGCACGCATGGCCAGCATCCGCTCCAGCGCGCGCACCACGGGCTTCTCGTCGCCAGCCGTCAGCAGGTTGGCCAGGTACTGCACCGGGATGCGCATCTGCTGCACGTCCGGGATCTCGCCGTTGACGCCCAGGTGCCCGGCCTGCGCCGCGGAAGTGATGGGCGAGAGCGGCGGCACGTACCAGACCATCGGCAGCGTGCGGTACTCCGGGTGCAGCGGCAGCGCCACCTTCCACTCCACCGCCATCTTGTAGACGGGGCTCCTGCGTGCCGACTCCAGCCAGGCCTCGGGGATGCCGTCGGCGCGGGCCTGCTCGATCACGCGCGGGTCGTTCGGGTCCAGGAAGATGTCGAGCTGCGCCTGGTAGAGGTCCTTGTCGTGCTCGACGCTGGCAGCCTGCTCGATGCGATCCGCGTCATAGAGCAGCACGCCCAGATACCGGATGCGGCCCACGCAGGTCTCCGAGCACACCGTGGGCTGGCCGGCCTCGATGCGCGGATAGCAGAAGATGCACTTCTCGGCCTTGCCCGTCTCCCAGTTGTAGTAGATCTTCTTGTAGGGGCAGCCCGAGACGCACATGCGCCAGCCGCGGCACTTGTCCTGGTCGATGAGGACGATCCCGTCCTCCTCGCGCTTGTAGATCGAGCCCGAGGGGCAGGAGGCCACGCACGCCGGGTTGAGGCAGTGCTCGCACAGGCGCGGCAGGTACATCATGAAGGTGTTCTCGAACTGGCCGACGATCTCCTTCTGCGCCGCCTCGAAGGTGGCGAGGTTCGCGTCCTTGCTGCGCTTGGAGAATTCGCCGCCGAGGATCTCCTCCCAGTTCGGGCCCCACTCGATCTTCTGCATGCGCTGGCCCGTGATCAGGCTGCGCGGGCGCGCCGTGGGCGCCGCCTTGCTCTCAGGGGCCGACTGCAGGTGGTCGTAGTCGAAGGTGAAGGGCTCGTAGTAGTCGTCGATCTGCGGCAGGTTCGGGTTGGCGAAGATGCGCATGAGCAGCTTCCACTTGCCGCCCTGGCGCGGCTCGATCGAGCCGTCGGCGTTGCGAATCCAGCCGCCGTTCCACTTGTCCTGGTTCTCCCACTCCTTGGGGTAGCCGATGCCGGGCTTGGTCTCGACGTTGTTGAACCAGGCGTATTCCAGCCCCTTGCGATTCGTCCAGACGTTCTTGCAGGTCACGCTGCAGGTATGGCAGCCGATGCACTTGTCCAGGTTGAGGACCATGCCGATCTGAGCACGTACTTTCATGGGTGTACTCCGTTTCTTGTCGCGTGCGGGTCAGGCGTGTGCGGCCGCAACCGGCTCGTCATCCAGCCAGTCCACCTTGGCCATCTTGCGCACCACCACGAACTCGTCGCGGTTGGTGCCGATGGTCCCGTAGTAGTTGAAGCCGTAGCTGTACTGCGCGTAGCCGCCGATCATGTGCGTGGGCTTGACCACCACGCGCGTGACAGAGTTGTGGATGCCTCCGCGCGTGCCGGTGATCTCCGCGCCCGGCGTGTTGATGATCTTTTCCTGCGCGTGGTACATGAGCGTCATGCCCTCGTTGACGCGCTGGCTCACCACCGCACGCGCGGCAATCGCGCCGTTGGCGTTGAAGAGCTCGACCCAGTCGTTGTCGGCGATGCCGGCCTTCTTCGCGTCCACCTCGCTGAGCCAGATCACCGGGCCGCCGCGGTTGAGCGTGAGCATCATCAGGTTGTCGCTGTAGGTGGAGTGGATGCCCCACTTCTGGTGCGGCGTGATGAAGTTGAGCGCGATCTCCTTGTTCCCGTTGGGCATGCGGTTCATCACCGGGCCCACGGCCTTGAGGTCCACCGGCGGGCGGTAGGACACGAAGCCCTCGCCGAAGGCGCGCATCCAGTCGTGGTCCTGGTAGAACTGCTGCCGCCCGGTGAGCGTGCGCCAGGGGATGAGCTCGTGCACGTTGGTGTAGCCGGCGTTGTAGGAGACTTTCTCGCTCTCCAGCCCCGACCAGGTCGGCGAGGAGATGATCTTGCGCGGCTGCGCCTGCACGTCGCGGTAGCGGATCTTCTCGTCCTCGCGGTGCAACGCCAAGTGGGTGTGGTCCAGGCCCGTCTGCTGGCCCAGGGCGTCCCAGGCCTTCACGGCGACATGGCCGTTGGTCTCGGGGGCGAGCATCAGCACGACTTCCGCCGCGTCGATGTCGGTCTCGATCTTCGCCATGCCCTGGCTGACACCGGGCTCCTGCACGCGGCCGTTGAGCTCACGCAGCGCCTGCACCTCGTCCTTGGTGTCCCAGCCGATGCCCTTGCCGCCGTTGCCCACCTTCTCCATCAGCGGGCCCAGGGCCGTGAAGCGCTTGAAGGTGTTGGGGTAGTCGCGCTCGACCACCGCAATCGACGGCGCCGTCTTGCCGGGAATGAGCTCGCACTCGCCCTTCTTCCAGTCCTTCGCGGCGAAGGGCTGCGCCATCTCGGCGGCGGTGTCGTGCATCAGCGGCGTGAGCACGACCTCCTTTTCCACGCCCAGGTGGCCGACGCAGACCTCGGAGAACTTCCTGGCGAAGCCCTTGTAGATCTCCCAGTCCGACTTCGCCTGCCACGCCGGGTCCACCGCTGCGGACAGCGGGTGGATGAAGGGATGCATGTCCGAGGTGTTGAGGTCGTTCTTCTCGTACCAGGTGGCCGTGGGCAGCACGATGTCGGAGTACAGGCAGGTAGTGCTCATGCGGAAGTCGAGCGTGACCACCAGGTCCAGCTTGCCTTCGGGCGCCTGCGCGTGCCACTTCACCTCAGTGGGCTTGGCCTCGTCCTTGCCCAGGTCCTTGCCCTGCACGCCGTGCGTCGTGCCCAGCAGGTGCTTGAGGAAGTACTCGTGGCCCTTGCCCGAAGAGCCCAGGATGTTGGAGCGCCACACGAACATGTTGCGCGGCCAGTTGTCGGGGTGGTCCGGGTCCTCGCAGCTCATCCTGAGCGAGCCGCTCTTGAGGCCCTGCACCACGTAGTCCTTGGCGTCCTGGCCCTGCGCGGCGGCCGCGGCGGCGAGCGTGAGCGGGTTGGCCTGCAGCTGCGGCGCGGAGGGCAGCCAGCCCATGCGCTCGGCGCGCACGTTGTAGTCAATCATGCTGCCGCCGAACTTGGACTTGTCGGCCAGCGGGGAGAGGATCTCGTCCACGCCCAGCCGCTCGTAACGCCACTGGTCGGTGTGGGCGTAGAAGAAGCTGGTGGAGTTCATCTGGCGCGGCGGGCGCAGCCAGTCCAGCGCGAAGGCCAGCGCCGTCCAGCCGGTCTGCGGGCGCAGCTTCTCCTGGCCGACGTAGTGCGCCCAGCCGCCGCCGCTCTGGCCGATGCAGCCGCACAGCATGAGCATGTTGATCACGCCGCGGTAGTTCATGTCGGCGTGGTACCAGTGGTTCATCGCCGCGCCGATGATGATCATCGACTTGCCGTGCGTCTTGTCGGCGGTGTCGGCGAACTGGCGCGCCACCGTGATGGCCTGCTCGCGCGGCACACCGGTGATGGCCTCCTGCCACGCCGGGGTGTAGGGATGGTCGTCGTCGTAGCTCTTTGCCGCGACCTCGCCCGGCAGCCCGCGCGCCACGCCGTAGTTGGCGGCCAGCAGGTCGAAGACGGTCGCCACCAGCGCGCTGCGCTGCTCGCCCTCCTTGCCGAGCTTGATGCGCTGCACCGGCACCACGCGGCGGATCACGTCGCCGGCCGTCTTGCTGGCGTTGAAGTGCGGCGTCTGCACGCCGCCGAAGTACGGGAAGGCGACTTCGGCTGTCTCGGCGGCCAGGCCGTCCACGGCCTGCCCTTCCAGCGCGCTGAGCTTGAGCTTCACCGCCTGGCCGTGGCGCGCCTCCTTGGCCTCCAGGTTCCACTGGCCCTGCGCCTTGCTCCAGCGAAAGCCGATGGAGCCGTTAGGCAGCACCACCTTGCCGCTCTCGTCGATCGCCACCGTCTTCCACTCGGGGTTCTCGGCCTGGCCGAGCTGGCCGTTGAAGTCGCTGGCGCGCAGGTAGTGGGCGGGCACGAGGGCCTTGGCGCCGTCGGCCAGCACCTGCTCTTCGAGTTGCACCAGCAACGGCAGGTCGGTGTAGCGGCGCGCGTAGTCGTCGAAGTAGCTGCTGCGCTTGTCGAAGTAGAACTCCTTGAGGATGACGTGGCCCATGGCCATGGCCAGCGCCGCGTCGGTGCCCTGCTTGGGGTGCATCCACAGGTCGCACAGCTTGGCGACCTCGGAGTAGTCGGGCGTGACCGCCACGGTCTTGGCGCCCTTGTAGCGGACCTCGGTGAAGAAGTGGGCGTCCGGGGTGCGCGTCTGGGGCACGTTGGAGCCCCAGGCGATGATGAAGTTGGAGTTGTACCAATCGGCCGACTCGGGCACGTCGGTCTGCTCGCCCCAGGTCTGCGGGCTCGACGGCGGCAGGTCGCAGTACCAGTCGTAGAAGCTCATGCACACGCCGCCGATGAGCGACAGGTAGCGCGAGCCCGCGGCGTAGCTGACCATCGACATGGCCGGAATCGGCGAGAAGCCGATGATGCGGTCCGGCCCGTGCTTCTTGGCGGTGTAGACGTTGGCCGCGGCGATGATCTCGTTGACCTCGTCCCAGGTACTGCGCACCATGCCGCCCAGGCCGCGCTGTTGCTGCCACTCGCGCCGGGCATCGGCGTTCTCGACGATGTTGGCCCAGGCATCCACCGGGCTCTTGGCCACGGCGCGCGCCGCGCGCCAGTGCTTGAGCAGCCGCCCGCGCACCATCGGGTACTTCACGCGGTTGGCCGAGTACAGGTACCAGCTGTAGGACGCGCCGCGGGCGCAGCCGCGCGGCTCGTGGTTGGGCAGGTCGGGGCGGGTGCGTGGGTAGTCGGTCTGCTGGGTCTCCCAGGTGACGATGCCGCCCTTGACGTAGATTTTCCACGAGCACGAGCCCGTGCAGTTGGTGCCGTGGGTGGAGCGCACGATCTTGTCGTGCTGCCAGCGTGCGCGGTAGGCGTCCTCCCAGGTGCGGTCCTCGCCGGTGGTGACGCCGTGGCCGTCGGAAAAACTCTCCTTCGCCTGGGCGAAGTGGGTGAGTCGATCAAGGAAGTGGCTCATGCTGGTTGCTCTTGGTTGGGAGTGCTGCGGTTGTGGACTGCTTCAGCAGGGCATGGGGGCGTTGCGGCGGCTGTAGAACCACCAGGTCACGGCCACGCAGGTGACGTAGAAGGCGATGAACGCGTAGAGCGCGGCGTCCACGGAGCCGGTCAGGGCGATCGAGCTGCCGTAGCTCTTGGGGATGAAGAAGCCACCGTAGGCGCCGATGGCCGAGGAGAAGCCCAGCACGGCCGCGGCTTCCTTGTTGGCGTCCTTCACGGCCTGTTCCTGCGCGGCAGGGTTCTTCGCGGCGGCGCGCTGGCGCTCGGTCAGGAAGATCACCGGGATCATCCGGAACGTGGAGCCGTTGCCGATGCCCGAGACCGCGAACAGCACCAGGAACGACAGCAGGAAGCCCATGAAGCTGCCGCCCTGGCCGCCGTGCGGCAGGAACTTGATGACGGCGAGCACGCCGGCGCCCATGACGATGAAGGACCAGAAGGTCACGCGGGCGCCGCCGAGCTTGTCGGAGAGCCAGCCGCCCACCGGGCGCAGCAGCGCGCCCACCAGCGGGCCCAGCCACGCGTACTGCAGCGCGTTGACGCCGGGGAACTGGCTCTTGATGAGCAGCGGGAAACCGGCGGAGTAGCCGATGAAGCTGCCGAAGGTGCCGATGTAGAGCCAGCACATCAGCCAGTTGTGCTTGCGCTTGAAGATGACGGCCTGGTCGGCGAAGGAGGCCTTGGCCTCGCTCAGGTCGTTCATGCCGAACCACGCGGCCAGGGCCGAGACGGCGATGAACGGCACCCAGATGAAGCCGGCGTTCTGCAGCCACATCGGGACCTGCTGGCCCGCCTTGGCCACCATCTGCGGCTCGCCACCCACGCTGCCGAACACGCCCGCGGTGATCACCATGGGCACGACGAACTGCACCAGCGACACGCCCAGGTTGCCCAGGCCGGCGTTGAGGCCCAGCGCCGTGCCTTTCTTCGCCTTGGGGAAGAAGAAACTGATGTTGGACATGGACGAGGCGAAGTTGCCGCCGCCAAAGCCGCACAGCACGGCCAGCAGCGCGAACACCTCGTAGGGCGTGTCGGGGTTCTGCACCGCAAAGCCGATGCCCGTGGCGGGCAGCAGCAGGCTGGCGGTGGAGATCGCCGTCCAGCGCCGCCCACCCACGATGGGCACCATGAAGGAGTAGAAGATGCGCAACGTCGCGCCGCACAGCGCCGGCAGCGAGGCCAGCCAGAACAGCTGATTCGTGGAGAACTTGAAACCCACCGTGGGCAGGTTCACCACCACCACCGACCACACCATCCACACCGCGAAGGCCAGCGTCAGCGCTGGAATCGAGATCCAGAGGTTGCGGTTGGCCACTGACTGGCCACGGGCCTGCCAGAACGACGGGTCCTCCGGGGACCACTGACCGATCACGTACGAGGAAGCCATTCTTGAGCTCCTTGGCTGTCAGGTAAGGGAATGAACTCGGGTGCGCGCACTCAGGCCGCTTCGGGGCCCATCACGCGGCGCTGGCGCACTTCGGTGAAGTACATCCAGATGAGCGACACCCAGACCACGCCGTAGAGCAGCATGAAGGCGCTGGAACGCACGCCGGTGAGGTCCATGAGCGCGCCGAACAGGATCGGCAGCAGGAAGCCGCCCAGGCCGCCGGCCAGGCCGACGATGCCGCTGATGGCGCCGATGTTCTTCGGGTAGTCGTCGGCGATGTACTTGAAGACGCTGGCCTTGCCGAAGGCCCAGGCCACGCCCAGCACTGCCATCAGCGCGGTGAAGGTGTAGACGTTGAGGCCGATGTGGAAGGTGGCCGGGCCGTTGACGGTCAGCACCGTGAAGTCGGTCTGCGGGTAGGACAGCAGGAACAGACAGATCCAGCTCACCCACATGACCCACCATGTGACCGAATGGGCGCCGTACTTGTCCGAGAGCCAGCCGCCGATGGCGCGCAGCACGCCGCCGGGCAGCGAGAAGCAGGCCGCCAGCAGCGCGGCGACGCGGATGTCGAGGCCGTACTCGCCGACGTAGTACTGCACCATCCACAGCGACAGCCCGACGTAGCCGCCGAACACGATGCTGTAGTACTGGCAGTACTTGAGCACCTTCGGGTCCCTGAGCGCCTTGAGCTGCTCCGTGAACTTGACGTTGGAGGACACCAGGTGGGCAGGATCGCTGTGGCTGAACAGCCAGAACAGGATCACGGTGCCCAGCATCACGGCGGCATAGACCTGCGGGACCATGGTCCAGCCGGCGGCCACGACGAGGGCCGGGGCGATGAACTTGTTGACCGCAGCACCCGAGTTGCCGGCGCCATAGACGCCCATCGCGAAACCCTGGCGGTTCTTGGGGAACCAGCGCGCGACGTAGGGCGTGCCCACGGAGAAGGCGCCGCCTGCGAGGCCCACGAACAACCCGATGGCGATGAAGTGCCAGAACTGGGTGGCGTAGGCCATGAGGAAGATGGCCGGCACGGTGCAGGCCATCAAGATCGTCATGACGATGCGCCCGCCGAAGCGGTCGGTCCAGATGCCCAGCGGCACGCGCACGAGCGAGCCGGTGAGCACGGGCATGGCGGTGAGCAGGCCGAACTCCGTGGCGTTGAGTCCCAGCGCCTTCTTGATGGGGATGCCGATGACGCCGAACATCATCCACACCATGAAGCACACGGTGAATGCCAGCGTGCTGACGACCAGAACGGACAGTGCCTGGCGACTGCGATTGACGCTGCTTTCCTGCAGCGCCGAGGCAGTGGCAGTGACGGGAACGGCCATGAAAGCTCCCCAGTTCGTTGCTCTTGGGCGCTGACTTTTTCAGCAACGAACTGGCCGGCCCATCCTTCTGAAGGCCAGTCAGCCAGGACTGGAAGGAGGATGGTGCCGTCTGCCGGAAGAACGATGGGTGCTAGCGCAGCATCGTTCTAAGGGAGTATTTGCTTGCGACCACACCGAAACGGCTTGTCAGACAAGCCAGGCAGGCGTTTCACAACGCGGCCCTTGTGCGGTTGCCGAGCATCATACTTGTTTTCAATCAAGGCACCGCTTCATGGCCTTGAATAATGCACGGGGCGACTGGGTTCCGAGTCGCGGCGTCACCCAGGCAATGTGGAGCTCGATGGGGGCACCGTCAGCGTGACGCAGCTGCCCGCGCCGGGCACGGCGTCGAGCTGCACCTGCGCGCCGATGCGCGCGGCGCGCTCGCGCATGATCTTCAGGCCCACGTGCGTCTCGGCGCGGTCGGCCTGCGGGTCGAAGCCCACGCCGTCGTCGCGCACCTCGAAGCGCCAGCCCGTGCCCGCACCGGCCGAGACCTCCACCCACACCTGGCTGGCCTGCGCGTGCTTGCGCACGTTGGACAGGGCCTCCTGCACCACGTGCAGCACCTGCACCTGCACGTCCGGGTCCAGCGGCAAGCCGTGGCCCTCGATCTCCAGGTGCGTCTTCAGGCCCGTCTGGTGCTCGAACTTCTGCAGCGTGGTGCGCAGCGCCGGCTCGATGTGCTCGGCGTTGGTGCGGGTGCGGAAGTGCACCAGCAGCTCGCGCACGTCGCCCATGCACTCGCGCACGCCGGTGTCGAGCTCATCGAGCGTGCGCTCCACGCGCGCGTCGTCGCCGCGCTGGCGCGCCGCGCGCAGCAGCTGCACCTGGATCTTGAGGAAGGCCAGCGACTGCGCGATGGAGTCGTGCAGCTCGCGCGCGATGAAGCCGCGCTCCTCGGCCACCGCCTGCTCGCGCTCCAGCGCCGCGGCGCGCAAGCCCTCCATCGCGCTGGCCAGGTGGCTCGCCAGGGCGTCGAGCAGGCTCCTCTCGTCGTCGCTGAGCGGGGCTTCCACCCTGTAGAACAGGTCCACCTCGCCCAGCAGCCGCTGCTGCAGCCGCACTGGCACGCTCACCAGCATCCGGAAACCTTCCTTGGCACAGTGGCCCAGGGTCCGGTCGGCGGCGCGAATGGGGATGACACGCATGCGCGCATCGGCGGCCGACTGGCCGCACAGGCATGCGCCGGTCGGCACGCAATGCTCACTCTGACTCATGGCTGCGGGCAACCCGTCGCCGGCCAGCAGCATGTAGCGCTGGTTGGCTTCGTCTGACCAGCGGATGGCAGCCGCATCGGCACGCGATATCCCACGCACGTGCGCGGCGAACCCTTGTGCCATGGCCTCCAGCGTGTCAGCTCGGGCCAGGAACGCGCTCACGTTGTACAGCGCCTCCAGCCGCTCGCGCTGCACCACCAGCCTCGCAGTCTTCTCACGTACCTTGCCCTCCAGGTCGCTGTAGAGAGACTGCAGCGCCTGCGCCATGCGGTTGAAGCCGGCAGCCAGGCTGCCAAACTCGTCCTGAGCGATGGCTTCGATGCGCGCGGTGAAATTGACCCGCTCCACCTGCTCGAGGCCGCGCTTGAGCCGTACCAGCGGCTCCAGCACAAAGAGGTAGACCGTATAGGGCAGCAGGGCAGCCGCAGCCAGGACCAGCCCAAGCATCGTGAGCTGGAACAGGCGCAGGATGTCCGTGAAGCGCGCCAGCCGCTGCTCGATTGCACCGACCAGGATATCGACGGATTCCACAAAAGCTTCAGCCTGGGCTGGCACTTGCGACGCAGCGGGTGGAGGCTGTCGTTCCCACCGGGCCCGCAATTCCTTCCACTGACCCATCACGTCAGCAAAGGCTTCCCGGGTCGGGTCGTCCCATGGCACGAACAGCGGGCGCGACGGATTGCCATGGGCCAGCAAGTCCAGGCTTTCCTCGAAACGGTCGAACCGGGTCCGCAACTGCAAAGCCGGTTGCGTATCCAGCAAGGCCGCAAGCTGCCAGGTCTGCATCCGAAGTCGGCCTGCTTCGTTGACTGCCGCCGCCCCACCCTGAAGCTGCCAGCTCACCCACAGCGTGAGGCTGATCGAGGACAGCGCCAGTACCAGCACGGCGATGCCGATGGCCAAAAGCTTGCGTGCGAGCGTTCCGTGTCGGACCATGTTCAGACAGGTTATCTGGCGGACGGCGTATTTGCCTGACATCTGCCCGGCATCCGCAACCCGCCTTGCGGAGGCTGAAGTTCCCGGCCAACCGATGCGCCGGCGCTGTGAGAAAACTCCATAAGCGCGCTGCTGAAGTCACCGCCATGCGTCGAGTGACAGAATTTCGCAACACGCAATCCCATGCGCCCACACTGGTTATGGGTCCGCTTGTCCTTCTCGGGGTATGGAGACCGCGAGCGCTGCCGGGCTTGACAGACCCTCTCCACGAACGCTGCATGCCGCGAGCCGGCCATGGGCCGCAGGTACGGTGCACCGCGGCCGCCGAAGGTCGGCGCAGCGGTTCGCGCAGGCCAGCAACGCAGGTCGCGCAGCGAGCAGATTGCTTCCAGTGGAGGGACTCCCGCGGACGCGCAAACGACGCTGGTCCAGGCCTGTGGTGGACCAACCCAGGAGCCTTGGTTCTGCCGAGTTGGCCAATCGACACTTGACTGTTCTTGCGCAGCACATTCGGGGGATCCGCTGCCGGTCACGAAATTGAAGCAGTTCAAGGAATCGGGGAGCGGCGTGAATACGATTCACGACATCGCAACCAGCAAAGGAAGGAGGAAGGCAGCCCAAGTGCAACGCCGTTCGGCGTGTCCTCGCCTGTTGGTGGCTCAACTATCCAGGCACGGCAGCATGCGTTTCATGACGGAGGTCAAGTCCGTCACCCACGGTGGCGGAGCCAAGACGCAATGCTGTTCTTTCCGAACTGCAAGGCACAATGTTTGTTGACAAAGGCATCCTCAAGTCGGTGTGCATCCACCCCGATGCAGCATCCTTCGCGTAAGTGTGTTCTGGGCTGGCTTTGCCAGCCCACTTTTTTTTCCGGTCTGTCCAGAAGGATGGGTTGTGAAGCGGCGCGCCTTGCCTGCTCGCCGCACGTAGACCGTGGCCGTGGGCGAAGTGCATCAATCTCATGAACGGATGCTGTGCATTCGCGGTCTACAGGACGGTGTAGGCGCGATCAAGCCGCGACATCCACCGCCGCCGAGGCGAAAGAATATTCGATGCATCAGCAACGCACGACAGGCAGTTCTTGAACCAGTTCAAGGCTGTGGCGCGCTGGCACTGGCACCGTGGCGAAGCTGCGGTTGCATGCGTTGTGATCCGGCGGCCTGACGTGTGTCGCGGGCAAGCAGGAATTGCAGGCACCAGCCTGGCAAGCTCTGCGTCGCGTAGAGGAATTCCAAACCCACCACCCAGCCGTACTGGTCAGCGCCATCGCTGCACGTTGGATGACGTGCTTGCTTCCTCCCCTCGCCCGGCTGTGAGTTGGTGACTTGATGCTTGGCGTCGGCCAGGCACCCAAACGTCTTCGACATGGCCAGGCAGATGCACGTTGTCCATGCAGGTCGCGTCAGTCCTGAGGCTGGTGCGACGCCCACCGCCAAACCAGCACAGGGACCATCGCATGACTTCGATGCTCTACGACGCCGTGACGACGGAAGAGGATTGCCAGTTGTTGCAACACCGCATTGCTCCGATCTGGCCAGCCGCCCTGGAGTCCAGCCGAAAGCAACAGCGCAATTCATCTCGCAACCAGGTCCGACGAAGTCGAGATCAGAAGCAGTTGTCTGAGCGGCTGTCTCGCATTCGCGCTGCCTATGCCGGTCTTCCCTTGCCGCTTCAACACAGGCGGTACGAGGCTGCCCGCTATATGGGCATCACGGAGGGAGAACTGATCGCCGCACATGCCGGCCCGGCCAGTCTGAGGGATGGTGATCCGATCAAGGCGCACCGCCTGCGGCCGCAATGGCGCCGTATCGCTGACGCATTGCCCGTGCTGGGCACCGTCCGCACCATCGTCGGAAATGCCTGGTGTCGGCTGGAAAGTACAGGTGCTGCCGACAAGGCCATGTCCAATCCGCAAAGCGTGGCCTTGGCGCCACCGCCCGTCGACCGCCGCACCCGTGACGCGCGTGCGCAGCCGCGAGCTTGGAGCCATGGATTTGCCATCGAGCAACGAGACGCCGCCGGTGCCAGTTGGCAGAGCTTGCAGTTCTTCGATCCGCTTGGACTGTCCGTTGCGGAAGTGGTGTTGACGGAAGGTTCGCATGTGCGTGGTTTCCACGAAATCGTGCGCAGGTTCAGCACCTCGGAGCCGGCTACGGGGCTGTCAGCCGCAGCGGCCAATCAGCCACGGCACCACAGGATTGACCCGGTCATTGATGAAGCCGCATTCCGCGCGGCCTGGTCCGCAATGCGCAGCGTCAACGACCTCATGCGACTGCGTGCCTGCTCACGCCTGTCCTTCGCGGGAGCCTGCCGTCTCGCCGGGCCTGAGTTCGCTCGCGAGCTTCCTGGCAGCGCCGTGCTTCGGTTGCTGGAGGCCCTGGCCCATCTGAAGCTCGGCATGGCGGTGCACGTGTACGGCCGCACGGGATACCAAAGCCGCCGTTGCGAGTTCAACGGCGTGCGTGTTGATGGCGACGTGGTGCGTGCCGAGGGACCTCAGCACGGCTTGAGCCTGTACCTGGCAGGCATGCACCATGTCTGGCTGGTGGTGCTGCCATCGAACGACGGGCTGCGGCATTCGATGGTGTTGCTCGACAAGCTGGCCGAACCCGTCGTCGCGTTTTCTGGCAGCGCATTGACGCACATCATGAAGGGATGGTGATGGGGGCTCCATCCCGAAGTTTCATGAAATTCATGGCATCGCAATCATGTCGGGCTCTACGCCAGATTCATTGATTGGACGATTGGCGCCGATGGCCCGTGGCAGCACCATGGCAGTGGGCCATCGCTTTCGGGCTGGCCCGTCAATCAACCGACCAACCTGAGGAGCGCGACATGCAATGGATCGACCCGGCCTACGCCGACATTCGCCTGGGATTTGAAGTCACCGCGTACGTGTACGTGCGCTGAGCCGGCGGGTGGCCGGGTTCTCGCCCGGCCGCCGCACAGCCATGCAGGAGACACGTGTCATGTGCGACACCACATTGGCGAGTCCGCTGGATCGTTTCGCGATCAACCCGTTGTACCTGTTCCGATGGGAAGCTACGCAGCAGGCCCACGTCCTTCTCTACCCGGAAGGCATCGTCAAGCTCAACGAGACGGCGGCACAGATCATCATGCGCTGCGACGGACAGCGCACGGCCGCTGAGGTGGTTGGCGAGTTGCAATCGGTCTATCCCGGAGATGACGAGCGCGTTGCTTCGGGGGTCTACAGATTTCTGGAGGTGTTTCGTGCCAAAGGATGGATCCGTCGTCAGGCTTGATGGGCAAGGGAAGCCGCTGTGGCTGGTGCTCGAGTTGACCTACCGCTGTCCGCTGAAGTGTCCCTGGTGCAGCAACCCGGTCAATCTGGACATGTCTCCAGGGCAGGAACTGACAACTGCCGAGTGGATGCGAGTGTTGCGTGAGGGCCGTGAGCTCGGTGCATTGCAGCTGGGCTTCACCGGTGGCGAACCCATGCTGCGCGATGATTTGGAGGAACTGGTCGACGAGGCAAGCCGACTGGGCTACTACACGAATCTCATCACCTCCGGGGTCGGGCTGACCGAAAGGCGCCTGAGCGCCCTCAAGGCTGCGGGTCTCAACCAGATCCAGCTGTCACTGCAGTCCAGCCGCCGCGAGCTGACCAATCGGCTGGTTGGCGCACGCGTCTTCGACCTGAAGATCGACGTGGCCAGGAGGATCAAGGCCGCGGGCTTTCCCATGGTGCTCAACGTGCCGCTGTTTCGCCAGAACATTGAGCAGACCGGCGAGATGCTGGCGTTGGCCGAGGACATCGGCGTTGACTACCTGGAGTTCGCCAACATCCAGTACTACAACTGGGCAATGCTCAATCGCGACGAGCTGCTGCCCACGCGTGACCAGATCGAGCAAGCCGAACGCACCGTGCAGGCTGCCCGCGCACGCCTGGGCGAACGCATGACGATCTATTTCGTCATTCCCGACTACTACGAGCAGCGCCCCAAGGCCTGCATGAACGGCTGGGGCTCCATCCATCTGACCATCGCACCGGACGGCGCGGCGTTGCCTTGCCAGGAATCGCGGCTCATCAAGGGGCTGGACTTCCCGAGCGTGCGCGACAAGAGCCTGGCCTGGTTGTGGAACGAGTCGCCGACCTTTCGCAAGTTCCGAGGCCAGGAGTGGATGCGCGAGCCGTGCCGCTCGTGCGATGAAAAGGAGAAGGACTTCGGTGGATGCCGTTGCCAGGCATTCCTGCTCACCGGGGATGCCTGCAACACCGATCCGGCCTGTGCCCGCTCTCCCGACCATCATCTCATCGGGGAGGCGGTGGCCAAGGCGCACGACCCGGTACGCTTCATCAAGCGGCTGATCATGCGCGGCGAAAACCCTGTACCCCATGGCGAAGCTTCTTGACTCGGCCGGAATGGCCGTGGCATTGGGTGTAGCCCTCACGGCCGTGCTGGCGTTTCTGTTGCGATTGACGCACTGAGATCATGGACGCTCCACTTTTTGACGTCCTGGCGCGCTGGGTCCACTTCCTGGGCGCGCTGGTGTGGATCGGACACAACTACGCCACGGCCGTCAACCGCCCGCGGTACGTGCCCCTGACCAGCGCCGACCTGGCCGACCTCAACAGTCCGCGGCAGCAGGCGTTGCTGCAGCGCGAACACGGGATCTTTCGGCATGCCTCGCTGCTGACCTGGGGCAGCGGCCTGTTGATGCTCTGGCATCGGGGCTGGCTGCAAGACGCGGTTGCCTTGCGGGGCGACCTTGCACCGCTTGGTCTGGGCGCGTGGATAGGCACCATCATGGTGCTCAATCTGTGGTGCGTGCTCTGGCCCAACCAGAAGCGAGTCCTCGGCTTCGTGCCAGCGTCGATGGAGCAGCGCCTGAAGTGCTCCAGGCGTACGTTCTTGTCCGCGCGCGTGAACACCATGCTGTCCATCCCGCTGCTGTTCTTCATGGCAGCGGGTGCGCACGGCGCTTTTCTCTTCCACTGAAATACGTGTCAGCGATGCTCGGCTACAGCTTCTCGGCAGCGGCGGGGCCGCTGCCACGCGACGTCGTGGCCGAGGTCAGCGACGCCTGTCGTGACTGGCGAGGGCTTGGCTCGGTGCTTGCGCTTTCCTTCGTCGCAGAAGACTACCGGGAGCTCCAGCAAGGCGTCGAAACCCGGCTGCGGCGCCTGCTGGCCATCCCGAAGCAGTTCAAGGTGCTCTTCATGGCTGGCGGTGCCAGCGCGCAGTTCGCCCTGTTGCCGCTGAACCTGCTGGCTGGCCGCGAGGCGGCCTACGTCGATACGGGGCACTGGTCGCGGCGGGCTCTTGCGGAAGCAAGCCGCTATGGGAAGGTGCGGTGCATCGCGATGTCGGACGAGCGGTTCGGTGACCCTGACGCGTGGGACGTGGAAGGTGTGGCCTACTGTCATGTCACCAGCAACGAAACGGCCGATGGCTGGCAGTTCGAGGCTATGCCGGTCGTGTCCGTGCCGCTGGCCGCGGACATGACGTCCGACCTGCTGACGCGACCCATGGCACTTGATCGCCCGGCGCTCGTCTACGCCGGCACCCAGAAGGCCATTGGCGTACCTGGACTGACGCTGGTGATCGTGCATGAAAGCCTGCTGGGTCAAGCGCATCCCGCGACCCCTCGGGTCATGAACTACGGCGCCCAGGCCGCGGCGCAGTCGCGCCTGAACACGCCGCCGGTTTTCGCCGTCTTCGTCCTGGACGCCATGCTGCGCTGGGTGGAGCAGCGTGGCGGCG
Organism: Azohydromonas aeria; assembly: GCF_009760915.1. Taxonomy (GTDB): domain Bacteria; phylum Pseudomonadota; class Gammaproteobacteria; order Burkholderiales; family Burkholderiaceae_C; genus Azohydromonas; species Azohydromonas aeria. Next base: position 52,384 of record NZ_VIDQ01000047.1, read on the forward strand.
TGGCAGCCATGGCCGCGGCCGCCCAACGCCGCAGTTCCGAGCTGTACGCTGCGCTGGACTGCAGCGACGGCTTTTACCGGGCCAGCGTGGCAAGGGCCCAGCGCTCGCGCGTCAATGCATGCTTCCAGTTGCATGACCCGGCCCTCTCTGACGCATTCGTCGCCCAGGCGCGAGCGAGAGGACTGTCCGGCCTGCAGGGGCATCCGCAGGTGGGCGGACTCCGTGTGAGTCTCTACAACGGCACGCCAGACGCGGCCGTCGCGACGCTGCTGGATTTCATGGACGAGTTCCGGCGCGCGCATGGCTAAACCGCTGACGCCGCTGGCCTTGCGCGTACGCTGGACACTGCCGCGCCTGGGGCGTACAGCCCTGACAACCAGCGCCGTCATAGGTCTCCCGGTGCCGGCCATGGGCCTGACTTTTCCGGGGCCCGTTGGGCTCGCAGCCGGGTTCGATCGCCACGGGACGCTGCAGCATGTGGCGCACCGAATCGGGTTGGCATCAATCGAGACCGGTTCGCTCCTCGGTGAGCAAATGAGCTGTCGCGGCAGGCTCCCGGCGCGCCCTGGCAGGCGTGCATTGTGCGGCGTCAGCCTGGGCAAGAGTCCGCGCGTTCCATGGGCGCAAGCCGAGCCCGACATCCTGGCAAGCCTGGCCGCGCATGCGGGGAAGGCCGACTACGTCACGTTCAATCCCGGCCGCGATTTCTCCGATCCGCGGCGCCTTGCCGAGTTGCTGGCAGTGCTTGCACAAGCTTGTGAACGGCGGCGCCTGCCGCTGGTGGCCAAGCTGCCTGCGGCCATGTTGGCCGGCGCCCGGCCCGAAGCCGTGGCCGAGCGCCTGATCGACGCCGGCGCCAGGGGTCTGCTGGTGAGCGCCGAAGGCGACCGCAGTGCGCTCGCGACGCTGCAACGACTCGCTGCGGCCTTGCCTGACGACATCTGCCTGATCAGCGTTGGGGGCATCGATTGCGCCGACCAAGCACTCGCGCGGCTGCAGGCCGGAGCACGGCTCGTACAGGTCCATCGCGGCATCTTAAAGCGGGGTATCGCAATGGTGGCCGAGATCAACCACAGGGCGCGGCTTCGTCCGAGCGTGTCACGGTACTGAAGTCGACTGCTGCAGGATGCCGTGCGCGTATGCCTGGACCTTGAACGCGGGCGATGTGAGCACCGGGACTGACTTTGCTGCTCGCCCGTGCGGCTTACTGGGACTGCAAGCCTCCTTAGCGCAATAGGCGTGCCCCATCCACTGCTTGAGTTCCGTCAGGCGCATGGCGCTTCTTGAACTGGGTCAAGGAAACAGGAAGATTCGGTCCCTACATTAAGGTGTATCGAAAATGCATCTTTAGCGATCCACCACGGAGCCCTGATGACCCAGCCTACCTCCGGCACAACGATCGACGTTCGCACCATTGTTCCGCGTGAGCGCCATTCGTTAATCCTCCAGACCTTCCAAGGCCTCGGCGACACCGAGTCGATGGAAGTCGTTGACGACCACGACCCGCGCCCCCTGTACCACCAACTGCAGGCTGAGTCGTCGCAACCCGGCTCCCTGGTCTACCTGCGGAGCGGTCCCGATGTCTGGCGGGTGCGCATCACCAAGCAGGCGCGACCTTCCAGTGATGGACTTTGCTGCGGCGCCTGCGGCGGCGCCTGAGCGCGCAGCCGCAGATCGACCGCTGCTGAGCCGACATGGGACGGCCCTGCTGCTTTTCCCGCAGGCATCCAAGATGCGCTGATACACCGGGGAGCCGGCCATGAAGCACACATCGTTTACCGACTACAGCTTGCGCGTGCTCATCTACTTGGCAGTCAACGCGGGACGCAAGTCGACCATCGCCGAAATTGCCGCTGCCTTCGACGTGTCCGAGAGCCACCTCAACAAGATCGTGCATTTCCTGGGCAAGCACGGCTGGATCGTCACCATCCGCGGCAAGGGCGGTGGGCTGATCCTGTCCAAGGCACCTCGGGACATCTGCATCGGTCAGGTCGTGAGGGACACGGAAGGCGGCGTGGTACCTGCGGAGTGCTTCGAGCCCGGTGGCGGCCACTGCCTCATCCGCAACTGCTGCGGGCTCCAGGGCGTCTTCAGTGAGGCCGTGCAGGCCTTCTATGCCGCCCTGGACCGCTACACCCTGGCCGACGTGCTGAGCGCGCCCCAGCTCGTCGCCCAGGCCCTGACCTTCCATCGCTTGCGACCGGCGCTCGTGGCAACAGATCCTGCGGCTCAATGATGTTGACAAGGCAACGGCAAAACCGGTGTCATTGCCAGGTCAAACCTCGGGGATTCCGCACGGTCGTGAGCCTTGAGCACCTTGTGTTCCTCCTCGTGCTCACCACGTGAGACGAATGCAACGCCCAGGTTGCAAACCTTCAAAGAGCCCTTCGTGAACATCGACAGATTCAAGAACCAGCATGCCCAGATTCTCGACTTCATCGAGAAGATGCGGCGCTGCTCGCATGCGGGAATCATCGAGCATGCTGAGCAGATCGCCCAACTCATCGTGGCGATGAGTGCCGTGGTCAAGCTGCACCTGGCGGCGGAAGATCAAGCGCTGCATCCGGTACTTGATGCGGCCAAAAATCGCGAGCTTGCCCATCTCGGACGCCAGTTCCAGGCCGAGATGGCTTCGATTGCGTCGCAGTACAACGCCTTTGCGCGCCAGTGGAACACGGCCGCCCGAGTACAGGCCGACCTGGACGGCTTCAGGGCACAAGCCAATCAGGTACTGCGCACCGTGTTCGAGCGCATGCAGCGCGAGAATCGCGATTTCTACCCGGCTGTCGAACGGGGTGTGGTCGGGCCTGCGTCGACAAGCCGTAGTATTTCGGGGCTCCTCGCATGACGAGCGCACCATGAGCCAGCCTGCCAAGCTGTTGATTCCCGCACACATCGATGCAGCAGGGCCGGCATCCGTGGCGGCCGTCGAGGATCGCCGCCTGTGTGGCGATCTCGCGATGTGGCTCGTCATTGCGCTCGAGATGCTGACCTTCGGCCTGATGTTCGTTGTCTATGCCGTGGCCAGGGCGCAAGACCCGGCAACATTCCGTGCGGGCCAGGCGAGCCTGAATCTGCATCTGGGCGCCGTCAACACGGTGATTCTCTTGACCGGCAGCTGGTGTGCCGCGCGGGGCGTACTCGCACTGCGCCGCGCCAGGGTCCACGCTGGCGCAAGATGGCTCTGGGGGGCAGCGGCGTTCGGCGCAGTGTTCCTGGTCGTCAAAGGGTTCGAGTACCGGCAGAAGCTGAACGCCGGCTATGACCTGGAGACCGATGTCTTCTGGATGTTCTATTACCTGCTGACCGGCTTCCACTTCCTGCATGTCGCTGCCGCGGTGCTCATCCTTGCCGTGGTTGCCTTTCTCGCGCCGCGCAGCCACTGGGGTCCGAGCGACACGCACACGCCTGAAACGGCGGCTGTGTTCTGGCACATGGTGGATCTGCTGTGGGTGGTGCTTTTTCCGCTGGTGTACGTGCTTCGATGATCAACTTGCGCAACCGCATCGATGCCCTGTGGCTGGCTACCCTGGCGGCCACGGGCGCTTCCTGGTGGGTAGGAGAGTCGCCGCTTGGCGAAGATGCAATCTGGCCTGTGGCCATGGTTTTTGCGTTGTCGCTGGCCAAGGGCCTGATCATTGCGCAGGACTTCATGGAGCTGCGCGGTGCGCCAGCCCTGTGGCGGCGATTCGTGGTCGGATGGCTGCTGGTGGTGATCCTGGTGATCGTGGCCTTGCGGATCCTGACACCATGAATTCGCGGCAAAGTGCTGCACCAAGTCGAGCATGTGTGTGACCACGTCTCGGCCTCGTGCACAACGGGTGTCAGCACGCTGCAATACCGCACGGCCGAAGTCCGGCATGACGACCGATCACGCTGACGCCGGCAACTGCTTGAGCCATTGCAACAGCGACAGGATCAGCCGGTCGGGTTTCTGCAGCAAGCCCCGGAGCCCGGGCGAATGGACCCTGGTCATCCACTGAACCACCTGATGCACAGCAGTCAGTGCAAGAAACGGGACTGACCCAGGACACCTGCTTCCTGTGCGGCATGACGCAGGTCCTGCACGGCATGCGGCTGTCGTGGCCGTCGTTGCCCTGCAGCGTGCAGTGGGCACAGCAGCAGCAGCTCGTGATGCGCTTCCCTTCGGGACAGCAGCCAGGGCTTGTCGTCCCTCTCAGGAAAGAGGGTGGACCTTCGTCCGAGGTTTGATCCGGCAACAGCCGCTTACGGCATGCTGGAAGCCGGGATATTTACTTGTCCGCAAGCACTTGATGCGCAAGCTTTTCTTGCGGTCAGGTGACATTTTTCCTGAGTAGGACAATCACTTCTTTACCCGGGCCAACGCCGGGACCTCGGCGCGATGCTTGCGTCGGCCTCCTGCAGCAGCTGGCACTCGACGGTAACCGGCTCAAGCCCGTGTCCACATCAACAGTGCTGTCTGCGATGATGCGTCTAGCGACTGGCGTTGAGTCATCAACTTTCAGAGCAATACTGCGATATGGTTGTCGGGAGACATGATCTCGGGCCATGGCAGCATCTGGGCCTGCCCGCCTTGCCAGCGAGCCATTCCCCTGCCCGCCCCCATCAGCAAGCCCGGGCCGCGCTCGTCACGCCAACTGCAAAGTGCACAAATTTCCAGCAGTTCGCCCAAGCGGATCATCTGCTCGGGTGCGTCCGGGTGCCACAGCAGCGCCCGGCCGCTGCGCTGCGCGCTGAGCAGGAAGCTGCCTCCCGGTCCGGCACAAATGTCACCGGCATAGCCTGCGCCTTCCGTGTCCCGAGGGCGAATGGGCAAGGTCAGTGTCTGGCCATCCCAAAGTGCCAGCAGCGGCGCGCGCAGGCGCTCGTTGCGGTCGTCATGCTCAGCTTGCAGCGCAATCCCGAGCAAAGGCTGGTCTCCCCCTTCGGACCACGCCATGTGACGAATGCTCAGTCGCGCATCGGCCAATGTCCACTGCCGCAGCACGTGGCCTTGCACAGCATCCACCAGCAACAGCGCGGGCGCCATGCGCTCGAAGGCTGTCTTGCGTCCGCGGGTATCACGCACGATGCCACCCAAGGCCACCAGCAACTGCCCGCTGCCTGGGTCCAGGAGTATTTGGTGTGCATCCATGCCGGGCAGGCGCCACGCACTGTCGGTGCGTAGGCTTTGCGCATCACGGCGCACGAGCCAGGAGCGGCCATCGCTGCGATCGGTCTCGGTGCTGTAGAGCCAGCGCCCATCGACACTCAGCAACAGGTGGCCGTTGAAGGTGCGGGGCGATCCCTCATCACGCCCGGGATGGAGCCAGCGGGGAGTGTCTGCTTCGTCGGCCGGCACATGGACCAACCAGTCGCCTGGCCGTGCGGCCACGGCGTAGAAGCCACCGCGCCCGTCCGCCAGCAAGCCGTGGGCACGACTGGGAACGGTCAGCACGCGGGTCCATGCGCGCCGGTCCTGGGCCCAGTCCAGTTGCAGAATGCCTATCCGGTGAGCGTGCGGGTCGAGGTCGTCTGCCGCCTCGGCGCCAGGCCGCCAGGCCATCGCCAGGGTCTGCGGGCGCGGCGCATCATGCCCGGACGGGGAAGTAGCGTGTGCGGGGGCCGACACTGCCTCGGCCGCAAGCAAGCTCGCGATCTGGGCCAGGACTGCACGTCGGTTCATCAGGCTCGGCATGACTGCGTTGTAAGCGGCCGCTGCGCGGCGTCCTTGCCTAAACGCTCACGCCGTGCAAGGCCGAACGCAGCGGGCTGGCGGCGAAGTGCTGCTTCCACAGCCGTGGCGTGAGCTCGGCCACGCGTGC
>NZ_VIDQ01000048.1 GCF_009760915.1 Azohydromonas aeria
GGCGCGGCAGCGCCCGTGCTGGCCCTGGGCGCGGTGCCCGGGGCGCGGGTGCTGGCCGCGGGCGCGTCGTCCCCCGCGGCGGCGCCGGGGCCGCAGGCGCCATCGAGCCGCCAGGGCTCCTCCGTTTGAAGGCCGATCCCACATGCTGAACCGATTCATCGACGCGCTCTCGCGCACCTCCAACACGCGCCGCGACGGCGATCCCTGGCCGGCGATCCGGCTGGGGCTGGGCGTGGGCGTGCTGGGCTTCGGCGGCTTCCTGGCCTGGGCGGCCTGGGCGCCGCTGGACCAGGCCGTGCCGGGGCAGGGCATGGTGGCCGTGGCCGACCAGCGCAAGGTGGTGCAGCACGTCAGCGGCGGGCGCATCGAGTCGCTGCACGTGGCCGAGGGCGACACGGTGCAGGCCGGGCAGCTGCTGCTCAAGCTCGACGCGCGGCAGCTGCAGGCCGAGCTCGACGCGTCGCAGGCGCAGCTGGCGCTGGCGCGCGCGGCGCTGGCGCGCGTGGAGGCCGCCGCGGGCGGGCGCGACGTGCTGCCGGCCTCGGCCCTGCCCACCGACGCGCGCTTCCAGGCCATCGGCCAGGCGCAGCAGTCGCTGTTGCGCGCGCAACTGGGCGCGCGCCAGTCCGAGCTGCAGCAGCTGCAGGCCAGCAAGGCGCAGCTGGAGGCCGAGCTCGAAGGCCACCGCCGCCTGGCCGCGGGCCTGCGCGAGCAGCTCGCCATCACGCAGCAGCAGCACGCGGCGCTGGTGGAGCTGGTGGCCGAGGGCAACTATCCCAAGCTCAGGCTGATGGACCTGGATCGCTCCATCGCCGAGCTGCGCACCAACATCGCCCGCAGCGAGTCCGAGGCGCTGCGCACCTCGCGCGCCATCGAGGAGGCCGCCGCCAGCCTGCAGCGCCGCCGGCGCGAGCAGGTGCGCGACGTCGAGACCGAGCGCGCCTCGCTGGTGCACGACGCCGCCGCGCTCCAGGCGCGGGTGACGACGCTCGCCACCGGGCTGCAGCAGGCCGAGGTGCGCGCGCCCGTGGCCGGCCAGGTGGTGGGGCTGGCGGTGCACACCATCGGCGGCGTGGTGGCACCGGGCGAGCGGCTGCTGGAGATCGTGCCGCAGGACAACGCGCTGCTGGTGGAGGCGCGGCTGCCGGTGAACATGGCCAACAAGCTCAAGGTGGGGCAGTCGGCGCAGCTGCACTTCTCCTCCAGCGACAGCGTGCGGCTGCCCGACCTCCGGGGCCAGGTGCTCACGGTCTCGGCCGACAAGCTGGAGGACCAGCGCTCGGGCATCCCGTACCTGCTCACGCGCATCACCATCTCCGAGTCCGAGCGCGCCAAGCTGCCCACGGTCAACTCGCCGCTGCGCCCGGGCATGCCGGTGGACGTGCTGGTGCGCGTGGGCGAGCGCAGCTTCCTGGACTACGTGCTGGAGCCGCTGACGGCACGCTGGCGGCAGTCGATGACGGAGTGAAGCCGGGCCGGGCCGGCCCGGCGGCGGCCTACGCCAGCCACAGCTCCCTGGCGGTGAGGACCTGCACGCCCGTGAGCTGCAGGGCGAACTCGGCATCGCGGTCGGTGTCGGTGTTGGCCCAGAGCACGCCGGCGGACCAGCGCAGCTGGCCCGGCGCGGTGAAGGCGGCGCCCGCGGCGATGAGGCCCTTGAAGTGCTGCACGCCGGACTGGCCGGCCAGCGTGTTGGCGTCGAAGTCGCGCAGGTCGATGCGGTCGCCCTGCGCGGCGCTGAAGTCGCTGATCACGTCCCAGGCCTGCGCGGTGATGCCGCCGTCGCCCGCGCCGTTGAAGTCGAACACGTCGGCGCCCGTGCCGCCCGTGAGCAGGTCGCGGCCCGCGCCGCCGGCCAGCGTGTCGTGGCCCAGGCCGCCGAGCAGCGTGTCGTTGCCCGCGCCGCCGCGCAGCAGGTTGGCGCCGGCGTTGCCGGTGAGCACGTTGGCCAGGCCGTTGCCGCTGCCGGCCAGGGCGGCCGTGCCGGTGAGGGTGAGGTTCTCGACGTTGTCGCCCAGCGTCCAGGACACGCCGGCCTGCACGAGGTCGGTGCCGGCGTTGACGCCCTCGGCGACGCGGTCCTGCGCGTGGTCCACGACGTACACGTCGTTGCCGGCGCCGCCGCTGAGGGCGTCGGTGCCGCTGCCGCCGTCCAGGGTGTCGTTGCCGGCGCTGGCGCCGATCGTGTCGTTGCCCGCGCCGCCGCGCAGCAGGTTGGCGGCGTTGTTGCCGGTGATGTCGTCGGCGCCGCGGCCGCCGCTGGCGTTCTCGATCACGGTGCCCCAGGCGATCCAGACGTTCTTGACCGTGCCCAGGACCGTGTCGTGGCTGTCGAGCAGGTTGACCGGCACGCCGAGCCGGCTGGCGTAGCCCTCGCGCAGGTCGATCAGGGCGCCCGTGGCGCCGTCGTAGCTCAGCGTGTCGGTGCCACCGCCGTCCCAGATCGTCTGGTGGTAGCTGCCGCTGCCGGAGAAGCTGTAGGTCGTGTTCGTCGCGTTGTAGGCGCGGTTGGCGCCGTACAGGTGCTGGATGGCCGCGATGTCGAGCAGCATTGGCGTGGTCGGCTCGTAGGAGAAGTAGGTGGCCTGGTTGCCCGCCTGCGCCGAGTAGCTCATGAGCGTGCTGGAGCGCGTCTCCAGCGACGCGGGCAGGATCGCGGCGTTGTAGCTCTCCGTCTCGAACGAGTGCTTGAGCCCCAGCGCATGCCCGATCTCGTGCAGCGTGGTCATGTACTCGTAGCTGCCCGGCGTCCAGTCCTCGGTGTAGGAGCTGCCGTCGCTGCCGAACCAGACGTCGCCGGCCTTGGCGCTGTTGCCGGGCATCCAGGCATGGGCCTGGCCGTCGGTGGCGCCGGTGTAGGCGAAGCGCAGGTCGCCCACGACAGCGGCGTTGTCGGCGACCTCGGTGAAGCGCAGTGCCGCCACGTTGGACCAGGCGCGCAGCGCGGTGCGCACGGCCGCCATGTCGGCGTCGGTCAGCGCGTCGTAGCCCGGGCTCCAGGGTTCGTTCCAGGTCTGGGAGGACGGGCCGTAGCCCGACCAGGGATCGGTGGACCAGTAGGCCGAGGCCTTCGGAAAGCTGTAGCTGAGGCTGCCGGAGGCCCAGCGCGTGTCGCCCAGCAGGCTGTCGACGTTGCGCTGCCCGGTGAGCCGTATGGGCGTGGTGATGGAGTAGGTGGTGGGTGAAGGCATCGTTTGCGCTCCCTCTGCGCCGCGGGTCGTTCTTCAGGGCGGGCACGCCGGCAGGCCATCGCCCGGACGAATCCGGGCTTGAACTGGTGTAACCAGGGGTTAGTGTGCCTGTCCCGGCGCGCTGACCCTGGCCCTCGGGTATGGACAAGGGCCCGGCCGAACCGGCGCCGGCAACTGCCCGTGCCGGCATGGCGGGCGGACGGAAGCGGTCCAGGGCACGCGGCCCGCGCTGGCGCGTTGCGTCCGCAACCGGAGCGGCCTTGCGCCGTCAGCCGCGCCGCTGCGACACCGCGATGCCCGCGACGATGAGCGCGAAGGCCGCGCCGTGGTACCAGTGCGGCAGCTCGCCCAGCACCGCGGCCGACATCAGCGCGGCGAAGAGCGGCGTGAGGTTGCTGAAGAAGGCCGCCAGCGCCGGCCCGGCGGTGGCCACCCCCAGGCCCCAGCAGCGGTAGGCCAGCAGCGCCGGGCCCAGCGCCACGTACAGCAGCGCGGCCAGCGTCCAGGGGCTGTCCCAGCGCACGGCGTGGGTGCCGGCGAGCTGCTCGGCGCCGGCCGCCGCGCCCGCGCCCAGCAGCCCGAACAGCACCTGCAGCAGCAGCGCCTCGGACCAGTGCCAGCCGGGGCGCTGCGCGCCGCGCATCGACGCCGGCGGGCGCGCCAGCAGCCAGCTGTAGAAGGCCCAGGCGACGATGGCCACCACCACGTACAGGTCGCCGCGCACGAAGCGCACCTGCGCCAGCGCGTGCACGTCGCCGCGCGCGAGCACGCACAGCACGCCCGACAGCGACAGCGCCGCGCCCAGCCACTGGCGCGGGCGCGGGTGCTCGCGCCAGAAGAGGGCGCCCACCAGCAGCATCCACACCGGCATGCTGGAGGCGATGAGCGTGACGTTGAGCGGCGTCGAGCTCACCAGCGCCAGGTACTGCAGCGCGTTGTACATGCCCACGCCCAGCGTGCCGGTGAGCAGCAGGTAGGGCCAGCGCGCGCGCACTTCGGCGCCGCGCCGCAGCACGCGCCAGCCCAGCGGCAGCAGCAGCGCCGCGGCCAGCAGCCAGCGCAGGAAGTTCAGCGTCAGCGGCGGCACGCTGCCCACCATGAGCCGGCCCACCACGGCGTTGCCGGCCCACAGCAGCGGCGGCAGCGTCAGCAGCAGCAGGGTGCGCGCGGACAGCCGCATCACCGCGCGCCGTCCTGCGGGCGCAGCGCGCCGCAGTTCCAGCACTGGCCGAAGGGGCCGTCCACCTGCTCGCCGCAGGCGGCGCAGCGCCAGTGCTGCGCGGGCAGGCTGCACTGCGCCTGCAGCAGCGCGCGCGCCTCCTCCAGCTGGTCGTCGTCGAGCACCCAGACCTCGGGCAGCGCCTGGTCCACCGGGATCTCGCCGGCGATGGAGCCGGCCCAGGCGCGCTGCACCTGGCAGTCCACGCCGGCCTGGTTGAGCAGGTCGGCCCACAGCGTGGCAATGGCGAGGTTGGGAGCGGAGGTGAGGCGGCGCATGGCGGGCGGCAGGGGCAGGGGACGGCGAATCGGCGCCGTGGGCCATGGCACCATAACCGGCGCGGGCCCCGGCCGCCGGCGCACGCCCGGCCCCGGCACCCCGCGGCAGCCCGCCCGCTGGGCCTGCACCGCCCGCAGCCCGCGCCCGCGGCGCCGCAACGAACCCTTCGGAGACCCTGTGACGACCCCCAACGAACAAGCCATCCGCTTCGCCCGCACCGGCGGCCCCGAGGTGCTGGAGCTGCAGCCCGTGAGCGTGGGCGAGCCCGGCCCGGGCGAGGTGCGCATCCGCCACCACGCCTGCGGCCTCAACTACATCGACGTCTACTTCCGCAATGGCACCTATCCCCAGCCGCTGCCCGGCGGCCTGGGCATGGAGGGCGCGGGCGTGATCGAGGCCGTGGGCGCGGGCGTGACGCACCTGCAGGTCGGCGACCGCGCCGCGTACGCCAGCCAGCCCCCGGGCGCCTACTGCACGGCGCGCGTGATGCCGGCGCAGAACGTGGTGCGGCTGCCCGACGCCATCGACTTCGAGACCGGCGCGGCCATGATGCTCAAGGGCCTGACCGCGCAGTACCTGCTGCGCCGCACGCTGCCGGCGCAGGGGCTGCAGGCCGGCGACTTCGTGCTGTTCCACGCCGCGGCCGGCGGGGTGGGGCTGATCGCCTGCCAGTGGGCCCGGGCGCTGGGCCTGCAGCTCATCGGCACCGCCGGCTCGGCGGCCAAGTGCGAGCTGGCCCTGGCGCACGGCGCGGCGCACGCCATCGACTACTCGAAGGAGGACTTCGTGGCGCGCGTGAACGAGATCACCGGCGGCGCGGGCGTGAAGGTGGTGTACGACTCGGTGGGGCGCGACACCTTCGAGCGCTCGCTGCAGTGCCTGCGCCCGTTCGGGCTGATGGCGCTCTTTGGCGCGTCCTCGGGGCCGGTGCCGCCGGTGGACATCGGGCTGCTCAACAAGAAGTCGCTGTACCTGACGCGGCCGACGCTGTTCTCGCACCTCTCCAGCCGCGAGGCCGCGCAGGCGATGGCCGACGAGCTGTTCGAGGTGGTGGGCTCCGGCGCGGTGAGCATTCCCGTGGAGCGGCGCTTCGCGCTGGCCGACGCGGCGCAGGCGCACCGCGAGCTGGAGGCACGCAGTACCACCGGCTGCACCGTGCTGCTGCCATGAGCGGGAACTCCGTTCTCGGCCAGGTCGCCAGCCCTTCGACAAGCCCGGGGCGAACGGAGGGTGGGGAGCAGCGCCGGCACCTGCGCTGGCGCTGCGTGCCGTTCCGCGGGCTGGACGTGGAGACGCTGTACGCGCTGCTGCAGCTGCGCTCGCAGGTGTTCGTGGTGGAGCAGCACTGCGTCTACCTCGATCCCGACGGGGTCGATCCGCAGTGCTTCCACGTGCTGGGCTTCGACGCGGACGGCCGGCTGCAGGCGGCGCTGCGCCTGGTGCCGCCGGGCGTGAAGTACGCCGAGGCCTCGATCGGGCGCGTCGTCACGTCGGCGGCGGCGCGCGGCAGCGGCCTGGGCCACCAGCTGGTGGCGCAGGGCCTGCGCGAATGCGCGCTGATCTGGCCCGGGCACGGGCTGCGCATCTCGGCGCAGGCGCACCTGCAGCGCTTCTACGAGGCCCACGGCTTCGGCGCCGAGGGCCCGACCTACCTGGAGGACGACATCCCGCACATCGAGATGTCGCGCGCCGCGCCTCAGCCCTGACCGGCGGCGGCGCTGGTGTCGGCGGCGGCCGGGGCCGGCTGCCGGTCCGGCGCCACGGCGCCGCGGTAGGCGTGCCAGGAGGCGTGGCCCAGCCAGGGCCCGACCACCAGCAGGCCGAGGAAGAAGGGCAGCATGGCCGCCACCACCAGCAGCGTGATGAGCGCGCCCCAGAACAGCATCACGCCGGGCTGGGTCAGGCACAGGCGCAGGCTGGTCAGGCCCGCGGTGATGGAGTCGGTCTGGCGGTCCAGGAGCATCGGGATCGAGACCACGCTGATGGCGTAGATCAGCCCCGCGAAGATCGCGCCCACGGCCAGGTACGTGACGGTGAAGCCCACGTTCTCCGGCTCCAGCAGCATCAGCAGCGAGCCCTTGAAGTCGGGCATGCCGTCGAAGCTGACGGCGAAGACGATCATGGCGGCGCGGCCCCAGATCATCTCCAGCACCAGCAGCACGCCGCCGAAGAGCGCGAGCGTGCCGGTGCGGGTGTCCCAGGCCAGCAGCGAGTCGCCGAGGTCGGGCTTCTCGCCGCGCTCCAGGTGGCGGCTGGCCTGGTACAGGCCCAGCGCCAGGAACGGCCCGACCAGCAGGAAGCCCGCGCACAGCGCCAGCACGTAGGCCGGCGCCTCCTCGAACACCCACATCAGCGCGTAGCCCATGGCGACGAAGGCGGCGCCGTAGAACAGGCCCAGGCCGGGGCAGCGGACGAAGTCGCGCCAGCCCAGGGCCAGCCAGTGCAGCGGGTCGGAGAAGCGCAGCGTGCGCAACTCGATGGCGAAGGCCGCGGGCTGCTGCGCGCCCGCAGTCGCCGCCGTGGAGCCCGTTGGCGGCACGGTGCCGCGGTTGAACGGTTCGGATGCCATGGCTTCCCTCCAATGGGTGCTGTGCGGTGCAGCGTAGGGGAGCAAGGGCGGCCGGATGCCTGGGGTAGTCCCGGGGGTTCGCGCCATTCCGTCACGCCGCACCATGCGCGGCGAAAGGAGCCATGGATGTCAGGATGGTTTGTCAATCGCCCTTGCGGGGCGGTGGGGCGGGTGCTGCGGGCGGCGGCGCTGGCGGGCGCGGCGTTCGCCAGCGTGGGGACGGCGACGGCGCAGGCGCTGCCGGAGTTGCCGATTGCCGGCGTGGAGCCGGTGCTGGGGCTGCGCTTTCCGACCGGGCGGGTGCAGTTCGAGACGCTGCCGGCGGCCGTGCTGGCCGGCTGCGCGGGCTTGAGCGGACCGGGCGCGCGCGTCGCGTGGGACCTGGCGGACGTGTCCGCGGGCGGGCGCCGCTACGTGGTGCTGGGCGGCTTCGTGGCCGGCGGCGAGGCGGGCGCCGGCCTGGAGCCTGATGCGCGCGGCGCGGTGCTGGACATCGGCCCGGACGGCTGCCGCGTGCTGGGCCCGGCGCGGGCGGTGTTCGACCAGCGTCCCGAGGCACTGCCGCAGCCGGTGCTGGAGCAGCTCGCCGCCGACCTGGCACGCCGCTACGCCGGCGCCTTCGGCAGCGTGGACGGGCTGCACGCGGCGATCCGGCGCCAGCGCCTCATCCCGCCGCCCAGCAGCCCGGTGCTGCGCGCGGCGCTGGGGGTGGAAGAGAGGGCGATGCCGGCGAGGTGAGGGTGAGGTCTACTTCCCCTCGCGCACCCGCCTGATCTCGTCCACGATCAGGCAGATCGCCCCCAGCGTGATGGCGCTGTCGGCCAGGTTGAAGGCCGGGAAATGCCGCCCGCCGAAGTGGAAGTCGAGCATGTCCACCACGTAGCCGTGCAGCAGCCGGTCGATCACGTTGCCCAGCGCGCCGCCCAGGATCATGGTGATCGCGAAGCAAAACAGCTTCTGGCCCGGATGCTTCTTGAGCATCCAGACGATGAAGACCGAGGCCACCAGGCCCAGCCCGGTGAAGAACCAGCGCTGCCAGCCCCCGGCGTTGGCCAGGAAGCTGAAGGCCGCGCCGGTGTTGTGCGCGCGCACCAGGTTGAAGAAGCCCGTCACCACGCGCCCCTCGCCGTACTGGAACCAGCCCAGGATCAGCGTCTTGCTGAACTGGTCCAGCACGATCACCAGCAGCGCCAGCCCCAGCCACAGCCACAGGCTCGGCGCCCCGGTGGCGGGCCGCTTCGCCAGCTTCACGGGGGAAGCCTTCGCCGGCTTCATGCCGGCCTTGCCGCCGCCGCTGGCCATCAGGCCACCACGCGCGGCTCGCCCGCGCCGAAGAGGTTGCTCACGCAGCGGCCGCACAGCGTCGGGTGCGCCGCGTCCGCGCCCACGTCGGCGCGCCAGTGCCAGCAGCGCTCGCACTTGGTGTCCGAAGACGGCGTGACCTCGATCGCCGGCTCGTCGCCCGCGCCGCGCAGCAGCTCCACCGCCGAGACGATCAGCACGAACTTCAGGTCGTCGCCCAGCGAGGACAGCAGCGCGAAGTCCTCCTCGTTGACGCTGAGCCGCACGTTGGCCTGCAGCGAGGAGCCCACGCCGCCTGCGCTGCGCACCGCCTCGATGGCCTTGTTCACCGCGTCGCGCACCTCGTGCACGCGCTGCCAGCGCGCCAGCAGCGCTTCATTGGCCTGCGTGAACGGCCAGTAGGTCTCGGTGAAGATGGTCTGCCCGCCGTCGAACACCTTCCAGGCCTCCTCGGCCGTGAAGCTCAGGAACGGCGCCATCCAGCGCAGCATCGCCTGCGTGATGTGCCACAGCGCGGTCTGCGCGCTGCGCCGCGCGTGCGACTTCGGCGCGGTGGTGTAGAGCCGGTCCTTGAGCACGTCCAGGTAGAACGCGCCCAGGTCCTCCGAGCAGTACACCTGCAGCCGGGCCACCACCGGGTGGAACTCGTAGCGGTCGTAGTGCGCCAGGATTTCAGCCTGCAGCTGCGAGGCGCGGGACAGGGCGTAGCGATCGACTTCGAGCAGCTCCTCCAGCGGCACGGCGTCGTCGGCGGCATTGAAGTCGGAGACGTTGGCCAGCAGGAAGCGCAGCGTGTTGCGGATGCGGCGGTAGGCATCGACCACGCGCGCCAGGATCTTGTCGTCGATGTTGAGGTCGCCCGAATAGTCGGTGGAGGCGCACCACAGCCGCACGATCTCGGCGCCGAGCTTGTTGCTCACCGCCTGGGGCTCGACGGTGTTGCCGAGGCTCTTGGACATCTTGCGGCCCTGGCCGTCGGTGGCGAAGCCGTGCGTGAGCAGCCCCTTGTAGGGCGCGCGGCCCTCCAGCGCGCAGGCGATCAGCAGCGAGGAGTGGAACCAGCCGCGGTGCTGGTCGTGGCCTTCGAGGTAGAGGTCCGCCTCGGGGCCGCTGCCGTGACCCTGGCCGGCGTGGCTGCCGCGCAGCACGTGAAAGAAGGTCGAGCCCGAGTCGAACCACACGTCCAGGATGTCGGTGCTCTTGGCGTAGTCGGCCGCCTCGTCGCCGAGCCACTCGGCCGGGTCCAGCTTGCTCCAGGCCTCGATGTTCCCCTGCTCAACCAGTTGGGCCGCGCGCTCGACGAACTCCAGCGTGCGCGGGTGCAGCTCGCCCGTGACCTTGTGCAGGAAGAAGGGCAGCGGCACGCCCCAGCTGCGCTGGCGGCTGATGCACCAGTCGGGGCGGTTGGCGATCATGTCGCGCAGCCGCGCGCGGCCGTTCTCGGGGTAGAAGCTGGTCGCGTCGATGGCGGCAAGCGCCGTCTGGCGCAGCGTGCCCGGCGCCTTGTTGACGGTGCACACACCCTCGCCCTCGTCCATGCGCACGAACCACTGCGCCGCCGCGCGGTAGATCACCGGCGTCTTGTGGCGCCAGCAGTGCGGGTAGCTGTGCTGCATCTGCGCCGTGTTCATCAGGCGCCCGGCATCCTGCAGCGCCTGCACGATGTTCGGGTTGGCCTTCCAGATGAACTGGCCGCCGAAGAGCGGCAGGTCCGCGGCATAGACGCCGTTGCCCTGGACCGGGTTGAGGATGTCGGTGGACTTCATCCCGTGCGCGATGCAGGAGTTGAAGTCGTCCACGCCGTAGGCGGGCGCGGAGTGGACGATGCCGGTGCCGTCCTCGGCCGTGGCGTAGTCGGCCAGGATCACCGGCGCGGTGCGCGCGAAGCCGGCATCCACCTCGGCCAGCGGGTGGTGGAACTCCAGCCCGGCCAGGTGGCGCCCGGCGGTGACGGCGACGGTTTCACCCTCCAGGCCGTAGCGCGCCAGGCACTTCTCCACCAGCGCCTCGGCCAGCACCAGCAGCCCCCGGGACGTGCGCACCAGCGCGTAGGGCAGCTCCGGATTCAGGTTCAGGGCCTGGTTGGCGGGGATGGTCCAGGGCGTGGTGGTCCAGATGACGATGAAGGCGTCCTGCGCCAGCGCCGGCAGGTCCGGGTCGCTCAGGCCGAAGGCGGCGGCGAGCTTCGCGGGGTCGGCGGCCTTGAAGGCCACGTCGATGGTCGGCGAGGTTTTATCTGCGTACTCGATCTCGAACTCGGCCAGGGACGAGCCGCAATCGAAGCACCAGTACACGGGCTTGAGGCCGCGATAGACGTAGCCGCGCTCCATGAGCTTGCCGAGGACGCGGATCTCACCGGCCTCGTTGCCGCGGTCCATGGTGCGGTAGGGGTGCTCCCAGTCGCCCAGCACGCCCAGGCGCTTGAAGTCGGCCATCTGCTGCGCGATCTGCTCGCCGGCGTAGGCGCGGCTCCTGGCCTGCACCTCGTCGCGCGGCAGGCCGCGGCCGTGGGTCTTCTCGATCTGGTTCTCGATGGGCAGGCCGTGGCAGTCCCAGCCCGGCACGTACAGTGCGTCGAAGCCGGCGAGCTGCTTCGACTTGACGATCATGTCCTTGAGGATCTTGTTGACCGCGTGCCCGATGTGCAGCTTGCCGTTGGCGTAGGGCGGGCCGTCGTGCAGCACGAAGCGCGGCGCGCCGCAGCGCGCCTCGCGCAGCCGCTTGTAGATGCCCTGGTTCTCCCAGTCCTTGACCCAGCCCGGCTCGCGCTTGGGCAGGTCGCCGCGCATGGGGAACTTCGTGTCGGGCAGGTTCAGGGTGGCGCGGTAGTCGGTGGCGGCGTCCGCGGCGGGGGCGGCGGCCTGGTCGGCGGTGGTCGAGTCGTTCATGGCGGTGGCGCGGGGGTCGGCCGGCGCGGCAAGGAAGGGGGCGATGGGCGCGAAGGCCCGCGGCAGCGGGACTTGCGGGAGCGGGGCGCGCGTGGTGGGACGCGCGCGCGGCGGCCAACTATTGAATTCGGTCGCGCGTCGCCTGGCGCCGGGTGCAGGCGTGCCAGCGGCGCAGCGGCGTCAGGAACAGGCAGGAGGGCATCCCCTGATTTTAAGGGTCGGCCCCGAGGCGCGCCGGCTGCCGGGCCGTCAGGCCGCGCCGGCCTCGGCCTGCAACCACGCACGCGCGTCGGCCTCGTCCTGGGCAATGCCCTCGCGCAGCGCCTCCAGCGAGGCGTAGCGGCGCTCGTCGTGCAATTTATGGAGCAGCTCGACGCGGATGCAGCGCCCGTAGCCGGCGTCCAGTGCCAGCGGCCATTCCAGGCAGTGCGTCTCCAGCAGCACGCGCCCGGCGTCCTCGACCGTGGGGCGCACGCCCAGCGAGGCCACGCCGGGCAGCGGCTTCTCCGTCAGGCCGTGCACCCGCACCACGAAGATGCCCATGGCCGCGGGCCTGGGGTGCTCGAAGCGCAGGTTCAGCGTCCGGAAACCCAGGTCGCGGCCGAGCTTGCGGCCGTGCAGCACGTGGCCGCTGATGCTGAAGGGCCGGCCCAGCAGCGTGGCGGCGACGTCCATGCGCCCGGCGGCCAGGGCCTCGCGCACGGCGGTGCTGGAGACGCGCTGGCCGTGCACCTCGTAGCTGAGCATGCGCGCCACGTCGAAGCCGGCGGCGTCGCCCGCGGCGTCGAGCGTGGCGTAGTCGCCGGCGCGCCGGGCGCCGTAGCAGAAGTCGTCGCCCACGAGCACGTAGCGCGCGCGCAGGCCGCGCACCAGCACCTCGTCCACGAAGGCCTGCGGCGACAGGTCGGCCAGGCGCTGGTCGAAGCGCAGGATCACGGCCTGGTCGATGCCGCAGCGCTCCAGCTCGGTGAGCTTGTCGCGCAGCGTGGCGATGCGCGCCGGGGCCAGCGCCGGCTTGCCGGCGCGGCGGGCGAAGAAGTCGCGCGGGTGCGGCTCGAAGCTCAGCACGCAGCTGGGCACGCCGCGGTGCTTCGCCTCGTTGGTCAGCAGCGCCAGCATGGCCTGGTGGCCGCGGTGGACGCCGTCGAAGTTGCCGATCGTGAGCGCGCAGGCGCTCGCAATGCCGGGATGGTTGAAACCGCGGAAGACGCGCATGGCCGGATTATCGCGGCTGGGGCAAACCCGGTCCCTCTTCGGAGGGGAGCGGCCATTCCCGGCGCTTAAGCTCCCCGGCCATGGCCTCGACATCGACTTCGTCCCCGTCCCCGTCCTCGTCCCCGATCCCGCCTGCCGCCGCCGATGCGCCCGTGCCGCGGCGCATCCTGCCCGTGATCACGCTGGCGCAGTTCGCCGGCACCTCGCTGTGGTTCGCCGTCAACGCGGTGATGCCCGACCTGCAGCGCGAGCTGGGCCTGCCGGCCTCGGCCGTGGGCAACCTGACTTCCGTGGTGCAGCTGGGCTTCATCGCCGGCACCTTCGTCTTCGCGCTGCTGGCCATTGCCGACCGGGTCTCGGCGCGGCTGGTGTTCCTGCTCTGCGCGCTGGCCGGCGCGGCCTGCACGGTGCTGGCGGCGCTGCTGCCGCCGTCGTGGACGGGGCTGCTGCTGCTGCGCGGGGCGACCGGCTTCTTCCTGGCCGGCATCTACCCGGTGGGCATGAAGATCGCGGCGAGCTGGTGGACGCGCGGCCTGGGCAACGCGCTGGGGCTGATCGTGGGCGCGCTGATGCTGGGCACCGCCGCGCCGCACGCGCTGCGCGCGCTGGGCACGCACTGGCCCTGGCAGCAGGTGATGCTGGCCACGGCGGCGCTGGCCGCCGGCGGCGGGCTGCTGCTCTACGCGCTGGTGCCCGACGGCCCGGGCGCGCGCAAGCCGGCCCGGCTCAACTTCAGCGGGCTGTCGTGCATCTGGCGCGACGCGAAGGTGCGGGCCTCGGTCGGCGGCTACTTCGGCCACATGTGGGAGCTCTACACCTTCTGGGTGCTGGTGCCGGCGATCGTCGGGCTGCGCTGGGCCGGGGCGACGCTGTCCTGGATGGCCTTCGCGACCATCGCCCTGGGCGCGGTCGGCTCGGTGCTGGGCGGCCTGGCGGTGCGGCGCGTTGGCGGGGCGCGGGTGGCGGCCTTCTTCATCGGCTGCAGCGGCGCGTGCTGCCTGCTCGCGCCCTGGGCGCTGCAGGCGCCGGACGCGGTGTTCCTGCTGTGGCTCTTCACCTGGGGCTTCACGGTGTCGCCGGACTCGCCGCAGTTCTCGGCGCTGACCGCGCAGAACGCGCCGCGCGAGGCCGTGGGCAGCGTGCTGACGCTGGTGAACTGCATCGGCTTTTCCATCTCGGTGCTGAGCATCGAGCTGTTCGTGCGGCTGGCGCAGAGCGTGCCGCTGGCGCAGCTGCTGCCGTGGCTGGGGCTTGGGCCCGTGGCGGGGCTGCTGCTGCTGCGGCCGCTGCTGCAGGGCCGTGCCGGCGCTGCGTGAAATATTGCTGCTCCGGCCGGCGTGGTACCGGGCCGGCGTTGCGGGCGGTGGCACCCTTGCGAGACGGCGGCCGGGCCGGTGGGCCCGGACACCGCCGATGACGACGAGCCGTGAGGGGATCGGCCGCGGAACGGGGAGGGAGTGCATGGGAGAGAGGGTCATTGCGGGGCAGGTGCGCGGCCCGCAACCCGCGGCGCGCCGGCGGCGCCGGCACCGGCTGCTGGCGGGACTGCTGGTGCTGGCCGTGCTGGGCCCGCTGGCGGTGCTGTGGGCGCTGCGCGCCGGGCTGGACCGGATGCTGTTCCCGCCCGTCGAGCTGTACGGGACGGTCAACGCGCAGGAGACGTGGCTGGTGCCCGGCAGCGAGGGCGACGGTTCCGCGCTGATGCTGCGCCGCTTCGGCGTGCCGGTGCTGGGCTGCGTGGTGTTCTTTCCCGGCCAGAAGGGCGGCGTGGCCGACTACGTGGCCGCGCTGTTCCCGCCGCTGCTGGCGCGCGGGGCGGCGGTGTTCGCGGTGTCGTACCCGGGGCAGGACGGCGCGCCGGGCCAGCCGCGGCTGCGCGAGCAGCCGCGCATGGCGGCGCAGGCCATCGAGGAGGTGATGCAGCACTGCGCGCCGCTGCCCACGGTGGTGCTGGGCCGCTCGCTGGGCGCGATGCCGGCGGCCTACGGCGCCGCGCTGGCGCGGCCGGCGGCGCTGGTGCTCGAAGGCGCGCCGGCGTCGCTGTCCGACGCGGTGCGCACGCGGCTGGCGTCGCGCTGGTGGTCGGCGCCGCTGGCGGGGCTGCCGGTGTCGGCGCTGCTGCCCGAGGACCCGTCGCTGGCCGAGGCGCTGTCCCGGGCGGAGGAGCTGCCGGTGGTGATCTTCCAGGGCTCGCGCGACGACGTGACGCCGCTGGAGTCGCTGCTGCGCGCCGGGCTGCCGCAGCGCGTGAAGGTGCGGGTGGTGGAAGGCGCCACGCATTCCTCGACCTGGCAGCAGGCCGGCGATGCCCTCTTCGACGCGGTGATGGCGCCGCTGCAGCCGATCGAGAAGCCGGCTCCCCCAGCGCGGGAAGCGCTGAACGGCGCAAGGCCTCGCACTCGGCCCGGTTCGTGACGCAGTTCACGCTGATTCAACGCGCCGTTGCTGATCTGAATCAGACGGTTTCCGCCATCCCCCATTCAGGCTTAGCCTGTCAGCGAACACGTAGTACCTGCGGACCGAGAGCCGGCAGTACCAAGGCGTGAGGCCGCGGCGCCCCCGGGGGAGGAGGGCGACGATGACCCAAACGAAAAGCTGGGCGCTGAGCGCCCTGGCGCTGGCATTGGCCGGCGCCTTCGCCACGCCGGCCGCTTTTGCCGCCGGCCCGAACGCCCATGCCAACCCCAACGCGGTGCCGCAGCGCGAGAAGGGGCCGTTCCCGCAGCTGAACCTGCCCGACCGCGAGCACGCCGGGCAGCGCGCCATCGATGTGCTCGGGGATCGGCTGCCCGAGGTGGCGGCGTGGTACGGGAAGTCGCCCGACGAGTTCAGGGAGCAGCTGCTCAAGGACAAGCGCATGCGCGTGGACAAGCGCGGGCGGGTGTTCTTCGTCGAGGAAATCGACTTCCCGCTGCCGGCCACCCCCGCCTCGGCCGCCAGCACCGGCGCGCTCGACGGCACGCTGGCGCCGCTCGACCAGACTTTCACCTTGCACAGCAAGCCGGGCGCGAAGCGGACGATCTGGCTGAACTTCAAGGGCGCCGTCCTCAACAACACGGCCTGGAACAGCAGCGGCACGACCATCACCGCGCCGCCCTTCGACACCGACGGCGTGCCCTACAGCTTCTCGGCGGCGGAGCTGGAGCGCATCCAGTACATCTGGCAGCGCGTGGCGGAGGACTTCGCGCCCTTCGACGTGAACGTGACCACCGAGGCGGTGGCGCAGGACCTCATCACGCGCAGCGGCACGAGCGACGAGTTCTACGGCACGCAGGTGGTGATCACGACGCGCGCCGGCGTGTACAGCTACTCCTGCGGCGGCGTCGCCTACCTGGGCGTCTTCGACGACACCAGCGACTACTACAAGCCCGCGCTGGTGTTCTACGACGCGCTGGGGCCGGGCAGCGAGAAGTACGTGGCCGAGGCGATCTCGCACGAGGCCGGCCACAACATGGGCTTGTCCCATGACGGCACCTCCACCGCCGGCTACTACACCGGCCAGGGCTCGGGCGCGACGGGCTGGGCGCCGATCATGGGCGTGGGCTACTACCAGCCGCTGTCGCAGTGGAGCAAG
This sequence comes from Azohydromonas aeria, assembly GCF_009760915.1. GTDB lineage: Bacteria > Pseudomonadota > Gammaproteobacteria > Burkholderiales > Burkholderiaceae_C > Azohydromonas > Azohydromonas aeria. Next base: position 16,238 of record NZ_VIDQ01000048.1, read on the forward strand.
GGCGAGTACACCGACGCCAGCAACCTGCAGGACGACTACGCGGTGATGCAGGGCAACGGCTTGCCGCTGCGCGCCGACGACCACGGCGACACGGCCGGCACGGCCACCGTGCTGACGGGCACCGCCGCCGCCGGCGTGACCACCGCCCGGGCGCAGGGCGTGATCGGCACGCCCGCGGACGTGGACGTGTTCTCCTTCGCCGCCGCTGCCGGCGCAGCCAGCTTCACGCTGGCGCCCGCCGCGCGCGCGGCCAACCTGGACGGGGTGCTGACGCTGAAGAGCGCCGCCGGCACCACGCTGGCGACGGCGAACCCGCTGGAAGCCCTGAACGCCACGCTGAGCGTGACGCTGCCGGCCGCGGGCACCTACACGCTGTGGGTGCAGGGCACGGGCAAGGGCGACCCGCTGACCACGGGCTACTCCAGCTACGGCAGCCTGGGCCAGTACGCGCTGACGGCGTCGTACCCGACGGCCGCGAACCAGCCGCCCACCGCCGTGATCGGTGCCTCGACGCTGCGCGGCACGGCGCCGCTGGCGGTCACGTTCTCCGGCGCGGGCTCCGGTGACCCGGACGGCAGCATTGCCGCCTACGACTGGAGCTTCGGCGACGGCGGCACGGCCAGCGGCGCCGCCGTCTCGCGCGTGTTCTCGGCCGCCGGCAGCTACGCCACCACGCTGCGCGTGACCGACAACACCGGCCTGTCCGCCAGCGCCAGCGTGACGGTGACGGTGGACGCGCCGGTGGTGATCATTCCGATGCGGGTGGCGGACATCGCCATGGGGCTGACCGTCAACAAGGGCGGGAATGCGAATGCCTCGGCGCGGGTGAAGGTGGTGGATTCGAACGGGTTGCCGGTGGCCGGGGCGGTGGTGACCGGGGCCTGGAGCGGGCTGGTGTCGGCTTCGGGGGTGACGGCGACCACCGATGCGAGCGGGGTGGCCGCGTTCACCTCGGCGAGTTCCAAGAAATCCGGGTCATTCGTGTTTGCCGTCACCAACGTGGCCCGGAGTGGGTATTCGTATGCGGCGGGGGCGAATACGGAGACGAGGGATTTCATTTTCAGATAAGGTGTTATCTGGGGTGGGTTGTAGTGTTTTAACAATTGAAGAGGACTGGTGTTATGGAGCTCAAACATAAAGGCGTTTCAGAAAATCTTTCGCGAGCGCTTCTTGTGGTGTTAATTGGGTTGGGATTGCTTGGGGGTTGCAGCAGTATTGATAAAACCAATCAAGCTGTGAGTCAACTTGGGGCTTCGTTATATGCCCCGCGTCATTACATGGATGAAAATTATTCTATGCGTTTGTCAGGGTTAGAGAGAGGTAGCGCTATAGATTCAAAGGGAAGAGAGTTTCTTTCTGATTATCTGAATAAAATCAACTATGACTACGCAATGTACGTAACCAATCTAACTAGTGGAAAAGCTAGTTTAAATGTTACATATGATAGTACGAACCTTGGTCTAACTGGGGCTGCTGCTGTTGTTACGCCAGTTGCCACAAAAACTGCATTTGCTGCTCTTAGTACATTTTTTCAGGGGCAAAAACAGTCTATCGACAAGAATATTTTCGACGATAAAGCGGTGTTTGCTTTAACATCAATTATGGAAATACGTCGCACTGAGGTTTTGGGGAAGATTAGAAGAAGTCTTTTAAATAAGGAATATACGCTTGGAGATGCCTTGCTCGACTTGGACGAGTATTACAGATCTGGTACTTTGCAAACGGCTTTGCAGGCGTCTTTCTTGAATCAACAGCGCTTGGATTCTGGACAGCCAACATCCGCCGCGCCTGCCGCGTCAGCTGCCTCCGGTACTGCTGGAGCACCATCTAGTGTTACTCCTAGATCGGATAATAAATTTAATGCTCCATATATTCTTCCTTCGCCGGCCTATCCTTCTTCGACGAACCCATTTCGGTGAAGGCTTTTGATTCTTCAAGTTTCGATATTCTGGCGATGGTTTGTGCTGCCGTATTTCAATACTTAAGCAAATACGGCCCGTGCATTCCAAAATCCGTTCCAAGCTTTAAAAAGCTTAATGCTGGAGCCATGAATGCTGGCCCGCTCGCCGACGACGAACGCTTGAAAACGATCCTGCCGCAAGCCTGCTGCTATTGCAGCAGCACGGAACGGCTTTCCATCGACCACTTGATTCCCAGGGAAAAAGGCGGGGCCGACACTGGCGATAATATCGTCTGGGCCTGCCGCTCATGCAACAGTTCCAAGGGTGCCCGAGACGCTCTGGAATGGCTAAGCAGTCGAGACCAATTTCCGCCGCTGTTGCGTCTGCGACGCTATCTCAAAATCGCCATCGACATCAGCAAGGAGCAAGGCGTCATGGACACACTGCTGACCGAAGCGCCGCCATTACCGTTTTCACTGTCCGCCATCCCGCAAACATTCCCCGCCCCGGATCAACTTCGTTTGTGGATCACGCCACTCCCGGCGACCAACCAGTCGGCCAAAGCTTGACACATCGCCCGTCTTGAAGAATAAAGAAGCGGTTGATTTCTCCAAGCCGCCGGAAATATTGCCAATGAATTCCAGAACCGCATCTGTTGGGGCGACAGTGTCCATTCTGGCGATCCTGTCCGCCTGCACTGCCGTCCCCCTGCAACCCTCCACCCCGCCCGAACCCTCAGCTCCCACCGCCAAGCCACCAGTTTCCCAAGCCCGCCCCGTCAAAGTCTTGCTCATCACCCTCTACGGCCCCGAAGCCCAAGCCTGGCAGCCGAAATTGCGCTGGACCCAGACCTATAAAATCCCGGGCCTGTCCACCAATTTCCCCGCCATCCAGTGCACCGACGACGACATCTGCCTGATGACCACCGACATGGGCCATGCCAATGCGGCGGCATCCATGATGGCGGTGGCGTTCAGCCCTCAGTTTGATTTGTCGAAATCGTATTTCATCGTCACCGGCGTCGGCGGCATGAATCCGAACGTGGGCACGGTTGGCGCGGCGACCTGGGCGCGCTACGTGGTGAGTTTCGGGCTGGCGCACGAGTTCGACGCGCGCGAGAAGCCGGCGAGCTGGGACACCGGCTATTTCGGCATCAAGTCGCCGGACCCGGACACGAAACCCCCGCTGCGCTACGGCAATGAGGTGTTCCAAGTGGACGAGGCGTTGTTGCAGAAAGCCTTGTCGCTGTCGCGCGGTGCCATTTTGGTCGACACGGCGGAGGCGAAACTGTACCGGGCCAAATATCCGCAGGCCGCGGCGCGTGCGGAACCCTCGGTGATCCAGTGCGACACCGCCAGTGGCGATACCTACTGGCACGGGGAAATGCTCGGCAATCGAGCTGCTAAATGGGTTTCGCTGCTGACCGACGGGCAGGGAAACTATTGCACCACGCAGCAGGAGGACAACGCGGTGTTCGAGGCGCTGAAACGCGGCGCGAATGCCGGCCGGCTGGAGCTGAAGCGCGTGGCCGTCATGCGCACCGGCTCGAATTTCGACCGGCAGGCGCCAGGGCAGTCGGCGCTGGATTCGCTCAATACCAAGTCGGGCGGATATCCGGCGGCCACCGCCAATCTTTACAACGCGGCCTGGCCAGTGGTGCGGGATATTGTCGCCAACTGGGGGCAGTGGCGGGTGGGGGTGCCGGGGAATTGATTGACAATAGCCCGTTCAATAATGAAACAAGAGTCGTCATTCCGGCGAAAGCCGGAATCCACGCGCACTGTTGCGGTGGCGGGACGACCTTGGCATGTGCATGCACCGGCCAACGAAGCATTGCAGCATTCGTGGATTCCGGCTTTCGCCGGAATGACGACTGAGAAGGCGGGCGCCCGTGTTACCGGGATGCCGGTCGGTTCCAGGTTTTCTTGTCCAGCAGCACGGCAACACTGATTTGAAGGAAGCCTTCCAACAGCATGAAAAACCTGTTCCTCCTTGTCCTCGCCTCCCTGGCCCTGTCCGCCTGCGCCGGACTCTACGAAACCGGCCAGCAATACAGCCGCGCGCAATGCCAGAAGGCTTCGTCCCCAACCTCCTCGGACTGCGCGCGGCGCGATGGGACGAGTTATGAGGATTACCAGAAGGAGCGGGAGAAGGCGCGGGGTGGGGCGCAGTAAGCGGGTTTCTTCTGGTCGTGGCTTTTTCCTTCGCCGTCCAGGGGCTGTGGATGCGCCGCCCCCGGATGTAAGTCCCGCCCAGCCCGCCCCTTGATCGGTGAAAGACTGCACCGGCCGGCCCCGCCCGGCACGCTCGCCCGTGCGGCGCAGTTTCAGGCCGTATGGATTCCACCTCCATGCCACCGAACCGATGAAATCCATCCTTCTTCTTGCCGTGGCTGCCCTGCTGGCCGGTTGCGCCTCCACCCGGCCGGCGCCGGACGCCACCGCCGACACCCCGCCCGACGCGCCGCCGCCCAAGGCCGTCCAGGAGATGGGCCAGGCCCTCACCACGCCGCTGTCGGACCTGAATCTCATGAAGGTAAAAATTCCGCCGCTGCTGGCCGAGGCGCGCAAGGCGCCGTACCGGTTGCCCGACAGCCCGGTCTGCGCCGAGGTCACCGCCGAGGTCGAGCAACTCGACGCCGTGCTGGAGCCCGATTTCGACGCCACGCCGGAGCAGCGCAAGTCTTCTGCCCTGGAGCGCGGCGCCGGCATGGCGGGCAAGGCGGCGGTCGGCGCGGTGCGCAGCGCCGCGGCGGACGTGATCCCGTTCCGCGGCTGGGTGCGCAAGCTCACTGGCGCCGAGCGCCACGCCCGCGAGGTCGATGCCGCCATCGCCGCCGGCAACGCCCGCCGCGCCTATCTCAAGGGTTACACCCGCGGCGGCCGCTGCGACACGGCGCTGGTGACGACGGCGCGGCCCTGAGCCGAGACATGAGCCGCCTCCCCGCCTTGCGCCTGAGCCAGGTCCTGCCGCTGCCGCTGCTCGCCGCCGCCGGCGCGGCCTTCGCCTGGGGCGACGACGGGCACTCGGCCGTCGCCGAGATCGCCCAGCACCGCCTCTCGCGCGCCGCCGCGGCGCGCGTGGCCGAGGTGCTCGGCCCGGGCCGCTCCCTGGCCTCGGTGGCGAGCTGGCCCGACGACCACCGCGCCCGGCTGCCCGGCACCGGGCCGTGGCACTACGTGAACATCCCGTCCCAGGCGGGCAGCTACGAGCCGGCGCGCGACTGCGGCAAGCCCGAGGCGCCCGACGCCTGCGCCGTGGCGCAGCTGCAGCGGCTGCGCCGGGACCTGCGCTGCGCGCCCACGCCCCAGGCGCGGCGCGAGGCGCTGATCTGGACCGTGCACCTCGTCGGCGACCTGCACCAGCCGCTGCACGCCTACGGCGACGCCCGCGGCGGCAACGACATCCCCGTGACGCTGCAGGCGCGCGGCCCGCTGTGCGGGGATCGCTGCAAGCCGCAGCCGCAGCCGCAGCCCATGAGCCTGCACGCCGCCTGGGACTTCGGGCTGCTCGGGAAACTCGCGCCCAGCTGGGGCGCGCTGGTGGCGCAGGTGGAGGAGGGCTTCCTGTCCTCGCCCGAAGGCCGCGCGGCGCAGGCCGGCATGGGCGCCGGCGCGGTGCTGGACCCGGTCGCCTGGGCCAATGCCAGCCACGCGCTGGGCGGGCGCTTCTGGCGCCCGGCCGACGCCGTGCTCGACGACGCCTACCTGGAAGGCGCCGCGCCGGTGCTGATGCAGCAGCTCGGCCTGGCCGGGGTGCGGCTGGCGGGCATGCTGAACCAGGCCTATGCGTCGCGGGCCTGTCCGAGGCGGTAGCTGTCCCGGGCGCCCGGGCGTGGCCTCATTCCAATCCAGCTCGCGGCTAAATGATTGTTTGCGCAAGCTCCGGCCGACTGCCCGGTATCAAGCCGTTTTCAACCCCAGCGCCGCCCGCTCCGGCGCCTCCACCCAGCGCCATTTCCCCGGCGCCAGCCCCTCCAGCGTGAGCGAGCCCATGGCGCTGCGATGCAGCGCCTCCACCCGGTTGCTCACCGCGGCGCCCATGCGCTTGACCTGGTGGTACTTGCCTTCGGTCAGCGTCAGGCGCAGGGAGCGCTCGCCGGTAGCCTCGCAGGCCGCGGCGCGCACGGGGGCCGGGTCGTCGTCCAGCACCACGCCGGCCAGCAGCCGCTGCACCTGCTGCTCGTCCACCGGGTGCTTCATCGTCACCTCGTAAACCTTGGGCACGTGGTGCTTCGGGGAGGTGAGCTTGTGCAGCAGCGTCCCGTCGTCGGTGAGCAATAGAAAACCCGTGGTGTCCTCGTCGAGCCGGCCCACCGGCTGCACGCCGCGGTTGCGCAGCGGCGTGGGCAGCAGGCTCATCACGCTGGGGTGGTGCCTGGGCTTCATCGAGCACTCGTAGCCGGCGGGCTTGTGCAGCAGCACCAGCGCCTTGTCGAAGAAGCGCCAGGGCTCGCCGCGCACGGTGAAGACGAGCCCCTCGGTCGGGAAGTCGGCGTCCGGGTCGTCCACCACCTGGCCGTCCACGGTGACCAGTTCGGAATGGATCAGCCCCGCGCACTCGCGCCGCGTGCCGAAGCCCTGGGAAAAAAGGATCTGTGCCAGTCGCATGCGCGGCACTGTAGCCGCCGCGACTTATGCACGAGGCGGCATATCGCCCGCTTCTGACCGTTCCCGGACAATCCCGCCCGCGCAGTTGCCCCCGGAGCGCCGCGGCGCGCGCAATCCCCCAGACGCAGTCCCCATGAACGGTTTCACCGAATCCCTGCAGGCCGCCGCCGCGCTCATCGGCCAGGCCGACCCGAAGCTCTGGCACGTGGTGCTGCTGTCCCTGGCGGTCAGCGGCGGCGCCAGCGCGCTCGCGGCGGTGTTCGGCCTCGCCGGCGGCGCTTGGCTGGCGGTGAGCCGCTTCCCCGGACAGCGCGCCGTGCTGCTGCTGCTCAACACGCTGCTGGCGCTGCCGCCGGTGGTGGTTGGCCTCACGGTGTACCTGCTGCTGTCGCGCTCCGGGCCGCTGGGCAGCTACGGGCTGCTGTTCACGCCCGGCGCGATGGTGATCGCGCAGACGCTGCTGGTGCTGCCGCTGGTCATGGCGCTGACGCGCCAGCTCGTGGCCGACGCGCTGCGCGGCAACGGCGAGCAGCTGCGCTCCATGGGCGCCAGCCCCTTCCAGAGCGCGCTGCTGCTGCTGGTGCACGAGCGCGTGGCGCTGCTGACGGTGCTGCTCACGGGCTTCGGCCGCGCCATCAGCGAGGTGGGGGCGGTGATGATCGTGGGCGGCAACATCGACGGCATCACCCGCGTCATGACCACCACCATCGCCCTGGAAACCTCCAAGGGCGACCTGGCCCAGGCGCTGGCCCTGGGGCTGCTGCTGCTGGCGGTGGTGGCGCTGGTCAACCTCTTCATCGCCACGCTGCGCCGCCTGCAGCCCGCCGAAAGCCTCGCCCGGTGAACGCGCCGCTGCACCTGGAACTGCCGCCCGGCGCGCTCGACCCGCTGCGCAGGCGCGAGGAGTCGCCCCTGATCGAGCTTCACGACGCCAGCGTGCGCTTCGCCGAGCACCAGGCGCTGCAGCCGCTGTCGCTGCGCATCCACCCGGGCGAGCGCGTCATGCTTATCGGCCCCAACGGCAGCGGAAAGACCACGCTGCTGCGGCTGCTGCACGGCCAGCTGCGCGTCACCGCCGGCGAGCGCCGCGTGCAACGCGACGCGCAGGGCCGCGAGCCGCGCCAGGCGATGCTGTTCCAGCGCCCATTCCTGCTGCGGCTGTCGGTGTGGCGCAACCTGCTGCTGGCGCTGTGGCTCGCGGGCGTGCCGCGCCGCGAGCGCGCCGGGCGTGCCGAGCAGGCGCTGCGCCGCGTGGGCCTGCAGGAGCACCGTGACCGCCCGGCACGCGTGCTCTCGGGCGGCCAACAGCAGCGCCTGGCGCTCGCGCGCGCGTGGGCGGTGCACCCGCAGGTGCTGTTCCTGGACGAGCCCACGGCCAGCCTGGACCCGGCGGCCAAGCGCGAGGTCGAGGCGCTGGTGCTGGACTTCGCCGCCGAAGGCATGACGGTGGTGATGAGCACCCACAACCTGGGCCAGGCCAAGCGCATGGCCACGCGCGTGATCTACCTGGAGGACGGCCGCCTGGTGGTGGACCGCCCCGTCGCGAACTTCTTCAACGATCCGCTGCCGCAGGAGGCAGCCCTGTTCCTGAAAGGCGAACTGCCATGGCATTGACGAGCAACCACCCGCCTTTGCGCCGCCGGCTGCTCGCCGCCGTTGCCGGCGCCACGCTGGCGCTGGCCGCCGGCGCGGCGCAGGCGCAGCAGGCCCCGTTCATCGTGATGGCCTCGACCACCTCCACCGAGCAGTCGGGCCTGTTCGCGCACCTGCTGCCGGCCTTCACCAAGGCCACCGGCATCGAGGTGCGCGTGGTGGCGCAGGGCACGGGCCAGGCGCTGGACTCGGCGCGCCGCGGCGACGCCGACATCGTGTTCGTGCACGACCAGCCGGCCGAGGAGAAATTCGTGGCCGAGGGCTTCGGCCTGAAGCGCCAGCCGGTCATGGTCAACGATTTCATCCTGGTCGGCCCGAAGAACGATCCGGCCGGCACGAAGGGCAAGGACGTGGCGGCAGCCCTGGGCAAGGTGGCCACCGCGGGCGCGCCCTTCATCTCGCGCGGCGACAAGAGCGGCACGCACGCGGCCGAGCTGCGCTTCTGGAAGCTCGCGGGCGTGGATGTGGCCGCAACCAAGCCGGGCGGGTACAGGGAATGCGGCTGCGGCATGGGCCCGGCGCTCAACATCGCCGCCTCCAGCGGCGCCTACGTGCTTACCGACCGCGGCACCTGGCTGAACTTCAGGAACCGCGGCGACATGGGCGTGCTGGTCGAGGGCGACCGGCGGCTGTTCAACCAGTACGGCGTGATCGTGGTGAACCCGGCCAGGCACGCGCACGTGAAGGTGAAGGAGGCGCAGCGCTTCGCCGACTGGGTGGTGTCGCCGGCGGGGCAGTCCACCATCGCGGCCTACAGGATCAACGGCGAGCGGCTGTTCTTCCCGAACGCGAACGGGCAGTGACGGGCTGAGCCGGCCCTCCCGGGCCGCGGGGCCCGGGAGGAGGGCATGGCGCGGGGCGGGGCAGCCGGCAGGCGGCCGCCGCCCTGTGCGCCTTGCAGGCACGCCTCGCAGCCCGGCCGCCGCCACTGTTGCGTCAAAGCCATAGCCATTGCGCATGGTTTGCTGCGCCGCACAAAAGTCAGTTTCTTTCCATTACATTTTTCGCGCAGGCGCAGTACCGCCCAAGCCCCATGCCGTTCCGGCGCGGGGGATCACGACCAGGGCGGTAGTCCTGCGATCGAAATCCTTGGGGGAAACATGAAGCTGATGCATTCCTTGCTGGCTGCGGCCGGCGCAGCGGTACTGGCGCAAGGCGCCCTGGCGGCGGACAAGCTGCCGGCGTTCAACGTGGACCTGGCCGAGACCTCGGTGTCCGGCCTGTCGTCGGGTGCCTTCATGGCGGTGCAGCTGCAGGTCGCGCACTCGGCCAGCATCAAGGGCGCAGGCGTGGTGGCGGGCGGACCGTACTACTGCGCGGCGGACAACATGATGTTCACCGCCATCTGCATGGGCCAGGTCCCGTTCGTCACGCCCAATGCCGCGCTGATGGTGACGGCCGCGAAGAACTTCGCCTCGCAGCGCAAGATCGACAGCCTCTCCAACCTGGCCGGCCGCCGTGTCTATGTGTTCAGCGGCTTCGACGACACGGTGGTGAAGCAGCCGGCGGTGGACGCCACGGTGAGCTTCTTCACGCAGGCGGGCGTCTCCGGCGCCAACCTGAAGTACGTCAACACCGTGCCGGCCGGCCATGCCGTGATCACGCCGGGCTTCGGCAACGCCTGCAGCGCCAACGCTTCGCCCTACATCAGCCACTGCACCGTCGACGGCAGCGGCTACGACCAGGCCGGCGAGTTGCTCAAGCACATCTACGGCAACCTCAAGGACAAGGCCGCGACGCCTTCGGGACGCATGGTGACCTTCGACCAGCGCAGCTTCGCGCCGGCTTCGACGGCCATGGCCGAGCAGGCCTATCTCTACGTGCCCAAGTCCTGCGAGCAGGGCCAGTCGTGCAAGGTGCACGTGGCCATCCATGGCTGCGTGCAGTCGGCGGAGTCGGTGGGCGACGCCTTCATCAACAACACCGGCTACAACGCATGGGCCGACACCAACAACATGCTGGTGCTGTACCCGCAGGTGAACAAGAGCATCGTGCCGACCAATCCGCAGGGCTGCTGGGACTGGTGGGGCTACACCGGCGTGGACTACGCGGTGAAGTCCGGCGCGCAGATCACGGCGATCATGAAGATGGTCAAGGCACTGAAGGCGCCGGCCGCCGCTGCCGCCAAGGACCTGTGAGCGCATGAGCCCCGGCCGCGCCGGCAACCTCCTCGCGTCGCTGCCGGCGCGGCTCGACGCCGAGCTGTTCGAGACGCTGCTGCAGCGCGGCGGCGTGCGCATCGAGCGCATCGTCTCGCAGGGCCAGTCCTCGCCCGCCGAGGGCTGGTACGACCAGGCCGAGCACGAGTGGGTGCTGGTGCTGCAGGGCGCCGGGCGGCTGGAGTTCGAGGATGGCCGCGTGCTGGCCATGGGCCCGGGCGACTGGGTGGACATCCCGGCGCGGGTGAAACACCGGGTGGCGTGGACCAATCCGGATCAGGCCACGGTGTGGCTGGCGGTGTTCTGGGCGGCATAGCGCGGAAGCCGCATCAGGCCGCCTGCCCCTTCGGCGTCCTGAAATGCCACCACGGCAGCGCCTTGGTCAGCGACAGCACCCGCCCCGCGTCCGGCGCCGCGTAGCCGGGCAGGGCTTGCAGCGCCTGCGGCCACGCCGGGCTCTCCAGCACCGTGCGCAGCGCGCGCACCGGGGCGCTGTCCAGCGCGTCCTTCAGGCACACCAGGAAATAGTCCTCCTCGACCAGCGGGATGAAGTCGAGGTTGAACTCGCACGCCGCGGCCTCGATGCCCGGGCCGACGTCGGCCTGCCCGCCGGCAATCGCGGCGGCCACCGCCAGATGCGAATCCTCGGGCCGCGCCGCATAGCCGTCGATGGACGCCGCATCGACGCCGGCGGCCTGCAGCAGATGGTCCATCAGCAGCCGCGTGGCCGAGCCCGGCTGGCGGTTGACGAAGCGCAGGCCCGAGCCGGGCAGGTCGGTGAGCGACAGCCGCCGCTCGATGGCGCCGGTCGGGCGCAGCATCAGCCCCTGCTGGCGGCGCAGGCAGCCGATCAGCTTGTGCAGGCCGGGCTTGAGCAGCGGCTTCAGCGCGGCGGAGAACACGGGCGAGCCGTCGGGCAGCGCGGGCACGTGGAAACCCGCCACCGTGCAGCGGCCGTGCGCGAGCGCGCGCAGCGCGTCCACGCTGCCGGCGAAGCGCAGGCCCACGTGCAGCTGATGCTGCTGCTGCGCCAGCTCGCGCAGCAGCGGCAGGCCCGGGTCGTGGCTGGCGAAGACCTCCAGCACCAGCTGCGCGCCGTCCAGCGCCTGCGCCAGCACGTGCTCCAGCTCCGCGCGCAGCGCCTCGATGTGCGGCGTCATGCGCGTGCGCGCCTGGCGCTCGGCGGCCAGCAGCCGCTGCGCGAAGGGCGTGAGCCGCGCCGCCTGCCCCTGCGACCACTGCACCAGCGGCTCGCCCATCACCTCTTCCCAGTGCTTGAGCGAGCCCCAGACGTGGCGGTAGGACGCGCCCATGGCCGTGGCGGCGTGGCGGATGGAGCCGTGCTCCTGCAACCGGTTGAGCAGGTCGAACAACGGGTTCTCGACCTCCGGGCCGCGCTGGCCGCGGGACTCGAAGCTGTACTGAAGATGGATGCCGCGCGTCTGCATGATGGCGCGGGATGGTAGCGGGGCGGTTTGCTCCATCCCGGTACAGGCGCAACAGGGGTTTGTGCTCCCTTGGCACGCGCGCCATTCATCGGTCTGATGCCGGGCTGCGATTTTCCGTCCAGCATTTTCCGAACATGAACATCCGAGTTTTCCCGCCGACCCCCCGTTTGAGCAGCTGCGCGCTGGCCTGCGCGGCGGCGCTGTGGTCGATGTCCGCCGTGGCCCAGCAGGGCGTGGGCGCGGGGCAGGGCGAGGTGCCCGCGCCTGATGCCAGCGACGGCGCGCCGGCGCAGGTGGTGGTGACGGGCTCGGTGCGCGAGCGCGCCGCGGCCGAGGTGCCGTATGCCATCGGCATCGTCTCGCGCGAGGAGCTGCGCGCGGCCGGGCCGATGATCAACCTGTCGGAGGCGCTCGCCCGCGTGCCGGGGCTGGTCGTCAACAACCGCAACAACTACGCGCAGGACCTGCAGGTCAGCTCGCGCGGCTTCGGCGCGCGCGCCACCTTCGGCGTGCGCGGGCTGCGCCTGTACAGCGACGGAATTCCCGCCACGATGCCCGACGGGCAGGGGCAGGTGTCGCATTTCGACATCGCCGGCGCCTCGCGCATCGAGGTGCTGCGCGGGCCGTTCTCGGTGCTCTACGGCAACTCCTCGGGCGGCGTGATCGCCCTCTTCAGCGCGCCGGTGCGCGAGCGCCAGGCCGAGGTGGCGCTGGACGTGGGCAGCGACGGGCTGCGCCAGCTGCGCGGCAGCGTGCAGGCGCCGCTGGGCGAGGGTTTCGACTTGCGCGTGAGCGGCTCCACGATGGAGTACGACGGCTTCCGGCCGCAGATGGACGCCGAGCGCCGCACGCTCAACGCGCGGCTGGGCTGGCAGGGCGAGCGCGACCGCGTGGTGGTGCAGGCCAGCTACTGGACGCAGCCGGCGCAGGACCCGCTGGGGCTGACGCGCAACGAGTTCAACGCCAACCCCTACGGCACGACGCAGGGCCGCATCCGCACCACCGACACCGTCACCGTGCCCGTGGCTCAGGCTTTCAACACGCGCAAGGACGCCGAGCAGGCGCAGCTGGGCGCGAGCTGGACGCACCGATTTGCCGAAGGGGCGCTGCGCGACAGCCAGGTGGCGGCCTACACCGGGCGGCGCAGCGTGACGCAGTGGCAGGCCATCGCGCTCAACACCCAGGCCGCCAGCCCGCGCCAGAGCGGCGGCGTGGTGGACTTCGACCGCGACTTCCAGGGCGTGGACGCGCGGCTGCGCTGGGGCTGGGACGACGTGGACCTCCTCACCGGCGTGGCCTTCGAGACCCAGGCCGACGACCGCCGTGGCTTCGAGAACTTCGCCGGTCCGGCCACGGCGCCCACGGCGATCGGCGTCACCGGCAACCTGCGCCGCGACGAGCGCAACCGTGCCACCACGCGCGACGCGTATGCGCAGCTGGACTGGAAGCTCACCTCGGCCGTCACCGCCAGCGCCGGCGTGCGCAGCGGCGAGGTCAAGCTCAGCACCCGCGACCGCTACGTCCGCCCCGGCAACCCCGACGATTCGGGTGACCTGAAGTTCGACTACACCAACCCCGTGCTGGGCCTGCGCTGGCAGGCGCTGCCGGCGCTGCAGCTGCATGCCAGCGTGGCGCGCGGCTTCGAGTCGCCCACGCTCACCGAGCTGGCCTACCAGCCCGGTACCAATGCCGGCGCCGGCTTCAACACCGCGCTGCAGCCGCAGGAGAGCCGCCAGTTCGAGCTCGGTGCCAAGTGGCGCGAGGGCGCCTGGGGCGCGGACGCGGCGCTGTTCCGCGCCAACGTGGACAACGAGATCGGCGTCGCCTCCAACCTCGGCGGCCGTGCCAGCTTCCGCAACGTGGGCCGCACCCGGCGCCAGGGCGCGGAGCTGTCCACCTCCTGGCAGCCGGCCGCGGCCTGGCGCGCGCAGCTGGGCCTGACCTACCTGGACGCGAGCTACCGCGACGGCTTCCTGACCTGCGGCGCGCCGCCGTGCGCCACGCCCACGCTGCCCGTGGCCGCCGGCAACCGCATCGCCGGCACCCAGCGCACCAGCGCCTTCGGCGAGCTGGCCTGGCGCGACGCGGGCCTGGGCGAGTGGGCGCTGGAGGCGCGGGCGCTGGGCCGCACCGCGGTCAACGACGTGAACGACGAGTTCGCGCCAGGCTACGTCGTCACCAACCTGCGCTGGATCAGGAGCTGGCCGCTGGCCGGCGGGCGCAAGGTCGAGCTGCTGGCGCGCGTGGACAACCTCGCCGACAAGACCTATGCCGGCAGCGTGATCGTCAACGAGGGCAACCGCCGCTACTACGAAACCGCCGCCCCGCGCAGCTTCCTGCTGGGCGTGCGGCTGTACGGCGGGTTCTGAGTCCGGCCGCCGCCGCCCGCCGCGCGGTGGCGAGCGTGAACCCGGTCACGCTTTGCTCCAGGCTGTAGCAGCGCCCCGGGTTGCCCCTCACTGTCGGCGGTCGGGGTCAACCCTCACAGTCGCGCCCATGCTGAACAGACGTCATGCGATGGGCAGGCTGCTGGTCGGGCTGGCGGCGCCGCTGGCGGTGCGGGCGCAACCGCGCGCGGGAGCCATGCCAGGCCAGAAGGATCCGCTGGAGTCGATGCAGTGGCCCGACATCCGGCGCGAGTTCCTGGGCAACGCGCCGGTGGTGTTCGACGACCGGGTCAAGGTCGTCGGGCCGGCCTTCGCCGAGGACCCGATGGCGGTGCCGGTGAGCGTGTCGGCGCTGGAGCTGCGCGACGTGGCGCAGATCGCCGTGATCGTCGAGCGCAACCCGATCAGGAAGGTGCTGGACTTCTACCCGCGTCAGGCGCTGCCGGCGCTGAGCTTCCGCTTCAAGCTGGAGCAGGCCAGCCCGGTGCGCGCGGCCGTGAAGACGGCCGACGGCGTCTGGCACGTGGGCGGCACCTTCGTCGAGTCCAGCGGCGGCGGCTGCACGCTGCCCGGCGTCACGCGCAGCGACGGCAGCTGGGCCAGCACGCTGGGCCAGGTCAGCGGCGCGCTGTTCGAGAGCCCGCTCGCGGCCGAGGCCACGCGGCTGCGGCTGCGCGTGATGCACCCGATGGACACGGGACTCGTGGCCGGGGTGCCGGCCTTCTTCATCAACCGCCTGGCCGTGCTCGACGAGGGCGGCGCGGAGCTGCTGGTCTTCAACGGCTACGAGCCGCTGAGCGAGAACCCGGTGCTCAGCTTCGAGCTGCCCGGGCGCGCCAGCGCGTCGCTGCGCGTGCGCGGCAGCGACAACAACGGCAACCGCATCGACGCGGCCATCGGGCGCCGCCTGCTGCCATGACGCCTTTCATTGACGTGGCCGATGGCTGCAATGCCGGCCCACAGATCCGTCATTCCGGCGGAAGCCGGAATCCACGCGCCCCGTTGCGGAGGAACGGCCGGCATGGGCACGTGCCTGCCTTGGCCGGCGGGGCATCGCAGCGCTCGTGGATTCCGGCTTTCGCCGGAATGACGAAACGCTTCATTGGCGAATCGCTGGTCCGGAAAGCCTTCGCCCTGGCCCTGCTCGTCCCCGCCTTCGCCGCCTTCGGCGCGCAGCCCGACCGGGCCACGCTCGACTACAGGCTTGAAGCCCGCGCCCTGGCGCCGGGGGTGTGGGTGGTGGAGGGCGCCAATGCCGACTTCGAGCCGGCCAACGGTTGCAACATCATCAACACCGGCTTCATCGCCACCGGCGCCGGCGTGGTCGTCGTCAACACCGGGCCGTCGCTGAAGTACGGGCAGCAGCTGCGCGCGCTCATCGAGCGCACCACCAACGAGCCGGTGAAGCAGGTGATCCACCTCAACCTGCATCCCGACTACTTCCTGGGCAACCAGGCCTTCGCCGACGTGCCGCGCCTGGCCACGCCCGCCACGCGCGCGGGCATGGCGCGCGAGGCGCAGGCCTACGAGGACAACCTCTTTCGCACTTGCGGCGACTGGATGAAGGGCACGCAGGCGCTGCTGCCCGACACCGACGCCAGGCCCGGCACGCTCAAGGTGGGCCAGCGCGAGTTCGAGCTGCGCGAGTTCCAGGGCCACACCGACAGCGACCTGGTGCTGGTGGACCGCGCCAGCGGCGTCGCCTTCGCCGGCGGCCTCGTGTTCGTGCAGCGCATTCCCACCACGCCGCACGCGAAGCTGCCGCAGTGGCGGCGCAGCCTGGCCGAGCTGCCGGCCGTGCTGCCCCCGAAGCTCACGGCGCTGGTGCCCAGCCACGGCCCGGTGCGCGCCGACACCGCGGGGCTGGACATGACCGCGCGCTACCTGCAGTGGCTCGACGAGCGCTTCACGCGCGGCGCCGCGCAGGGCCTGGAGATGGCCGAGCTGCTGCGCGCGCCGCTGCCCGCGGAGTTCGACGCCTGGGCCGCGCGCGCCACCGAGTACACCCGCAACGTCGTGCACCTGTACCCGCGCTACGAGCAGGCCGCGCTGCCGCCAGCCTGTGACAGCAAGGCGCGCGCGGGCTGTGCGAACCTGGGACAAGTTGCGGAAAAACCCTGACTTCAGGGGGCTATTTCCGCGTCCGAAAACCCCGTTTGGCGCCCGTTCGGGCGGTGGCACGCTCCATGCGTTTGATGTCCCCGCGCAGCGGCCGCCGTTCCCCGGTCGAACACACACGCATCCACTCACGAAGGAGACAGAACATGCGCTTCAAGATGATCACCACCATGGTCGCCCTGGCGATGGGCGCGATGACCGCCCAGGCCGCGGTCACCGACAAGATGATCCTGGACGATGCCAAGACCACCGGCGACGTGCTGTCGTGGGGCATGGGCACGCAGGGCCAGCGTTACTCGCCGCTCAAGCAGATCAACGCCGGCACGATCAACAAGCTCGTGCCCGTGTGGTCCTTCTCCTTCGGCGGCGAGAAGCAGCGCGGCCAGGAATCGCAGCCGGTGATCCACAACGGCATCATGTTCGTGACGGGCTCCTACTCGCGCATCTACGCGCTGGATGCCAAGACCGGCCAGAAGCTGTGGAAGTACGAGCACCGCCTGCCCGAAGGCATCATGCCCTGCTGCGACGTGATCAACCGCGGCGCCGCGCTCTACGACAACCTGGTGATCTTCGCCACGCTCGACGCGCAGCTCGTCGCGCTGGACCAGAAGACCGGCGACGTGGTCTGGAAGGAAAAGATCGACGACTACAAGGCCGGCTACTCCGCTTCGGCCGCGCCGCTGATCGTTGACGGCCTGCTGCTGACCGGCGTGTCCGGCGGCGAGTTCGGCGTGGTGGGTCGCGTCGAGGCGCGCAACGCCAAGACCGGCCAGCTGGTCTGGACCCGTCCGACCGTCGAAGGCCACATGGGCTACAAGTACGACAAGGACGGCAACAAGACCGAGAACGGCGTCTCGGGCACCCCGGGCAAGAGCTGGCCGGGCGACCTGTGGCAGACCGGCGGCTCCGCCACGTGGCTGGGCGGCACCTACGACGCCCGCACCGGCCTGGCCTACTTCGGCACCGGCAACCCCGCCCCGTGGAACTCCAACCTGCGCAAGGGCGACAACCTGTACTCGTGCTCGACGGTCGCGATCGACATCAAGACCGGCCAGATCAAGTGGCACTACCAGAACACGCCCAACGACGGCTGGGACTTCGACGGCGTCAACGAGTTCGTGACCTATGACGACGGCGGCCGCATCCTGGGCGGCAAGGCCGACCGCAACGGCTTCTTCTACGTCAACGACGCGCGCACCGGCGAGCTGGTCAACGCCTTCCCATTCGTCAAGAAGATCACCTGGGCTACCGGCATCGACATGAAGACGGGCCGCCCGAACTTCGTGCCGGAAAACCGCCCGGGCGACCCCACCGCCAGCGCCGACGGCAAGAAGGGCCAGACCGTGTTCGCCGCGCCGGGCTTCCTGGGCGGCAAGAACCAGATGCCGATGGCCTACTCGCCCGAGACGAAGCTGTTCTACGTGCCGGCCAACGAGTGGGGCATGGACATCTGGAACGAGCCCATCACCTACAAGAAGGGCGCGGCCTATCTGGGCGCCGGCTTCACCATCAAGACGCTCAACGAGGACTACATCGGCGCCCTCCGCGCCATCGACCCCAAGACCGGCAAGATCGCCTGGGAGGTCAAGAACAACGCGCCGCTGTGGGGCGGCGTGCTGACCACCGGCGGCAACCTGGTGTGGTGGGGCACGCCCGAGGGCTTCCTGCAGGCCGCCGACGCCAAGACCGGCAAGGTGCTGTGGAAGTTCCAGACCGGCTCCGGCGTCGTGGCGCCCCCGGTCACCTGGGAAGACAAGGGCGAGCAGTACGTGGCCGTGGTTTCCGGCTGGGGCGGCGCCGTGCCGCTGTGGGGCGGCGACGTCGCCAAGCGCGTGAGCTACCTGGAGCAGGGTGGCTCCGTGTGGGTTTTCAAGCTCATGAAGTAATCGACAACCAGCAACCGGGGTGGCCGGGCTAAGCTGTCAGCGATGACACGCATGCCTGGCTTTCAGCCAGGGCTCGCGCTGTGCGCGGCCCTGGCTTTTTGCTTTTCACCCGTGCCGGCGGCGCATGCCGGCGACCGGCCCTACCTCGTGCTGGGCAGCGCCGCCCTGGAGGACGACGCGGCCGCCTGGAGCCTGGGCGGGCGCTGGCTGCGCAGCGGCGCGGCCAACGCGCTGCAGCTCGGCCTGGAGTACGGCTTCACGCGCGCGACCTCGCTGGAGCTGGAGTGGAGCGCCGAGCGCCCCGGCGGCGGCGAGCGCAGCGAGCGCGAGGCCGAGCTGGAGCTCAAGCACGTCTTCAACGACATCGCGCGCGACGGCTTCGGGCTGGGACTGAGCATGTCGCTGGGACTCGACCGCGCGCGGGCGGAAGGTGGCGATGACGATGCGGGCGCAACCGCCGGGCCACGCCGCGCGCGCCGCGGCGCGCTGGTGCAGCTGCTGGGCAGCATGCCGCTGTCGCAGGCGCAGGAGGGGCAGGCGCACGCGAACCTGGGCTGGCAGCGCCGGCCCTTCGGCGGCGGCCAGGGTTTCGTCGCCCTGGGCCTGGAGCGGCCGCTGCAGGGCCGCACCTGGGGCTTCGGCGAAGTGGTTTACCAGCCGGGGCAGCACCTGCTGCACGCCGGCATCCGCCACTGGCTGCGCCGCGACCGGCTGGCGCTGGACGTGAGCGTGCAGCGCCAGCAGGGTGAGGGCGGGTGGAGGAACGGGGTGGTGATCGGGGTGGTAGCGTACGACCTGTAGGGCCCGAGGCTCAGCTCCCCCTCGCCGCCAGCCCCATCCTCTCCACCGCGCGCCGCTCCGCGGCATAGGTCTCGCGCATGCTGCGCCCGTACTCCTCGGGGCCCAGGTAGGCCAGCTCCTGGTCGTACTTGGCCAGCTCGGCCACGTGCTGCGGGTCGTACATCGCCGCCTTGAAGGCGTCGTGCAGCACCGTGACCACCGCCTTGGGCAGGCCGCGCGGGCCGGCCAGGCCGTAGGGCGAAGTGGCCACGATGCCGTGGCCCAGCTCCTTGAGCGTGGGCGCGCTGGGCCAGCGCTTCGTGCGGTGCTCGCCGAAGGTCGCCAGCAGCCGCAGCTGCCCGTTGTCCACGAAGGGGCCGAAGCCGTTGGAGGTCACGCCGGCCATGACCTGGCCGGAGGCCACGGCCAGCATCTGCTGCGACACGCCCTTGAAAGGCACGTGCACCCATGCCGTGTTGCGCCGGCCGAAGAGCTCGTCCATCACCAGGTGCGGCGTGGTGCCGATGCCGTTGGTCGCCACCGTCACCTCGCCCGGGTGCGCCTGCGCCCAGGCGAACAGCTCCTCCAGCGTGCGGAACGGGCTGCCCGCCGGCACCACGATGCCGAAGGTCACGCCGCTGACCTGGATGATCGGCGTGGTGTCGCGGATCGGGTCCCACAGCACCTTCTGCACCCACGGCGCGCGGAACACCGGCTGCGGCAGCTGCGCGATGGTGTAGCCGTCGGGCGCGGCCTGCTGCAGCACCGGCATGGCCAGCGTGCCGCCGGCGCCGCCGCGGTTCTCGATCAGCACCTTCTGCCCCAGGTGGCGCGCGGCCAGCTCGGCCAGCAGCCGCATGGTCAGATCGGTGGCGCCGCCCGCGGCCCAGGGCACCCACAGCGTTACCGCGCGGCTCGGGAAGCGGTCGCCGGGCTGGGCCAGCACGGCCGCGCTGGCCGTGCCGGCCATGGGCGCCAGCAGCGTGCCGGCGATGCGCCGCAGCGCGCCGCGGCGCGCCGTGAGGTCGTTGGGATTCATTGCCATGACAACAGCTCCATGGTCACGGTGCCGCCCAGCAGCATGGGCGAGCCCGCAGCTTCCTCGCGTTTCATCTTCACCAGCCCGACGCCCGGGCAGTACCACTCGGTGGTGACCAGGGGCACGTCCTTCCAGCCCGCCACCGGGTCGGCGAACAGCCGCAAATCGGCCTTGCCCTGCACGCGCAGGCAGCCCTCGAAGCGCCCGGCGCGGGTCTCGACCGCCTCGCCGGTGGCCTCGATCACGTAGTTCATCGGCACCGGCGGCGCGCTGTGGCGCACCTCGGCCGGAAAGCCCTGGCGCCGCGTCAGCAGGTACGTGATGGTCGGCGCCGACCAGGTGGTGCCCACCGCCAGCGGCGCCTTGAGCACGTAGCGCCGGGCCGCGTCGGCTTCAGGCTCGGCCTGCGCCATGGAGCGGCTGGCCACGCGGTACACGCCGCTGTCGTCCATGCGCAGCCAGTAGTCCATGCCCGCGTCGCTGCGGCGCACGTAGGCCTTGCCGTCGGCCAGCGAGTCGTCGGCACCCAGCGTCTCGAAGCGGCGCGTCTCGCGCTCCACGCGCTGGTCCTCCCAGTCGGTGCGCACCTCGTAAGTCCAGCGGTGCCCGGACTCCAGCGGGAACAGCTCGGCGCCCGGCGCCTTCGAGCCGCAGCCGGACAGCAGCAGCAGCGCGCCCGCCAGCGCCGCCGCAATCGGTAGAGGTTGCGAGCGCATCACTTCTCCGGCAGCTGCGGCGCGGGCAGGTCGCGGATGGAGATGCGCTGCTCGTCGCTGCCCGGGCGCAGCCACGACACGCCGCCCTTGCCCGCGCGCGGCTCGGCGGTGCCGACCTGGCTCACGCCCTGGCGCACCTTCTTCATGCCCTCGTCGAGCAGCGCGTGCAGGTCCTTCGCGTAGGGCAGCTTGTAGGCGCGCGGCTGGCGCGCGGGCTTGCCGTTCTCCAGCGCGTTGACCCAGACGTAGAGCGCGCCGGGGTTGCCCTTGTTGGGCTCCTCAATGACGGCGGCCAGCAGCACGAACTTCTCCGGCAGCGGGTCGGCGTTGGGCCAGCCCGCCAGCCCGTGCGCGGTGTCGTCGGCGAAGAAGTAGAAGACGGTCACGCCCACGACCAGCAGGCCCTTGAGCCAGGCCGGCCAGCGCGACCACACCAGCGCCAGCGCGCACAGCAGCACCAGCACCGCCAGGGAAAGGATGAGGGCGAGGGTCATAGCCGTTGCACCAGGGATTTGGGGAGCGTGTTGACGTTGGCGACGTTGCCGTCGGGCAGCACCGTGAAACGGACGGCCGTGGCCTCGTCGCCCTTGCGGGCCAGCGTGACCTGTCCGTAGAACACCACGTCGGCGCGGGGATTGACCTTGATGACGGAGACGGTGACCTCCACCGGCTTGCCGTTCTTGGTCTCGTAGTAGCTGACGTTGACGGTGAACTCGCCCGGCGCGATGCCGCGCAGCGTCACCACCTCCTGGTTCAGCGGGTTCACCACCTGCTTGCCGTTGATGATGACGACGTCGTTGGACAGGCCGCGGTCGTCGCGGTCCAGGTGCATCAGCCCGGCCTCGCGGGCGCGGAACCACACCAGCTCGCCGGCCGGGTCCTGCACCCAGGTGTCGATGTCGTTGGGGTCCATGTCCGGCCAGGACACGTTGATGATGTATTCCGCCTTGGCCGGGATGTCGCCGGCCTTGAGCGCCTTCGGGTTCATCGCCAGCAGCGCCACGATGAAGCAGAAGACGAAGGCGATGAGCATGTTGAACAACATGTCATAGAACGGATCGACCTCCGCCTCGCGGGCCGTGCGGCGCCGGCGCATGGCCGCCTCACCCGCGCGCCGCGGCGTCCGCGGCGTCCTGTGCCAGGCCCGCGCGCTGGATGTCGGCCACCAGCGCGTCGGCATAGCGGTCCAGCCGCGTGAGCTGCAGGCCCAGCAGGATGTTGCCCACCAGGCCGACCATGGTCGTCAGCAGCGCCACGCCCAGGCCCGTGGTGAGCTGGCGCAGCAGGTCCTGCGACTGCGCCGCGTCGAAGTTCTGCAGCTTGCCGATCTGCAGCGCCAGGATCGAGAAGCCGATCACCTTGCCCAGCAGCCCCAGCTTGAGCTGGATGCCGTTGACCCACCACGCCGTGCCGTGCGGCCCGTGCGTGCGCTCCAGCAGCAGGTCCATCGGCGCGCCCGAGTCCTGCGGCCGGGCGCGCAGCGCGCGCAGGTACTCCGCGGCCCAGCCGCCCCCGGAGGTGCCCAGCAGCAGCGCCGCGCGCTCGCGCTGCAGCGCGCGCGTGCGCGTGCCGCACCACAGCGTGGCGGTGAAGAAGATGACGATGATCACCAGCGTCAGCCCCGTCGGGTCGGCCGACAGCAGCAGCGCCCACACGCCGCGCACGCCCAGCAGCCAGGTGGCGAAGGCCAGCAGCCCGGCCAGGGCCAGCCATTCGAAGGCGATGGGCTCGATCGGCGCCGCATCGGTGCGCGCGTGGCCATGGCCGCGCTGCGGCCGGATGGAAGGCAGCAGGGACAGCAGCTTCATCGCGCCCCCCTCAGCCGCGCTTGGTCAGCTGGCCGAAGCCGCGCTGCGGGTCGTAGCCCCAGCTCGCCACCGCGAAGCACACCACCAGCGTGCCCAGCACGATCCAGGGCGAGATGCCCGGGTCCTTGCCGTAGAGCGCGAAGCGCATCCACTCCACCGCGTGCGTGAACGGGTTGAAGCGGGCGATCTGGTAGACCCAGTTCGCGCCCGACTCCTCCAGCTTCCACAGCGGGTACAGCGCCGTGGACATGAAGTACATGGGGAAGATGACGAAGTTCATCGTCCCGGCGAAGTTCTCCAGCTGCTTGATGTGCACCGACAGCAGCAGCCCCAGGGCGCCCAGCATGAGCGCGCCGCACACCGCCGCCAGCAGCACCGCGGGCAGGTGCTCCAGCACCGGCAGCTCGGTGCCCAGCAGCGCGGCCACGACCACGAAGGCCGCGGCCTGCGCCAGCGACAGCACGGCCGTGGCCGTGAGCTTCGACAGCAGGATCCACGGCCGCGGCAGCGGGGCGGTGAGCAGCAGCCGCATCAGGCCCATTTCCCGGTCGTAGACCATGGCGAGGCTGGACTGCATGCCGTTGAACAGCAGCACCATGCCCACCAGCCCCGGCGCGATGTAGACGTCGTAGGGGATGTAGCTGTCGTAGGGCTCGACGATGGCCACGCCGAACACGTTGCGAAAGCCCGCGGCGAACACCGCCAGCCACAGCAGCGGCCGCACCAGCGCCGACACCAGCCGCCCGGACTGGCGCGAGAACTTCAGCAGCTCGCGCCAGACGATGGCCTGCATGGCCATCAGCGCGTGGGCGACGGCGCCCAGGCGCTCGCGCCCGGCCGAAGTAGTGGTCACAGTCGGGCCTTGCACAGCTTCTCCGGGGCATCGGCACCGAGGGTGTCGAGCACGTTCTTCGGATGCAGCACGCCCTCGATGGGCGCGCTGGAGACGACGGCCTGGCCGTCGGTGAGCAGCAGCGGCTGGCGCAGCTGGCCGTCCCAGGGGCGGAAGCTCATCACCACGCCCTTGGAGCCGTCCACGCCGCCCTCGAACAGCGCCTTCTCGAACGCGGCCGCCTGGCCCTTGGGCGCCGCCACGGCCGCGGCCACCAGCGCCTTGCCGGCCATCCACGAGGCCCAGTCGGGCGCGGTCATGGGCCGGCCCGCCGCCTTCTGGAAGCGGCGCGCCACCTGCGGCGCGCCGAAGCGCTCGAACTGCGCATGCCAGGCCAGCGCCACCAGCCCCGCGTCGCCCACCACCGGGCGCGGCAGCGCGGTGCGGTAGGGCAGCGAGCGCGCGAACTCGCCGTCGCTGTCCACCACCCACACCACGTCGTAGCTGGCGCCGCCGGTGAGCAGCAGCGGGTTGGCCAGGTCGCGCTCGCGCGGGTCGGCCGAGAGCTTGAACGGCTTGCTCGCCACCAGCTTCAGCCCGTAGCGCTTGATCGCGGCCTGCGCCACCGCGGCGCGCTCGGCGTCCCGCGGCGAGGGGCCCGTGAGCAGCAGCACCTGCGGCCACTTGCGCGCGGCCAGCGTCTGCGCCAGGGCGTCGGCGCGCATGCGCTCGCTGGGCGCCAGGTGCAACAGCTTTGCCTTGCAGTCCGCGCCGCGCAGGCGGTCGTCCGCGGCACCCAGGTTGAGCACCGGGCGCTGCACGGCGTCGGCCACGGCGATGGTGGCCGCCGCGTCCAGGTCGGTCAGCAGCACGGCGGCGCCGGCCTTCTCGGCCTTCTGCGCCGCGGCGCGCGCGGCCGCCGCATCCGCCACGGCCACGGTCTCCAGGGTCAGCGCGGTGCCGGCGGCTTCAAGCTCGAAGGCGGCTTCCTTGAGCGCGACGTTCAATCCGTCCTGCGCCGGGCCGCCGGGCTGGCCCAGGTAGGCGCGCTCCAGGCGGTCGCGCGCCAGGCGCGGGTCGTCGGCGCGCACGAGCAGCGTCACCTTGTAGGGCGCGGCCAGCGCGGCGCCGGCCGCGGCCAGCAGCGCCGCGGCGGCCAGGGGGCGCAACAGGGGAAGACGGCGGCGGCGCATCAGTCGAGCACCACGGCCATGTAGGGCACGCGGCCCACCGGCACGCTCTTGAGCGCCTTGGCCGTTGCGGTGTCGATGATCGTGACGTCGTCGCTCAGGCCGTTGCTCACCACCAGGCGGGTCTCGTCGGGGCTCAGCGCCACGTGCCAGGCGCGCTTGCCCACCAGCACCGTCTTGGTGAGCTGTCGGCTGGCCACGTCGATGACGCCGACGTGGTTGGCGCGGCCCATGGAGACGTAGGCCGTCTTGCCGTCGCGCGTCATGGCCAGGCCCACGGGCGTGATGTCCTCGGCGCGCGCGCCCTTGAGCGACAGCGCGATGGTGTGCGTCACCGCCAGGTCCTTGACCGAGATGACGCTGATGCTCGCGCCCAGCTCGTTGCTCACCCACAGCTGCGCGCCGTCGGGGGTGAACACCATGCGCCGCGGCCGCTTGCCGGCGGCGATGTTCTTCACCACCTTGCCCGTGGCGGTGTCCACCACGTGAACCATGTTGGCCACCTCGGAGGTGACGAACACCAGCTTGCCGTCGGGCGAGGTCTTCACCCCTTCGGGCTCCTTGCCCACGGGCACCGAGGCCAGCGTCTTGCCGCTGGCGGCGTCGATGGTCACGAGCGCGCCCTCGTCCTCGGCCGACACGTACAGCGCCTTGCCGTCCTTCGAGAAGTCGAAGGCCTCGGGCTCGTCGCCCAGCGACACGCGGGCCACCGACTTGCGGCTGGCCACGTCGATCACGTCGGCCTGGCCGGACTCGCTGCAGGCCACGAACAGCCGCTTGCCGTCAGGTGCGAGCTGCATGTGGCGCGGGCGCTTGCAGGTGTTGACGACGCCGGCCACGGCCATCGTCTTGAGGTCCACCAGCGTGAGGGCGTGGTCCTTCTCGCTCGACACCCAGGCGGTCTGGGCCGAGGCCAGCCCGGCGCCCAGGGCCAGCAGGGCGGCGGTCAGCAGTCGCATCTTCACGTCTTTGTCTCCTGTGCCATTGCAATGGCCTCGTTGGTGTCGTCGTGAGGCCGGGGGTTCCTGGCGGGCCGCCGGCCGCGGCCCTCGAATTGCAGAAAGTTGTCAGCGCATCGGTGCTTCAACGCCTCAGGCCGTGGCCTTGACGAAGGCTTCCTCCAGCGAGCCGCCGCCCAGCTGCGCCGTGACGGCATCGGGCGCGCCGTCGGCCAGCAGCACGCCCCGGTGCAGCACCAGCACGCGGTCGGCGGCCTGCGCCTCCTCGACCAGGTGCGTGGCCCACAGCACGGTGGAGCCGCGCTGCGCCACGTCGTCCTTGATGGCGGCGAGCAGGTCGCGCCGCGACTTCGGGTCCAGGCCGACGGTGGGCTCGTCCATCAGGATCAGCGCCGGGCGGTGCAGCAGCGCGCGCGCCAGCTCCACCTTGCGCCGGTTGCCGCCGGAGAGCTCGCGCACCGCGCGCTGCAGGTCCTTGGCGAGGCCGAAGGTCTCGGCCGCCGCCTCGATGCGCGTGCGCGCCAGCGCCGCGGGCAGGCCGTGCAACTGCGCGTGGAACTGCAGGTTGCGCCGCACGCTCAGGTCCAGGTCCAGCGACATCTGCTGGAACACCACGCCGATGCGCGCCAGCGCCTGGCGCGTCTGGCGCGCCAGCGACAGCCCATCGACCTCGACCTCGCCCGCGTCCGGCGCGAACAGCCCGGTGAGCAGCTGGAACAGCGTGGACTTGCCCGCGCCGTTGGGGCCCAGCAGTGCCACGAAGCTGCGCGGCGCCAGCGTCAGGTCCAGCGACTTCAGCGCCACGCGCTCGCCGTAGCGCTTGTGCAGCCCGGCCAGGCGCAGCCGCTGCGGGGTTGCGCCCGCGCCGGCGGCGGCGGTGTCGGGGGAAGATGCGGGCACGCTGCTCAAAGCTCGATCTCCATGCCGTCGAAGGCTTGTTCCAGCACGGGCTCGCCCGGCACGGGCGCGGGCGGCGGTGCGGCCGGGTGCAGCAGCACGCGCCGGCCTGCGCCGGCACTCTCGCCCGCCAGCGCCGCGCCGCCGTCGCCCAGCAGCAGGCAGTCGGCGCCGTGGTCGGGCGGCAGCGGCCAGGGGCCGGGCCAGTAGAGCAGGCGGCGGCCGTCGCGCAGGTCTTCCACCTCCAGTGCCAGCGTGGCGCCGGGGGCGAACTCGTCGCCGGCGGCAAAGGCCGTGAAGCGCAGCCCCGGCAGGGCCTCGATGCGGAAGGGCGCCACGGCGCTGTCGCCGGCCACGGGCAGCAGGTGCCAGCGCACGCCGCAGCAGCGGTCCACGACCTGCAGCAGCGGCAGCTCGGTGGTCAGCGTCTCGAACACCGCCGGCGTGGCATAGAGCTCCACGGGCGGGCCGTCGCGCAGGCCCAGCAGGCCCGAGACGTGGTCGAGCTGCGCGTCCATCAGCACCACGCCGGCCAGCGGCTGGGCCTGCAGCTGGGGATGGCGCTGGAGCTGGCGTTCCAGGTCGGTCGGTGCGTTGAGCAGTACCCAGCGGCTGCCGTCGGACAGCGCGGCGGCGCGCGCTGCGCTGCCCTCGGCACCGAGCAGCAACAGTTTCATCATGCGGCGGCGCGGCGTTCCGGCGCGGCGCGGTTGCGTTGGTGGGGCACGGGTGTCTCCGGTGAGTCCCGGCCCGCCGTCGTGGCGGGCCGGTCTTGCTTTTCAGGGCGTTTCGCAAGACCCGTGCCGCCGGGGCTTCGGCGGGCCATTCGCGGCGCTTTGACGCCGAAATGGCGCGCCGGGGTGCCGATTGATGCCGCCATGGCGGCATCCGCGGCTTCGGTGGGCCCCGCGGCGGCCGGGTTTTGTGTCTCGGTGAAGCAGGATCGCTTCAGTCTGACACAGTGCAAACCCGCGAGCGGGTCAGGAGACGTCGCTGTCCGGGCGGTTCCAGCGCAGCTTGCGATAGATGGTGTTGCGGCTGATGCCCAGCCGCTTCGACGCTTCGGAGATGTTGCCGCCGGCCGCGTCGAGCGCGGCCTGGATCATGGCGATCTCCTGCTCGTGCAGCGTGCGCGCCGTCGATGCCGGCATGGACGCCGAAGTTGCGCCCGCACCGGGCGGCAGGCCGGGCGCGAAACCCGCGGGCGCGGCCGGCGGCTGGGGCGCCGCGGCGGCGGCAGGGAAGTGCGCATCGAAGCCGGCGGCCGGCGGCATGGCCGCCTGGGCCGGCAGCGCGGTGCCGGACGGCGCGAAGCCCGCGGTGGCGAAGGCGGCGGGGGCGGCTGCCACGGGCTGCTGCTGCGCCTGCGCCTGCTGCTGCTGGGCCAGGCGGCGCACGTCGTCGAGGAAGTCGTCGGAGAGGTGCGCCTGCGTGATCATGGGCTCGCCCGCGGCCATGACGGCGGCGGTGCGCAGCACGTTGGCGAGCTGGCGGATGTTGCCCGGCCAGTCGCAGCGCTGGAACAGCGCCATGACCTCGGGGCTGATGCGCGGCGCGCCCTGCGGGCATTCCGCGGCCAGGATGCGCTGCGCCACCAGCGCCAGGTCGCTGCGCTCTCGCAACGGCGGCAGCCGCAGCACCAGGCCGTTGAGCCGGTAGTACAGGTCCTCGCGGAACTCGCCGCGCTGGATCATCTCGCGCAGGTTGCGGTGCGTGGCGCCGATGACGGCGATGTCCACGGCGATGGCCTTGCCGCTGCCCAGCGGCGTGACGCAGCGCTCCTGCAGCACGCGCAGCAACCGCGCCTGCAGCTGCAGCGGCATGTCGCCGATCTCGTCGAGGAAGAGGGTGCCGCCGTTGGCCTGCACGATGCGTCCGGTGGCACCCTTGCGCCGCGCGCCGGTGAAGGCGCCTTCCTCGTAGCCGAAGAGCTCGGCCTCGATCAGCGTCTCGGGGATGCTGGCGCAGTTGACCGCCACGAAGGGCTGCTTGGCGCGGTTCGAGTCCTGGTGCACCGCATGCGCCAACAACTCCTTGCCGGTGCCGGTCTCGCCCAGGATCAGCAGCGGGATGTCGCGGTTGATGATGCGCCGCGCCTTCTGCACCACGGCCTCGATCTGCGCATCGCCGGTCTGCAGGTACGACAGCCCCGTGGGCAGCGCCGCGGGCAGCTGCGTCGCCGCGGCGCCGGCCTCCGCCAGCGCGGCGCTTGCCGGCTGCGTGGGCTGCGCCACCGCCTCGCGCGGCGCGGCGCGCTGCTCGATGGCCGGCGCGCCCGCGGGCACGGCGGAGAAGGCCAGGGTGGCCCAGTCCATGCGGGCGCTGGCCAGCAGCTGGCGCCCGTCGGGCAGCGTGAGCTTCATGGGCAAGGCCAGCGGGCCGCGGAAATGGTCGGCCACGGCGCCGACGGTGGTGCCGAAGAGGGAGGTCAGCGTCTGGTTGCGCAGCGCCACGCCGGAGATGCCGAGCTGGTCGAGCGCGCTGCGGTTGGCGCCCAGAAGCTTGCCGTCGGCGCCCACCACCACGATGCCTTCGAGCAGCGTGCCGATGAACTCCGGGCGGCTGTGGAAGTGCAGCCGCAGCCGGTTGGCGCAATGGTCGTTGAGCCAGTGGTTCTCGATCATGCGCGCCGACATGCGCACGAGTCCCATGGTGTGCTGGTGGTAGGCGCGGTGGTCGCCGCTGACGTCGAGCACGCCGAGCATGTTGCCGCGCGGGTCGAAGATCGGTGCCGCCGAGCAGGTCAGAAACTGGTTGGCGTGCATGAAGTGCTCTTCGGCATGCACGAGCGTGGGCCGCTCGGCGAAGAGCGCCGTGCCGATGGCGTTGGTGCCCTTGGAGTGCTCGGCCCAATTCACGCCCGGCGACAGCGCCACCTTGCCCGCGCGCGTCACGAACTCCTCGTCGCCCACGCTGTGCAGGATGGTGCCGTGCGCGTCGGTGAGCACGATCATGCTTTGCGTGCCGGCGATCTGCTCCAGCAGCAGCTCCATCACCGGCGCCGCGTGCGTGTGCAGCTTGCGGTTGCGCTCGCGCGCGTCGTTGAGGTCGCTGCGCATGAGCGGCTCGTAGTCCGGACGCTCGATGCGCGTGAGCCCCAGCGCGGCGCAGCGCTCGTGCGACTGCTTGATCAGGTCCACGTGGGCGGCCGGCCCTTCGGGCGGCGCCGCGATGCTGCTGCGGTGGATCGACATGGTGGCGAGGTCTCCGTGGCGTGCGTCCGGGCACGTCCGTTTGTGGGGCCGAGGTGTCGGCGCTGCTGTGACAGCGGGCCGCGGCATTGTTTCATTCTTGAGCAGGTTCACCCTGCGCGGGCGCAATGCTGTAGCAATCGTATAGCACTGTCCACCCGGCATACCCGCACGGCGGACCCCGTGCGCAGTGACGAATTCACGCTGCGGCGTCCGTGGCACAGCCCTTGCAAAACTCCGGCCCGTTCCCGCTCAACAACCCCAGGAGACAAAAGATGACCGAGCGTTCCAACGCCCGCATGGCCGTGCGCCGCCCTGCGCGCCTTGCCGCCCTGATGGCCGGCCTGCTGGTGGCCGGTGCCGCCCTGGCCCACGGCGACGTCACGCCGCAGGCAGTGGACACCAGGGAGCTGCCCTCGCTGGGCGAAGGCTGGCGCGACCAGAACCCGTTCAGCGGCAACGACAAGGCCATCAAGATCGGCTCCTCGGCCTACAACCAGAACTGCGCCCGCTGCCACGGCCTGGAGGCCATCTCCGGCGGCATCGCGCCCGACCTGCGCAAGCTCGACAATGAGTGCGCCAACCAGAAGGCCGAGGCCAAGAAGAAGGCCTGCGCCAAGGAAATCGACGACTACTACCTGACCACCGTGCGCAACGGCCGCACGCGCAACGGCGCGGTGTACATGCCGCCCTTCGAGGGCATGCTCAACCAGGAGGCGATCTGGTCGATCAAGGCCTACCTGGAAACCCGCCGCGAGAAGCCGCTGTGACCATGGCGCGCTCACAGCTGATGGGGCGCCGCACGGCGCTTCGCGCCCTGGCCGGCGCCGGTGCCATGGCGCTGGGCCTGCCGCTGGCGGCTACCCCGATGGACAAGATCACGGCGCGCGGCTCGCTGGTCGTGGGCCTCTACACCGAGATGCCGCCGTTCCACGACAACGGCAAGGGCATCGACGTCGAGCTCGCCGGCGCGCTGGCGCAGGCGCTGGGCGTGAAGCTGTCGGTGCTGCCGTTCCCGGCCGGCGAGGCCATGAACGACGACCTGCGCAACATGGTCTGGCGCGGTCATTACCTGGGCTACGGCCCGGCCGACGTGCTGCTGCACGTGCCGGTGGACCGGCCGCTGATGCAGGAGAACCCGCAGGTCAGCATCTTCGGCCCGTACTACCGCGACCGCGTCGCCGTGGCGCGGCGCCTGGACGCGCTGCCCACGCTGGAGAGCCTGTCGCAGCTGGGCAAGGCGCAGGTGGCGGTGCCGGGGCTGTCGCTGGCGGGCTGGCTGCTCATCGGCGCCGACGGCGGCGCCTACAAGGAGCAGCTGCACACCAAGCTCAAGGACGGCGTCGAGGCGGCGAAGTCGCTGCAGCGCGGCGAGGTCCAGGCCGCGGCCGGCCTCATGTCGGAGCTGCAGAGCGTGCTGCGCGGCGACGAGCGCTTCGCCATCGAGCCGCTGCCGAGCCCGCGCGCGCCGCGCGAGGGCTGGGCGGTGGGCATGGCGGTGAAGAAGGACGCCACCGAGCTGTCGCACGCGCTGCAGGGCGCGCTCAACGGACTGGTCAAGGACGGGCGGCTGGCCGCCATGTTCGAGCGCCACAACGTCGCCTGGCGCCCGGTGTAGCAACTTGGAGCAGCGAGCCCGGCCGTTTGGGGGTTTCACCCATGTAGGCGGGGCCCTCTTGCGCCGACAACATAGGTATGCAAGTGCATAGGGTCCTCGGACCCTGGGCGTCCGGCGGTGCGGTGTTGGAGCCGCGCGCGGCCGGGCGCCTCGTTTTCTGCCTTCACATAGGCAGTGGTGTGCATAGGGGAGTGCGGTCCCGGCGCGGTGCACCGGCGAAACGCGGCCAATCGGAAGGAAAACTCATGCAGAAGTCGCTTCACATCAATCCGGACAAGTGCACCGGCTGTCTCCAGTGCGAGATGGCGTGCAGCTTCGAGAACTACGCCACCTTTGCGCCGGCCAAGTCGCGCATCAAGGTGTTCGACTTCCACCACACGGGGCGCAAGGTGCCCTACACCTGCACGCAGTGCGACGAGGCCTGGTGCCTGCACGCCTGCCCGGTGGAAGCCATCACGATCAACGCGCTCACCGGCGCCAAGGTCGTGAGCGAGACGACCTGCGTGGGCTGCAAGGTCTGCACCATCAGCTGCCCCTTCGGCACCATCAACTACGTGCAGGAAACGGGCAAGGTCCAGAAGTGCGACCTCTGCGGCGGCGACCCTGCGTGCGCCACCGCCTGCCCCACCGGCGCCATCACCTACGTCGACTCGAACTGGACCGGCCTCGGCAAGATGGCCGCCTGGGCCGAGAAGCTCGGCAACCAGCCCAGCGCGGCTTGATTCAACAAGACTAAGGAGCAGCACATGTCCTGGGCAGGAAAGATCCTTCGCGTCAACCTCACCGAAGGCACCGTCAAGTCGGAGCCGCTGAAGATGGAGTGGGCGCGCGAATACCTCGGCTCGCGCGGGCTGGGCACCAAGTACTTCGTCGAGGAAGTCGACGCCAAGGTCGACCCGCTGTCGGCCGAGAACAAGATCATCTGGGCCACCGGGCCGCTGACCGGCACGATGGCCTCCACGGGCGGGCGCTACACCGTCATCACCAAGGGCCCGCTGACCGGCGCCATCGCCTGCTCCAACTCGGGCGGCTACTGGGGCTCGGAGCTGAAGTTCGCGGGCTGGGACATGATCATCTTCGAGGGCGCGTCCCCGAAGCCCGTGTACCTGTACGTCGAGAACGACCTGGCCGAGCTGCGTGACGCCAGCCACCTGTGGGGCCACAGCGTCTGGGAGACGGAAGAGACGCTCAAGAAGCTGCACCAGGACCCGCTGCTGCGCATCAGCACCATCGGCCTGGCCGGCGAGAACCAGGTCCTGTTCTCGTGCATCGTCAACGACCTGCACCGCGCCGCCGGCCGCTCGGGCGTGGGCGCCGTGATGGGCAGCAAGAACCTCAAGGCGGTGGCCGTGCGCGGCACCCTGGGCGTGGGCAACGTGGCCGACCCCAAGGAGTTCATGAAGGTCACCTTCGAGAAGAAGAAGATCCTCGCCGACAACGCCGTGACGGGCCAGGGCCTGCCGACCTACGGCACGCAGGTGCTGATGAACGTCATCAACGAGATCGGCGCGCTGCCCACGCGCAACCATCGCGACGTGCAGTTCGACGGCGCCAAGGACATCTCGGCCGAGGCCATGGCCGCCCCGCGCGCCACCGACGGCAAGAAGCACCTGGTGACGAACCAGGCCTGCTTCGGCTGCACCATCGCGTGCGGGCGCATCTCCAAGATGGACGAGACGCACTTCTCGGTGCAGAACAAGCCGCAGTACTGGGGCGCCTCCGGCGGCCTGGAGTACGAGGCGGCCTGGGCCCTGGGCGCGGCCAACGGCGTCAACGACCTGGAGGCGCTGCAGTACGCCAACCTGCTGTGCAACGAGCAGGGCATGGACCCCATCAGCTTCGGTGCCACCATCGGCGCGGTGATGGAGCTCTACGAGATGGGCGTGCTCACCGCCGAGCAGATCGGCACCGAGGCCCCGTTCGGCTCGGCCAAGGCGCTGTGCGAGCTCGTCGAGATGACCGCCAAGGGCGAGGGCTTCGGCAAGGAGATCGGCCTGGGCTCGGCGCGGCTGACCGCCAAGTACGGCCACCCCGACCTGAGCATGAGCGTCAAGGGCCAGGAGTTCCCGGCCTATGACAGCCGCGGCATCCAGGGCATGGGCCTGACCTACGCCACCAGCAACCGCGGCGCGTGCCACCTGCGCTCGTACACCGTGGCTTCGGAAGTGCTGGGCATCCCGGTCAAGACCGACCCGCTGACCGCCGAGGGCAAGCCCGAGCTGGTCAAGGCCTTCCAGGACGCGACCGCCGCCTTCGACGCCGCGGGCATCTGCATCTTCACCAGCTTCGCCTGGACCGTGGCCGACGTGCAGCCCCAGGTGGCCGCGGCCTGCGGCCCGGAGTTCACGCTGGAGAAGATGAACGAGATCGGCGAGCGCATCTGGAACATGGAGCGCGACTTCAACAACCGCGCCGGCTTCACCGCCAAGGACGACACGCTGCCCAAGCGGCTGCTGACCGAGCCGGCCAAGACCGGCCCGGCCAAGGGCCTGGTCAACAAGCTGCCCGAGATGCTGCCCAAGTACTACGAGATTCGTGGCTGGGACGCCGAGGGGCGCCTGAAGCCCGACACCCGGGAGCGCCTGGGCCTGTGATCCCGGAGCCGTCGCGCCCCGTGGAGTGATCCGTCGGGGCGCACGGAAGTACTTCGCTGGTAAATCAGTGGAAAGGCGGTCCGAGGCCGCCTTTTTCTATGGAGCTGTCCATGTTGACTCACCTGATCCTCGGCGCCGGCCCGGCCGGCGTCATCGCGGCGGAGACCATCCGCAAGCACGCGCCGCGGGACCGCATCCTCCTCATCGGCGACGAGGTGGAGCCGCCGTACTCGCGCATGGCGATTCCGTACCTGCTGGTCGGGCGCGTCGGCGAGCCCGGCACGCACCTGCGCCACGGCGCCGACCACTACGAGCGGCTGCGCATCGACCTCAAGCGCGGCGTGCGCGCCAAGGCGGTGGACTCCAAGGCGCGCCGCGTCTTCTTCGACGACGGCACCGACGTCGAGTACGACCGGCTGCTCATCGCCACCGGTTCCAGCCCGGTGCAGCCGCCGGTGCCAGGCATCGACAGCCCCGGCGTGCACACCTGCTGGACGCTGGCCGACGCGCGCGCGATCGCCGAGCGCGCGCAGCCCGGCGCGCGCGTGGTGCAGGTCGGCGCCGGCTTCATCGGCTGCATCATCATGGAGGCGCTGGCCCTGCGCGGCGTGAAGCTCAGCGTGGTGGAGACCGGCGATCGCATGGTGCCGCGCATGATGGGCCCGACCGCCGGCGGCATGATCCGCCAGTGGGTGCAGTCCAAGGGCGTGGACGTGCACACCGGCGCGCGCGTGCAGGAGATCCAGCGCGCGGGCAGCGAGTTGCGCGTGAAACTGTCCAACGGCGAGGTGCTGCCCGCCGACCTGGTCATCAGCGCCACCGGCGTGCGGCCGAACATCGGCTTCCTGTGGGGCAGCGGCATCCGCTGCCTGCAGGGCGTGCTCACCGACGAGCACATGCAGACGAGCGTGCCGGGCGTGTATTCGGCGGGCGACTGCGCGGAGGCGTTCGACCGCGTCAGCGGCCGCACCATTGTCAGCGCCATCCAGCCCAACGCCGCAGAGCAGGCGCGCGTGGCCGCGCTCAACATGGTGGGCCAGAAGGCCTACCTCAACGGCGTCACGCAGATCAACGTGCTCGACACGCTGGGCCTGATCTCCACGAGCTTCGGCAACTGGCAGGGCGTGCCCGGCGGCGAAAGTGCCGAGCTGGTGGACATGGAGTCAGGCAAGGCGCTGAGCCTGCAGTTCGACGGCGACCTGCTGGTGGGCTGCAACAGCGTGGGCTGGACCCAGCACGTGGGCGCCATGCGCGGCCTGGTCGAAGGCCAGGTGCGCCTGACGCCGGAGTGGAAGGAAAAGCTCAAG
Source organism: Azohydromonas aeria (assembly GCF_009760915.1). Lineage (GTDB taxonomy): Bacteria > Pseudomonadota > Gammaproteobacteria > Burkholderiales > Burkholderiaceae_C > Azohydromonas > Azohydromonas aeria. Next base: position 51,331 of record NZ_VIDQ01000048.1, read on the forward strand.
GCCGACCCGACGCAGCTGGTGCCGGCCTATCTTGCCTGCGCGCAGGCGCAGGAGCAGCGCGGGCTGGTCAGCGCGCAAGCGCACTGACCGGACAAGCCTTGAGCTCCTGCAGTACCGTGGCCGACATGCACATCACCTTCAAGCTCTACGCCAGCCTCACCGAGTATCTGCCGCCCGAGGCGCGCCGCGGCAACGCGGTGCAGCTGGAGCTGCCCGAAGGCAGTACCGTGGCACAGGCCGTCGAACCCTACGGCCTGCCCATGAAGCTGGTGCACCTGGTGCTCGTCAACGGCGCCTTCGTGCCGGCCGAGGAGCGCGCCACGCGCCGGCTCGTCGAGGGCGACGTGCTCGCCATCTGGCCGCCGATCGCCGGGGGCTGACGCCGGTGATCGTGCTCCAGGACTGTCCCGCCGAGTTCGAGCGGGAGATGGGCTGCACCGCCGCCGAGCTGGGCCACTGGCTGCCCGGCGCGGCGGCGCCGCACCCGGTGCGTACGCAACCCAACGGCGCCGACATCGATATCGACGCGGGATGCCTGCGGCTGCGCTGGGAAGCGCTGGCGCCGCGGCGCATCGCGCTGCTGAGCGTGCCGCGGCTGCAGCTGCGCTTCGCGTTCGAGGGCGTGGACGAGGCGGCGCGGGTGCGGTTCATGCGCCGCTTCGACCTCTACACGCAGCGCGGCGGCGGCTGAGGCGGCGAGGGGAGGCGGGCGGCGTCTCAGGCCGCCTGCGTCTGCTCCTGCTCCTGCGGCTCGCGCCGCGGTGCCGCCGTGCCGTGCCCGATGCGGAAGATGCGCACCGAGTCCGCCACCACCTCGGCCTGGCGGTGCAGCGACAGCGCCGCCGCCGACAGCTGCTCCACCATCGCCGCGTTCTGCTGCGTCACGCCGTCGAGCTGGCTCACGGCGGCATTGACCTGCGCCACGCCGTTGGCCTGCTCCTGGGCGGCGCGGCTCATGTCGCTGATCAGGCTGAAGACGCGCTCCACGGCCTGCGCGTTCTCGCGCACGGTGTGGCCGGTGTTCTCGGCCAGCGCGTTGCCGGCCTCCACGCGCCCGGCGGCTTCGCCGATGAGCTGCTTGATCTCGCGTGCCGCCTCCGAGGTCTTCTGCGCCAGTGCCCGCACCTCGCCGGCCACCACGGCGAAGCCGCGGCCGGACTCGCCGGCGCGCGCGGCCTCTACCGCGGCGTTGAGCGCCAGGATGTTGGTCTGGAACGAGATGCTGTCGATGACCTGGATGATCTCGCCGATGCGCTGCGAGGCCTCGCGGATCTCGGCCATGCGCTGCAGCAGCGCCTGCATCGCCTCGCCGCCGCGGCGCGCCGCGTCGCTGGCGTGCTGCGCCAGGCCGCGGGCGCTCTCGGCATGCTCGGCGCTGTGGCGCAGCGTCACGGCGATCTCCTCCACCGAGGCCGCGGTCTGCTCCAGGCTGCTGGCCTGCGACTCGGTGCGCTCGCCCAGGTCGCGGTTGCCGCTGGAGATCTCGCGCGAGGCCAGGCGGATGCCCTCCACCTCGCGGCGCACGTCGCCCACGATGGCCTGCAGGTTGACGTCGAGCTGCGACAGGCCGCGCATGAGGCGCCCGACCTCGTCGTCGCCCGTGGCCGGCGGCGCCGTGCCAAGCTGCCCGGCGGCCAGGCGCTGCGCCGTGGCGACCGCCTCGCGCAGCGGCGCCAGCGCCATGCGCCGCACCAGCAGCGCGCAGCCCCCGCCCAGCGCCAGCGCCGACGACAGCGCCAGCGCCCAGTGCAGGCCGCTGGCCGCCAGCGCGCCGCTGCCCAGCGTGCCGGCCAGGCTCAACGCCACGATGCGCGTGCCCAGCCCCCAGCGCAGCGCCGCGCGCACGGCGCCCGCGAGGCTGCGCTCGCGCAGCGCGCCGTGGTGCAGCGCGAAGCGCCGCGGCGCCTCGCGCATGCGCGCGTACAGCGCCTCGGCCTGTGCCACCGCCGCGCGTGACGGTTTCACGCGCACCGACAAATAGCCCACGGCGCGGCCGTCTTCCAGCACCGGCGTCACGTTGGCCTGCACCCAGTAGTGGTCGCCGTTCTTGCGCCGGTTCTTCACCAGCGCCGACCAGGGCAGCCCCGCCTGCAGCGTGGCCCAGAGGTCGCGGAAGGCCTCGGCCGGCATGTCCGGATGCCGGATCATGTTGTGCGGCTGGCCCAGCAGTTCATCCCGGCTGTAACCGCTGGCCCGGATGAAGGCCGGGTTGCAGTAGGTGATGCGGCTCTTCAGGTCGGTGGTGGTCACCAGCGTCGTGCCGTCCTCCAGGACGAATTCGCGGCCGGTCACGGGTCCGTTGTAGCGCATGCGCAAGAGACCTGCGTCGCGGCGGCGGCGTGGCGCCGGGCTCGGCGCACCGGACGCGTCCGCCCGGCGCTCCAGGTGACGTTGTTGTAACGAAACCCATCTTAGAAGAAGCTTGACCGCGGACAGGCGTGGAGCGTCGCGCAGGCCGGTGCGGCGTGACGCAATGCGCGTGAGGTTTTCACGCATGGTTGTCGGCCGGGCCGCCTGGCGGGCCGATCAAAATGCTGGAATTGCGCCGCCGCAGCCGGGGCGCGGCGCCGGATTCAGCGCGCCAGCGGTCCCGGTGCGACGCCGGCGCGGGCCAGGCGTTCGGCCAGCAGCGGCGGCAGCTCGACCACCAGGCGCGGCTTGTGCACCACCGGCACGCCGGCCAGCGCGAAGGCGTAGGGGCCGCGCTGGTCCTCGTCGAGCGAGGTCAGCACGATTAATTGACTACGCGAGAACTGCGGGTGCGTGCGCAGGCTGGTCAGCAGCGTGGCGCCGTCGATGCCCGGCAGCAGGATGTCCACGATCAGCACCGCCGGCTGCAGCTCGCCGGCCATGGCCAGGCCGGCAATGCCGTCGTCGGCCACGTGCAACTCGACTTCGGGAAACTGCTCGCGCACCAGCAGCTGCACCAGGTGCTGGGCATGCGCGGAGTCCTCGATCAGCAGCACGGTGCGCGAGGCCGCGGGCACGGGCTGTGGCGCCTGCAGCGCGCCGCTGTGGTGCGAGGCCAGCCAGCGTTCCACGGAGCTGCGGGAAATGCGGCGATGCCCGCCCGGCGTCTTCCAGGCCTGCAGCTCGCCGCGGTCCACCATCAGCTGCACCGAGCGCACCGCCATGCCCAGCCATCGTGCCACCTCCAGCGTGGTGCAGTGGTCGGCCGCGTTCTCCATCGCGGCGGGACTTTCAGGAGCGGGACGGATGGCAGCCATTCGTCCATTTTTGCCGACTTGTTGCTTTTGTGGGCGTCCGTGTTTGCAGGAATAGCAAATTCACCGATTGCGGCGGGATGGGGGCATGAACCGGGGCTGGAAACCGAGGGTGCGGCACGCCGGCCGCACCGGGTCAGTCGCGCGGGCGGAAGCCGATGATGATCACCGCGGGCACGCGCCCGTCGGTGTCGCGCGGCAGCACGCCGGTGCGGTCCACAGCGCGCAGCACCGCCTGGTCCCAGTCGGCGTTGCCGCTGCTGCGCGCCACCTTGCGGCCGATGATGGTGCCGTCCGGCGCGGTGCGCACCTCGATCTCGGCCATCGGGTTGCCGTTGATGTCGTCGCTGAAGACGATGTTGGGTTTCACGCGCGCGACGATGCGCCCGGCGTAGCCGGCCGAGGGGCCGCTGTCGCGCGCGGCCTTGCCCGTGGAGCCCGGCGCGCCGTTGCCGCTGGGGCTGTCGGCGGCGCCGCCGACCTGGCCCATCATGCGGGCCATCTGCTCCTTGCGCAGCTTGTCGGCCAGCGCCTGCTGGCGCTTCTCGTCGGCCGCGGCCGCGGCCTTGGCCTGGGCTTCGGCCCTGGCCTTCTTCTCGGCCTCCTCGGCCTTGGTGCGCTTCTCCGCCTCGGCCACCTTGGCGCGTTTCTCGGCTTCTGCCGCCTTGGCCCGCTTTTCGGCCTCTTCGGCCTTGGCGCGCTTTTCCTCGGCCTCGGCCTTGGCGCGGCGTTCCTTCTCGGCCTGCTCGCGCTGTTCCTTCAACCGGGCCTGGCGTTCCTGCTCGGCCTTTTCGGCCTTGTCCGCCTTCTCCCTGGCCAGCTTCTCGGCGCGCGCCTTCTCCGCGGCGAGCTGCTCCTGGCGCTCGCGCTCCTTCTCGCGCTTCTCGCGCTCCAGCGCGATCTGCGGGTCGCGCGGCGAGGGCGCCACGGCCTTGGGAGGTGGCGGGGGCGGGGGCGGCGCCACC
>NZ_VIDQ01000049.1 GCF_009760915.1 Azohydromonas aeria
GAACACGTCGGCCGTGTCCACCAGCTTGTGCATCAGCTCCAGCCCGCGCGGGTCCTTGAGGTTGATGCACAGGCCCTGCTTGCCCATGTTCTGCTGCAGGTAGTAGCCGCTTTGCCCGTTGACGAAGCAGGCGTGCTGGCGCCCGGCGTCGCCGGTGGTCGGGCGCTCGACCTTGATGACCTCGGCGCCCATGGCAGCCAGGCAGCGCGAGAGGTAGGGGCCGGCCAGGAAGTGGCTGTAGTCGATGACGCGGATGCCGGCCAGCGGCAGCGCTTCGGTTGTGCTCATGGAATGCTCTTGAATCGTTGCGGGCGGGGATCAGGCGGCGGCCGGGCGCAGCGGGATCATCAGGCGGTGCTCGCCCTTCTGGACCACCTCGCCGCGCTGGTTGATCAGCTCCGAGGGCAGGATGACGATGCCCCAGCCGCGACGGCTCCTGCTCTGGCGCGCCGTGCCGACGCGGAACTTCACGCGCACCCTGTCGCCGAGCTTGATGGGCAGCACGAAGTCCCAGGTCCAGCCCATGGACATGCCCGGCTGGAAGCGCAGCGCGCTGCGGGTCTTCAGGCCATCGGCGATGGACAGGCCGAACAGGCCATGCGCGACGCGGGTGCCGAACGGCGTGGTCCGGGCGTATTCCTCGTCGGTGTGCACGGGCGTGAAGTCGCCGGTGAGCTCGGCGTAGGCCATCACGCGGGCTTCGGTCACCTCGTACTCGGGGCTGGTGCACTCGGCACCCACCTCCACTTCGTCCCAGTACAGCTCGGGCGTGCCGGGGTCGGGGCTGTGGCTCATGTCTCGTTCCTTGGGGTTCGTGTCTTGCGTCCTGGAGGAGCGCGGGCTCAGGCGCGGGGGTCGATGGCGAGCGCCTCGGCCACGGCATTGCCGGTGGCCTGCAGGATCTCCACCGCCAGCCCGTCGGGCAGGCGCAGCCAGTTGCGGCCCTGGGGCATCTCGGTCACGCCAAAGGCCCTGGCCGCTTCCAGCGCGGCTTCAAGGTCGCTGGTCATCACGCCCAGGTGGGCCAGGCGACCCTCGGGGCCCTCGAAGCCTGGGTCCTGGATGAACTGCATGCCGCCGATGGTCCAGACCTGGCGCGGCGCCTCGGGGTCGCCATCGACCATGCGCGTGCTCATGCCCAGCACCTCGCGAAAGAAGCGCAGGTGCCATTGCAGATCCTTCACGCGCACGGCCACGTGCTCGACGTAGGAACGGGTGCTTGCCGTCATGGGGTGTCTCCTTGATGGGTTCAGGCGGCCTGCAGCCGGCGCTCGATGCCCTTGATGCAGGCCACCAGCGTGCGGTTGACGGGCGTGGGCACGCCCAGGCGTTCGCCCTGGCGCACCACGGCGCCGTTGATGAAATCCACCTCGGTGACGGAGCCCTTTTCCAGGCTCTGCAGCATCGAGGTCTTGAACTGCGGCGGCAGCCCGGCGCTGGCCTTGATCCAGGGTTGACGGGGGTCCGTCATCGACAGCCGCACGCCCTGGGCCTGCGCCACCGCGATGGCCTCGGCCACGGCGGCCAGCGCGGCCTGCTCGACCTCGGGCACGGCGTACAGGTCGCCGTAGGTCAGGCCCGTGATGCCGGCCAGTGCGCCGGTGGCCACGTTGACCAGCAGCTTGTCCCACATCGTCCCGAGGATGTTGTCGCTGACGATGCAGCGCAGGCCGGCCGCCTCGAAGGCCTTGGCCACCGCCTGCGCGCGGAAGCTCACCGTGCCGTCGAGTTCGCCGATGAGCGTTTCCTTGTCCTTGACGCCGATGCGCACCCGGCCCGGCGCCAGCAGCACGCCACCCACGTAGGTCTTGCCCGCCATCACGCGCTCGCGGCCCACGGCGGCAATGAGCTCGTCCTCGTGGCCCAGGCCGTTCTGCAGCGACATCACCACCGTGTCGGGGCCGACCACGGGGCCGGCCGCCTCGATGGCGCGCCGGGTGTCGAAGGACTTCACCAGCACGATGACCAGGTCCATCGGCTCCAGGCCGGCGCAGCCGGTGGCGGCACTCACCTTCACGCTGCGCTCCACGCCGTCCTCGACCAGGCGCAGGCCGTCGCGGTTCATGGCGTCCACGTGCGTGGCGTTGCGCGTCACCAGCGTGACCTCGCAGCCGCCCTCGGCCAGCACGCCGCCGATGGCGCATCCCAGGGCACCCGCGCCCAGCACACAGATCTTCAAGTTCATTCCTTGTCGCTTGGCTGCTGCCTGCAACGGCAGCGCGTGGCCGCAACCATAGGCAGCGGCGAAACTGCTGGCAATGCAATGCGGTCAATACACTCCATTGCGCTGCGCAATACGGAAGACGACCCGCCCATGAGCACTGAAGACCTCTCCCTGCCCGACCTGAAGCTGCTGCGCCTGTTCGAGCTGCTCTACGGCACGCGCAGCGTCACGCGTGCGGCCGAGCAGCTGGGGCAGAGCCAGCCCACGGTGAGCATCTGGCTGGGCAAGCTGCGGGAGCTGCTGCACGATCCCCTGTTCGTCCGCACGCCCGCGGGCATGCAGCCCACGCCGCGGGCGGATGCGCTCATCGGCACGGTGAGGGAGGCGCTCGCCTGCGTGCGCCGCCTGGCCGAAACCGCCCCGGAGTTCGATCCTGCCCAGGCGCAGCGGCGGTTTCGCATCTGCATGACCGATGCCAGCCACGTCACGCTGCTGCCGCAGTTGCTTGCGCACGTGCGCGCCGTGGCGCCGAGGGTTCGGCTGGAGGCCGCACGCATCGACGCGGACACCGCGCGTGCGCTGGAAGCTGGTGATGCCGACCTGGCCATCGGACTGGTGCCGGGGCTGGAGGCGGGCTTCTACCAGCAGACGCTGTTCGCGCAGGACTGGGTGTGCCTGGCCAACCGCCGCCACCCTCGCCTGGCCGACGGGCGGCTGACGCTGCGCCGCTACGAGGCCGAGCCGCACGTGGCCATCGCCTCGGGCACCGGCTACCAGTTGCTCGCGGCGACGCTCAAGGAACGCAACATCACGCGCGACGTGCACCTGGAACTGCCGGGATTCCTGGGACTGCCCGCCATCGTCTCCACCACCGACCTGGTGGCCACGCTGCCGCGCCACATCGGCGAGACGCTGGCGCGCACGGCAGATCTGCTGGTGCTCAGGTGTCCGCTACCCATCCCGGGCTTCGAGGTCAAGCAGCACTGGCATGCGCGCTTCCACCATGACGCCGCCAACCGCTGGCTGCGCGGCGTGTGTGCGGCGCTCTTCATGCAGGAGGGCGCACCGCGCAAGCCCGCGACGCAGACGCGGGACTGAAGCCAGCAGGTCAAATCGATGCAGCCGTCAACGGAAAAGCAGGACTCTTGCCGACACGAAGACCGCTGCCGCGATGAGGGACAGGCCAACGGCCTGGGGAACGAAATGGAGGAAGACCTTGAGCAGATCCAGCAGGTCCGCAAGGGTCTGGCGATGGTTTTTCACGGGAGTCGTTTCGCGGCGTGAGCCGGCCGGCACCGGGACACGAGGCCGCGTGGAATCAAGGGTTGTCCAGGATCGTGATCCGATTGTCCCGAAATGTGTTTCACGAATGTGAAAACCCCGGCCGGGGTTGTTTCATGGCGAAACCAGATCAGTCGTCCCGCACGGGCCCCATCTCGTTGCTGCCGCAATGACCAGCGCAGTTTCCGGTGCGCACGACAGGGATTCCGATCGTCGGACCCATGCGCTGCGTGAATGCCGCGGGGGCGCTGGACCTGCAGGCCGGCGCGGACCCGCTGCGCGCGCAAGGAGCCTTCGCGTGATCGAGATCGTGCGAGCACCGGTGCTCGGCACCGGAACCGGGCACGAGGTCGAAGGGCTGGAACGCACGGCATGCACCAACGGCACCGGTTGCCGGCTCAACCGCGCGCCCGACCGCCGATGCGGGGATCAGGCCATCGCGTGGCGCAGCGCGAGCCCCGTGTTGCCGCCGATACGGGCCTCGGCAGGCTGCCACGCCAGGTCACGGGCCACCCACAGGTCGCCCCAGCGCAAGGCGCGCCGGGCGCGAACCCCTTCCACGTAGTCCCGGGCACCGGGGGACAGGAAGGCGAGTTCCTGCAACTCCGCGTGCGCCGCCACGGAACTGGTCAGCTCGTCGAGATCGCGCGACAGCGGCTGGCAAGCGTGGACCAGCGCCTGCCAGCCGGCACAACGGCGCGACTGGCGGCCGAGCACCCAGATGCTGGCGAATCCCAGGCCGGCAATGCCTGCCATCTCGCCATCCCTCACGACGGCGCCCACAACGATGGGCACCAGCAGCATGAGGGCGGCTGCGAAGGCGAGCAGCAGGCCCAATGCGGATGTCGTTGCACAGAACTCCAGTTCCCGCACGGCCGTGGCGCATGCGCCGTCGAGCAGGGCGTCGGGCAGAACCGTGTGCAGGCTGAATACCTGACTGAAAAGCGTGTAGGCGGTGCTCACGTGGATGGTCCCAGGCGTTCTTCGGGCCCGGTTCCAGGCCCAGATACGGTGACAGGCCCGGGATCACAACACAGAACGCGCCGGCAGGCACCAGGGTGCCTCGATGTCCCGGCATGGCCCGCGCCCTCGCCATGAGCACTTCATCGACAATCCGCAGCCCCGGCCGGCGCCAGGGGCGCTCGCGGCCGGAGGGTGCGAGGGCGCAAACATCGAGGTCGAAGGCGTTGGATCAGCAGCAGGGATTCGTGCTCACGCGGCACTGGCGCGACACGCCGCAGGGCACGGAGGTGGAGTTCTGGCTGGCCACCGATGACGGTCCCTGCCGGGTGCGGCTGCCCTGCCAGAACTCGGTGGCCTTCTTTCCCGCCGAGCGGCACGAGCAGGTCGCCTCGCTGCTGCGCGGCGAGCGCGACGTGGAGATCCGCCCGCTCGAGCTGCGCGACTTCCAGCACCGCCCCGTGATGGGCCTGTACTGCTGGCAGCACCACCACTTGATGCGCGCCGAAAAGCTGCTCAGGCGCGCCGGCGTCCCGGTGTTCGAGGCCGACATCCGCCCCCCGGAGCGCTACCTGATGGAGCGCTTCATCACCGCGCCGGTGCGGTTTTCCGGCACGCCCGACGGCCGCGGCCTGGTGCGCCAGGCGCGCATGAGGCCCGCGCCCGGCTACCGCCCTCGCCTGCGGCTGGCGTCGCTCGACGTCGAGACCAGCCGGCACGGCGAGCTCTACTCCATCGCGGTCGAGGGCTGCGGCCAGCGCCAGGTCTGGGTGCTGGGCCCGCCCGGCGGCCACGAGGAAGCGGTCGATTTCCGGCTCGACGTTGTCGAGTCCCGGGCGCAGCTGCTGCAGGCGCTGTGCGACTGGCTCGCGCGCCACGACCCGGACGCCCTCATCGGCTGGAACCTGGTGCAGTTCGACCTGCGCATCCTGCACGAGCACGCGCAGCGGCTGCAGCTGCCGCTGCGCATCGGCCGCGGCGGCGCCGTGATGGAGTGGCGCGAGCACGGCACGCAAGGCGGCCACTTCTTCGCGGCCGCCGCCGGGCGGCTGCTCATCGACGGCATCGAGGCGCTGCGCTCGGCCACCTGGAGCTTCGCTTCCTTCGCGCTGGAGAACGTCGCGCGCGAGCTGCTGGGCGAGGGCAAGGCCATCGACACGCCGCACGAGCGCATGGCCGAGATCGACCGCATGTTCGCCCAGGACAAGGTGGCGCTGGCCCGCTACAACCTCAAGGACTGCGAGCTGGTGACGCGCATCTTCGCGAAGACGCGCGTGCTGCACTTCCTGCTGGAGCGCGCCACCGTCACGGGGTTGCCGGCCGACCGCAGCGGCGGCTCGGTGGCGGCCTTCACGCACCTGTACCTGCCGCGCATGCACCGCCTGGGCTTCGTCGCGCCCCTCCTGGGCGAGGAGAAGCCCGGCAGCAGCCCCGGCGGCTTCGTCATGGACTCGCGGCCCGGGCTCTACGACTCGGTGCTGGTGCTGGACTACAAGTCGCTGTACCCGTCGATCATCCGCACCTTCCTGATCGACCCGGTCGGGCTGGTCGAGGGCCTGCACGGCGCGGACGCAAGCGGCTCGGTGCCCGGCTTCGACGGCGCGCGCTTCTCGCGCACGCGCCACTGCCTGCCCGCCATGGTCGAGCAGGTCTGGCAGGGCCGCGAGGCCGCCAAGCACGAGGGCAACGCACCCCTGTCCCAGGCGCTCAAGATCATCATGAACTCGTTCTACGGCGTGCTCGGCACGCGCGGCTGCCGCTTCTGCGACCCGCGCCTGACGGCCTCCATCACGCGCCGGGGCCACGAGATCATGCGCAGCACGCGCGAGCTGATCGAGGCCCAGGGCTGGCGAGTCATCTATGGCGACACCGACTCGACCTTCGTCTGGCTGGGGCGCGAGCACAGCCAGGCCGACGCGGCGCGCATCGGCCACGCCCTGGTGCAGCACGTCAACCGGTGGTGGCGGGAGCACCTGGAAACGGAATTCGGCCTGCACAGCGCGCTGGAGCTGCAGTTCGAGACGCACTACCGGCGCTTCCTGATGCCCACCATCCGCGGCTCGCAGGAAGGCAGCAAGAAGCGCTATGCCGGGCTGGTCGCGCGCGACGACGGCAGCGAGCACCTGGTCTTCAAGGGGCTGGAGACGGTGCGCTCGGACTGGACGCCGCTGGCGCAGCGCTTCCAGCAGGAGCTCTACCTGCGCGTGTTCCAGCGCCAGCCCTACCGGGAGTGGGTGCGCGACTTCGTGCGCCGCACGCTGGCGGGCGAGCTGGACGAGCTGCTGGTCTACCGCAAGCGGCTGCGCCGGGACCTGGGCGACTACCAGCGCAACGTGCCGCCGCACGTGCGCGCGGCGCGCCTGGCCGACGCGAACGACAAGCGGCTCGGACGCCTGCTGGAGTTCCCGGGCAGCGGCCGCGGCCGCATCAGCTACGTGATGACGACCTCGGGGCCGCAGCCGCTGGAGCCGCGGCAAGCGCCCATCGACCACCACCATTACGTCGAGCGCCAGCTGCGGCCCGTGGCCGACGCCATCCTGCCCTTCGTGCAGGACGACTTCATGAGGCTGATCGATCCCAACCGCGGCCTGTTCTGAACCCGGCCTGCCCGAAGACCGAAGACCGCTCGCGAGGCAGCAGGACACGCAGAGCCCGCAAGGCCCTGTGCGATCCACGCCGATGCCGCCACGCTAGGGTTGCTCCCATGGCCACTTCCAAGCTCCCCGTGACGCTGCCCGCGCACTGGTTCGCCGAGGACGACTGGCGCGGCACCCTCCTCCACGCCGCGGACGGCAAGGGCCGCGTCCTGGCCTCGGTCACGGTCAGCGAAGAGGTGCGCGGCTACCTGGTCGGCGTGCAGCAGGTGCCGGCTTCCCACGGGCGGGCGCGGCGGTACATGAGCCGGGGCTGGCGGGCGCGGCTGTACCGGGATGCGCTGGCGGCGCTGATGTCGTCCTGGCGCGGCCTGCAATCCGCGCAGGACCCCGGCCACGCGGCGCTCATGGACGCATCCGGCAAGGAACGCTGAACCGGTAATCGTCTCCTGGCGCTCGCCTCGCCGTGTGGCGTTTGCCGGCGAGCGGCCTGCGTGGCGTCATCGCCCGCCGCTGCGGACCTGGGAGCGCGGCTCCTGTGCCGCCAGCGACAGCCCGATCCGCCATCCGACAGGCGGTTCCCGCCCGCCCTCACAAGGTCTTGAGGCGTTGAGCCTCGCAGGCCTCCTCCACGATCCAGTCGTGCACTGCCGATACCCGCCGGTCGTCCAGCGCGCCCGCGACGTACACCAGGCAGTACCGCTTGCCGGTGCGCACCGACTGCGCGAACGGCGCAACGAGCTGGCCGCTGGCCAGTTCATCCGTGGTCAGGGTGCGCCGCGCGATCGCCACGCCCATGCCGGCAATGGCGGCCTGGATCGTGATCTGGTTGCGGTTGAACATGTAGCCGCGGCGCACGTCGACCTGAGGCGCCCCGATGGCCCGCAGGTAGCGCTCCCACTCGGCATAGGGCGCGCTGCCGCGCCACGCCGTCATGTCGTGCAGCAGCGGATAGTGATCGAGCCGGTCGGGCGCTTCCAGCGGCGGCCGCCCGCGCATCAGCGCCGGCGCGCAGACCGGAAAGATCTCCTCCTCGATCAGCACCGTGCTCTGGAAGCCCGGCAGCGCGCCGTCGTTGAGGTCGATCGCCAGGTCGAACTCGCCCTCGCGCAGCGACCGGGTGCTGTCCTCGGCCTCGACCTGCAGCTCGATCCCCGGATAGCGCTGCATCAGCCGCGGCATGCGCGGCAGCAGCCAGATGGCCAGGAACGAGGGCAGCGAGCGCAGCCGCACCACGCCGCTGAGCGCGCCGCCACGCAGGCGTGCGATCGCGAGATCCACCGCCGCGTAGGCAGGATCGACCGCGGCCTGCAGGCGCCGGCCCTCGTCGGTGAGCTCGATGCGCCGCGTCAGGCGGCGAAACAGCCTGAAGCCCAGCCAGGCCTCCAGCGCCTTGATCTGCTGGCTCACCGCGCCGGTCGTGATGTGCAGCTCCGCCCCGGCTTCCGTGAACGACTGGTGCCGTGCCGCGGCCAGGAACACCTTCAGCCGCGAATGGACCTGTGATGGCGCAGTGACATTCATGCTTCAGTTTTACTAAACCGGAAGCAAGAAATCATCGTTTGAAACGTGAAATCCTGCTGCGCATACTTCGCCGCCATCGGCCCCCCATGGGGTACGTGTAAGTCAAACTGAACCTGCCGCCATACACATGTCCATCAGCGCACTTGATCTGTTCAAGGTCGGCATCGGCCCGTCGAGCTCCCACACCGTCGGCCCGATGCGCGCGGCGTACGAGTTCGCGCATCAGCTCGAGGCCCAGGGGCGCCTGGCAGCCGTGCACCAGGTACAGGTGAAGCTGTACGGTTCGCTGTCGGCCACCGGCATCGGCCACGGCACAGACCGCGCCGTGGTCGTCGGCCTCAGCGGCGAGCGGCCGGACCAGGTGGATCCCGACCGCATCGGTGCCATCGCCGACGGCGTGCGGACCGGCGGGACGCTGCAACTGGCCGGCCGGCACGCCGTGGCCTTCGACTGGGAGCGTGACCTGCGCCTGCTGCCGGTGTCGCTGCCGCACCACCCGAACGCGCTGCGCCTGGCCGCCCGGGGCGCGGACGGCTCGGTGCTGGCCGAGGAGACCTACTACTCGATCGGCGGCGGCTTCGTGGTCAGCGAGGCGCAGGCCCGCGGTGGCGCCACCGGTGCAGTCCCCGTGGACGTGCACTACCCCTTCGACAGCGCGGCCGAGCTGCTGGCGATCTGCCGCAGGCATTCGCTGCGCATCAGCGAGGTGATGCTGGCCAACGAGCTGGCATGGCGCAGCGAGAGCGAGACGCGCGCCGCGCTGGCGCGGATCTGGGAGGCCATGCGCGGCTGCGTGGCGCGCGGTATCACGCAGGAGGGCACGCTGCCCGGCGGCCTCAACGTGCGCCGCCGCGCCGCGGCGCTGCACCGCCGGCTGCAGGAGCGCGAGCGCTCGGGCAACCTGATCAGCCAGACCTTCGAGGCGCTGGACTGGGTCAACCTCTACGCGCTGGCCGTCAACGAGGAGAACGCCGGGGGCGGGCGCGTCGTCACCGCGCCCACCAACGGCGCGGCCGGCATCATCCCCGCGGTGCTGCACTACTACATGAGGTTCCAGCCCGGCAGCGACGAGCGCCACGTGGTGGACTTCCTGCTTGCGGCCGCGGCGATCGGCACGCTGCTCAAGAAGAATGCGTCGATCTCGGGCGCCGAGGTCGGCTGCCAGGGCGAGGTCGGCTCGGCCTGCGCGATGGCGGCGGCCGGGCTGGCCGAGGTGCTGGGCGGCACGCCCGAGCAGGTCGAGAACGCGGCCGAGATCGGCCTGGAACACAACCTGGGCCTGACCTGCGACCCGGTGGGCGGGCTGGTGCAGGTGCCGTGCATCGAGCGCAACGCCATGGGGTCGGTCAAGGCGATCAACGCCGCGCAGCTGGCGCTGCGCGGCGACGGCGCGCACGCGATCTCGCTCGATCAGGCCATCCGCACCATGCGCGACACCGGGCGCGACATGCTCGACAAGTACAAGGAAACGTCCCGCGGCGGGCTCGCCGTCAGCTTCATCGAGTGCTGACCCGACCGCCGGGCGCCCATGTGCCGCCCGGGGAGCCGCAAGTCCGGCAGCGCGACCGGACCCCATTCATACACATCGCGCGCACACCGGCCCCTGCCGCAGGAGACAACGCATCATGAACACGGCCGTACAGGCGCTTCCAAGGTTCTTCGCCCGCACCAGCCTCGTGACCCAGATCGCCATCGGACTGGTCTGCGGCATTGCCCTGGCGCTGCTGGCGCCCGGCGTGGCACGTTCGACGGCCCTGCTGGGCGACCTCTTCATCGCCGCGCTCAAGGCGGTGGCCCCGGTGCTGGTGCTGGTGCTCGTGGCGGCGGCCATTGCCGGGCATGAGAAGGGGCAGCCCACGCACGTCAGGCCGATTCTTCTGCTGTACCTGCTCAGTACCCTGGCCGCGGCGCTGGTGGCGGTGGCCGCGAGCTTCATGTTCCCGACCACGCTGGTGCTCAACGCGCCGCCGGTGAGCGGCGAGCCGCCCGGGGGCATCCTCGGCGTGCTCAGGAACCTGCTGCTCTCCGCGGTGAGCAATCCGGTCAAGGCGCTGATGGAAGCCAACTTCATCGGCATCCTGGCCTGGGCCATCGGCCTGGGCGTCATGCTGCGTCACGCCAGTTCCGGCACGCGCCAGATGCTCTTCGACCTTTCCGACGCGATGTCGTCGCTGGTCAAGGTCGTGATCCGTTTCGCGCCGCTGGGCATCTTCGGGCTGGTGGGCGCGACGCTGGCCCAGTCCGGCCTGGGCGCGCTCGTCGGCTACGGCCGGCTGCTGGCGGTGATGGTGGGCTGCATGCTGTTCGTCGCGCTGGTGGTCAACCCGCTGATCGTCTACCTGAAGACGCGCCGCAATCCGTATCCGCTGGTCTTCCTGTGCCTGCGCGAGAGCGGCATCACCGCGTTCTTCACGCGCAGTTCGGCCGCCAACATCCCGGTCAACCTGGAGCTGTGCCGGCGGCTGAAGCTGCACGAGGACACGTACGCGATCTCGATTCCGCTCGGCGCCACGATCAACATGGCAGGCGCGGCGGTCACGATCTCCGTGATGACGCTGGCCGCGGCGCATACGCTGGGCATGCAGGTGGACATGCTCACGGCACTGCTGCTGTGCATCGTCGCCTCGCTGGCAGCCGCCGGCGTCTCCGGCGTGGCCGGCGGCTCGTTGCTGCTGATCCCGATGGCCACGAGCCTGTTCGGCATCTCCACCGACGTGGCGATGCAGGTGGTGGCCATCGGCTTCGTGATCAGCGTCGTGCAGGACTCGGCGGAGACCGCGCTGAACTCGTCCACCGACGTGCTGCTCACGGCGGCGGGCTGCGTGGACGAGTACCAGTTGCCGTAGTCAGCGTCGCCTGCGCTGGCGGGGCGGGCCTGACCATGAGCGCGCGGACACGCGAACGCAAAATGAGCCGATGGTCTTGTCCACGCCGTCACCCACCCCGGCCGTGTCGCCGATGGCCGAACCCGTCGCCATGCCATGGCTGGCCGAACGCATCAGATCGCTGCGTTCGCTGCGGGCGGTCGCCCGGCATGGCAGCACGGCACGTGCGGCGGAAGCGATCCACGTCTCGCAACCGGCGGTGGTCCGCTCCATCGGCGCGCTGGAGAAGGCGTGCGGGCTGGCGTTGTTCGTGCGCACCGCGCGCGGCATGGTGCCCACGCCGCTGGGCGAGCGCCTGGCGCGGCGGGCCGAGACGCTGATGCTGCACCTGGCCTGCGGTGCATCGGAAGCCCTCGCCGCTGCACCGCTGACGGCGCGGACGCCCGCGTCGCCAGCGCGTTTCCCGGACATCGTCTCCGCCGGCAGCCTGCGCGCCCTGGTGGCCATCGCGGCCGGCGGCAGCGAGGCCGCCGCCGCAGCGGCGCTGGCGGTGACGCAGCCGGCCGTGCACGCCGCGCTGCAGGCGCTGGAGCAGGCGCTGGGCGTGCGGCTGTTCTACCGGATGGCGGCCGGCACGCGGCTCACGCCCGCCGGCGAGGCCTTGCTGCGCTGCGTGAAGCTGGCGCTCGCCGAGATCAGGGCCATGGAGGGCGACCTCGCGGCCTGGCGCGGCAACATCCGCGGGCGCCTGGTGGTGGGGGTGCTGCCGCTGTCCGTGTCCCTGTTCCTTCCACGCGCGGTCGAGGCCCTGGTCCGCGACCATCCCGACATCGAGATCGAGATCGTCGACGGGACCTACGAGAGCCTGTTGCGGCAGTTGCTCAGCGCAGACGTGGATGCCATCGCGGGTGCGCTGCGCGACGGGGCAGACCCGGACCTGCGCCAGTTGCACCTGTTCGATGACGACCTGGTCGTCGTGGCCCGTGCCGGCCATCCCTGCCTGCAGCGCCGGGGCCTGTCCCTGGGCGACCTGGCGCGATGCGACTGGGTCACTCCGCTGCCGGGCACGTCGGCCGACCGCGCCCTGCAGCAGGTCTTCCACGCGCAAGGCCTGGATGCGCCGCGCGGGCCGTTGCGCGCCAGCAGTCCCGCCCTGACCCTGGCCCTGGTGATGCAGGCCGGCCGCCTGGCCATCGCCTCGCGTGCCCAGGCGATGTCCGAGAGCCAGGGCGGCCAACTGTGCATCGTCCCGCTCGACTTGCCCACCACCATGCGGCGCATCGGCGTGGCCACCCGCGCCGTGGGCGAGCCCTCCCAGGATCTGCAGTTGTTCCTGCAAGCCTGCCAGGGCGCAGCCCGGCCACCGGCCGGCGACGCGCGCCGGCATCGCGGTTGACGCGACTGCCCCCTCGCGGGATTCACCGCGTGCGCGGCGCCCCATAAGCAGAAGTCATGGGCCAGCCCCGATCCGTGATTGGTCGGCGGCGCCCAGGCCTGTGATGCTCTCGCCTGAGGACAAGAAGCTGCAACGGCCCGCGCCATGCGGGTTCCGGCCTTGCTGGCCCGGAGCAGTTCCTGCACGGCGGCGCTGCCGCGGGCGGCGTCGCCGCCAGCCTCCCGGCCCGAGAGAGACAACCTGTTCCCCTGAGGACTTGTATGACCGACATCCGCAAGACGCTCGATGAGAGCGCCATGAGCCGCTTCCAGTGGGTCGCCGTGGCGATCTGCGTGATGCTCATCATGCTCGACGGCTTCGACGTGCTGGTGATGGCCTTCACCGCTGCCAGCGTGGCCGCCGAGTGGAAGCTCAATGGCGCGCAGCTGGGTGTGCTGTTCAGCGCCGGCCTGTTCGGCATGGCGGCGGGCTCGCTGTTCGTGGCCCCGCTGGCCGATCGCATGGGGCGCCAGCCCGTCATCGTGCTGTGCCTGATCGTCGTCGCGGCGGGCATGCTGCTGTCAGGCGTGGCGCAGAGCCACGCGCAGCTCGTGGCGCTGCGCGGCATCACCGGCGTGGGCATCGGCGGCATGCTTGCCAGCGTGGGCGTCATCACCGCCGAGTACTCCTCGCTGAAGTGGCGCAGCACCTGCGTGGCGCTGCAGGCCACGGGCTATCCCATCGGCGCCACGCTGGGCGGCCTGGTGGCCGCGTGGCTGCTGCAGCACTACGGCTGGCGCTCGGTGTTCGTCTTCGGCGGGCTGGCCACGGCGCTGATGATTCCCGTGGTGCTGTGGCGGCTGCCCGAGTCGGTGGACTTCCTCGTCGCGCGCCGTCCGGCGCGCGCACTGGAAAAGCTCAACCGGATCATGGCCTTCATGGAGCGCCCGCCGCTGCAGCAGTTGCCCGTGCGAGACGCCGGTGCGGCGGCCCAGGGCAATGCCGTGGCCGGCCTGTTCAGGAACGGCCTGGCGCGCCCGACGCTGATGCTCTGGAGCGCCTTCTTCCTGCTGATGTTCAGCGTGTACTTCTCGCTGAGCTGGACGCCGAAGCTGCTGGTGCAGGCCGGGCTGTCGGCACAGCAGGGCGTCACCGGCGGGGTGCTGATCAACGTGGGCGGCATCGTGGGCGGCAGCCTGTTCGGGGCGCTGGCCGTGCGCGTGCGGCTGGTTCACCTCACGGTGGCGGCCTTCCTGATCTACGCGCTGTTCACCGCGCTGTTCGGCGCGGTATCGGGCGCCCTGGGACTGGCCTTCGCCGTGGCCTTCGGCATGGGCATCTTCCTGTTCGCGTCGATGGCGGGGCTGTATGCCTTCGCGCCGGCCACGTACCCGGCGGCGGTGCGCACCACCGGCCTGGGCTGGGCCATCGGCATCGGCCGCATCGGCGCCATCGTGGCCCCGCTGACCGCCGGTGTGCTGCTCGACGGCGGCTGGCAGCCCGCGTCGCTGTACTACGCCTACGCGCTGCCGCTGGTGGCCGGCGCCCTGGCGGTGCTGGCCATCGGCACCGGCCGCACCTTGCCGGGCAAGTCGCGGCCCATGGCCGCGCACTGACACGCCTCGCCACCAGCCGTTGAAGCGCGCGGGGCTGATCAACCGTGAGTGGGACAACGCCCTCCTCGACAAGCTGATCGACGACCCCGAGGCGGCGGCGAGCATTGCGCACGTCGACTACGTGCGCGAGGCCGGCAGCGAGGGCATCGAGCTGGTGATGTGGCTGATCGCGCGCGGCGCGATGAGCGACGTCAACGCCGGCGCGGCCAGGCCCACCGTGAGGCCGCGCTTCCACCACGTGCCCGCCTCCAACACCGCGGTGGGCCACTTCATTCTCGAAAACAACTGACCTTGAAAGCAGGGCGTGCAAGCGCCCTGGGGAGTTAAACGATGACGCGACCCTGTGTGGTGTTGCTGCCGGGCCTGATGTGCGATGCCGCCGTGTGGGCGGCGCAGTGCGAGGTGCTGGCTTTCGCGGACTGCGTGGTGCCGTCCTATGGCGAGCTGTCCTCCATCACCGGCATGGCCCGCCACGTCCTGGAGACCGTGCCGGCGCAGCGCTTCTCGGTGGCCGGGCACTCGATGGGAGGCCGTGTGGCGCTGGAGATGGTGCGTCTGGCACCGCAGCGCGTCGAGCGGCTGGCGCTTCTCGACACGGGTATGGACCCGATTGCCGGGGGCGCCGCGGGCGAGCAGGAGCGGGCCAGGCGCCTGGCGCTGCTGCAACTGGCCCGGGACAAGGGCATGCGCACGATGGGGGCCGAGTGGGCACGCGGCATGGTCCATCCGGCCCGCCTGGACTCGCCGCTGTTCCAGGACATCCTGGACATGATCGATCGGCACACGCCCGCCATTTTCGAGGCCCAGATCAACGCGCTGCTGGCCCGTCCGGATGCGCGCAGCGTGCTCGCAGGCTTGCGCTGCCCGACGCTGGTCGCGTGTGGCCGCCAGGATGCCTGGAGCCCGCTGTCGCGCCACGAGGAGATGCACGCCTTGATCCCGGGCTCGCGTCTCGTTGCCATCGAGGACAGCGGCCACATGAGCACGATGGAGCAGCCCGCCGCCGTGTCACGAGCGCTGCTCGACTGGATGCAGGGGTGATGGATACGGTCGCCTGCCAGGACATCGAGCGGGCCTGCCGCGGGCTCGTGATGCGTGCAGCCAGCGCTGGAAGGCCAGGTGGCGCGACTGGACTACAAGGACAGCGCCGACGACGCCACGCTCGTGTCGCTGCGCACGACCTGTGCGTTGTCCAGGCGCACCGCCCTGTACCGGATTCCGCGCGTGACAAGGCCGCCTTCGAACAGGCGTGGCAGGACCGTGCCAAGGATGCCGCAGGCGAGGTCCATGCTTTCGAGCCGGACTACGAAGGATCGCCGATGGTGTGGCCAGGCAAAGTCGAAGGTCTCATTCCAGCTCCGGTTTGTCTGTGAAATGACCCGTTCGCCCTGATGCTTCGATACCTCAGGCGAACGGAATACTTCACTGGCTACTGCAAGTTGGAATTGGATCCAACAAAACCGTCGCCAGCCGGGACTCCTGGCTGCGTTTGCAATGATCAGGTCGGCCTGCAGGGCGCCGATCCGGACTCTTCGATCTCTGGCTTGCGCAGACCGGGATAATCGGCTCATGACCGAGCGCTTGGACCTTTTCACGCTGCGCGTGGTGATCGCGGTTGCCGAGTCTGGCTCCATCAGCGCCGGCAGCGATCGCATGCAGCTTGCCGTGGCCGCCGCCAGCGCGCGAATTTCCTCCATGGAGGCGGCCCTGGGCATCCGCATCTTTGAGCGTTCGCCGCGTGGCGTGGAACTCACGCCCGCCGGCCGCATGCTGGTGCAGCGTGGAGGGGAGTTGCTGGCTGACGCGGATCAGCTCGTCACGGATCTACGCGACTGGAGCCTGGGACTGGCAGGGCATGTGCGGATATTGAGCAATGCCTCGGCACTGCTTGAAGTGCTGCCGCAGCGCCTTGAAGCTTTCATGCGCAACCACCCTCGCATCCACGTCGATCTCGAGGAGCGCATGAGCCCCGAGATCCTGGGTACCGTGCTCGACGGCCGCGCCGACGTCGGCGTGGTCGACACCGCCACGCCGACGCGTGGTCTGACCTTCCATCCCTTCTTTCACGACGAGCTTGCGGTGGTGTTGCCCGCGATGCACCCGCTTGCTGGCGAACGGGAGGTGCGCCTGTTGCAGCTGCTGGGGGAAAGCTTCATCGTGCTGGCCGGTACCAACGCCGTGACGGCTCGCCTTTTCAACGCGGCAGCGGCACTGGGCGAGCCGATCAAGGTTCGCATGCAGATGCGCAGCTTCGACGCCGCCTGCCGCCTGGTGGCCGCTGGCATGGGTGTCGCAGTGTTGCCGTTGAAGGCCATTGCACCGCAGCTTGCGCATCTGGCGCTGAGTGCGGTCCCGGTAGCCGAGGACTGGGCGCAGCGCACTCACTACCTGGTGCTGCGCGCGGGAAAGGAGGCGCCTGCAGCCGCACGCTCGCTGGCCGAGGCGCTGCGCTCCGGGTAAACCCAGGATTTCGTCGTCGGCGAAAGCGCCCTTCGTGCCTGACCGCTCGCAGGTCGGCATGCGAGCCCCCAGACTGGCCGACATGAAAATCGCATCTGTTCGCGCCACGCCACTCAACCTGCCCGTGACCATGGGCAGCGGCGTCCGCGCCAAGTCCACCTCCCTTTCCCTGTGCCTGGTCGACGTGGAGCTCGACGACGGCCGTGTAGGCACCGGCATGACGGCCATCACCGAAGAGGAAGTGGTCGCCTCCATCGTCAACGACATCGCCAGCCATGCCCTCGCCGGCCTGGACCCGCTGCGTCACGAGCAGATCTGGGACAAGCTCTACTGGCTGCTGACGCCGCGGGGCCAGTCTGGTTACGCCAGCCACGCCATTGCCGCGATCGACCTCGCGCTATGGGACTTGAAGGGGCAGATCCTGGGACAGCCGGTGTGGCGCCTTCTCGGCGGTGCGCGGCCGCAGGTTCCGGTGTATGCCACCTTTGGCTTCGCCTTCTTCGACCGCGAAGAGCTTGCCGCTGCTGCGAAGTCCTGGGTGGAGCGCGGCTTCAAGCGATTGAAGATGACGGTGGGCCACCACGCACTGCAGCGGCGCGACGAGCCACGGCCGCTGGCCGAGGTAATCGCGGAAGACGTCAAGCGCATTGAGGCCGTGCGCGCGGCGGTAGGTCCCGACGTGCAAATCTTCATCGACGCCAACTGCAGCCTGGACTACGTCCACGCCTTGACGCTGGCACAGCGCATCGAGGATCTGGGCATCGCCTTCTTCGAAGAGCCGGTGTCGCAGAACGACATCCCCAACCTCGTGAAGCTGCGCGGCAAGACGCGCATCCCGTTGGCCGCCGGCCAGAACGAGGGCCTGGCCAGCCGGTTCCGCGACATGCTGGTGGCTCAGGCCGTGGACGTGGTGCAGCCCAATGCCTGCATCAGCGGCGGCTACACGCAGTGCCTGCGCATCGCGGGCATGGCCGCAGCCTTCAACACGCAGTTCGCCAACGGCGGCGCCTGGCCGCATCACAACATGCACCTGCATGCCGGTCTGGCCAATGGCTCGCTGGTGGAATACCACTCGGTGGCCGTTGAGGTGTGCAAGCAGGTCTTCGATGGACTGCCCGAGCCTGAGCACGGCCTGCTGGCGCTGCCCGATACGCCGGGCCTGGGCTTCCGACCCAACCGCGAGCGGGTGGCCGAATTGGCAAAGCGCCCGGGTTCACGCGGCGTTGGCAAAGCTTGAGAACACAACGGATCGATGCAGGAGACAACGCAGTGAGAGCTTACTTGACACGCCGTGCCGTTCTGGCTGCCGCACTCGCCGCCGCCGCGCCGTTGGCCGGCGCCCAGCCGGACTATCCCAGCAAGCCGATCCGCCTGCTGGTGGGATACAACGCCGGTGGCGGCGTCGATGCTCTCGCCCGCATGCTGTCCTCGCGACTGTCCACGGTCCTGGGACAGCAGGTCGTGGTGGAAAACCGCACCGGTGCCGCCGGCATGATCGCGGCCGACTTCGTGTCCAAGTCGGCACCGGACGGCTACACGCTGCTGATGGGGGAAAGCGGGCTGCTGGTGGCACCGTACCTGCAGAGCAAGACCTCCATCGATCCGTTGAAGGCGCTGGTGCCGGTCGCGGGCACCTTCATCGCGCCACTGATGATCGTGGCCAACAACAGCGTGCCGGCAAGCAATCCCAAGGAACTGATCGAGCTGCTGAGAAAAAACCCGGGCCGCCTGTCTTACGCCACCTCCGGCGTGGGCACGGTACACCACCTCGGCTTCGAGCTGATGAAGGCGCAAACCGGGACCTTCATCGTGCACGTCCCCTACCGCGGCGCCTCGCAGATCGCGCCGGACGTGATTGGCGGACAGATACCGATCGGCGTGGTGAGCGCGGCCGCAGGCCTCGCGCAGGCGAAGTCGGGCAAGCTGCGCGCCGTGGCGCTCATGAACACCGACAAGCTGCCCGGCGCGGAGAACGTGCCGGCCATGGCCGATGCGCTGCCAGGCTTCAACGTTGCGCCGCGCCTCATGCTGCTGGCGCCCAATGGCACGCCAGCCGTCATCGTTGAGAAGCTCAACGAAACGGTGCGTACCTTGCTCGCCAGCGCCGACTTGGTGCAGGCCGCTGCCCTGCAAGGCGCGATTCCCGCATACATGCCGCCGGCGCAGCTTGGCCCAGAGATGCAGCGCGAGTCGGCTGAATGGGGCCGCATCATCAAGGCGCAGAAGATCTCGGCGGAGTGACCATGGCGGACAAGACCCCTTGCATAGGCCTCGTCGTGCCGCCGGCCCATGGCAGGGTGCCTCAGGACGGGCCCCTGCTGTACGGTGAGCGCTACCGGTTCATCGCCCGTGGCCTTGGCATCGGCGGCGTATCGCCGCAGGGTTTTGCGCCGGTGGTCGACGGTATCGTCGAGCGCGCCATCGAACTGCGCAAGGCGGGAGCCGAGGCGATTTCCATGATGGGCACCTCGATCAGCTTCTACCGCGGGCCGGCGTTCACCGAGTCGCTGCGGCACGCAATGGAGGAAGCCACGGGTGTCCCCTGCACGACCATGAGCCACGCGATCGTGCGTGCGCTGCGGCAGCTCGGGGTCAGTCGGGTGGCGGTAGCCACCTCCTACATCCCCGAACTCAACGACAGGCTGGTTGCCTACCTCGCGCATGCGGGCATCACCGTGACAGCGATCGAGGGCATGGCCATCACGGACGTGGAAGAGGTGGGCGCAGTCAGCACCGAGGCCCTGGTGGCGCTCTCGAAGAAGGTTTACGCGCATGATGCTTCGGCCGAAGGCGTGTTCATTTCCTGCGGCGGGCTGCTGACGCTGGACGCGATCCGCCGGCTGGAAGATGAGCTCGGCGTGCCGGCGACCGCCAGCTCGCCCGCAGGCTTCTGGGACGTGGTGAGTCTGGGCGGATGGCCCCCATCCAGCCCGGGCTTCGGTCGCCTTTTCAGCGCATCGTAAGCACGCTGCCTGGGCAATGACCACGGATCTCAAGATGCTGCTCAACACGGACGACTTCAGGCGCGAAGCCCGAAGGCGGCTGCCCCGCTTCGTGTTCGACTACGTGGACGGCGCCGCGGACGACAACAGCTGCCTGCGCCGCAACCATAGCGACCTGGACGCCCTGACGCTGACGCCGCGGGTCTTGCGGGATACCAGCCGCATCGACACGTCGATCGAGGTCTTCGGGTCGAGATGGGCGCTGCCCTTTGGTGTCGCGCCCACCGGCTTGAACGGACTGGTTCGCGCTGGCGGGGACGCCATGCTCGCCAGGGCGGCTGCACGGAACGGCGTCCCTTTCGTGTTGTCCACGGCCGCCAACATGCGGCTCGAAGACATCAGAGCGACTGCCACGGATGCCCTTCAGTGGATGCAGCTTTACGTCATGCACCGGGAGATGGCTGCGCGCATCGTGCAGCGCGCCCGCCAAGCAGGCTACCAGGCGTTGGTCTTGACCGTGGATGTGCCGGTCAGCGGCAACCGGGAGCTCGATGCCAGAAACAGCTTCCGCGTGCCCTTCAGGCCCACCGCGCGACTAGGCTGGGATCTCGCCACGCATCCGCGCTGGTCGGTAAGCACGCTGCTCAACGGGCCACCGGACTTCGCCAACCTGGCAGACCTTGGGCAGAGTGCGGACTCGGCAAGCATGCAGGCCGCTTTGCTGTCCCGTGCCATGGACCGGACCCTGGTGTGGGAGACGCTGGGCTGGTTGCGGGACCATTGGAAGGGTCCGCTGCTGCTCAAGGGGGTCCTGCACGCCGATGATGCGCGCGCTGCGGTGAGCTACGGCGTGGACGGCGTCATTGTCTCTAACCATGGAGGGCGTCAGCTCGACGCCGCCCCATCGGCCATATCTGCGCTGCCGGACGTCGTGGCTGCAGTACAGGGCCGGATACCGGTCTTCATGGACAGCGGCATCCGCCGCGCCACGCATATCGCCAAGGCAATTGCCTTGGGCGCCAAGGCTGTGTTCTTGGGTCGTCCGCTTCTCTATGGGTTGGCAGCCCGCGGCGAGGCCGGTGTTGAAGCCGTGATCACCATGTTCCGAGACGACCTGGAGCGGAACATGGCGTTGCTCGGAGCGTCGCAGACTGAACAACTCTCCTTGATGCAACACGGAAACCGGCTGGGAAGATCCAACCTCAACTGTTGAGATTGGGCCTTGTGCGCTCGGGCTTGCGCAGGCTGCGGGTGCAGTAGCGGCCACGGATCGCCCCAAGCGCCAGGATCACGCCAGCTCGCGGCTGGCCAGGGCGGCGGCTGCGGCACGGGTTTCCACCCCGAGCTTCTCGAACACGTGCTCCAGGTGCTTGTTCACGGTGCGAGGGCTCATGCCAAGGATGTCGCCGATGTCCTTGTTGGTCTTGCCCTTGGAAACCCAGGAAAGCACCTCGGTCTCGCGCGGCGTGAGCGCGGCCATGCCAACGCGACCGGCGCCCGGTGGTGGTGCCGCGGCGGCATCACGACGCAGCAGCAACATGCGCTCACCCAGGTTCACCGGACCGAGCGGCTGCACACGCAGCCAATGGCCGTCGCGCAGGCGTCCGACCTCGCGCGGTGGATCGCTGACGGCACCATTGGCCCACTCGACCCAGGCCGACGGATCGTCCTGGCCTTGCCCCTCCTCCATCCAGGCCGCCGCCTGGGGCGACCGCCAGGCAATGCGTCCGTGCGCGTCGAGCACCAGCACGCCCAGCCCTGCCACGTCGGCGGCTTCGCGCGCCAGGCGCATCGCGCGCGCATTGCGCACGTGCGTGCGCAGCCGTGCCAGTACCTCCGGCACGCGCACCGGCTTGACGACGTAGTCCACCCCGCCGCAGGCGAAGCCTTCGACGATGTGATCCGTCTCTGACAGCCCGGTCATGAAGATGACGGGAATGTGGCTCTGTGCCGGGTCTTGCTTGAGGCGGCGACAGGTTTCGAAACCGGAGAGTCCGGGCATGAGGGCGTCCATCAGGATGGCGTCAGGCGACACCAGGTCCAGCCGCTGCAGGGCCGATTCGCCGTCCTGGGCCACCAGCGTGGTGTAGCCGTGCGACTCCAGCTCGCTGCACAGGGACCCGAGCGACTGGGGCATGTCGTCCACCACCAGCACCATGTTCGATACGTTCATTCCACCAGCTCCGGTGCGTTGCGCAGGGCCTCGGCCAGCTCCTCGCGCAGGCCCTGCAGGTCCAGGCTGTCCAGGAGCGCCAGCAGCCGCTGCAGCGTGGTGCCGGTCTGCGGGTGGACCTGCAGCGCCGCCGCCAGCGCCGTGCGAAGGCCTTGCACGTGGCCCAGCGCGGCATGGCGCATGAGCGCCGAGAGCAGCTCGCGCGGCACCGGCGGCGAAGCCGCGACAGTCTCGGACGGCGGTGCCCACTCCGGGCGCGGCAGCTCCGCCACCCACTTCAGGTCCAGCGTGCGCTGCAGCGCGTCCAGCAGCTCCGACTCCATCACGGGCTTGTCGATGAAGCCTTGGCATCCGGCCTCCAGCACGCGCTCGGGCCGGTTCTCGAAGGCGTTGGCCGAGACGATCAGGATGGGGAACTGCGCACCTGCGTCGCGCAGCCGCCGCGCCGTCTCCCAGCCATCCATGCCGTCCATGCTCAGGTCCAGCAGCAGGGCATCGGGACGCTGCGCTGCCACGCTGTCCACACATTCCTCGCCGCTGGCGGCCTCGCGCACGGCGAATCCCAGTGGCATGAGCATGCCCGCCAGCAACTGGCGCTGGGTAGGTTGATCATCGACCACCAGCAGCGTGCGCCGCGTTCCGAGGTAGCCGGTGACGGGACGGTGCAGCCGCGGCGGGCACGGCGGCGCCTCCACCTCGCCCAGGTACAGGCGCAGCGTGAAACGGCTGCCTTCACCCGGCGTGCTGTCCAGTCGCAGCTCGCCGCCCATGAGCTGCGTGAGCAGCCGCGTGATGGTGAGCCCCAGCCCGGTGCCCGGCATGCCGCTGCGCCGCCCGGCGCTGCCGCGCTCGAAAGGCATGAGCGTGCTGACGACCACCAGGTAGTGGCCGACGCGGAAGTTCAGCCGCGCGGCCAGCGGTGCGGGCAGCAGCCGGTGCAGCAGCAGCTGCATCTGGTCACCGGCGCGCGCGCGTCTTGCAACGGTCATGGCAGCGCGACTCCAGCGAGCAGCACAGCGAGCAGATCGGCGCCGCGTAGGCGGGGCAGCCGGCCATGTCCTCGGCCTCGAAGGCGTTCTCGCACACCACGCAGCGCACCGGCGCGGCATTCCAGGCGACCTCGGGCTCTCGGGCCAGGTAGTAGCGTCCGCGCGTCCACCACGCCAGCAGCGGCGAGCCCACCAGCGCGGTGGCCAGCGCGATGAACGGTGCAAAGGCGCGCGCCACGCTGCCCAGCAGCCCGGCGTAGGCCAGCACGCCCAGCAGTGCCGCCAGCACCATGGCGCCCAGGCCCACGGGGTTGAGGTCGTAGAGATGGGCGCGCTTGAACTCGATGCGCCGCGGGCTCCAGCCCAGGGGCTTGTTGATCACCAGGTCCGCCACCAGCGCCCCGACCCAGGCCACGGCCACGTTGGCGTAGAAGCCCAGCACCCGCTCCAGCGCCTCGAACACGCCCAGCGTCATCAGCAGCAGTGCCACAAGCACGTTGAACACCAGCCACACCACGCGCCCGGGATGGCTGTGCGTGAGGCGCGCGAACACGTTGGACCAGGCCAGCGAGCCGGCGTAGGCGTTGGTGAGATTGATCTTGACCTGCGACACCACCACGAACAGCGTGGCGAGTGCCAGCGCCCAGCCCGGGTCGGCCACGACGCGCTCGAAGCCCAGCCGGTACATCTCCGTGGGCTCCAGCGCCTGGCGCAGCCCGCCGCCGGCCTGCAGCACCAGCGAAGCCAGCAGGGCGCCACCGAGCATCTTGATGCATGCCCGGCAGGATCCAGCCGGGCCCGGCCGCCAGCACCGCCGCCCACCAGCGCAGCCGGTTGGCGCGCGTGCGTTCGGGCAGGAAGCGCAGATAGTCCACCTGCTCGCCCACCTGCACGATCAGCGAGAAGGCCACCGTCGTGGCGGCGCCAAACATGAGCGGGTCGAAGTGGCTGCCCTTGGACACCAGGCCTTGCACCTGTTTTGCAGGTTCGACCAGCTCAGAACCACGGCAGCGCTGCCAACAGAGGGAAATGGCAAGGCAAGCAGGGCCGCACCCAGCCATGCAGCGCACCGGTTCACGTTGAGCGGGCTACGGCCGTTGCTGACGCAACGTTACGCTGGCGTCGGAAACTCGGCCCCGTCGTACTGTTCCGGCACCTTGAGGCGTTCCTGCGCGATGTCCTGCGCTGTCCGTTCCACGCGCGCACGCACCTGCGCCGGCACGTCAGGCGCCATGGTGAGCTTCACCGCATCGCCCTGTGCCAGCCCCAATCTGCGAACCTGGCCAGCCGGGAATAGCCCGGCCTGCAGGGCTCGCACTGCTTCGAACACGCCCTGCCCCACGCTCGCCACGGCTGAACCGATGAACACCTGCGGGTCGCGCTCTACCCAGTCGATCACGTTGCCGATCTGTCGGCATCCTCGGTCCCTGCAGGCCTGCGTCACGCCATCGCGCCCCGCGTTGAGCATCGTGAAGATGACATCGGCCCCGGCCGCGATCTGGGCCTCGGCCACGCGGCGCGACAGGGCGTTGTCGTCCTGGTTGCCCGAGAAGTTGGTCAGGAGCCTTACTCGGGTATCGGTGTCGCGCACGCCCGCAGCGTAGGCGGCACGGCCCTTGAGTCCCGGCCGCACGCGGATGCCGGACATGTGGCCGACGACCCCGCTGCGCGTCGTCAAGGCTGCCAGCACGCCGGCAAGGTACGCCGACTCCTCCTGCAGCACCTCGTAGCTGGCCAGGTTGTCGCCTGTCACGCTGCCTTGCGTGACCACGAAGCGCTGGCGCGGGAATCGCGCCGCGACCTCGGCACAGACTTCGTTGTTCTGGCCGCCGTGCGCGATGACCAGATCCGCGCCCGACTGCGCCAGCCGCGTGAGCGCTGCAGCGAGCGCATCCTTCTGCGGCGCGACTCCGTCGGCATGCGAGACGTTGACGCCGAGTTCGCTGGCGGCGCGCTGCAGTCCTCTCCAGCCGGCCTCCATGAATCCACGGTCGTCGATGCGGCCAGCGAACAGTGCAGCGACCTTCAACGGCGTGCCTCCGTCGGCAGCCAGTGCCCGGGACAGATGCGCAGCGGTAACTGCCCCGGCCGTGCCCAACATGAGACGACGAGTGCACGACCATGAGATGGCAGCGTTCATGGACCTTCCCTTTCATCCGTTGCTGCATGGTAGGACGGCTGCCGCTGCAGCTTCTGTCCTTTGCGCCCGGCGCTCCAGGCGTCGCTCCACTGGCTGCGGTGAGCCACTGGAGGAGTTCTGGACACGGCGCGCGCCCTCTCGGGAGCGCCATTGCGATGCCGGCGACACCGGGGTGATTGACGGTCAATCACCCCGTCTTCAAAGCTCTCAAGCGAAGAACTTGCGCAGCACTTTCTCGAAGGCGTCCCACTTCTCGGCGGGCAACATGCCCGGGGTCATCTTGAGAACGGTGTTGCCGGCGGTGTCGGTATGCAGGGCCACCTGCCGCCCATTGCCCAGGTCCAGGCTGCGCTTGGGCGCGCTGGAGCGCCTGTCTGCGTCCACGGGCAGGCACGCCGTCAGGAGTTCATGCACCTGGGCAGCGCCGAGGCCGCTGTCCCGGCACCGAGCCGCAGCGGAAAGCACCGTTGCCTTGTCATGCGCCAAGGCCGCGCTCAGGGTCGTGGCCCAACGGAACTGGATCTCGTTGGGGGTGGCGAAGGCCGCGACCACCTCACCGGGCAACTCGGCGATCTGCAGGGCCCGCACCACGTCAGACACCGAGCGGCCGATCGCCTCGGCCAGCTTGCGCCGTGAGGCGAACAGTCCCTCGTTGAGCGCCCGCAGGTACATCGCTCCCTGCTCATAGGCAGACAGACCGGCGCGCAGCCGGTTCTCGCGCTCCATCTGCGTGAACAGCGCCTCGTCCGACAGCGGCTCGACGACGGCGAGCACCGGCAGGCCCAGCTCCAGGCAGGCCTGATGGCGCCGGTGGCCGAACACCACCTCGTAGTGCGGCTCGCCCGCCTGGACCTCGTGGCGAGGCCGGACCTTGATGGGCTGCACGTTGCCGCCGGCATCCTGGATCTCGGCCTTGAGCGCCTCGAACTCCGGCGTCTTGAAGGAGTCCCGGTGGCGGTTGGCCCAGCGCGACGCGACGATGTCACGGGCGTCGATGGGTTGGGCGCCGCGCTCCTTTTCCAGCTGAGCCACCTCCCCTTCCAGCTCGTCGATGCGCCGCTGCTTCGCGTGCGCGTCGCCGATCAGTGAGTTCACCCGGCCCAGCCCCGTGTGGTAGCCAGGGCTGGCCGACACGGCCGGCGCACTTGCGGGCGCTGCCACGGCGGGATTCGCAGTGGCAGCAGGCGCAGGCGCAGGCTCAGGAGGCAGCGCGAGCGCGATGTCCTCACCTGCCTGCGCCGCCGCTGGTGCAGCGACCGCGGGAAGGACGAACTTGATGCCGACGGCTTTCTTGCCTGCAGAGGCCATTACGCAGACTCCTTCCCGGTCAGCTGTTTCTGCCAATACCTTTGGACCTGGTCCTCGATGAGCTCGACCACCCGGTCGAACGCATCGGTGGCGCGCTTGACCGTCTTGGTGCTTCCCGCCGCGCCGTCATAGACGGTCCCGAAATTGGCGGATGCCGCGCTCATGGCCATGCTCTTGGGCACCTCCACGGGCAGCAGCCGCTCCGCATAGGCCGCGGCCATCCACTCCAGCACGCCGGTGGAGGCCTGGTCGGTGAACTCGACCTTCGTTGGCAGGATGCTGATGAAGGAGAAGGTCTTGTGGGCGCCGCCCTGCGCGGCCATCAGCTTGGCCACGTCGTTGAACTGGCGCCAGAACTGCGCGCTGGAAGCGAAGTCCAGTGCGTTCGGCGGCAGCGGCATGATGATGCCGTCGCTGGCCATCAGGGCGTTGATGGTGACGTAGCTCAGCGCCGGCGGCGTGTCGATCACGATGACGTCGTACTCGTCACGCACGTCCTCCAGTCCCTGTTCGATGACGCGCCAGTACTCGAACCCCGGCGTTGCCGCCATGCGCATCGAGAGCTCGAACTCGGCCGAGAACAGGACCGGCGAGGCGGCCACCAGGTCGATGCCGTCCCAGTACGTCGCCTTGACGGCGCTGCGGATTGACGGCTCGGTACCCACCAGCAGCGGCAGGATGGTGTCGGTTTCCGGCACTTCGGTATCGGGCAGCAGGCCGAAGAGGGTGGTCAGCGATCCCTGCGGATCGCAGTCGATCAGCAGCACGCGGTGTCCGCGGATCGACAGCCCCTGCGCCAGCGTCAGCGCCGTCGTGGTCTTCGTCACCCCGCCCTTGAAGTTGCCGATGGAGACGACGGCTGCTCGCGCACCGGCGGGGCGGAGCTCCTTGTTGCGGGTGGCCCGAACCCACTGGCGGGCCTCGGTGAGCGTGAACTCGCGCCGGGCCCCGGTTGTACTGAGCGTGCCGCTGGGCAACTCGCCACGCCTGATGCGGTAGTCGAACTGCGCCTTCTCCAGTCCGGTCATCGACAGCATCTGGCCCGCGTTGAAGGTGGGGGGCGTCTTGCGCGACTCAGGGGCCAGCATGGCGCCGCGGACCTGCATGACGATGTTCTGGACTCGGCTGGCCTGCTCCTCGATGGCGGCCAGGTCAATGTCACCGGCAAATGCGGATGCCATCGTGCCCCTTTCACTGATTATTTGTAGAAGCGAAATATTATCCATTCTCCGCTTTTCTGCGTCCTGACACTCATCGCGCGTGCGCAGAAAAGGCAGTGACCTGTTGCTGCGGCACCACCATTTGCGTGCATCGGGCTTCGTCAGCCCGGGCGGCGAAAGAGGCGATTGACGGTCAATCGCCCCTGCGTGTCCTGTGCACTCGGGATGCGTCCTGGCGGACCGGTCAGGGCTGATTGTTCCCGGCGTGTCGCCTGGCACAGGCAGCGGCCTGTCCTGGCGAACCCACTTCGCACGGCTTCGCGCCGGGGGTGATTGACCGTCAATCACCCTCGCGTTTCGCTGGGGAGGGTGGCACTTCACCCCCTGCTTCGACGGTCCGTCTGGCAGAGGCACTTCAGTTCTTCAACCGGACCGGCGCAGCAGTGCGGAGATCCATGCGTCGAGGCGATGCACGAGGCTGGCCCTCTCGGCGCGGCGTACGGACGCAGTCGATGCCTGCAGAGCTTCGACATCGAGGGCGACGGATCGTCGGCCAGCACAGGCCAGAACGCCCCAGCATCTCCAGTGAACCGCGCCACAGTCCATGCCGGCGCACTGAAAAGGGCGTGAGGTTTCACGCAGGGCCGAGTGCCGCTGTCGGGCTGATGGACCTGCTCGAATTGGGTGACGCGGCGCAGTGTTGCCCCAGGCCGCCTCACGCACCACGGGCGGCCGGCTGCCGAGCCTGGGCATTTCCGCCACGGGCAGGGCATTGGAGTTCTGCCCTCGCGGCAGACCGATCGCACGGCGCATGGTCGATCCGGCTGCCGGCTCGATCAGGCCAGTGCAGTCGAACGCAATCCAGGTCTCGCCATCGGGCCCCGTGTTGGCAGCGGCCATCCGGCCGTTTCGTGTGGCCCCTCAGGCTGGCGTCGGGCCCTTGCGCGGCCTTCGCAAGCCCGCTTTCCGCCTGGCCGCTCCCAAAGCTGCTTCACTTGCCCGCTGGCCGATCACCCCGTACAGGGCCCGTTCGAACCTCACGAAGACGGGTTACGAGTTCAGCGAGCCGCTCGCTGCTTCGGGCGTGAGGCCGCGCGCTGCAGCCACCCAGGTGACCCCGCCGCCCGCCTCGTCGAGCATCGTGATGCCCGGTGCTGCCTGCAGCAGCGACAGCAGCCGCTCGCGAGGCGGTGCAGTGCATCGAGGACACGCTGGCCATCCCGGCCGTGTCCACCGCGGTGCGCACGGCGCGCGGGATGCTCAACCACCTGGGCCTGGAGCCCATCGTCCCGGGAGCCGGGACACTGCGGGCTTGAGCGGTGCGCTTGCACCGGCTCAAGCGGTGTCGACGGTACCGCAGAGCCGGCTTGAGCAACGACGACCGCCACCTGCGCAATCACGGCTTTGCCCTCGATTGCCGCTTGAGGGCTCGAGGCTGGGACCGCTCTATGGCGTCATGCCCAGGCCCGGCCACGATCAAGATCGCTTCCTGCCTGCAGGAAGTCGGTGCCAAGGGCAAGCTCGCCACGCTGGACAACGCGCTCAGCCATTGCGCCGCCCTCGCCCTCAGCCCGTGTCAAGCGATCGAACTCGCGCACCAGGTATGGAAGCAGGTGAAACCGGGGCAACCGGTACCTCATCGGGACCGCACCGCTTCAACCAGTACGCACCTGTGCCCCGGGTGCAATGGTTGGTGCCGCGGCATTGAGCGCATCCATCGCAAAGCCGGCAGCTGCCTTGTAGCGAGCCATGAAGCCTTCACGCTCGGCTGCGGGGATCACACGGTCGATGTCGTCAAATACTCCCCCGCAGCGCTCGTCTACCAGTCCCAGCAATCCGAAAGGGCCGGCGCCGCGGTTGCGCAGCACCAGTGCCGAGATGTCGGCGCAGAGATTGTCGTCGTAGCTGCGCAGCGCAGCCGGGCCCACCCCATGCTCCACCAGCGCTGCACCGAACACGCGCGCGTCCACGATGGCCTGGCTGGCGCCGTTGGAGCCCACCGGGTACATCACATGCGCAGCGTCGCCGAGCAACGCTACGCGGTGGTCCACCCAGCTCGAAACGGGGTCCCGATCAATCATCGGGTACTCGAACACTTCCTTGGCACCGCGCAGCATCGCGGGCACGTCCAGCCAGCCGTAATTCCAGCCTTCGAAGTGCTGGACGACTTCCTCGACATTGACGCGTCGGTTCCAGTCGCCCTGCGACCAGCCCCCAGCGCTGTCCACGGTGATCTCGGCGATCCAGTTGATGGTGGCCAGGCCCGTGGCCGGGTCGGGCTGCGAGATGGGATAGAACACCACGCGGTGGCGCAGGCTCCCCAACCCCACGAAGGAGGCGCCAGTGCGTATGGGCACGCCCGGCGTCGTGCCGCGCCACATGATGGCCCCGCCCCAATGGATGGGTGGCTGCCCCGGATACATCTGCGCGCGCACGGCCGAGTGCAGGCCGTCTGCTGCCACCAACAGCGCGCCGCCGACTTCCAGCCGTTGCCCATCCCGGGTTTCGAGCAGTGCAGTGACGCCGTCATCGCGGTTGCGATAGCCCACCACGCGGTGTCCCAGGCGCACCGCCTCGGGCCCCAGGCGTTCCAGCACGGCCCGGTACAGCAGCATCCGTAGTTGACCGCGGTGCACGGCGTACTGCGGCCAGCGATAGCCTGCGGCCAGTCCCCGCGGCTCGGCATAGACATCCCGGCCGTTGCGGCCCACCAAGGCCCATTCGCGCGCCTGGATACCGATGGTGTCCAGTACCGCGTCAGTCAAGCCGAGGTCGTGGAGCTCGCGCACGGCATTGGGCTGCAAGTTGATGCCCACGCCCAACGGCTGCAGGTTGGCCACGGCCTCGTAGACCACGCATGGCACGCCGATCTGGTGCAGCGTGAGTGCCAGGGCCATGCCGCCAATGCCACCACCGGCAATCAGCACCGGGGCCAGGGAAGGGGAGCTTGAGATGTGCGGCATCGCCGGATTGTCTGCGATGGCTGCATGCGCCGAGCGCTCGCCTCGGGCGCGCCGCACTCGGGCCGCTACATCGGCAGCGTCGGCGGGGCGCAGTGGTCGTCGAGGAAGTCGGCCACGATTTCTTCGAACCCGCCGTCTTCCCAGCTCTCGGCAGTCATCGACCTGTGTGGATGGGAGCGCGCGGAGTTCGTGCCGGAGCCCAAGGCGGTCTTCATGACCTGCTCCCGGATGTCGTGGTCGCTCCTGGCTGCATGTGTTTCGGGCATGGCTCGGGGACAAGGCAAAGGACTGTGGTCGTGCCGCAGCACGTCGATTCAGCGGTTCCATAGCAACACGCGTTCTCAACGCCTGCCTCCAGCGCGATGAAGCGCTGTTCATGCCAGGCAGATCCACCAGAACATACGGTGGCCGCAGACGGACATGCCGATCCAGCTGCCCGAAGCACGCACGTTCGGAGCCGTCACGCGGCAGGCCCTGCTCGATGCCGGCCGACGAGTTCGAACGCAGCTGCGTGGCCCGGGTCGCAGGGGCGGCATCGCCGTTACTGGCTGCCCAGCGCTGGTTGATGCCCACGATCCGCCACGTCGTGGTGGCCAACATCCCTGGCCGCCACGAGTAGCAGCAGGATCGCTGTCGCGCGAATGCCACCTGGCTTTATGTCTGGAAGCGGCAGGGGTGCAACACGTTCCACTCAGGCAAGCAAAACAGAATCTGGCGTACCTGGGCTTGCGACACGCCGCCAACCTTTCGAGAGCGGCGTCCGCCTCCTTATGCCAAGTCGAAAATGGCGAGCGCGCGATGAAAATGAACTGATCCAAAAATCAGCCGATCGCATATCCAGACGGCTGCCACCCAGCACGCTGCGACCACGAAGGAGTCAGCACGCCCGGACTTCCATAGATTCAAGGAATGGCGAGACCACAGAATGGGAATGCCCAGCGGATTAGGCCAATCGATGAGCAAATGTACCAAGCCCCCGACGGCAAATCCGAACAGGGGACCGCACCACCAATGGATGCCCAGCCCGGCGTTGGCTGCATAAAGCAAGGCGACCCACATGGGAACCCAGTGCGTGATCGTACGATGCGTGCACCAGCGCTTGCCCTTGCGCCAGGGAATGAGTTCCAGCCAGTCTGGTGCCGTACCGCCCAGATAGCCAGTCAACACGGTTGCCAGCGCCAGAACCTGATAAGGGCCAGCCGTTTCCCGATGCAGGATCCACGCCGCAGCGGCGATTCCCGCTGCCCAACCTGTCAATTCATGCGCCTGCCTGGAAGCCAAAACTGCAAAATCCATACTGCGTAAATATCAATTTTAATACAAGAAACCAGTTTTTCCTGAATGCAGCCCGGGCTGCCCATGAAAATCGACTCACGACCTTGGTCAGTCCAGGAGCGACCGCATGCGCATGGAGCGCTTTATCTGGATCCCGATGAGCCGTTGACTCGTATCCCACTCGGTGCTGTGTGAATCTCACTGCCGCTGCGGCCAGCCGATACGTGCTCCGGCGTACCGGCTCCCGGTCTTCGGGCAATCCCCCTGCGGCCAAGGACACCGAACGCTGGCGGTTGCCAGGGGCCAGTGTCGAGACTGACCAGCGGCCAGGCGTCCGACGCCGGCAGGACGGTACCGGCCATGCCTGAAGCGCAGTCCGGCACGGACACCGCCGGCGGCGTGCGCGGCGCCCGCATTTGCGGCGAGAGCCTCCTGCAGCAGTGGGTGCGCGATGGCACCCTGATACCCAGCACCGAGCTCGACAGCAGCTGGGGAGTGAGCCGTCAGGCGCTGGACCAGGCCGTGGAGCGGGGCGAGCTGTTCTCCCTGAAGATCGCCGGCCGACGCTACTACGTGGCGCAGTTGCGCGACATCACGCGCGAGCAGGCCAGCGAGGTTTGTCGTGCGCTGGGTGCCCTCTCGCCCGGCGAGAAGCTCACGTTCTGGCTGCGCGAGCACGGCGGCCTGCAAGGCAGGACAGCCGTGGCCGCAATCCATGGAGGTCAGCTTGGCCGCGTGGCGCAGTTGGCACGCGCTTGGTCGGCCGAGCGCGCAGGTCCAGTGGGCGAGCCGGCAAGCGATGCGCGCGCCTGAGCCCGGCACCTTCGAGCACCTGCTGCAGCCCGTCGAAGTTCCTGTCCAGCGCCTGTCGCGACGGCTGGCCACCGAGCCGTGGCGCGGGGAGGGCGGCCAGCGGCCGCTTCCGACGATCCGCGGCAGGAGTTTGGCGTCTGCGATGCCGCTGACACCGTGGCCACGACCTTCGCCGAGACCATGATCCACGAATCGTCTGCCTGGAGCCAGGGCGCCTGGCTGGTGGCCGAGGCAGATCTGACAGGGCGCTGGGTGGTGTCGTTCCAGCCCGTGACTGTTGCAGCAACGAAGCCCAGAATGGCGCAGAAGGTCAAAGTGGCCCGTTGAACAGTGGCGCACCCGCCGTGTTGCGTCGTGACCGCCGCTGCGGCGTTATGTGATATTCAGTCGATTCTGACCCGGCGCGTCACTTGGAAATAATTGGAAAACCAAAGTGCGCCTGTGGCGGTCATGCATTACTTTCCGGTCTGCGCTGCCGACGTGCAACTGCCCCCACAAAGACCACCCCAACCATCATCAACGCGTGAACCGACGGCTCCGGCACTGGAGTTGCCATGTAGGGATGCAAGGTACCGTCCATGGATCGTCCCATACCGACAATTTGTCCCTTATTGTTTATCGCAGTGGCAGAATAAAGTTTTTTCCAAGCTACGGCATCTTGATCCCTCATATGCTCCTGCAGGTCGAAGCTTTGACCATTCTGGTACAGAACGGCACGAGTGATGAAATCACCCTCATCTTCGTCATACAGTTCGCGAGCGCCTGCAGCCCAACCCTGGTCGTTGATGTCGAATATATAGCGTGGTGTGCCCTTCAGAAATGATCCGTCATCATAAATTCTTGAATAGGCCAGAAAAGTACTGGGATCCCAAACGTCGAGCACGATGGCGCCAGCATTGTTGATGCGTCTGGCGTAATTGTCGACCTGATAATCTACGGTGTCTCCTATTCTTGGTAACAATGATGCCCGGCCATTGCGGTATTCGAAGGCGAATGCAGTGAATTCCGTACGGATCTCGCCCACGATTACACCATGGTCGTTGATGTCATAAGCTTTGCTTGGTGCCGTGGCGCCAGTGTTCAGAAAACTAACCTGTGTCCCGTCGTAGATGAAAGCCTTGCCGTCTGCCGTGCCGACAATTTGTCCTGACTCGTTGATGGCATGGGCTGAGCCCTGGCTGGCACCCAACACCGATGACAAATCCGTCAGGCGTCCATTTCGGTACAAGAACGGACGCGGCTTGAAATCGGGACCAAGAAAATCGCCAACCACGTCACCGCGGTCGTTCAAATTCAGCCCAGCGGCTTCTGTGCCCGTAACGGCATGAAGTTTTCCGCCGCGATAGAGATACCCCATGCCATCGGTGGCATGCAGCGTAAAGTCGCCATGATTGTTAAGATCATCAAACCTTTCTACAGGCACTCCGATCATCGCGCTCAAATCTTGAACTCGGTATTTAGACGCTTCCGCCTTTAGCGCACCACACGCACCCAGGACAATAACTGAAAAGATGCCGCGAATCCATGCATTCATACAACGTTCCTTTTAATGGTCAGCGCAGACCATCTTGGCCGCTCCTGCCAAGGCAGCTTTCGTCAGCCCTTCACGACTCTTGAATGGACG
This sequence comes from Azohydromonas aeria, assembly GCF_009760915.1. Taxonomy (GTDB): domain Bacteria; phylum Pseudomonadota; class Gammaproteobacteria; order Burkholderiales; family Burkholderiaceae_C; genus Azohydromonas; species Azohydromonas aeria. Next base: position 34,187 of record NZ_VIDQ01000049.1, read on the forward strand.
ATTGATCATGAAGAGCCTCGACCCAAATTTCATTGTTGAAGCCCCAAAACTATTGCCGCATTCCTCGCCAACCGTCCAAGACGAAGATAGATCAAGGGAGCAGTCCTTGAAAGGACGGATGCCATCTGCTGCGCTGGATAAATAATTCTTGCTTCATTGCACAAAGCCAAACTCATGGTAACCCTTCAGACAAACCATGCATAGACATTGGAAACGCGGTTTCACGTGAAGCAACAAAGGGCCAACGGCGAAATGACGTGCAATCAGCCAGCGCAATGCTGTCAGATGCAGAAAGCAACGGATTTTGGAAAGGCGGATTCCATCAAGGGTGTAACTTCATTTTGACACAGACGGCGACCGTGCCGTCTTTCTTGAATGAGACCACATAAGCGCCTCTGGGACCGATGGCAATAACGTTATTAAATCCGAAAGGCACCGTGTTTTGGCCAAAGCGATCATGGCCCCCAGCGAGCGCCGTGCCGTCTTTTCTGAGCACCACGGTCTCTGGATCCCCAGCAGCGATGGCCATGACATGATCAGGACCATCGGGCACGGCAATTTGACCGCAGCCGTTCCAACCCCAGGCGAGGACTGTTCCATCCTTCCTAGAGCGGGTTATGAACCTTGGCCTTGCCCCAGCGGGAGCGGCCCCATCTTGGCTGGATGAGCAGGAAGCCGTACCCGAGTGATTTGAGCCAGGAGGAATGAGATTTCGTGGCGCCGTACCTCACGCTGATGAAGGAGGACGAGCCGCAGCGCGAACACAGCCTGCGCGAGGTATTCAACGCGTTGCGCTGGCTGGCCCGGGCAGGTGCGCCGTGGCGCATGCTGCCCAACGACTTTCCAGCCTGTGCAGCGGTGTATCAGCAGTTTCGTCGGTGGAGCGAAGCGCGCTGTTTCGAGGCCGTGGTCAGCGACATGCGCTTCATCATCCGTGCCGGCCAGGAACGCCAGGGTCAGCCCAGCGCCGTGATGTTCTTGGCCACTGGGGAAGGTGCATAACACGCTCTAAGCCCTTGTCGGGCCATGCCAGGGTGCCGCACAAGCTGCAGCCAGGGCACGTTGGCTGCTTCTTTTTAGTTTGTTGATAATTGCGCTTATCAATTTTTGGCATTGCAACTTCGTCCCCGGTGGCCCTGAGCAGGTGCCATGCCCTCATGCCCTTGGCGGCCGGCATCGATGCCGCGAACTTCGTGGGGAACAGCGCCGGGTGAATGATCCCCACACATTCGCGTGTTCGAACCCCTCACAGTTCTACAAGGGGTTCCAGCGGCCACCCCAGTGCCACGTGCACGCCAGTTCTCACCGGTAGCCTCCAGCAGCACGACGAATTCCTCAACAGCTACAGCTTCAGTCTTGAGCCGGGAGCACCTCCAGCGGCAGCTCCACGCTGAACGTACTGCCCTGACCCGGCTGGCTTGCCACCCGCAGCGTCCCGCCCATCATGTCCACCAGGCGCCGCACGATGGACAAGCCCAGGCCCGTACCGCCGAAACGCCGCGTGGTGGAGCTGTCGGCCTGCGTGAACGGCTGGAACACGGCAGCTTGCCTTTCAGGAGGGATGCCGATGCCCGTGTCTGCCACCTCGAAGCGAAGCATGACCCGTGACGGCGGCTGGCCCAATGCAGCGTCAGTCGGCGTCAGCTGAGCTACCCGCAGTGTGACACTACCGGCTTCGGTGAACTTCACGGCGTTGCCCAACAGGTTGGCCAGGATCTGCTTGAGCCGCGTCGGGTCGCCGATGAGGCGCTGCGGCAGCCCCGACTCCAGCTCGAACTCCAGCCGCAGATTCTTCTGCGCCGCCGGCAACTCCACAAGGGCGCGGGCCTGCTGCAGCAGTGTGGGCAGGTCAAAGGGCGCGGACTCCAGGCGCATCTCGCCGGCCTCGATCTTGGACAGGTCCAGAACGTCGCTGACAAGCGCGAGCAGTTGCCCGGCGGCAGCATTGACGTGGGTGATGAACATGCGCTGCCGCTCGTTCAGCTCGGTTTGCGCGAGCAGTTGGCTCAGTCCGATGACGGCGTTGAGCGGCGTGCGGATCTCGTGGCTCATGTGGGCCAGGAACGTGCTCTTGGCCCGGTTGGCGGCATGGGCCGCGTCGCGCGCGGCGGCCAGTTCGGCTGTTGTGGCCCACGGTTACTGCGAATGACGGCCACGGCTTTTTCGAATGGCGGCGTGACTTAACCCATTGCCATGCCAAGAGAAAGCGGCATTTCTGCCGCATGGGCGCAATGTTGGCTTCGCGCCACATGGCATATGCCAAGGGTCGAGGTTCTCGCGAACGTGGCTGCAGTGACCATGGTGCATGCGAATGTGGGTCAGCCCACCATGGATCACTCCATCAGCGAAATCTTCCGGGCCATGGGCAGATTTCGTCCTGCTCGGTCCATCGGCGCCGTTGGAGCAAGTTGACGTCTCAACGGAAAGGGGCGGTTTCCCCGCCACATTCGCAGAAACCTTGACCTTATTCGCAGCAACCGTGGACCCCAACAGCTGTTATTGCCGCTGCTGGTGCGCTTGAGCACCCCTTCGGCCCAGCCCATCTCCCACTGCCGCGCCTCGTCCGTGCCTTGCGGGTAAGGACAACGGCTGCCGAACACCAGCCCGGCCTTGGGCCCCTGGTCGCGTACGCCGATTCTTCGCCTCTTCCACATGTCGCTTCCTTTGTAGAGGCCATCGTCCCGGGGCCGCACCAAAGAAAAGTGGCCCGCACGTCATGCGGGCCACAAACGAAGGCGGCTCTCGGAGGGAGGAGGAGGTCAGGAGTTCACCGCCTTTGGGGTATGCTGGCCCCGGGAAACATTCTGCAGACCCAGGCAGTTCCTGGGTGTTTCAAAATTGAAGCAGAACTGGAGACCGCGGTCCTTGACCCTCCCACGCGGCTGGCTGTCTCAAGGCGCGGATGCGTCTTCGATGTCAGCGACCAATGCCGGTTGCCGGCATGGGTTCGGGTCATCAGTTTGGCCGGCCAGCCATGGCGGGGGGTCCGTTCTTGCTCGCGCCATCCTGAGGCTGTCGCGAGCCTGCAGCCCGTTGCGCAGGATTTGCCATGGACCACAAGCTGCATGACGCGCCGCAGGCGCAGCCGTCCCAGGATCAGGCGCAGCGCGCACTCGATGCCGCGGACCTGGGCACCTGGGAAGTAGACCTCAGGACACAAACCTGGACTCATCGCTCGCCGCGCCATGACGAGCTGTTCGGCTACCCAGGGCGGCAAGCGCAGTGGAATCTGGCAACCGCCGAGCGGCACGTCCTCGAAGAGGACAGGCCGGCATTGCGCAACCTGTTCAGGCATGCACGTGAGGCAGGTCGCTTGAGGCTGGAGCTGCGTGTGCGGTGGCCCGACGGCGCCACGCGCTGGATCGAGTTGCGTGGGAGCCGGACCAACGACCCTGCCGGCGGCACCGAGCGCCTGTCGGGGGTGATCGGCGAGATCACCGAGCGCCGGGCGCCGGCGCTGCGGGCACAGCGCGCGCAGCTGCTGGAGGACGTGTTCGCCAAGGCACCGTCGTTCCTGCACGTGCTGCAGGGGCCGGATCACGTCTTCGAGCTGGCCAACGAGGCCTACTACCGGCTCGTGGGCCACCGCGATCTCATCGGACGGCCAGCGTTCGAGGCGTTGCCGGAAGCGGCGCACGAGGGCTTCCAGGACCTGCTGGCACGTGTGCTGGAAACCGGAGAACCCTTCGTGGGCCACGAGCTGGGCGTGACGCTGGCGCGCACGCCGGGTGCGCCAGTGGAGCATCGCATCATCGACCTGGTGTACCAGGCACTGGCCGAGCCCGATGGCAGCCGCACCCGCGTGCTGGGCCACGGCGTCGACGTCACGGAACACGTGCAGCGACGCCGGCAGGCCGAGGCGGCACTGGCCACCAGCCTGCAGCGCTTTCAGCTGCTGGCGCAGGCGTTGGAGCGGCTGGTCGCCGCGACCACGCGCGAGCAGCTGCTGCAGGTGGTGTTGGAGTCGGCGCGCAGCCTATGCGGCGCCGACGGCGTGTCACTGGTGCTGCGCGAGCAGCAGCAGTGCTTCTACGCCGGCGAGGACTCGCCCAGGGGCCCGTTGTGGGCGGGCCAGCGCTTCTGCGTCAATGACTGCGTCTCGGGCTGGGCCATGCTGCAGAGCCAGACCATCGTCATTCCCGACGTGCGCGCCGATCCGCGAGTGCCTCGCGAGCCCTACGCCCCCACGTTCGTGCGCGGCATGGTGGTCGTGCCCGTGGGCGCCACGGAGCCCGCAGCGGCACTGGGCGCCTATTGGGCCCAGGTGCACACGCCAGGCGCCGAGGAGCTGGCCCTGCTACAGACCCTGGCGCGTGTTGCCGGTGCCGCGCTGGAGCTGCGCCAAGCCGTGCAGCAGCGGCTGCAGGGCGAGGAGCGGCTGCGCCTGGCGCTGGACGTGGCCCACATGGACGCCTTCGAGTACGAGCCCGGCACCGGGCAGGTGCGGCGAAGCGGCAGCCTGCACGTGGAGCTTGGACTCGCGGCGCAGGGGCCGGCCACTCAGTTCTTCGATCAGCTGCACCCGCAGGACCGCGCAGCGCTGCAAGCCAAGCTGCAGGCCCTCACACCCGAGCGGCCTGTCCACATCGCCGAGTACCGCTACCGCTCCACGCATGGCAGTTGGCGCTGGCTGATGGACCACGCCCGCATGAGCTTCACCGCCGATGGGCAGCCGCTGCGTCTGGTCGGCGTCAGCATGGACATCACCGAGCGCAAGCAGGCGCAGGATGAGCTGCGCTCGCTCAACGCCACGCTGGAGACTCGCGTGGCGCAGCGCACCGCAGAGCTCGCCGCCGCGCGGGACGCGGCCGAGGCCGCCAACCGGGCCAAGAGCGCATTCCTGGCCAACATGAGCCATGAGATTCGCACGCCCATGAATGCCATCCTGGGCTTGACGCATCTTCTTTCCCGCGAGGAGACCTCGCCGCGGCAGGCGCAGCAGCTGGGGCGCATCGATACCGCGGCGCGGCACCTGCTGACCGTCATCAACGACATCCTGGACATCTCCCGCATCGACGCCGGCAAGCTTCAGCTGGAGGAGCGCGACTTCGATCTGCCCGCGCTGCTGGAGCAGGTGCGCTCGATGGTGGGCGAGGGCGCCGCAGCGAAGGGACTGAGGCTGCAAGTGGACGTCGATCAGGCGCCCCGGCGGCTGCGCGGTGACGACACGCGCTTGCGCCAGGCGCTGCTGAACTACGCGAGCAACGCCGTGAAGTTCACCGAGGCCGGCACCGTCACGCTGCGTGCACGGCAGTTGGAGCAGCGCGCCGGCGATTGGCTGCTGGTGCGCTTCGAGGTCGAGGACACCGGGGCCGGCGTTGAGCCGCACCAGGTACCGCGCCTGTTCCAGGCTTTCGAGCAGGCCGACACCTCCACCACGCGCAAGCACGGCGGCACGGGACTGGGCCTGGCCATCACGCGGCGCCTGGCCGAGCTCATGGGCGGCAGTGCCGGCATGCAGCCGCACGAGGGGGGCGGCAGCGCCTTCTGGTTCACGGCCCGGCTGGGCCGCGGCGCCGAGATGCCGCTTCGTGACGAGGCCCGGCCGGCACGGGCCGATGCCCAGCTGCGCCAGCGCCACGCCGGCGCGCGGGTGCTGGTGGCCGAGGACAACGTCGTCAATCGCGAGGTAGCGGCAGCATTGCTGCAAGCCGTGGAACTGCAGGTGGACTTCGCGGAGAACGGCCAGGACGCCATCGACAAGGCGCGCCAGCACGGCTACGCGCTGGTGCTGATGGACGTGCACATGCCTTTGCTCGACGGACTCGAAGCCACGCGGACGCTGCGCGCGCTGCCCGACCTGCAGCGGCTGCCCATCCTGGCCATGACGGCCAATGCCTTCGACGAGGACCGCGCTGCGTGCCTGGCCGCCGGCATGAATGATTTCGTCGCCAAGCCCGTGGAGCCGTTGACGCTGTATGCGACGCTGCTGCAGTGGCTCGACCGCGGCGAAGCCGGGGTGAACCGTCCCGCACGTTGAGTGGCACCCGGGGCGCCGTTGCCCCGGGAAGCGAATCAAGTCGCGGTCGAGTACTGGATGAGCAAGGAATGTCGCCGGGTACCGGCGTCAGCCGGCGAGCCGCCCCTCAGCCTTCGTCCGCGAGCTTGCGCAGCAGTTGTGCCTGCATCGCTGATGCGGCTGGCTACCTCCTGTGGCCACGGCTGCTGAGCGCCTTCATGCCGAGCCGGCGCGGCTGCAGGCACTTCATGCCCTACAGATCCTGGACACACCGCCGGAAGCCGAGTTCGACGACTTGCCTGGCTGGCGGCCCGGCTGCGCGACGTGCCGATCGCGCTGGTGAGCCTGGTGGATGCGAACCGGCAGTGGTTCAAGGCACGCCGCGGACTGGACGCGCAGCAGGACCCGCGCTTCGCCGACAACCCATTGGTCACGGTCACCGGTGAGCCCCATGTTCGCTTCCATGCCGGCATGCCGCTGGCCACAGGAGGAACCTTGACCTGTACGAGCCCGGCGGGCGAGCGCTGCCGGCCACCGAGCGCATCCCGCCGCTGCGTGCCTGGCGCGATCCGGTGGTGGTGGCCCGCAAGGTGCTCGCTGCCACGGAACCCGGCGCCTGCGTGAATGAGCAGGTCCTGCAGATCAGGCCAAGCATCGGCGTGGCGGGGCAGCGCGGACCCATGCGCGATGCGGGACGACTCATGCAAACCGCTGACGCGGCGATGCACACGCCCATTTGACACTGCTGACACGGTTGCGCCTGTCAAGCACTGGACACTGTCGCCCCTACGCAGTAGGAGGTTTTTGTGGAGCTTCGGTCTTTGACGGTCAGGTCCAAGCTGACGTTGGGTTTTTCGCTGCTGGCCTTTCTGGTCATTGTCCTGGCCGCGTTCGCCATCCGTGCGCTGAGCAAGGAGCACGACGGCTTCGAGCACTACACGGCACAGGTGGCTGTGCGTCTTGCGCTGGTTGACGAAATACAGGGCGCCGCCAACGCCCGCGCCATCAGCGCCCGCAACCTCGTGCTCGTGACCAGTGCCTCGGACCGGGACAGCGAGAAGGCGGCCGTCACGCAAGCGCACGATCAGGTCCTGGCGGCGATGAAGCAGCTCAAGGCCATGCTGGACAAGGCCGAGGGCGTCAGCGAGCAGGAGCGCAGCCTCTTCAAGGACATCGAAGTCACCGAGTCGCGCTACGGCCCCCTGGCACTGAGCATCGTCGCGCTGGCGCTGGACAACCGCCGCGACGAAGCCATCGCCAAGATGAACAGCGAGTGTCGCCCGCTCCTGGCCACGCTGGTCAGGCAGGTCAGCGCCTACAACAAGCAAGTCGATGTCCAGGCCAGCAGCGAGGTGCGGGCCGCCGCCTCCACCTACGAGACCAGCCGCAACCTGCTGCTGGGCGGCTGCGTGCTCGCTGCCGCGCTTGCGCTGGGGCTGACGTTCACCATCACGCCGTCCATCACCCGGGCGCTGGGTGGGGAGCCGACCCAGGCCGCCGACGTGGCTCGGAAGATCGCCCAGGGCAACCTCACGGCCGAGGTGCCTTGCCGGGCTGGCGACACGACCAGCCTCATGGCCGCGATGAAGGCCATGCGCGACAAGCTGGCGCACACCGTGGGTGAAGTGCGCCGCAATGCCGAAGGGGTGGCCACGGCCAGCGCCCAGATCGCGCAGGGCAACCAGGACCTGAGCCAGCGCACCGAGCAGCAGGCCTCGGCGCTGCAGGAGACGGCTTCCGCCATGGAGGAACTCGCCAGCACCGTGCGCCACAACGCCGACAACGCCAGCCAGGCCGACCAGCTGGCGCAAGGCGCCTCGGCGGTGGCCATGAGCGGCGGCGGTGTCGTGAGCCAGGTCGTCGACACGATGCGCGGCATCGAGGAAAGCTCCAAGCGGATCGCCGACATCATCGGCACCATCGACGGCATCGCGTTCCAGACCAACATCCTGGCGCTCAACGCCGCGGTCGAAGCGGCGCGTGCCGGCGAGCAGGGCCGGGGCTTCGCGGTGGTCGCCGGCGAGGTGCGGGCTCTGGCCCAGCGCAGCGCCGAAGCCGCCAAGGAGATCAAGACGCTCATCGGCGACAGCGTGCAGCGGGTGGAGCAGGGCTCCGCACTGGCCGACCAGGCTGGCCAGACGATGAAGGAGGTCGTCACGTCCGTGCAACGCGTGACCGACCTCATGGGCGAGATCAACAGCGCCAGCGCCGAGCAGAGCAAGGGCGTGGCGCAGGTCGGCGAAGCCGTGACGCAGATGGACCAGGCGACGCAGCAGAACGCGGCCCTGGTGGAGGAAAGCGCTGCCGCGGCCGACAGCCTCAAGACGCAGGCGCAGCGGCTGCTCGAAGCCGTCTCCGTGTTCCGCACGGAGCCTGCCGGGGCAGCCACCGCAACGTCGTCATGGTCCGGCCAGGAGCGCCGCGGTCCCGACCGCGCCAGGAACGTGGTGCGGCCGAATTTCAGCGCTCATGCTGCCAAGGCGCCGGTGCAGGCCACCACGCGTACGGGCACGGACGACTGGGAACAGTTCTGAGCTTGAGAAGGACATCGCCGCCCCCGCGCGGCTCGAGGAGCGGCCGAGCGGGAGGCAGTCCGGCCCCTGACAGCACGAGGCAAATTCTTTGAAGAACAACCAACCTGTCAGCCAGCACGAGTACACCTTCCCCGCTGGCGAAACCCTGGTGTCGGTGACCGATCTGAAGGGCCGCATCACCTACTGCAACCAGGCCTTCATCGAGGTCAGCGGCTATGGCGCGGCCGAGCTCATGGGGCAGCCGCACAACATCGTGCGCCACCCCGACATGCCCGAGGAAGCCTTCCGCGACATGTGGGCCACCATCCAGGCCGGCCTGCCCTGGACCGGCCTGGTGAAGAACCGGCGCAAGAACGGCGACCACTACTGGGTGCAGGCCAACGCCACGCCGATGCGCGACGGTGACCGCATCGTGGGCTTCCTGTCGGTGCGTACCGCGCCGCGGCGCGCCGACGTGCAGGCGGCCGAGACGCTGTACCGGCGGCTGTGGGACGACGCCCGCCAGGGCAGGCGGTCCTGGGCGCTGCGCCAGGGCGTGCCGCAGCGCGTGGACTGGGCAGGGCGCCTGACTGCAGGGCTCAAGCCCGGCCAGGGTGCCAAGGCCACGCTGCTGCAAGCCGGTGCGGTGGCCCTGGTGGCGGGTGCCGGGCAGCTGGCACCCTGGGCTGCCTGGGCCGCGGTGCTGCCGGTGGCCGCCGCGTCCGCCTGGCTGGTGCGGCGCAGCGCGCTCGCGCCCATGCGCGCAGTGCTATGCGATGCCCATCGCCTGGCCTCGGGCGACCTGGCTCACCCGGTGAACACGGGTGCCGAAGGGGTGGCGGGCGAACTGCAGCGGGCCCTCGCACAGCTCTCGGTGAACCTGCGTACCGTCATCAACGACGCCCGCGCCGGCGTGCAGCAGTCGGAGCTGGCTGCCACGGAAATCGCCACGGGCAACGGCGACCTGGCCTCGCGCACCGAGTCGCAGGCCAGCAGCCTGCAGGAGACGGCGGCCTCGATGGAGCAGATCACCGGCACCGTGCAGAACAGCGCCGACTCCGCCGCCCAGGGCGCGCAACTGGCCGCCACCGCGGCGCAGGCCGCGCAGCACAGCTTCGAAGCCGTGCAGGCCGTGGCCCAGACCATGGACGGCATCGCCGAGTCGGCCAGGAACATCGAGGACATCATCAAGACGGTCGAGGGCGTGGCCTTCCAGACCAACATCCTGGCGCTCAACGCGGCGGTGGAAGCCGCGCGCGCGGGCGAGCAGGGCCGCGGCTTCGCGGTGGTGGCCAGCGAAGTGCGCTCGCTGGCGCAGCGCAGCGCCGCCGCGGCACGCGAGATCCGGGATCTCATCACCGAGTCCTCCAGCCGCGTCGCCGAGGGCGGCAAGCGCACGGCCGATGCGCGCGAGCGCATGCAGGCGGCGCTGGGAGCGGTTTCCAACGTCAACCAGACCCTGGAGAGCATCCGGCTGTCGAGCGCGGAGCAGCAGCGCGGCATCACGCAGATCAACGAGGCCGTGACGCACCTGGACGGCATCACGCAGCAGAACGCCGCCATGGTCGAGCAGCTGTCGGCGTCGGCGACGTCGCTGCAGCACCAGGTGGAGTCGGTGCGCAACTCCATGCGGCTGTTCCGCCTGGCGCCAGGTGAAGCCACGGTGGCGGAAGTGGACGCGGTGCAACTGCGCCGCGAGGTCAAGGCAGCTTCGGCATAGCACTGCGAGTCTGCGCATCCCGCGTTGTTTTCGGCGGCAGCACGCAGTGCCATCAGGAACCGGCGCGAGTTCACAACTCCGTCACCACGCCCGGCTTGTCGCGCCAGAAACTGTCCTTCGACAGCTTGCCGGCGCCAGATCACCGCCACGGACGAACACGACCGTGCGGCGCGCACCCCGTTGTCCGCCTGGAGGTCGACCGTCGTGAGACCAGAGCTCCATTGAGCGGCGTCTTGCCAGCCAAGGCTTTGCCGTCGAGACACAGCCAGGTGCGGGACCCGGACGAGGGGCGAGCTGTTCTGTTGCCTCCATCTCCAACCCATGCTTGCCCACCATCCTCTCCTCGTCCACCGGTGCCGCGCGCGCCGCCGCGCGTCGGCGTCTGCGCGAACTGTTCTGAGGCGTCTCCTGTCCTGGGGCGGGGCGCTGCTGCTGCCCATGGGCGCTGGCGCCGACGAACTGCTGCTGCGCGAGGTGCCTTCCGTCTTCGCCGCTTCGGGCTTCGAGCAGCCCGCCAGCGACGCCCCGTCGTCGGTGTCGGTCATCACGGCCGCGGACATCGAACGCTTCGGCTGGCGCACGCTGGCCGAAGCACTGGGCAGCCTGCGGGGGTTCCACACCAGCAGTGACCTGGCCTACGAGTACCTGGGCGTGCGCGGCATGCTGCGCCCCGGCGACTGGAATGGCCGCATCCTGCTGCTCGTCGACGGTCAGCGCGTCAACGAGAGCATCTACGGGCAGGCCAGCCTGGGCCATGACGCCATGGTGGACCTGGGGTCGGTGGAGCGCATCGAGGTCGTGCGGGGCCCCGGCTCGTCGCTCTACGGCGCCTCGGCCCTGTTCGCGGTGGTGGACGTGACGACCAGGCGGGGGCGTGACTACCAGGGCTGGCAGGCCGAGGTGCGCGCCGGGTCGCAAGGCACCCGCGCGGTGCGCCTGGGCGGCGGCCATCGCGACGCCGACCTGGAATATGCATTCACGCTGTCGGCCCTCGACAGCGACGGAGTGCGCGGCATGCGGCTGCCGCAACTGGCCGCCATCACGCTCACGAACGGCCATTCGGCCGGTGCCGACGGGCTGCGCAGCCATCAGCTCCAAGGCAGCGTGCGCTGGAAGGGCTGGAGGCTGCAGGCTGGCAGCCAGTACTGGCACAAGCAGCTTGGCACCGGCGCCTATGGCACCACGCTGTCGGACCCGCGCAACTTCTACACGCAGCAGCAGCAGTACCTGCGCGCGGGCCACGAGATCGAGGCCTGGCAAGGTGCGCTGCTGCGCCTGAGCGGTTCCGTCAACCGCTACCGCTACACGGGGGACTACGTCTCTCGCGAGGGCGGCACCACGAACCTCGACGTCGCCGAGGGCGTGTGGAGCCGTGCGGGGATGGTGCTGGATCAGCGCCTGGACGGTCGCACGCGGCTGATCCTGGGCGCCGACGTCCAGCGCAACCTGCGCATCCGGCAGTTCAATCACGACGCCGAGGCGGTGTACCTCGACGATCTGCACCGCAGCAGCGAATTCGGCTTGTTCGCCCAGGTGGAACACGCATTCACGCCTGAGCTTCGCATCAACGCGGGACTGCGGCGGGACCAGTTCAGCACCTTCGGTAGCGCCACGAGCCCGCGCCTGGGCCTGATGTGGCGGCCCGTCGAACGCCATGCCTTCAAGCTACTGCAGGGCATGGCCTTTCGCGCGCCCAACGCCTTCGAGCTCTGGTACGGCGACGGCGGCGCCACGCAGCTGCCCAATCCCGGGCTGCAGCCTGAGCGCATGCGCAGCATCGAAGCCGTGTGGGAGGCCAGCTGGAACGAGCGCTGGCAGACCGGGCTGTCGGTCTACCGCAATGTGCTGCACGGGATCATCGACGCCGGGATCGAGCCCGCCAGCGGGCTGCTGCGCTACGCCAACCAGAGCGGCATCCATACCACCGGCGTCGAGGCACAGCTCGATGCACGGCTCGGTGCTGGCGTCGAGACGCGGCTGTCGCTGTCCTGGCAGGACAGCCGCGCCCACACGATGTCCACGGCGCTGTCCAACTCGCCGCACCTGCTGGCCAAGGGGGCCATCGTGGTGCGGCTGGGTGATGCAGGCGCCACGCTGGCGCTGGAGTCACGCAGCGTCAGCAGCGTGCTCACCCTTGCCGGTGAACGGCTGCCTGGCTACACCGTCGTCAACGCCACGCTCAACCTGCCGGCCGGCACCTCGGGCTGGCGCAGCGCGGTGTCCGTCTTCAATGCGCTGGACCGCCACTACGTCCAGCCCGTCGGGCAGGAGCATGCGCCCCAGACCTGGCTGCCCCAGGCCGGCCGCATGGTGCTGTTGCGGCTTGAAAAGAGCCTGTGAGCAGCCCGCCACTACGCATGAAGTTCCCCATGTCACGGTTCCTGCGGCTATGCCTGGCGATGCCCCTGGCGCTGCTGGGCCTCGTGCCGGGCAGCTCGCACGCGGCCACGCTCTCGCGTTCGGTGCTGCTGGTCATGCCGGCTCAGGCCGGTGCGCTGGAGCAGATGGTGCAGGGCTTGCGACAGGCACTCGGCGGCGCGGCGCAGGTCAAAGTCGTGGCGCCGGAGGCACTGCGCGAGCTGGCGGCGGGCATGGGGAACGTGGACGTGGTCATCGGCGTTGGCTCCTCCGGCGAGCAGGCCGCGCGCTCCCACGTTGCCGCTGCCGCCACTTCACGGCTGATGTCCTGCGGTGCGCCCACGACGTCCTATCCGGGCGTCGTACTGGAGCACGACCATGCGGTGCAGTTTGCCCAGTTGCGCCGTATGCTGCCCTCGGCACGGCACGTCGGACTGGTGTTCCACACCCGAGACGGCAGCGCGCGCTTTGACGCCGCAGCCCAGGCCGCCCGCCGTGCGGGTCTGGAGGCTGTCGCCCTGGGCGTGGAGTCGGCCGCTGAGGTGCAAGCCACGGTGGAGCGGCTGGCTGGCGGGCTTGACGCGCTGATGGTGCTGCCCGACGCCGAGGTGCTGTCGCCGCAGGCTGCCCGGGCCTTGCTGACCGTGTCGATGCGCCAGCGCGTGCCCCTGGTGGGCCCGGCCGGCAGCTGGGTTCGTGCAGGTGCGCTCTACGCGCTGGAGTGGGACTACGAGGACCTGGGCCAGCAGTGTGCCGACGTCGCGCAGCGCCTGCTCGGCCTGCGGGCGCAGCCAGCCGCGACGCAGCCGCCCCGGCGCACCGTGCTGGTCATCAACCGCCGCGCCGCACAGCACCTGCGGGTTGCGGTGCCCAACGACGTGCTGCGTTCCGCAGGGAGCATCCATGAATAGGCCCACGCTGGGACTGGCCGCCAAGCTGGGAGTCTGCGCGGCGCTGCTGATCCTGCTGACCACCGTGTCGCTGGCGATCAGCCTGGCCGTGAGGCACCAGCAGCGGCAAAGCGAGGCCTTCCGCGAGATGGGCCTGGGCTTGGCCAAGACCATGGCCGAGCAGGTGCAGATGGGGGTGTTCTCGGGCAGTGCCGACGAGCTCGAGCGCATCGCCCATGGCGCATCGGCCTTCCCCGACGTGGCCAGTGTGGCGGTCTACGACGCTTCGGGACGCTTCCTGGCGCGCCACGCCAAGATGCCGGCCGAGCGGGCCGCGCCAGTGTTGCCGGCAAACCGCCCGCGGGCCCAGCCAGCCATGCTCGGTGAACTCGACGGCCTGCTGCCCGAAGTGCGACAGATCAGCTTCATTGCGCCCGTGCTGATGCCCGCCGGCCCGGCGATGCCAGGCGTCGAAAGCAGTCCGCAAGAGCAGGAGCCGCTGGGCCATGTCGTGGTGTCGATGAGCACGGCCTCGCTGCGGGAGCAACTGGTGCTGTTCATGGAGACAGCGCTTGGCGCAGCCGCGCTGATGGGGCTGCTGGGCGTTGCCGTCATGGCCATGCTGGCACGGCATGTCCTGCAACCCCTGCGGGAAGTCACCGTGGCCGCGGGCCAGGTGGCGGCAGGCCACCTGGAGCACCAGGTGAGCGTGCGCAGCCACGACGAGGCCGGCGTGCTGGCGCGTGCCTTCAACGCCATGACGGTGCAGTTGCGCGAGGCGCGTGACACGCTGGAGCAGCGGGTGGCCGAGCGAACCCGGCAGCTGGAGGAGGCTTCGGCCGAGGCCTACCGGCTGGCCAAGCATGACGCGCTCACCGGGCTGCCCAATCGGGTGCTGCTGCGCGAGCGGCTGGAGCGCGGGGTCGACGCCGCGGCCCGGCGCGACAGCAGCGTGGCGGTGTTCTTCGTGGACGTGGACCACTTCAAGGCGGTCAACGACTCGCTAGGCCACGACAGCGGCGACCTGGTGCTTCAGGCCATCGCGCAGCGGCTCACGGCACTGATTGCTGACGATGGCTTTGCGTCAAGGCTGGGCGGCGACGAGTTCGTCGTGGTGCATGAGGCATTGCCCCGGCAGCAGGCTGCCGCCATGGCGCTGGCGCTGGCCCGGCGTGCCATCGAGGCCGTGTGCCAACCGGTTGCGCTGTCGGGCCAGGAAGTGCGCATGGGTGCCAGCATCGGCGTCGCCCTGTTTCCCGAGCATGGCCAGGACGCCGCAACACTGCTGCGAGCAGCCGACACGGCCATGTACGCCGCCAAGACCAACGGCCGCATGGGCGTGCAGCTCTTCCATGCCGACATCGAGGCCCCCGTGCGTGAACGCCTGCACCTGGAAACGGACCTGCGGCGCGCGCTCATCGACGACGAGTTCGAGGTCTGGTACCAGCCGCAGTGGAGCATCGACGGGCAGCGCCTGGTGGGCGCGGAGGCCCTGGTGCGCTGGCGACATCCGGAGCGCGGGCTGGTGTCGCCGGCGCTGTTCATCCCGGTGGCCGAGACCAGCGGCCTGATCCGGGAGATCGGCGCCTGGGTGCTGGAGCAGGCCGTGTGCGATGCCCGGGCCTGGAATACCGACAAGGCCTCGCCGCTGCGCGTCGCGGTCAACGTCTCCGCCTGTCAGCTCAACCGCTCGGACATCGTCGAAACCGTGGCGAAGGCGCTGGCCGCGTACCGCTTGCCGCCGGCGCTGCTGGAGCTGGAGCTCACCGAATCGGGCATCGTCGAGGATCCCGAGCACGGGCTGCAGGTGCTGCTACGGCTGCAGGCGCTGGGCGTGCAGCTGTCCATCGACGACTTCGGTACCGGCTTCTCCAGCCTGTCCTACCTCACGCGGCTGCCGGTGAACGCGCTCAAGATCGACCGCTCCTTCGTGGCCGGGCTGCCGGATGCCCGCAATGACTTGGCCGTGGTCCAGGCCATCTGCGCCATGGCGCACAAGCTGGGCTTGAAGGTCGTGGCCGAAGGCGTGGAAACCCCGCAGCAGCTGGAACTGCTTCAGCACATCGGCTGCGACATGGCTCAAGGGTACTTGCTTGGCAAGCCAATGCCACAGGCCGAGTTTTGGCAGCTGCTGCTGGCAAAGCGCTCGAATTCAGTTCCGTCTTCGATGTCAAGTCGGGCAGCCCCTTGACCTTTCGCGCGCTGGCAGCGAGCCCGCTGCACTGCACCGCGGGCGGATGAAATGCCAGTTTCTTCAGGTCGACATGATGCAACGGTGATCCTGGGGCCCTGCGAGCCGATCGACGGCCACCGGGTCGCCGTGATCGACGACGAGCCCCGCAGCCGGATACCGTGAGACGGCCTCCCCTGGCCCGCCCGCCTGCGGGGAGACCGGCGCGATCAGAGGCCGAGCAGCGCCTTCGCGCGCCGCAGGTTGGCCATGCGATCGTCGAGCCCGTTGTAGCCGCCGTTGATGCGGCGGGTCACGGCCTTGACGTCGTCGGCTTCTGCGAGCTTCGGCAGGCCGCGGTCCACCCAGAACCAGCAGGCGACGTCGACGGCGGCCTGTGGATCGCTGGCAAGCAGCTCCGGCTGGCCCACGTAGTTGATGCCGGTGTACTTGCTGTAGGCCGCGTAATTGGCCCGCCCGGTGAGCTGGATCAGGCCGCGCCCCTTGAAGCGCCGGCCGTCGCCGGGCTCGGTGTTGCCCAGGTCGCGGCGGCCCTCGTAGGCATCTCCACTGGCAATCTCCTCGCAGTAGAGCAGGGAGCCGGACTCGTGTCCGAGCTGGGCGATGAAATGCGCCATCTGCAGCGGCGACGTGATCCCGTACTTGATCATCCCGGTCCTGAGCGGCTCGAAGTAGCGCTCGATGCGGCTCTCGGCCGCCAGGGGCAGCACGATGCTGAGCTTGTCCTTCGTCGGCCCGGGTTCCAGGCCCGCCAGCAGCGCGGCGATGGTCGCGTCGCCCGGCGCGATCAGCGCGTCCGACGCACGCAGCTTCATCACCTCGGTTTCGAAGGCCTCGATGCGTTCCAGCGTCTTCGGCCCGATGCGGCCGTCAGGCTTCAGCAACCCGAGACCGCGCGATGTGAATCGTCCCAGGTTGAGATTGAGCAGCACCTGAACCGCGGCAACGTCGGCAAGATCATTGCGGCCGCCACGGCCGACGGAATATGCAATGCACATGGACAGTCCCTCCTGACGGGGCTTCATCAATGACGCCGGAACGGATTCCAGCGTCCCGAATGGCGGACCGTCGCCATCGCGCCCTCAGAAAATGCACCGCGGCCCGACTCCGACGTCCACCACATGCGCCTGACTGTGTACCAGCGGCGGCGCCAGTGCACGTGTCCAGGCCGCACAGGTGCCTTTGTTCATGCCTGCGTTGACCCGGCCGGTCCAGCTTCAATGCCGTGCCGGGAGGATGGCCGCAACCGGGTGCCGCCGTGTCTTTCTTCCTCTGCCTGCAGGATTGACGTGCGCCGCGCGCGCTCAGCATCTACATTCGACCCCGCCAGCGAAAACGACAACTTGCCCTTCAGGAGGGAGAACTCGTGAGTCAAACCACGCCTTCTTTTTCCGTGCCCGAGCTGTCCGTGGCCGTGTGCAGTAGCCAGGGGCAGCAGGAGCGCGCACAGGTCTTGAGCGCCATGTTGCGGGGCGGCGGCCTGCGTGCCGGGGCGTCCGCGGTCGCCGGGTTCGGCGTACCGCTCCAGGGCACCGGCCTGGTGCTGCAGCTGGTCGGGCCCGAGGACTTCGGGCCGGCACTGCGCCAGCTGACGGAGCTGCGCGTGGCGCAACCCTGCTGCCCGGTGCTGGTGGCCGCGTCGGCGCAGCTGGCGCCGCAGGCGCTCGACGCGCTGCTGCACGCCGGCGCCAGCGACTTCCTGCGCGAGCCCGCGTCCGACGCCGACGTGCTGCTGCGCGTGCGCCGCGCCCTGGGCGTGTGCGGCGCCGCGGCGCCGGCCCTGCCGTTGCCCGCGCACCCGGCGCTGCACAACCTCATCGGCGACAGCCCCGCCTTCGCGCAGCAGGTGGCGCGCGTGCCGGTGCTGGCGCGCTACGACGCCAGCGTGCTCATCCTCGGCGACACCGGCACGGGCAAGGAGGTGTGCGCGCAGGCGATCCATTACCTCTCCGCGCGCGCGGGCGGGCCCTGGGTGGCGGTCAACTGCGGCGCGATCCCGGGCGAGCTGGTGGAGGCGGAGCTGTTCGGGCACGTCAAGGGCGCCTACACGCACGCCCACGCCTCGCGCGCGGGCCTGGTGCGCGAAGCCGAGGGCGGCACGCTGTTCCTCGACGAGATCGACTCGCTGCCCTACGGCGCGCAGGCCAAGCTGCTGCGCTTCCTGCAGGAGAAGGAGTACCGCCCGGTCGGCTCCAGCCAGCTCGCGCGCGCGAACGTGCGCGTCATCGCCGCCACCAACCGCAACCCCGCGGCGCTGGTGGCGCAGGGCTGCTTCCGCCAGGACCTGCTGTTCCGCCTCAACGTGCTCACGCTGCACCTGCCGCCCCTGCGCGAGCGCCGCTCCGACATCGCGCCGCTGGCGCAGTACTTCCTGCGATGCGCGGCGCGGCAGTGGGTCAAGCCGGCACCCGCGCTGTCGCCCGCGGCGCTCAACAAGCTGCTGGCCCACGACTGGCCGGGCAACGTGCGCGAGCTGCGCAACGTGATGGAGCGCGCGGTGCTCATGTCCGGCGCCACGCTGCTGGGCGCCGCGGAGATCGACCTCGACGGCTGCAGCGCGGCGCCGGCCGAGGCGCCGGCCGCCGCGGAATCCTTCCGCGCCGCCAAGGCGCGCGTGGTGGAGAGCTTCGAGCGCAGCTACATCGAGCAGCTGCTGGCCTCGACCGCCGGCAACGTGACGCACGCGGCGCGCGCGGCGCGCAAGAACCGCCGCGCCTTCTTCGAGCTCATGCGCAAGTACAAGCTCGACGCCAAGACCTACCGCGAAGCTTCCTGATCCCGCGGCGCACGGCCCCGGGCGCGCCCGCACCCGCCAGCGCGCCGCGGGCCGGCCCGCGCGGCCTGCGCCCGGCGCCCGTGCCCCGCCCGCACGGGCACCCGGCGGCGCCCTTCATCCCCTCGCTGCATCCGTGACGGCCTGACGCCGTGCCGCGACCTCGGGCGCCGCCCCGTCGCGCCGGTGCCCGCGCCGTGCCCATGCGCGGGCGTTGCGCACGCACCCGGGCAAACGCCCGGACAAATGCGCCGCGGGCCAGGACATTTTTGTCCTGCCGTCGCCCCCCGCCTTCGCGGGGGCCGGCACGGCGGCGCGGGCCGGGCGGCGTCGGGACGAATCCGTCCACCCCGCCGCCGTTGCCGCTCCAGAAAGGCCTGCGGCGACAGGCACTTGCCGCTCTTCGTTGCGCTGGCACCGCTCTTGCGCTGTAGCGGCACCGCCAGCGAGGTGACTGGTATGCCTTCTGACCCGGACCTCATGACCCTCGTGCAATGCCTCAGCCGCTACCTGCGTGAGCACCCGGACGCCTGCGACACGCCCGACGGCATCGCGCGCTGGTGGATCGCCGCGGAGCTGCCGGCCGCGCCCGTGGCGCTGGTGGAGCAGGCCCTCGACGGGATGCAGGCCTGCGGCGCGGTGGAGTCCTCGCAGGCGGCCGACGGGCGGGTGCGCTTTCGCCGCGCCGGCGCGGCCGCCGGCATCGAGGCGCGGCTCGACGCGCTGGCCGCCGACCCGGGCCCGCTGCTGGAAGCGGCGGCGCGGCGGCCCGGCGGCAAGCGTGGAGGGATGCACTGATGGCCACCGTCTCCGCCATCCACGCGGTCGTCAGCGGCGTGGCGCAGGTGCTGTCGCGGGCCTACCAGCTGCGCCCCATCGCCGGCATCAGTAGCAAGTTCGAGCCGGTGGGGGTGTCGGACTTCAAGAAGCTCGACGGGCAGGACACCAAGGTCACGCTGATGCTTTACCGCGTCAGCCACAACGAGCACCTGCGCAACCGCCCGCCCGCGACGCTGCCCACGGGCCGCGCGGTGCCGCTGACGGTGAACCTGCACCTGCTCGCGACCGTGTGGGCCGACACTGCGCTCAAGGAGCAGAGCCTCGTGGCCTGGACGCTGCGCGAGCTGCACCAGCGCCCGGTGCTGGACCGCGGCAGCTTCGCCGACAGCGGCGGCTTCGGCCCCAACGACCTCGTCACGCTGTTCCCGGAGGAGCTCTCGCTCGATGACCTGAGCAAGCTGTGGCAGGTGCTGACGCCGCCGCTGCGCCCCTCGCTGGGCTACGTGGCGCGCAACGTGATGATCGACCTTGACAGCGCACCCGACGCCGAGCCGGTGGTGGCCACGCGCTTCTCGGTGGGCGACGCCACGGCCAGCGGGGAGGGCGGCCGGTGATCGAGCACGTGGAACGCCGCGTCTTTGGCGCCATCGAGTTCCTCGACGACGTGACCGGCGCGCGCGTGCTCGCGCCGCTGTCCGTCGCCGGCCCCGGCCTGCGCATCGTCCCCAACCATGGCGGGCTGTACGTGCTGCGCGCCTGGGCCGGCCACGACGACTACACCCGCGCCTTCGACGGCGCGCCCGCCGACCCGCCGCGCAGCGAGGTGGCGCTGAGCGTGCACGACCCGGCGCGGCGCTACCTGCCGCGCGCCTTCAGCCTGGCCTTGCCGCGGCGGCTGCCCACGCCCGGGCAACCCGTGCCCGATGCCGACAACGCGCTGCGGCCCGTGCCCGTGCGGCTCGCGCCCGCGCCCGCGCTGCCGCTGCGCGGCAGCTGGGCGGTGCTGCGGCTGCAGGTCGTCGCGGACGGCAGCACGCCGCCGCTGGGCCTGGCCAACGTGCTCGTGGAGGCCACGCCGGCGGTGGCGGGGCTGGCCGTGCAGCGCACGCTCACCGATACGCGCGGCGAAGCCCTCGTCGCAATCGCCGGCGTGCCGCCGCTGCTGCCCGATCCCGGCCCCTCCGGGCTGACGCGCGAGTTCGGCCTGGCGCTGCGGCTCGTGCTCGACCGCGCCGTGGTGCGCACCAGCGCCGAAGCCGCCGATTCCAACCTTCCGCTGGCCGACCCCGACCTGATCGCGCGGCGGCTCGCCGCCGCCGACCCCGCCGTGCGCGCCGTGGCCGCCGACGCGCCCCCGCATCTCTCCGCCGGGACGAGCCGGCGCTTCCAGGCGAGGGTGACATGGCCCTAGCCGCCGTCAACCCACAGGAGGTCCACCGTGCCTGAATACCTAGCACCAGGCGTCTACGTCGAGGAAGTCAGCTTCCGCTCGCGCTCCATCGAGGGCGTGAGCACCAGCACCTGCGCCTTCGCCGGACCCACGCGCAAGGGACCCAGCGGCCTCGCGCCGGAACTGCTCACCAGCTTCGCCGACTTCGAGCGCACCTACGGCGGCGTGGACGACCTGGCCTTCGACGGCACCACCAGCGCCGTGCACAACCGCAACTACGTCGCGCACGCGGCGCAGGCCTTCTTCAACAACGGCGGGGCGCGGCTGTACGTGTCGCGCGCCCTGGGCAGCGGTGCCCGGCCGGCCCGCGCCACCCAGGCGGTGGTGGCCGCCGCGGCGCCCGCGCCGGGCCCGGCTCCCGCACCGGCGCCCGGGCCCGCACCGGCTCCGGGCCCAGCACCGGCTCCCGGCCCCGCGCCCG
>NZ_VIDQ01000005.1 GCF_009760915.1 Azohydromonas aeria
GCCCACCACCAGGCGCTTGGAACCGAAGTTCTGGTTCATTTGCAATGTTCCTCGCTGCAGTTTTCGAATCAGTAAGCGCCGAACAGCTTGGCGCCCAGCACCAGCGTCAGCACCACGCCCAGCGCCAGCACCGTCAGCGCGGAGCTGCGGCCGAAGGCCTTGGTGGTGTTGTGCGTCATGTCCATCCACAGGTGGCGCACGCCGGCGAAGAAGTGGTGCAGGTAGCCCCAGATCAGGGCCAGCGCCACCAGCTTGATGAACCAGCCGGGGAACAGCCCCACGCCGGCGGTGAAGGCGCTGGTGAAGCGCTCATAGGAGATTTCCGAAGAGACGCTGGTGTCGAACATCCAGATGATGAACGGCAGCAGGAAGAACAGGATCGCGCCGCTGATGCGGTGCAGGATCGACACGATGCCGGACGGCGGCAGGCGGTACGAGACGATCTGCGCGATGTGGATGTTGCGATAGACGGGTCTTTGCTTGATCGTGTCGGCCATGGTGTTATCGCCTCTTGCTGCTCGTGTTGTGAATCGCCGGGGTGGGCTTCGGGGTGGAGGTTTTCCGGGCTGAGCTACGGATAAACCCGCTGATTTTAGGTCACTGCAACAACACGTCACTTCAGCCTTATTGCGTACTGCGGCTCACGCCACATGACAGCCGTGTGAAAGCCTGGCGTGTTGCTATCGGTTTTCCTGTGCTCGTGTCTTTCGTACGCTCGCGCCGGGCTCGGGGCCCGGTTCAGCTGAGCTCGTTGCGGTAGTGGTGCTGCGCGGTGTTGTAGAGGCCGCGGCGCAGCTCCACCGGCTTGTCGCCGTAGGTGCGCGACAGCCGCTCCACGCTCAGCAGCGGCGCGCCGGGCTCCAGGCCCAGCAACTGCGCCGTGGCGGCATCGGCAGCCACGGCCCGGATCTGCTCCTCGGCGCGGATCATGCGCACGCCGAACTCGCTTTCGAACAATTCGTACATCGGCCCGCGCCAGCCCGAGAGCTTCTCGGCGGACAGGCCCTTGAAGAGCGCGCCGGGCAGCCAGATGTCGTCCAGCACCACGGGCCGGCCCTGCGCCGACAGCACCCGGCGCACCAGCACCGCGGCCTCGCCGCTCTTGAGCTCCAGCGCGCGCGCCACGTCGGCCGGGGCGCGCAGCCGCCGGCAGTCGAGCACGCGGCGCTCGGCCGGCGGGCTCGCGCCCTCGTCGGGCGCCAAGCGCAGGAAGCGGTACTGGACGTTTTCCTCGGCATGCGTGGCCACGAAGGTGCCCTTGCCCTGGCGGCGCACCAGCAGCCCGTCGGCGGCGAGCTCGTCGATGGCCTTGCGCACCGTGCCCTGGCTGACCTTGAAGCGCGCGGCCAGCTCCAGCTCGCTCGGGATGGCCTCGCCCGGCTTCCACTCGCCGCCCTGCAGGCTGCGCACCAGCAGCGCCTTGATCTGCTGGTACAGCGGGCTGAAGGCCGGCGCCGCGCCGGCGTCTGCGGACGGTTCGAAAGGCGGTACGGCGCTGGACATGGGACGCGATTGCAGCACAACGCGCGCCTTGAGTCCAATCAAACGTATCTTATATAAGACATAAGATCAAGTTTGATGTGCCGCCCTCCCCCGCACATGGATACACTTGCGACCCGGCGCGTCCGCGAGCCGCGGGCGCATCCCACCTCCCCTGACATGTTTGGAGACGCTCCATGAGCAAGAAGCCCGTCCGCGTTGCGGTCACCGGCGCCGCCGGCCAGATCGGTTATGCCCTGCTGTTCCGCATCGCCTCCGGCGAGATGCTGGGCAAGGACCAGCCCGTGATCCTGCAGCTGCTGGAGATCCCGGACGAGAAGGCCCAGAACGCGCTCAAGGGCGTGATCATGGAAATCGAGGACTGCGCCTTCCCGCTGGTGGCCGGCATCGAGGCCCACAGCGACCCGATGACCGCCTTCAAGGACACGGACTACGCGCTGCTGGTCGGCGCCCGTCCGCGCGGCCCGGGCATGGAGCGCGCCGACCTGCTGGCGGCCAACGCCCAGATCTTCACGGCCCAGGGCAAGGCGCTCAACGCCGTGGCCTCGCGCAACGTCAAGGTGCTGGTCGTGGGCAACCCGGCCAACACCAACGCCTACATCGCCATGAAGTCGGCGCCGGACCTGCCGGCCAAGAACTTCACGGCCATGCTGCGCCTGGACCACAACCGCGCCGCCTCGCAGATCGCCTCCAAGACCGGCAAGGCCGTGGGCACGATCGAGAAGCTGGCCGTGTGGGGCAACCACTCGCCCACGATGTACGCCGACTACCGCTTCGCCACCATCGAGGGCCAGAGCGTCAAGGACCTGATCAACGACGAGCAGTGGAACCGTGAAGTGTTCCTGCCCACCGTGGGCAAGCGCGGCGCCGCCATCATCGCCGCCCGCGGCCTGTCGTCGGCCGCTTCGGCTGCCGGCGCCGCCATCGACCACATGCGCGACTGGGCCCTGGGCACCAACGGCAAGTGGGTCACGATGGGCGTGCCCTCCAACGGCGAGTACGGCATCCCGGCCGAGGTGATGTTCGGCTACCCCGTGACCTGCGAAGGCGGCGAGTACAAGATCGTCGAGGGCCTGCCCATCGACGAGTTCTCGCAGGAGTGCATCAACAAGACCCTGGCCGAGCTCCAGGGCGAGCAGGACGGCGTCAAGCACCTGCTGTGATCGCGCCCGGATGTCCGGCGCAGCGCGCCGGACACCGCGTGAACTGACTGCTTCCGGGGCCGGTGACCGCTGTTCACCGGCCCTTTTTCCTTCCAGACGCCCAGGACCGCCGCCGTGACCACCCTGATCCACCCCCGCCAGGCCCTGTTCGAGGACGGCGAGCTGCCCGCCCCGCTGCCCGTGTGCGACCACTACGCGGGCGTGGAGCCGCGCATGTCCAAGAGCCTGCAGCTGCAGGCCGAGATGGGCCCGGTCTTCGACATCACGCTCGACTGCGAGGACGGCGCCCCGGTGGGCGGCGAGGTCGAGCACGCGCAGCTCATCGCCGAGCTGGTCAATTCGAGCGCCAACCGCTTCGGCCGGGTCGGCGCCCGGGTGCCGGAAGTCGGCCACGACAAGTTCGAGGCCGTGGCCGAGCTGCTGGTGCAGCGCTGCGGCGCGCGGCTGGCCTACCTGATGGTCCCCAAGCCGCGCGGCCTGGCCGAGCTGCAGCGCGCCGTCGACTTCATCGACGCCGCCTCGGACCGCGCCGGCCTGGCGCGCCGCATCCCGCTGCACGCCCTGGTCGAGACGCACGGCGCGCTGCGCGAGGTGTTCGCGCTGGCCGCGCACCCGCGCATCGAGTCGCTGTCCTTCGGCCTCATGGACTTCGTCTCGGCGCACCGCGGCGCGATTCCGGCCTCGGCCATGGGCGTGCCGGGCCAGTTCGAGCACCCGCTGGTGGTGCGCGCCAAGCTGGAGATCGCCGCGGCCTGCCACGCGCACGCCAAGGTGCCCTCGCACTGCGTGGTCACGGAGTTCAGGCACACCCGCGCGCTGGAGCAGGCGGCCACGCGCGCCGGGCGCGAGTTCGGCTACACGCGCATGTGGAGCATCCACCCGGCGCAGGTCCGCCCCATCGTCGAGGCCTTCACGCCCAGCGCGGCGGAAGTGGACCGCGCCGTGGAGATCATCAGCGCCGCGCAGGCCGCGGGCTGGGCCCCCATCCGCCACCAGCACGGCGGCCACGACCAGCTGCACGACCGCGCCAGCTACCGCTACTTCTGGCACGTGCTCGAGCGCGCGCACCGCACCTCCTGGAGCGACGGCGCGCAGCTGCCCGCCGAGGTGCAGCGCGCGTGGTTCAGCGAGGACGGCGCCGCGCGCTGAAATCCCCGCACCCGCGGCGCGCGCCGGAGCATTTCCCGCGCCCGTGAAGTTCTGTCGCTGTCCCGCAACCGTGCTCTGCCGGGCCGCGGGGCGGTGGCTCACAATCTGATCCCCGCGCGGAAAGACCTCGCGCCCAGGAGATTTCATGATCGCTACCCTTCGACTGGCGGCACTGGCCGCCGCTGCCGCCCTCGGCCTGATCAGCACCACGGCGGCGATGGCCGAAGAGGCCAAGCCCAAGGCCGCCAAGGCTGCCGCCGCAGCCAGCAAGACCGCCGCCAAGGCCAAGCAGCCCGCGCCCAAGCCCGAGGCGCCGCTGGCCGAGGCCGACGAGGCCCAGCTCACCGCCTACGGGCGCGCCTACCAGGGCGTCTACGCCTGCGAGTTCAACCAGACGCTCGACATCGGCCCCAACGCCAGGCACGCCGGCTACCTGGACGTGAAGTGGAAGAAGGACACCTACACCATGAAGCCCGTGCTCTCGCACACGGGCGCGCTGCGCCTGGAGGACGTCAAGGGCCAGACGCTGATGGTGCAGATCGCCAACAAGTCCATGCTCATGGACACCCGCGTCGGCCAGCGCCTGGTCGACGACTGCCAGAGCGCCGAGCAGCGCGAGGCCGTGGCCGCGGCCAAGCTGGCCCCGCCCACCGGCGGCGGCCTGGGCATCGACCCCAGCAAGCAGCCCGTGGTGGCCGGCAACAACTGAAGTCCCCTCCCCGCCCGACGGCGGTGCGCGCCCCGCGCGCGCATCGCCTGACGCAACGCAAGGCCGGCGCAAGCCGGCTTTTTCACACTTGCAGCGCCGATTGACCCGGGATGCTCCTGGGTCAAACCGTTCACGCGCCGCGGTGGCGGTGCAGACTCGCGCGCTGCCGCCATGCCACAGCGCGGCACTGCGGCGTTGTCTCAAGTCTTATATAAGACATAAAATGTCAGAGTCGGCGGCGCCCCGGGGCGACCGCCCCACGGACCGGCTCAAATCGGCCCATCCCCGGAAAACCCCACGAAGCACGGAGCCCCAGATGCTGCAAGCCTATCGTCAACATGTCGCCGAACGCGCCGCGCTCGGCATCCCGCCGCTGCCGCTGTCGGCCAAGCAGGTCGCCGAGCTGATCGAGCTGATCAAGAACCCGCCCGCGGGCGAGGAGGCCTTCCTGCTGGAGCTGCTGACGCACCGCGTGCCGCCGGGCGTGGACGATGCGGCCAAGGTCAAGGCCTCGTTCCTGGCCGCGGTGGCGCATGGTGACGTGCAGGTGGCGCTGATCAGCCGCACCCAGGCCACCGAGCTGCTGGGCACGATGGTGGGCGGCTACAACGTCAAGCCGCTGATCGAGATGCTCGACGACGCGGAGTGCGCCCCCGTGGCCGCCGCGGGTCTGAAGAAGACCCTGCTGATGTTCGACTACTTCCACGACGTGGCCGAGAAGGCCAAGGCCGGCAATGCCGTGGCCAAGGAAGTGATCCAGAGCTGGGCCGACGCCGAGTGGTTCACCAGCCGTCCCGAGGTCGAGCAGAAGATCACCGTCACCGTCTTCAAGGTGCCCGGCGAGACCAACACCGACGACCTCTCGCCCGCCCCGGACGCCTGGAGCCGCCCGGACATCCCGATGCACTACCTGGCCATGCTCAAGAACACGCGCCCCGGCGCGGCGTTCGTGCCCGAAGAGGACGGCAAGCGCGGCCCGATCCAGTTCATCGAGGACCTGAAGAAGAAGGGCAACCTCGTGGCCTACGTCGGCGACGTGGTGGGCACCGGCTCCAGCCGCAAGTCGGCCACCAACAGCGTGATCTGGGCCACCGGCCAGGACATCCCGTTCGTGCCCAACAAGCGCTTCGGCGGCGTGACGCTGGGCGGCAAGATCGCCCCGATCTTCTTCAACACGCAGGAAGACTCCGGCTCGCTGCCGATCGAGGTGGACGTCTCCGCGCTGGAGATGGGCGACGTCATCGACGTGCTGCCGTATGAGGGCAAGCTGGTCAAGAACGGCGAGGTCGTCGCCAGCTTCGCGCTCAAGAGCGACGTGCTGCTCGACGAGGTCCGCGCCGGCGGCCGCATCAACCTGATCATCGGCCGCTCGCTGACCGCCAAGGCGCGCGAATTCCTGGGCCTGCCCGCTTCCACCGCCTTCCGCCTGCCCAAGTCCCCGGTCGATTCCGGCAAGGGTTTCACGCTCGCCCAGAAGATGGTCGGCCGCGCCTGCGGCATGCCGGAAGGCCAGGGCATCCGCCCGGGCACCTACTGCGAGCCGAAGATGACCACGGTCGGCTCCCAGGACACCACCGGCCCGATGACCCGCGACGAGCTCAAGGACCTGGCCTGCCTGGGCTTCTCGGCCGACCTGGTGATGCAGTCCTTCTGCCACACCGCGGCCTATCCGAAGCCGGTGGACGTGAAGATGCACCGTGAGCTGCCGGCCTTCATCAGCAGCCGCGGCGGCGTGGCGCTGCGCCCGGGCGACGGCGTGATCCACAGCTGGCTCAACCGCCTGCTGCTGCCCGACACCGTGGGCACCGGCGGCGACTCGCACACCCGCTTCCCAATCGGCATCTCCTTCCCCGCCGGCTCCGGCCTGGTGGCCTTCGGCGCCGCCACGGGCGTGATGCCGCTGGACATGCCCGAGTCGGTGCTGGTGCGCTTCAAGGGCGAGATGCAGCCCGGCATCACGCTGCGCGACCTGGTGCACGCCATCCCGCTGTACGCCATCAAGGCCGGTCTGCTGACCGTCGAGAAGGCCGGCAAGAAGAACATCTTCTCGGGCCGCGTGCTGGAGATCGAGGGCCTGCCCAACCTGAAGGTCGAACAGGCCTTCGAGCTGTCCGACGCCTCCGCCGAGCGCTCGGCGGCCGGCTGCACGGTGCAGCTCAATCCTGAGCCGGTGGCCGAGTACCTGCGCTCGAACATCGTCTTGATGAAGAACATGATCGCCAACGGCTACCAGGACGCCCGCACCCTGCAGCGCCGCATCGAGGCCGTGGAAGCCTGGCTGGCGAATCCGCAGCTGCTCAAGGCCGATGCCGACGCCGAGTACGCCGCCGTGATCGAGATCGACCTGGCCGACATCAAGGAGCCGATCGTCTGCTGCCCGAACGACCCGGACGACGCCAAGTTCATGTCCGAAGTCGCCGGCACCAAGATCGACGAGGTCTTCATCGGCTCGTGCATGACCAACATCGGCCACTTCCGCGCCGCGGGCAAGCTGCTCGAAGGCAAGAAGGACATCCCGGTGCGCCTGTGGGTGGCCCCGCCGACCAAGATGGACGCCGCCGAGCTGACCAAGGAGGGCTACTACGCCACCCTGGGCGGCGCCGGTGCCCGCATGGAGATGCCGGGCTGCTCGCTGTGCATGGGCAACCAGGCGCAGATCAAGGAAGGCTCCACGGCGATGTCCACCTCGACCCGCAACTTCCCCAACCGCCTGGGCAAGAACACCAACGTGTTCCTGGGCTCGGCGGAGCTGGCCGCGGTGTGCTCCAAGCTGGGCCGCATCCCGTCGGTGGACGAGTACCAGGCCGAGATCGGCGTCGTCACCAAGAACGCCGACCAGATCTACAAGTACATGAACTTCGACCAGATCGAGGAGTACGCGGAAGTGGCGCAGGGCGTGAACGCCTGAAGCAGCCGCTTTTCAATCACGGCGTCATGCCGTGACTGACGCGCAGGAAGGCCCGCCATTGGCGGGCCTTTTTTCATGGCGCGGCGCCGGGACTCAACGGTGCCGCAAGCCCAGCCGCACCCCGCCCTTCGGCCGTAGCGTCACGTGCAGCACCGCCGCCATCGGCGGCGCATCCGGCGGCAACTCGACATCGAAGCGCTGCAGCAGCATCGCTGCCACGAGCGTCATCTCCAGCATCGCGAAATGCTGCCCGATGCACACCCGCGGCCCGACGCCAAACGGGATCCAGGCGCCGCGCGGCACCTCCGGCGCGCCGGGCAGGAAGCGCCCGGGGCGGAACTCGTCCGGCTCGCTCCACCAGCGCGGATCGCGGTGCAGCACCCAGGGCGTGACGTAGAGGCTCGCGCCGGGCGGGATGCGCCAGCCGCCCACTGAAATCTCGCGCAGCGTGTGGCGCGTGATCAGCGCCGGCAGCGGCGGATACAGGCGCATCGCCTCCTTCAGCGTGGCGGTGAGGAACGGCAAGGCCTGCAGATGCTCCGGTCCCGGGTCGCGGCCGGCGAGCACGGCATCCACCTCGGCCCGCGCCCGCGCCGCCGCGTCCGGGTGCTGCGCCAGCAGCCGGCTCCACCAGGTCAGCGCCGTGGCCGTGGTCTCGTGTCCGGCCTGGAAGCTGACCATGCACTGGTCGAACACCTCCTGCTCGCTCAGCGCCTCGCCCGATGCGTCGTCGCGCAGCGCCAGCAGGCGGGCCAGCACGTCGTCGCCCGCGGCCGGGTCGGGTTGCATGCGGCGCCGCGCGATGTGGCCGTGAACCAGGTCGCGCAGCGTCTGCAGCGCCTGGCGCCGCGCCGCCTTGCCGCGCCGCGGCAGCCAGGGCGGCAGATTGAAAGGAACGATCAGGTCGAACATCGCCGCCTCGCCCAGCACGCCCATGGCGCCGATGGCGGCGTCGGCCTCGGCGTCGGCCGCCCGGCTGAACAGGGTGCGTAGGATCACGTCCATGGCCACGCGGCCGAACAGCGCCTGCATGTCCACCAGCGCGTGGTCCGCGCCCGCGAGCAGCGCCCGCTCCAGGGCCGTTTCGATGGCCGCGCGCATCTGCGCCGCGTCGCCCGCCACCTGGCGCGGCGTGAAGGCCGGCTGCAGCATGCGGCGCTGGCGCTGCCAGGTGGCGCCCTCGGTGGTGATGACTCCGTGACCCAGGCCGAAGCTGCGCTGCAGCACGCCGATGGTCCGGGGCAGCCGCACCAGGTGCTCGGCCTGGTCCACCAGCGCCTCGCGCACCAGCGCCGGGGAGAACAGGTCGTAGCAGGCGCGGGAGCCGATGAACATCAGGCTCAGGTCGCCGTGGGCGCGATGCCGCTGTTGCGCGAAGCCGAGGAAGTCGCGGCCCATGGCGCGCACCACCGGCAGACCCCATAAGCGGCGCGGGGGGCCGGGAGGTTGCGCACTGTCGGGAGGCGTTCGAGGGTCCATGCCGCGCATGCTGCACGACTTGGGCTCGCCGGCATTCAGCCGTTGGAACGGCACCGCAGCCTCGGCCGCCCCTCGCTCCGCGGCCGCAGCGTCACGTGACGGGCTTCAGCCCTGACGAGTTCCTGCGCCGGCTGAGGGAGGACGAGAGCTTCTGGAGCTACCGGCTGTGGGCGCAGCCGCTGCAGGCCGGCGGCCCCGCGCCCTCAGCGCCCCTGCTCCTGCGCCCGGCTGGTGGGCGGGAAGTGGTCGAGCCAGCCGCTGACGTCCTGCCGGTAGGCGGGGCTGTTCAGGTCTGGCCAGGCGTTCTCGTCGAAGCCGCGCTTCATGTCGAGCTGCTCGCGCGGGACGTTGAGCACCAGGTCGGCGTCCTTGCCCTTGCCCGCGGGCGCGCTCAGCGCCGACAGCGGCAGCGCCAGCATCTTGTCGTCGGGGCTCCACTTCTTGTCGAAGTCCAGCACCACGTAGTGCACGCGCTGCTGCGCCATGTTGATCACCACGTCCTCGATCTCGCCGGCATCGGCGCCCTGGCGGTCGTTGACGTCCTTGTCCAACAGCTCGGTCATGCGCATGAGCTGCGGCTGCCCGGCCGCGGCGGCCGTGCGCTCGGCGCTGCGGCCGGCGGCGCCGTGGTGGCGGTCCACGTCGCGCCAGTAGGCATCGGCATCCAGCCCCGGCCAGCGCCCCTTGTCGAAGCCCGGCGCGGCATTGAGCTGGTTGCGGTCCACGGTCAGCACCAGGTCGTCGCTGTCGGGCGAGGTGCGGAAGGCGTTGACCGGATAGGCGAAGTACTTCTCGCCCAGCCCGGCGATGCCGCCGAACTCCAGCACCGCGTAGCGCAGCTGGCCGCTGCGCAGGTCCACGACCAGGTCCTTGATCTCGCCAAGCTTGGCGCCGTTGGGGTCGCGCACCTCGCGGCCGATGACCTGGCTGGCGCGGGCATCGCGTGCCAGGGCGCTTTGCGCGGCCGGCGAGGCGGCCGCCTTCGTGGCGGCGTCGGCGGCCAGCGCCGGCAGGCCGGCCAGCATGCCGGCGGCGGCCAGCGCAAGGACGAGGCCGCGGGAACGGTGGGCGATGCTCATGGAAGTGCTCCTGTGCTCGTTGATGGGCAGGACGCCCCGCCCGGCAAGGCCTTCGGCAAGACGTCCCGTGACAGCCGCCTGGGGGCAAGGTCCGGGCCCGCACGGGGCGGCACATGGCGGCAAGTGCGCTCACCAACGGAAAAGGCCGCGACGCCGGCCGCGGCCCTTCGGTGTTCAGGGGTCGGGACGCGCCGGCGTACCGTGGGCACGCCGGCCCGGGTGAGGGATCAGCGACCCGCGCTGGGGTCCTTGCCCGAGGAGGTGCCCGCGCCGGTGACGCCCGGGTTCACAGCGCCGGTGCCCGTGGTCGAGCCGCTGTTGCCCGACGAGCCGCTGTTGGTGTTGGTGTCGGCCGCGGTGTTGCCGCCCTGGCCCGTGGGCGTGCCGCTGGTGGCGCCGCGGCTGGTGGAGCCCGAGGTCATGCCGCTGCCGCCGGAGCTGCCGCTGCCGGACGACATGCCCGTGCTGCCGGCGCCCGAAGACGTGCCCGCGCCGGTGGCGCCCGGGTTGACCGCGCCGGTGCCCGTGGTCGAGCCGCTGTTGCCCGAGGACTGGCTGTTGGTGTTGGTGCTGGTGCCGGTGCCCGCGCCCGTGGTGGAGCCGGCCGTGCCACTGGAGCCCGAGGACATGCCCGTGCCCGCGCCGGTGGTGGAGCTGCTGGTGCCCGTGGCGCCGGCGTCGTTGTTGCTGTAGCCGGAGCTGCTGGGGCCGACGCCGGTGCGGTTGCCCTGGTCGGTACCGCTGTTGGACGTGGCGTCGGCGCTGCGGCCGGCGGCGCCGCCGTCCATGCCGGAGGAGCCCGAAGGCATGCCGCTGCCCTGGGCCATGCCCTGGTCGCTCGGCTGCATGCCCGTGCCCGCGCCGGTGGTGCTGCCCGCGCCGATGCCGGTGGCGACGCTGTCGGTGGAGCGGGTGCCGGCCTGCATCACGGGCACGTCGAGCGTGCCGCGCAGGGCCTCGTTGTAGGCCTGGCGGGCCTCGTGCTGGCACAGCGCGCGCGACTGGCCCGACTGGCCGCTGTTGCAGAACTCGATGTCCGAGCGGTACTGCGACTGCGCGGCGCCGCGGTCCGCCTTGTGGCTGCTGCCGGCGGCCTGGCTGGCGGTGCTGGCGGCACCCAGCGCCACGAGCACGGCGCCGCCCAGCAGGGCGATGCGGAACTGGCGGCTGGCGGCGGCTTGACGGGTCTTCATGAGGGGCTCCTTGATTCCGAGGTAGAGGGGAGCAGGCGGCGCGAGCGCGCCGCGCTGTGGGTGAAGGTGCGTCAGCAAGCGGCATGCGCGGCGCGGGTGCATGGCTTGCCGGCAGCGCGGCATTGCCCACGTTGTCGGGCTGTGGAGTTGACCCCCATGGAGAACCATCCTTACGGTGCCTGCATCGAGGCCTGCGACGCCTGCGCCGCGGCCTGCGACCACTGCGCGGTGTCGTGCCTGCAGGAGCCCGACCCCAAGCCGATGGCGCGCTGCATCGCGCTGGACATCGACTGCGCCGAGGTCTGCCGCCTGGCCTCGGCCGCGATGGCGCGCGACAGCGAGCATGCGCAGGCGATCTGCGCGCTGTGCGCGCAGCTGTGCGAGGCCTGCGGCACCGAGTGCGGCCGCCACCACCACATGGAGCACTGCCAGGAATGCGCCGAGGCCTGCCTGGTCTGCGCCGCGGCCTGCCGGCGCGCGGCGCTGCATGGGAGCGTGGGGGCGCCGTAGGCCCGGAGCAGCCGCGGCACGCTTGCCAACAGCGCAGACCGAAGAAGAAACGTCGTCATGCCCGCGTACGCGGGCATCCATTTTTCTGCCGGCCGCAGGCCGGCCTTCGGTGCTGCCAGACGGCCGGCCTCGCATAAAGCCGCCGTCCTGCCGGACAGCCCAACTTGGATTCCCGCTTTCGCGCACTGCTGTCCGGGGAAACTGGCAGAGGCTGGTGGCCCATAGGCATGGGCGGTCCGCACCCCACTTCGTCATTCCCGCGAAGGCGGGGATCCAGGCGGTCCCCAAATCAGCCGCAAGCCCATGCGCAGCGCCTGCCGTGCCTTGAGCCTTGGTGAGCCGACCGACCAGCTGCCGGCTGCTTGGGGGCCGCCTGGATCCCCGCCTGCGCGGGGATGACGAAGTAGTGGGCGTGGCATGTCAGCCTGTGGCCGACACCTTTCTTGGTTTTCCCCGGACAGCAGTGCGCTTTCGCGGGAATGACGAGGTCTTTGCTCGCGTCCAGCGTCGCTACGCCCTGCCCGACAGCACGCGCTGCGCCGTCCTCAAGGCGCAATCTCCTCGGCCCAGTCGTAGAGCGCGCCCAGGATCTCCTGCCCGCGCTCGTCGGCCGTTTCGCTGAGCGTGTCGATGCGCTCGGCGTAGGCCGCCAGCGTCAGCGCGCCGCCCTGCCCCTCGTGCAGGCGCCGCGCGCGGTGCCGGTCCCAGCGCGAGCGCTCGGCGGCATCGAGCGTGTCGGGATGGTTGCGCGCGCGCCAGCGGAACACCAGCTCCGCCAGGCGCGGGTCCTCGAAGGGCGGCTCGCGCAGCGCCAGCTCGTGCGGCGGCGTGGCGCGCAACGCCTCCAGCTTGCGCCGGTCGCCGTTGCTGACGAAGCCGCCATACAGGTCCTCGTCCACGTCCACCGGCGCGGCGGCCGCCGGGCGCTCGAACACCTGCGCCCACAGCTGCGGCGGCAGCGGCGGCGCGCCGGCGAGCTGCCGCGCGTGGCCGAGCTGCACGTCCAGGTCCAGCCCCCAGCGCTCGGCCTGCGCCGGGCTGAGCGTCTTGAGGTTGCCGATGACCACCGGCGACTTGTTGATGTGCACGCTCTTGATCGGCAGCCGCGTCACGCCTTCCGGCAAGTCCTCGGTGCGCGTGAACAGGCGCTGGCGGATGGCGGCGGCGTCCAGCCCGGCAAGCTCGGCCGGGTCGGCGGCCAGGTCCCAGCACAGCAGCTCGTTGCGGTTGCTCGGATGCGGGCCCAGCGGCCACATCAGCGCCAGGCAGCCACGCTCGGGGCCGAACATGCCTGACACGTGCAGGAACGGCCTGCCCGTGCCGATCTCGGCCAGCACCGCGTCCTTGCGACGCAGCTTCAGGCAGAAGTCCCAGAGCTTCGGCTGCGCCGTCTTGAGCAGCCGCGCCAGCGCGACGGTGGCGCGCACGTCGCACAGCGCGTCGTGGGCGGACTCGTGCGCGATGCCGTTGGCGGCGGTGAGGTCTTCGAGCTTGAAGGACGGGCGCCCGTCAGGGTGGCGCGGCCACTGCAGCCCGTCCGGGCGCAACGCGTAGGCGCAGCGCACCACGTCGAGCAGGTCCCAGCGGCCACAGCCGTTCTGCCACTCGCGCGCATACGGGTCCATGAGGTTGCGCCAGAACAGGAAGCGCGTGACCTCGTCGTCGAAGCGGATGCTGTTGTAGCCCACGCCCACGGTGCCGGGCTCGGCCAGCGCGGCGTGGATGGCTGCGGCGAAGGCATGTTCCGGCACGCCCTGCTCCTGGCATTGCTGGGGCAGGATGCCGGTGAGCAGGCAGGCCTCGGGGTCGGGCAGCGCGTCCAGCGGCGGCTGGCAGTAGAGGGTCAGCGGCTCGCCGATCTCGTTGAGCTCGGCATCGGTGCGCAGCCCGGCGAACTGCGCCGGGCGGTCGCGGCGCGGCACGCGGCCGAAGGTCTCGTAGTCGTGCCAGAAGAAGGTCAAATCGCTCATCGGCGGGACGATACCCGAGCGGTCCGGGCAGGCCCCTTCAAACGCCGGGATCGACGCGCAGGAATGACGCGAAGCGCGGCAGCCCGCGGCTGCTCCAGCCGCGGTGCCGGTAGGTCACGACGCTGCCCAGCGGCGGCGGGTCGCGGCGCAGCGCGTCGCTGAAGCCGCTGCCGAGCAGGAACTCGCGCCCTTCGCCCTCGCCTTCGAGCAGCCGCAGCCGCAGCGCCACGAGCAGCCCCTGCATCCGGCCCTCGGTGCCGAAGCGCCGCTCCACCACGAGGCCTTCCGCGTCCTGCTGCGGCTTGAGTTTCAGCAGCACCTCGCCGCGGCCGGTGAGGTAGGGCGCGTCGGCGCGGTGCAGCATCAGGCCCTCGCCGCCGGCATCCACCACCTCGCGCAGCCGGCGCTGCAGCGCGGCGCGGTCGGGCAGCCGCTCCTGCGGCACGGCGCGCAGCGCGGGCGCGTCCAGGCCCTCGACCAGCCCGGCCAGCGCGCGGGCGCGCGCCTCGAAGGAGCCGGGCGCGCCGGGCAGCTCGAAGAGCTCATAGCGCACGCGCGCCCAGTCCGCGGCGCTCGCGCCCTGGCGCCGGACCAGCCCGGACAGCTCGCTGAAGCGCCCGCGCGCCAGCCACAGCTCGCCGTCCAGCGGTTGCGGCGGCAACCGGCGCAGGAAGGCCGCCGGCGCCGGCACCGGCGCGCCGCTGCGAAAGCGCAGCCGCTCGCCGTCCCACAGCGCGCGCACGCCGTCGAGCTTTTCGCTGACCAGCCAGCCGGCCGGATCAAGGTCCGCCGGCGCCTCGCGCGCCAGCAGCAGCGCGGGCGGTTCGAGCCTGGCCGGCGCGCCGGGCGCGGCCACCGCCGTCCCGGAGGGCAGCCATCCCAGTTGCAGCAGCAGCAACAGCCGGCGCCGCGTGATCGCGCTTCCGTGTGGGTCCATGCGGGGCTCCCTGGCGTCGTGGTGCAGGGCAGCATAGGAGCGGGCCGGCGCGGGCGGCCTCGGCCCGAACCCGCAGGCCCCGCCCCGCGGCGGCCGGCGCGCCGCGGGCGCCGTGCCCGTGCAGTCGTGCCGGGCTGTCCCTGCCGGCAGCAGCGGCGTCGCCCGGCCGGGCGATGGCGGCATGGTCCAATCCCGGGATGAGTGACAGACCCAAGATCGGATTGAAGGCCGGCGCCGCGGCGCGCGATCCGCGCCGCACCAAGGTGCGCCCCACGGCCCGCAAGGCCGGCCCGCCGCCCACCGCCGCCGAGCGCGCCGCGCGCAGCGAGGCGGCCCGCCAGGAACGCCGCGACGACGCCGGCCGCGGCCCGCGCCGCGACGACCGCGGCGGCCCCAACGACCGCCCGCGCCGCGATGAGCGCGGCGGCAGTTTTCACAATGACCGCCCGCGCCACGCCGGCCCGGGCCGCCACGAGGACCGTCCGCGCCGCGACGAGCGCCCGGCCTTCGGTGATCGCCCCCGCCGCGACGAGCGCCCGGCCTACGGCGATCGCCCGCCCCGTGACGACCGCGGCGGCTTCGGCGACCGTCCCCGCCGCGACGAGCGTCCCGCGTTCGGCGACCGTCCGCGCCGCGATGAGCGCCCCGCCTTCGGCGATCGCCCGCCCCGCGAGGACCGCGGCGGCTTCGGCGACCGTCCCCGCCGCGACGAGCGCCCCGCCTTCGGCGACCGTCCGCGCCGCGACGAGCGCCCGGCTTACGGCGACCGCCCGCCCCGCGACGACCGCGGCGGCTTCGGCGACCGCCCGCGCCGTGACGAGCGGCCTGCCTTTGGCGACCGCCCGCGTCGTGACGAGCGCCCCGCCTTTGGCGACCGCCCGCGTCACGATGAGCGCCCGGCTTACGGTGACCGCCCGCCCCGCGACGACCACGGCGGCTTCGGCGACCGCCCGCGCCGCTCGGACAGCGGCGTCTGGGGCGAGCGAGCGCAACGGCGCGAGGAAGGCGGCTTCGACCGCCGCCGCCCCGCCCCGGGCCAGCCGGTGCGCGAGCAACGGTCCGACTTCCAGGACGCGCCCCGGCGCGAGGACCGTGCCGCCCGGCCGGCCAGGACCGATGACCACGACACGCCGGCCGCCGCGCAGGGCGTGCGCCTGTCGAAACACCTGTCGGAGCAGGGCCTGGTGTCGCGGCGCGAGGCCGACGACTGGATCGAGGCCGGCTGGGTCAAGGTGGACGGCAAGATGGCCGAGCTGGGCCAGCGGCTGCAGCCCGGCCAGGTCGTGGAGATCGACCCCGCCGCGCGCGAGGCGCAGGCCAAGCGCGTGACGATCCTGCTTCATAAACCGATCGGCTACGTCAGCGGCCAGGCCGAGGACGGCTACGAGCCCGCGTCTGTGCTGGTCACGGCCGAGAACCACTGGGCCGAGGACCCGGCGCGCATCCGCTTCCATCCCGGCCACACGCGGCACCTGGCGCCCGCCGGGCGGCTGGACATCGACTCCACCGGGCTGCTGGTGCTGACGCAGGACGGGCGCATCGCCAAGCAGCTCATCGGCGACGAGACGCGGGTGGAGAAGGAATACCTGGTGCGCGTGGAGTACCAGCACCCGGGCCGTCTCCCGGACCGCGACCTGGAGCTGCTGCGCCACGGCCTGGAGCTCGACGGCAAGCCGCTCAAGCCCGCGCAGGTGAGCTGGCAGAACGAGGACCAGCTGCGCGTGGTGCTGCGCGAGGGCCGCAAGCGCCAGATCCGGCGCATGTGCGAAGCCGTGGGCCTGAAGGTCGTGGGCCTCAAGCGCGTGCGCATCGGCTCCGTGGTGCTGGGCAAGCTGCCGCCGGGGCAGTGGCGCTACCTGGGGGAGTTCGAGAAGTTCTGAACCTCGGGTGACACCAGCACGACGGCCCTTTCGAGGGCCTTTTTTGTTTAGCGCCCTGAAGCATTCGGGGCCGGCCCAAAGCCGTGGCCTTTCGGCTGCTACCCTCGCCCGGTTCCGCTTTCCGCTTCTCCGATGTCCGTTTCCCCACCCCCGGCGCGCGCAGCCGTCTCCCCCGCCATGGCCGCGCTCGCCCTGGCCCTGCTGCTGGGCCTGCAGCCCGTCACCACGGACCTGTACCTGCCCGCGCTGCCGCGCCTGACGCACGCCTTCGACGCCACCCCGGCGCAGAGCCAGCTCACCATGTCGGCGCTGATGCTGGCCTTCGGCATCGGGCAGCTGTTCTGGGGCCCGGTGGCCGACCGCTTCGGGCGCCGCCCGGTGCTGCTGCTCAACCTCGCGCTCTACACGCTGGCCAGCCTGGCCGCGACGCTGGCGCCGGCCATGGGCTGGATGGTGCTGGCGCGCACGCTGCAGGGCGCCGCGCTCGCGGCCGCGGTCGTGTGCGCGCGCGCCATGGTGCGCGACCTGTACGAGCCGCACGAGGGCGCGCACGTCATGTCCAAGGGCATGTCGGGGCTGGGCGTCATCGCCATCGCCTCGCCGCTGCTGGGCGGCGCGCTGGCGGCCACGCTGGGCTGGCGCGCGCCGCTGGCAGCGGTGACGTGCGTCGGCGCCGTGGCCCTGGCCTTCGTCGCGACGCGGCTGCCGGAGTCGCTGGTGCCCGGCGCCCGCAACCCGCACGCGCTGCGCCTGGGGCCGCTGGCGCGCTCGGTGGGCGCGGTGCTGGCGCACCGGACCTTCCGCGCCTGGTCGGCGCTGGTGGCCTGCACCTACGGCGGGCTGTTCGCCATCCTGGTGATGTCCTCCTTCGTCTACATCCAGGTGCTGGGCCTGACGCCGGCGCAGTTCGGCCTGGCCCTGGCCTCGGGCTCGGTGGCCTACCTCACCGGCACCTTCTTCTGCCGGCGCTGGCTGCTGCGCCACGGCCTGGACGGCGCGGTGCGCCGCGGCGCGGCCTTCAGCCTGGTCGGCGGCGTGTCCCTGGCGGTGCTGGCGCTGGCCGGGGTGCAGGCGGTGTGGGCGGTGCTCATCCCGCAGTGGATCTACTGCTTCGGCCACGGCATCCACCAGCCCTGCGGACAGGCCGGCGCGGTGGGCCCGTTCCCGCGCAGCGCCGGCGTGGCGTCGGCGCTCAACGGTTTCATCCTGGCGACGGTGGCCTTCCTGGTGGGCCTGTGGACCGGGCGCGCCATGGACGGCAGCACGCTGCCGCTGGGCCTGGCGGTGGGCTTCTTCGGCATCGCTACCGCCACCGTGGGCTGGACGCTGGTGCAGCGCCACGGCGTGCTGCGGCGCGCGCAGGCGGCATGAAGGGGCCGGCGATGCACGACCAGCCCTCCCCCGGCGGCCTGCCCTGGATCGCCCTGGCCGGCCCCACCGCCAGCGGCAAGACCGCCCTGGCGCTGGCGCTGGCCGGGCGGCTGCAGCGGCCGGTGGAGATCGTCAGCGTGGACTCCGCGCTGGTGTACCGCGGCATGGACATCGGCACGGCCAAGCCGACGGCCGAGGAGCGCGCGCGCGTGCCGCACCACCTCATCGACCTGATCGACCCGGCCGAGAGCTACTCCGCCGCCCGCTTCGTGGCCGACGCGCAGGCCGCCATGGCGCAGATCCGCGCGCGCGGCGCGCTGCCGCTGCTGGTGGGCGGGACGATGCTGTACTTCAAGGCGCTCATCGACGGCCTCGACGAGATGCCGCCCTCGGTGCCCGCCGTGCGCGCCGAGATCGAGGCGCGGGCGGCGGCCCGGGGCACGCCGGCGCTGCATGCCGAGCTGGCGCAGGTGGACCCGGCCACGGCCCGGCGCCTGGCGCCGGGCGACACGCAGCGCATCTGCCGGGCACTGGAGGTCCACCGGATCAGCGGCCGGCCGATTTCCGATTTCCACCGCGACAAGGAGGCGAAGGCGCCCGAAGGGCTGTTCCTGTCGCTGGAACCGCAGTCGCGCGCCTGGCTGCATGAGCGCATCGGGTTGCGCTTCCGGCAGATGCTGGACGCGGGTTTCCTGGACGAGGTGGCCCGGTTGCGCGCGCGCGGCGACCTGGACATCGACCTGCCCTCGATGCGCTGCGTGGGCTACCGGCAGGCCTGGGAGGCGCTGGACGCGGGCCTGTCGGGCGCCGCGCTGCGCGCGCGCGTGCTGGAGACCGGCAGCGCCGCGACGCGGCAGCTGGCCAAGCGCCAGCTCACCTGGCTGCGCGGCATGCCGTGGCGCGTGACGCTGGCGTGCGACGCGCCCGACGTGCTCGAAGCGCTGCTGCGGGCGGCCGGGCTGGCGGCTGGAACGGAAACGGAGCGCTGAGCCGCGGTTTCCGCGTTCAGTGGCGCTGCCTGCGCATGCGCGCCCGGACTTCGATGGCGAACTCGCTGGGGGACGGCGGCGAAATCAGCGTCAATTGCGGGCCGTGGCGGATTTCCAGCCGCCGCAGCGACAGCGCCGGCGCCGTGGCCGGGTTGTAGCTGCTGCGCATCGACTTGATTTCCTTGTACGGAATTTCCCAGCGCTGCACGCCGCAGCGCACCAGCACGTGGTCCGGCATGAGCGTGTAGCGGCAGGGCAGCGCCGTCAGCCGCAATACCAGCGTCAGGAAAATGCCGAAAACCCAGGCCAGCTCGTTTTCCTGCACGATGCCTTCATACAGGATGCCCGCGTAAATCAGGACGAGCAAAAGCACGATCCATAAATCCACGCGGGACTTGTAAGTCACGGGCGGCAAGAAGTTTTGGTCCGCTTCGTACTGCTCGGTGTCACTGAAACGTTCGCGGGAGCGCATGAAATTTCCAGAGCAGCCGTGCCCTAACCGGTAAAGGACCCATGGTGCGGCTTGCAGGAACCTTGCTGCAATCCGTGTGCCCCATGCGCCCGGCAGACGGCGCACGATTCGTGACGTCCATCACGGAAATGGCCGACTTGTCGTCGCCGGGACGCGACAGCGGCCCTGACGGGCGTGTGGAGTCGCGCGGCGGCATGGTCAAGGCGTGGAGGCCGCTCAGCGCAGGGCCGCCGCCGACGGGATTTCCGACACGCCCAGGAACGGCCAGTCGCCCAGGCGCAATGTCGCGATCAACTCGAAGCGGTCCGGGCCCAGCGGCCGGAACACGGCGATGGTGCCCATCTCGATCAGGTCCAGCACCGGGTGCACGGCGTAATTGCCGCGCTGCGCATGCGACACCAGCACGGTATTCGTCCCGGCTTCGGGCGGCGTGGACAACTCCTTCCTGTACGCCGCCAGCAACTCCTGCCGATCGCGGCCCATGCTGGTCCAGGTCATGAAATCGTTGAGGTTTTCCGAGGTCTGCACCGGCCCCAGGCGCAACAGTTCGGCGCTTTTCTGGGCGCGACATAAATTTCCCGCCACGACCCGGCCGACGGGAATCTTCAGGTCACGCATGTAGGTGCCGACCAGGTTGGCCTCGACCGTGCCGCGCGGGCTGATGCGGCGCTGCTCGCGGCAATCCTTCCAGTATTCCCTGTTGGCGTAATTGTCCTCGCCCACGTCGGCATGGGTGTGGCGCATGAACAATATGAAACCGCCGGTGCGCAGCAATTCCAGCAAAGGCTTGCCGGGCTCGGGGGTGCGGGATTGGGCAGCGGCTGCAAATGAAATACAGAGCAGTAGAGCAGTCCGCAAAATATCAGCCAGTTTCTTCACCACACTGTGACTCCACGATATTGAAATGGTTTTCATGCCAAAATAGTTCCCTGGAAGTGCAGGCGGACAAAAAACCATCGAAACCCATTTTCGGTGCGCTACCGCACTGAGATAGGCCCCGGTTTTGCTGATAACGTCCACAGCGTCTGTGAAATCCATCACAACTTCCATGCTTCAAATCAAGTCCTTAGAAAAACACTACGCCTCCACCCCCGTCTTCACCGGCGTGAGCCTGGAGGCCGCGCCGGGCGACTTCATTGCCATCCTGGGAGAGTCGGGCGTGGGCAAGTCCACGCTGCTGAACTGCATCGCCGGGCTGGACGAGGCCGGCGGCGGCTCGGTCCGGCTTGACGGCGTGGACGTGTTCCAGCTCGGCGAGGAGGCGCGCGCGCGCTGGCGCCGGGAGAAGCTCGGCTTCGTGTTCCAGGCGTTCCACGTGCTGCCGCACCTGTCGGTGAGCCAGAACGTCGCCCTGCCCCTGCTGCTGCTGCAGCGCCCCGACCCCGCGCGCGTGCGGCACATGCTGGCCGTGGTCGGGCTGGAGGGCTTCGACGACCGCCTGCCGCGCACGCTCTCCGGCGGGCAGTTGCAGCGCGTGGCCATCGCGCGGGCGCTGGTGCACAAGCCGGCGCTGCTGCTGGCCGACGAGCCCACCGGCAACCTCGATCCGGGCACCGCCGAGCGCGTGCTCACCCTGCTGCTGGAACAGGCGCGCGCCGAAGGCGCCATCTGCCTGCTGGTCACGCACTCCCAGGCCGCGGCCCGGCGCGCCGACCGCGCGCTGCGCCTGACCGCCACCGGCTTCGAGGCGGTGACGGCGTGAATCAGTGGCTGATCCAGCTGGTGCTGCCCGAGTGGCGGGCGCACCCGTGGCGGCTGGCGGTGGCGGTGCTGTCGGTGGCGCTGGGCGTGGCGCTGGCCTTCTCGGTGCAGCTCATCAACCGCTCCGCGCTGGA
This sequence comes from Azohydromonas aeria, assembly GCF_009760915.1. Classification (GTDB taxonomy): domain Bacteria; phylum Pseudomonadota; class Gammaproteobacteria; order Burkholderiales; family Burkholderiaceae_C; genus Azohydromonas; species Azohydromonas aeria. The sequence goes on from NZ_VIDQ01000005.1 coordinate 21,145, forward strand.
CGAGTTCTCCAATGCCGCGCGCGCCGCCGCCGGCGAGCCCGACCTGAGCCTGCGCAGCCCGGCACTCGACGGCTTCGACGACGCCTGGTTCGAGCGCGTCGCGCTCTCGCCGCTGGTGCAGGCCGCCAGTCCGGTGCTGGAGGTGGACGCCGCCGCGCTCGACGCCGCCGGGCAGCGCGTCAGCCTGAAGCTGCTGGGCGTGGACGCGCTGCGCGTGGCGCCGCTGGCCGCGTCGCTGATGCCGGTGCCGATGAAGGGCGCCGCGCTCACCGCCTTCCTGGAACCCGACGCCGTTTTCCTCAACCCGGCCGCGCTCAAGCGCCTCGGCCTGCAGCCCGGTGCCGAGCTGGCACTGCAGCAGGGGCTGGAGCGGCGCGCGTTCCGCGTGCTGGGCACCGTCACGGCCGGCGGCGCGCCGCTGGCGGTGATGGACATCGCCGCGGCGCAGGCGCGCTTCGCGCCGGGTCGGCTGTCGCGGGTGGACATCCGGCTCGCCGCCGGCGCCGACGCCGCCGCGCTGCGCCGCGCGCTGGCGCTGCCCGGCGACCTGCAGCTGGCCGAGCCGGGCACGGCGGCGCAGCGGGTGTCGGACCTGTCGCGCGCCTACCGCGTCAACCTGACGGTGCTGGCGCTGGTGGCGCTGTTCGTCGGCGGCTTCCTGGTGTTCTCGGTGCTGGCGCTGTCGGTGTCGCAGCGCACGCCGCAGTTGGCGCTGCTGGGCGTGCTGGGCCTGTCGCCGGCGCAGCGCCGGCGCCTGGTGCTGGCCGAGTCGGCCGCCATCGGGGTGCTGGGCAGCGGCATCGGGCTGGCGCTGGGCACGGCGCTGGCCGCGCTGGCGCTGCGCTGGCTCGCCGGCGACCTGGGCGGCGGCTATTTCCCGGGCATCGCCCCGCCGCTGCGCTTTTCCGTGCCGGCGGCGCTGGTGTTCGGCGCGCTGGGCGTGGTGGCGGCGCTGGCCGGCGGCTGGTGGCCGGCGCAGCTGGCCGCGCGCATGGCGCCGGCGCAGGCGCTCAAGGGACTCGGCGGCACCCTCGCCCCAGCCCCGGCCTGGCGCGCGCCGGCGCTGCTAGCGCTGGGCGGGCTGCTGGCGCTGCTGCCGCCGGTGCTGGACCTGCCACTGCCGGCCTACGCCTCGGTGGCCTGCCTGCTGCTGGGCGGCATCGCCATCGTGCCGGCTGCGGTGACGCTGCTGCTGGCCCGGCTGAAGCCGCGCGGCGCGCTGGCGCTGCTGGCGGTGCAGCGCGCGCGCCACGAGCAGCACGCCGCCGCGGTGGCCATGGCCGGCGTGGTGTCGAGCCTGAGCCTGGCGGTGGCGCTGACGGTGATGGTGGCGAGCTTTCGCAACGGCGTGGCGCAGTGGCTCGACGCGGTGCTGCCGGCCGACCTGTACGTGCGCGGCGGCACGCAGGGCCAGGGTGACACCGCCTTCCTGCCGCCGGGCTTCGTGGCCGCGGCGGCGCGGGTCGAGGGCGTGGCGCGCGTCGAGGGCATCCGCGCCCGGCCGCTGCAGCTCGACCCGGCGCGGCCGGCGGTGACGCTGGTGGCGCGGCCCATCGCCGACCCGGCGCGCGACCTGCCCCTGCTCGGCCGCCCGATCGCCGCCCCGCCGGGCGATGCCCTGCCGGCCGTGTACGTGAGCGAGGCCATGGTGGACCTCTACGGCGCCCGGCCCGGCACCGAGCTGCGGCTGCCGCTGGGCACGGGCGCGCCCGTGGCGGTGCGGGTGCTTGGCGTGTGGCGCGACTACGCGCGCCAGTTCGGCGCCGTGGCCCTGGACGACGCGGCGTACCGGCGCCTGACCGGCGACGCGCGCGTCAACGACCTGGCGCTGTGGCTCGCGCCCGACGCGGCGCTGGACAGCGTGCAGCAGCGGCTGCGCGCGCTCGTGCCCGACGCCGGCCTGCTGGAGTTCGCGCAGCCGGGCGAGATCCGGCGCATCTCGCTGGGCATCTTCGACCGCAGCTTCGCCGTCACCTACTACCTGCAGGCCGTGGCCATCGGCATCGGGCTGTTCGGCATCGCCGCCAGCTTCTCGGCGCAGGTGATGGCGCGCCGGCGCGAGTTCGGGCTGCTCGCGCACCTGGGCTTCACCCGGCGCCAGGTCGTCGGCGTGGTCGGCGGCGAAGGCGCGGCCTGGACCGCCGCCGGGGCGCTGGTCGGGCTCGGCCTCGGGATCCTGGTCAGCGTGGTGCTGGTGAAGGTCGTGAATCCGCAGAGCTTCCACTGGACCATGGAGCTGCTGCTGCCCTGGGCACGGCTGGGCCTGCTGTGCGCGGCGGTGGTCGCGGCCGGCACCCTGACCGCCGCGCTCAGCGCCCGCGCCGCCGCCGGGCGCGACGCGGTGCTGGCGGTCAAAGAGGACTGGTAGGGCCGCCCGGCCCGGCAGGCCCGGCCCGCGCCGCCGCCCCGTGCCTGCTGGCGCACTCAGGAAAACCGCCCGGCGGGTTCGCGTTCCCGCGGGCGGCGTTTCCCCTGCAATTGCACGCCTTCGAATGCGGGCACGGCCACGCCAGCCGCCCCCTGCATATTCGTCGGCCCGGCGCGCCCTGAAGCACTGTTTACGATTTGTCGGGGTTATTTCCGGCCCGGGCCGCTAAAACGGCCTTTCCAGCCGGCGGCGGCTTCGAACCGATATACCCGGGACACACCCGAATATCCCCGAACCCGGATAACGGCCAGGAAAGATTCAGTTGCTTTTGGACCACTCTCGGAAAACAGGAAGGAACCCGCCGCGATGAAGTCGTTATTGATCTTGCGATGGCTGCTGGGGCCGCTGGCGGCACTGGCGCTGGGCGCGCTGCTGGCCGGGCCGGCCGCGGCGCAGGGGCGGCCCAACATCCTGTACATCCTGGTGGACGACATGGAGCACGAGCTCTACCAGTACCTGCCCAAGACGCGTGCGCTCATCGAGCAGCAGGGCGTGCTCTTCAACCAGAATTTCACGAGCCTGTCGCTGTGCTGCCCCTCGCGCGTGAGCACGCTGCGCGGCCAGTATGCGCACAACACCGGCATATTCACCAATGCTTGGCCCAACGGCGGTTTCGCCAAGTTCCATACCGACGGGCTGGAGAATTCCACCGTCGCCACCTGGCTGCAGGGCGCGGGTTACCGCACCGCGCTGATCGGCAAATACCTCAACGGCTATCCCAATACCGATGTGGGCCCGCATTACATTCCGCCGGGCTGGAGCTACTGGTGGAGCCCCAACGGGGGCAAGCCCTACACCCAGTACAACTACAGCATCAATTTCAACGGCCGCACCGTCAGCTACGGCAACCGCGCCGCGGACCACTTCAACGACGTGCTCACGGCCCAGGCCAACGCCTTCATGCGCGAGTCGGCGGCCGACGCCGCGAAGAAGCCCTTCTTCCTGTTCCTCAACCCGACGCTGCCGCACGTGCCGGCCAATGCGCCCAAGCGCTACACCGGGCTGCTCACCGACGTGAAGATGCCGCGCCCGCCCTCGTTCAACGAGGCCGACGTCAGCGACAAGCCATCCTGGCTGCGCCGGCTGCCGCTGCTCACCAGCTCGCAGATCGCGCACATGGAGATGAACTACGTCAAGCGCCGGCAGTCGCTGCTGGCGGTGGACGACATGGTCGAGAGCCTGGTCAAGACGCTGCGCGACACCGGGCAGCTGGCCAACACCTACGTCTTCTTCAGCTCGGACAACGGCTGGCACCAGGGCCAGCACCGGCTGCCGCTGGGCAAGTCGCGCCTGTACGAGGAGGACATCCGCGTGCCGCTGGCCGTGCGCGGCCCGGGCATCGCGGTCGGGCGCACGGTGAACAAGCTCAGCGCCAACGTGGACCTGGCCCCCACCTTCGCGCAGATCGCCGGCGTCGCGCCGCCGGCCTACGTGGACGGGCGTTCGCTGGTGCCGCTGTTCGCCGGCCCGAATCCGCCCACTTGGCGCCAGGCGCTGCTGCTGGAGAGCCACACCGGCAACGCCGGCGAGGCCGCCGAGAGCGACCCCGCCGGCAGCCCCGGCACCGACCCCGGGCTGCTGGAGCCGCCCGACCAGGACGCCGCGGTGCTGGCGCCCTCGCCGGCCTTCGTCTACCGCGGCCTGCGCACGGCCTTCGGCTCCACCTTCGCGCTCTACGACATCGGCGAGGGCGAGTACTACGACCTCTACCTCGACCCGTACCAGCTGACCAACCGCTACAACGGCATGAACGCCACGCTCAAGGCCGCGCTCACGGACCAGCTCAACGCCATGCGCAACGCCGCGGGCCAGGCGCTGCGCAACGCCGAGGAGGTGCCCGCCGGCCGCCGCCCGGGCAGCCGCTGAAGCGAAGGATTTCCAGGTTATGGGGTGGCGCTGCGCTCCGGGCAGCGCCTTCTGGGCGCCGGTGCCTTGCGACGAGGGCCCGGCGCTTTTTCTTTTCCCCCGCTGCGCTACAGGCCGCATTGCACGGGCACGGGCATGACGCCGCGGCGGCTCGCCGCCTGCCCCGGCTGCCTACCATGCCGTCCATGCTCTCCCGCCGCCGCCTGCTCACGCTCCTGCCCGCCGCCTGCCCCGCCCTTGCCCCGGCAGCCGAGTCCACCGGCGCCATCGGGGCGCCGCGCGGTGCCCCCGAGGACAGCTCGGTCAGCCCGCGCGAACTGATCTTCCCGCGCGACTTCGGCGCCCACAACGGCGTGCGCACCGAGTGGTGGTACGCCACCGGCACGCTGCAGACGGGCGCCGGCGAGACGCTGGGCTTCCAGCTCACGTTCTTCCGCAGCAACACCGGCCTGGGTGCGCGCGACGGCGGCCGCTTCGCGCCGCGGCAGCTGCTCTCCGCCCACGCGGCGCTGAGCGAGATCACCGCCGGCAAGCTGCACCATGCCCAGCGCCTGGCGCGCTGGAACGAGGATCCGGACGCGCCGCTGGCCGCGGCCTCCAGCCGCGACACCGACGTCTTCATCGGCGACTGGTTCTTCAGGCGCAGCGGCGGCGCCGGCGCCAGCCGCTACCGCGCGCGGCTGGCCGACCGCGACGCCGGCTTCGCCTATGAGCTGGAGCTGGCCGCCACGCAGCCACTGCTGCTGCAGGGCGACGGCGGCTTCAGCCGCAAGGGCCCGGAGCCCGAGCAGGCCAGCCACTACTACTCCGAGCCGCAGCTCGCCGTCTCCGGCACGCTCTGGCGCGGCCAGCGGCGCGAGGACGTGCGCGGCAAGGCCTGGCTGGACCACGAGTGGAGCATCGCCATCCTGCACCCGCAGGCGGCGGGCTGGGACTGGATCGGCATGAACCTGGACGACGGCAGCGCGCTCATGGCCTTCCGCATCCGGCACCGCGACGGCAGCGCGCTGTGGGCCGGCGGCGCCTTTCGGCCCGCGGGCGGCACGGCGCGCGAGTTCAAGCCACAGGAGCTGCGCTTCACGCCGGGGCGCACCTGGCAGAGCCCGGGCTCGCAGGCACGCTACCCGGTGCAGTGGACGGTGGACACGCCCGCGGGCCGCTTCGAGGTGCACGCGCTGCTGGACGCGCAGGAGCTCGATGCGCGCAGCTCCACCGCGGCGATCTACTGGGAGGGCCTGTGCGAGCTGCGCGACGCGGCGTCGGGCCGCCGCGTCGGCGCGGGTTACTTGGAGATGACGGGGTACGCCTCGCCGTTGCGCCTGGGCTGAATCGGCGCGGCGCGCACGCAGTTGCGGCCGGCTTCCTTGGCCGCGTGCAGCGCGCCGTCGGCGTCGCCCAGCAGCGCCTCCAGCGCGGTGTGGCCCGCGCCCAGCGAGGCCACGCCCACGCTGACCGTGGTGCCCACGGCGGCGCCCTTCCAGTGCACCTGCAGCTCGGCCACCGTCTCGCGGATGCGCTCGGCCACGTCGAGCGCGCCCAGCGGGTCGGTCTGCGGCAGCAGCACCGACAGCGCCTCGCCGCTGAAGCGCGCCAGCACGTCGGGGCTGCGCAGCTGCCGTGCGCTGGCCTGCACGATCTCGCGCAGCAGCGCGTCGCCGCAGCTACGGCCGAAGCGGTCGTTGATGTTGCGGAAGCGGTCGGCGTCCACCAGCAGCAGCGCGCAGTCGGCGTCGTAGCGGCGCGCGCGCGAGAACTCGCGCTCGGCCAGTTGCAGGAAGCAGTCGCGGTTGAAGGCGCCGGTGAGCTCGTCGCGCGTGGCGCGCACCTCCAGCGCGGAGTTCTGGCTTTGCAGCTCCTGCAGATGCTGCAGCAGCGGCATGCACAGCAGCGGCGGCAGCGCCAGGCCGCAGGCGGCCGCGGCCAGCATCAGCTGGCTGGTGTCGGCCGCGCCCAGCAGCGCGTGCAGCGCAAAGGCCAGGCCCTCGCACAGCGCAACGCTGGGCAACAGCAGCAACAGCGTGACTCGCCAGGGCCCCAGGCCCAGCACCCGGCGGCGCAAACGCTGCCGGCGGGAACGTTCGGGGGTGCTCGCGTGCATGGGAAAGATGTCCATCGGCCGAAAAAACGCAAATCCCGAGACCTGCTCCAGTGCAGGACGGCAGTGCGGCAGCGGCAAACGGCGCGCCGCCCACGTAAAGGCAATTTACAGGGCCAGGCCCGGCCCTGGCGAGGGCAAGGGCCCGTGCCCGGCATCGCCTTGTGCGCGCCGGCGCACTCGCGTGCCAGGCTGCCGGGCGGCGTGCCGGCGCGTCAATGCGCGCCACCCGCGTCCGCCCCGGCCACGCCGCGCGCCGGGCGCTTCGTGAACCAGATCAGCACGATCAGCAGCAGGAACACCCCGGCCGAGGCCAGGAAGATGTCGTCGGCCGCGCGCGTGAAGGCCTGCTGGTCCACCAGGCGGTTGATCTGGCCCCAGGCCTGCTCGGTGCTCAAGCCCGCGCCTTCCAGCCGCGCCACCGCCTCGGCCGCCGCGGGGCTGCCCTGCCCCAGGCTCTCGGCGTACTGCGCGTGGTGCAGCGAGGCGCGTGTGTTCCACAGCGTGGTGGCGATGGAGGTGCCCATGGCGCCGGCGGTGATGCGCACGAAGTTGCTCAAGCCCGCGGCCGACGGGATGCGCTCCGGCGCCAGCCCGCTGAGCGTGAGCGTGGTCAGCGGGATGAAGAAGAAGGCCATGGCCGCGCCCTGCATCAGCGTCGGGATCAGGATGTGCGCGAAGTCGGTCTGCGTGGTGAAGTGCGAGCGCAGCCACAGCACCAGCGCGAAGCCGATGAAGGCGCCCGTGGCCATGCGGCGCGGGTCCCACTGGCTGACCTTCTTGCCCACCAGCGGCGTCAGCACGATGGCCAGCACCCCCACCGGCGCCAGCGCCCAGCCCGCGGCGGTGGCGGTGTAGCCCATCCACTGCTGCAGCCACAGCGGCATCAGCACCACGTTGCCGAAGAACACGCCGTAGGCCACCGACAGCGACAGCGCGCCGAAGGCGAAGTTGCGCCCGGCAAACAGCCGCAGGTCCACCACCGGGTGCTCGGCGGTGAGCTCCCAGACGATGAAGACGGCCAGCCCGATCGCCGCCGCCAGCGCCAGCGCCACGATCAGCCCGGAATGAAACCAGTCCTCCTCGTGCCCCTTGTCGAGCATGAGCTGCAGCGCGCCCACCCACAGCACCAGCAGCGCCAGGCCGATGGTGTCGATGGGCAGCTTGCGCACCGGCGTCTCGCGGTCCTTGTAGATGCCCCAGGTCACGGCCGCGGCGGCCAGGCCCACGGGGATGTTGATGTAGAAGATCCAGGGCCAGGAGATGTGGTCCGTGATCCAGCCGCCCAGCAGCGGCCCGGCCACGGGTGCGACCAGCGTGGTCACGCCCCACAGCGCCAGCGCCGTGCCGGCCTTCTCGCGCGGGTAGCTCGCCAGCAGCAGCGTCTGCGACAGCGGGATCATCGGCCCGGCCACCGCGCCCTGCAGCACCCGGAAGGCGATCAGCAGCTCCAGCGACGGCGCGAAGCCGCACAGCCACGAGGCCAGCACGAACAGCAGCACGCTCCAGGTGAAGAGCCGCACCGCGCCGAAGCGCTGCGTGAGCCAGCCCGTCAGCGGCACGGAGATGGCGTTGGCCACGCCGAAGCTGGTGATGACCCAGGTGCCCTGCGTCGGGCTCACGCCCAGGTCGCCGGCGATGGCCGGCAGCGAGACGTTGGCGATCGAGCTGTCGAGCACGTTCATGAACGTGGCCAGCGACAGCGACAGCGTGCCCAGCACCAGCGCCGGGCCGTACAGCGGCGGCGGCGCGGCTTGGCCCGGGGCGGCGCCGGGCGCCGCGGGAGCAGCGGCGCTCACGAGGCCGGCCCCGTCCTCGGCGCGGCCGCGGCGCGCGGCGCGGCCGCCGTGCCCAGGTTGGCGTCGATGATGCGCTGCACGTCGGCCTCGGCCTCGCGCTCGTGCGGCGTCGGCGCCGGGTGGGCGCCCGCGCCATCGGACGCGGCGGCCGAAGCGGGCGCGGCGCGCGGCGTGTCGGCCAGCACCTTGCCGTCCTGGTTGCGCACGTCCACCGTCACGTCCATGGACAGGCCCACGCGCAGCGGGTTCTGCTGCAGCTCCTTCGGGTCGAGCTCGATGCGCACCGGCACGCGCTGCACCACCTTGATCCAGTTGCCCGTGGCGTTCTGCGCCGGGATCAGCGAGAAGGCCGCGCCCGTGCCCGCGCCCAGGCCGACGACGCGGCCGTGGTACTCGACCTTGCCGCCGTACACGTCGGCTTCGAGCGTGGCGGGCTGGCCGATGCGCAGCTTGCGCAGCTGCACTTCCTTGAAGTTGGCATCGACCCAGCTCTGCCCCAGGGTCACGACCGACATCAGCGGCGCGCCGGCCTGCACGCGCTGGCCCAGCTGCACGCTGCGCCGCGCCACGTAGCCGTCCACCGGCGCGGTCAGCTCGGTGCGCTGCAGCGCCAGGTGCGCCTCGCGCACGCGCGCCGCGGCGCGCTGCACGTTGGGATGCTCCTGCACCGGGGTGTCGTCGGTGAGCGCGCGCGCCGAGGCGAGCTGCTCGCGCGCGGCCTGCACCGCCGACTCGGCCGCCGCCACGGCGCTCTGCGCCGCGGCGCGCTGCGCCAGCGCGTGGTTGAACTCCTCGCGCCCCACCGCGCCGCTGGCCAGCAGCGGCTCGCGCCGGCGCACGTCGTCCTGCGCGCGGGCCAGGTCGGCGCGGGCGCGCCCGGCATCGGCCTGGCGCAGCGCCACGGTGGCCTGCAGCGCGGCGTTGTTGGCGTAGAGGGTGCGCACCTCGCGCACGGTCTGCGCCAGCGTGGCCTGCGCCTGCTCCAGCGCCACGCGCGCGTCGGCGCTGTCGAGCCGCACCAGCGGCTGGCCGGCGCGCACGAAGTCGGTGTCCTGCACCAGCACCTGCTGCACCGTGCCGGCCAGCTGCGGCGTGATCTGCACCACGTCGGCCTGCACGTAGGCGTTGTCGGTGGTCTCGAAGCCGCGGGCCACGGCCAGGTGCCAGCCGCCCCAGGCCAGGCCGCCCACGGTCACGGCGGCGGCGATGGCCAGCAGGCCCTTCTTGCGGGTCTGGTGGCGCCGGGATTGCTTCGGATCGGGCTGCGCGCCTTGCGCATCGGCGGGGGTGTTGCTCATGACGGCGTCTCGGTGATTCGTTCGGTTCCGGAGGTGGCGCTTGGGGCGGGCCGGTGTCAGCGCGCGGCCACGGGCGTCGCGGTTGCCAGCGGGGTGGTCGCCGCCGCGGGGCCTTCGGTCTGCCAGCCGCCGCCCAGCGCGCGCAGCAGCGCGACCTGAGCGTCGAGGCTGCGCGCCTGCAGCTCGGCGGCCAGGCGCCGTTGCGCCAGCAACGGCCCTTCGGCGCTGAGCACGGTCAGCCGGCTCGACAGCCCCGCGCCGTAGCGCTGCACCGCCAGGCCGTACGCGGCCTCGGCGCTTTCCTGCGCGGCGGCCTGCTCGCGGCGTTGCGCCTGCAACGACTGCAGCGTGGTCAGCGCGTCGGCGGCCTCGCGCACCGCCTCCAGCAGCGCGTTGTTGTAGGCGAGCACCGCGGCGTCGAGGTCGGCCTGGCGGGCGTGCAGGTTGGCGCGCAGCCGCCCGGCGTCGAGGATCGGCAGCCGGATGGCCGGGCCCACGCCCCACTGCCGGCTGCCGGCCTGCACCAGGCTGTCCAGCCCGATGGCGTTGAAGCCGACGAAGGCGGTGAGGTTCACGTCCGGATAGAACTGCGTGCGCGCCACGGCCACGTCCTGCGCCGCGGCCTCCACGCGCTCGCGCGCGGCCACGATGTCGGGACGGCGGCCCAGCAGGTCGGCGCCCAGCACGGCGGGCAGCGCCAGCGGCTGCAGCGCGGCCAGCCGCGCGTCGAGCGACGCCAGCGCCTGCGGCGGTTGCGCCGTCAAGGCGGCCAGCTGGTGCCGCACCAGCGCGATCTGCTCCTGCAGCTGCTCGATCTGCAGCCGGGCCTCGGGCAGGCTGCCCTCGCTCTGGCGCAGCTCGACGCTGGTGTCCAGGCCGTTGCGCACGCGCTGCTGCACCAGGGACAGCAGCCCCTCGCGCTGCGCCAGCGCCTGGCGCGCCACCTCGCGCTGCGCCTGCAGCTGCGCCAGCGCGACGTAGGCGCGCGTGACCTGCGCGGCCAGCAGCGTGCGGGCGGCGGCCGCGTCGGCCTGCGCGGCGCGCTGCGCGCCCAGGGCGGCTTCGAGCGCGGCGCGGTGGCGGCCGAAGAAGTCCAGCTCCCACTGCAGGCCGGCCTGCAGGTTGGCGGTGGTGCGGACGCTGCCGGCCAGCGGCGGCGGGTAGATGCCGTTGGCGCTGAAGCGCTGGCGCGTGGCGTCGAAAGCGGCATTGACGCCGGGGCGCGAGCTGGCGCCTGCCGCTTCCGCCGCGGCCGCGGCGCGGGCAATGCGCGCCTGCGCCGCCTGCAGGTTGGGCTGCTCGGCCAGGGCGCGCTCGACCAGGCCGTCGAGCGTGGCGTCGCTGAAACTGCGCCACCAGTCGGGCGCGACCTGCAGCGCGGTGGGCGCATCGGCCTGCAGCCCGACGGCCGGGGCTTGCAGCAGCGGCGCGGGCGGCTTCGACGGCCCCGGGCTGGCGCAGCCGGCCAGGAACGCGGCAAGCGCGATGGCGGCCGCCGGCGCGGCGGCGCGCAAGGTGCGAGTGTTCATTCGGCGTCTTCTTCGGAAGTCGGCGCCGCCGGCGCGGCGGCCTGCAGCGATTCGGCGTTGGCCAGCATGCGGCGCAGCAGCGACAGCAGCGTCTGCCACTCGTCGAAGCTGAAGCCGGCCAGGTGCTCGTTGAGCACCTGCGACAGCACCTTGGGCACCTCGCCGGCCGCCTGGCGGCCGGCCTCGGTCAGCGCCACGTTGACCACGCGCCGGTCCTCGGTGCTGCGGCTGCGGGTGATGAAACCCTTCTTCTCCAGCCGGTCGAGCATGCGCGTGGCCGCGCCCGGATCGATGCTGACCTGCCGCGCCACCTGCGCCGTCGTGGCGGCGCCGCCGGCCTTGAGCAGCACGAACAGCGGCATCCACTGCCCGTGCGTGAGCTCATGGGGCTCCAGCCGCGCATCGGCCTGGCCGGCGATGGACTGCAGCACGCGGCGCATGAGGTAGCCGACGCTGTCCTCGGCGCAGTAGCTGCCCCCGTAGAAGGCGGCGGGCACGGCCGGCGCACCGGGCGCCGCGGCGCAAGCCACCGGCACAGGCCCATCGGCGGGCAGCGAAGAGCTATGGGACGGGATGTCGGACATGATGGACAAGACAATAATTGCCTAGGCAATCTTTGTCAAGGCAAACACCCATTGACGGCGGGGGCCGGCGAGGCGCTGCCTACACTGGCGGGATGGCCCGAAAAAGAAACCGAACCGCCGACGGCGACCGTCCGCGCGCGCAGCGCGTGGGCGCGCTGGCGAGCTTGAAACCCTTCCTGAAGCCCTATCGCGGCCGCATCGCGCTGGCGGCGCTGCTGCTGGTGTGCGCGGCGGCGACGACGCTGGTGTTCCCGATGGCGCTGCGCGGGCTCATCGACCAGGGCCTGGTGCCCATCTCGGCCGAGGAGCGGGTGATGCTCATGCGCGGCCACTTCCTGGCGCTGTTCGGCGTGGGCGCGGCGCTGGCCGTGTTCTCGGCCGGGCGCTTCTACATGGTGAGCTGGCTGGGCGAGCGCGTGACGGCCGACCTGCGCAACGCCGTGTACGCGCGCGTGCTGCGCCAGGCGCCGGCCTTCTTCGAGCACACCGCCACCGGCGAGGTGCTCAGCCGCCTCACCACCGACACCACGCTGGTGCAGACGGTGGTGGGGTCGAGCCTGTCGCTGGGCCTGCGCAACAGCGTGATGGGGCTGGGCGCGCTGGGCATGCTGGTGGTGACCAACCCGCGCGTGATGACGCAGGTGCTCGGGGTGCTGGTGCTGGTGGTGCTGCCCTCGATCTATTTCGGGCGGCGGGTGCGGCGCCTGTCGCGCGCCAGCCAGGACCGCGTGGCCGACAGCAGCGCCATCGCCGCCGAGGTGCTCAACGCCATGCCGGTGGTGCAGTCCTACGGGCAGGAGGGGCGCGAGTCGGACCGCTTCGCCGCGGCCACCGAGCGCGCCTTCGACACCGCGCGCAACCGCACCCGGGTGCGCGCCTTCCTGGTGGCCTTCATCATCGCGGGCACCTTCGCGGCGCTGCTGTGGGGCCTGTACCAGGGCACGCAGGCGGTGATGGAGGGACGCATCAGCGCCGGCCACCTGGGGCAGACGGTGGTGTACGTGATCATTCTGGTGGGCAGCGTGGCGGTGCTGTCGGAAGTGCATGGCGACCTGCTGCGCGCCGCGGGCGCCACCGAGAGGCTGATGGAGCTGCTGCACGCCGATGCCGCCATCGGGCAAGCCGAGCACCCGCGCGCGCTGCCGCCGGCCCGGGGCGGCTCCGCGGTGCGGTTCCAGAACGTGCGTTTCAGCTACCCATCGCGGCCCGACCAGCCTTCGCTGGACGGTGTGTCGCTGGACATCCGTCCCGGCGAGACGGTGGCGCTGGTCGGCCCCAGCGGCGCGGGCAAGAGCACGCTGCTGCAGCTGCTGCTGCGCTTCTACGACCCGCAGCAGGGCCGCATCACGCTCGACGGCGTGGAGCTGCGCGAGGCGGCGCTCGACGAGCTGCGCGCGCGCATCGCGCTGGTGCCGCAGGACAGCGTGGTGTTCGCCGCCAGCGCGCTGGAGAACATCCGCTACGGCCGCCCCGACGCGAGCGAAGCCGAGGTCGTCGCCGCAGCCCGGGCGGCGCATGCGCACGAGTTCATCAGCGCCCTGCCGGAGGGCTACTCGACGTTCCTGGGCGAGCGCGGCGTGCGCCTGTCCGGGGGGCAGCGCCAGCGCATCAGCATCGCGCGGGCGCTGCTGAAGGACCCGCCACTGCTGCTGCTCGACGAGGCCACCAGCGCGCTCGACGCCGAGAGCGAGCGCATGGTGCAGGCGGCGCTGGAGGGCGCGATGCGCGGGCGCACCACGCTCGTGATCGCGCACCGGCTGGCCACCGTGCAGCGGGCGGACCGCATCGTCGTGCTCGAGGCGGGCGGCATCGTGGACGTCGGCACCCATGCCGAGCTGGTGGCACGCGGCGGGCTGTACGCTCGACTGGCGGCGATGCAGTTCGACCTGCGGCCGGCGGCGTGAAGCGGGCCGGGCCGCGGGTCATGGGCACGTCGAGTGCTCACCGCGCGTTTGGCGGGCGCCCCAGGGCGCCCCGTCTCCAATAACCCTCTGCAGAGGAGAGAGAGCCGTATGAACATCCCGACCCTGACCCTGTCCCCCCTTCGTCCCGCCCTGGCGCTGCTGGGCGCCGCCGTGCTGGCTGCCGGCTGCGCCACGCCGGGCGGCATGAGCGAGACCCAGCGCGGCACCGCCATCGGCGCGGGCGCCGGCGCGGTCACCGGCGCCGTCATCGGCCGCGCCACCGGCCACAACAACACCGCGCGCGGCGCCGTCATCGGCGGCGCGCTGGGCGCCATCGCCGGCAACGTCTGGTCGCGCCGCATGGAGGAAAAGCGCGTGGCCATGCAGCAGGCCACACAGGGCACGGGCATCGAGGTCAGCCGCACCGCCAACGAGGAGCTGCGCGTGAACGTGCCGGCGGACTTCAGCTTCGACACCGGCCGCGCCGACATCAAGCCGCAGATGCGCCCGGTGCTCGACCAGTTCGCGCGCGGGCTCGACGCCAACCAGGTGGTGCGCGTGGTCGGCCACACCGACTCCACCGGCAGCGACGCCATCAACAACCCGCTGTCGGTGAACCGTGCCAACGCCGTGCGCGACTACCTGGTCATGCGCGGCGTGCCCGCGGCGCGCATCACCACCGAGGGCCGCGGCAGCTACGAGCCCGTGGCCGACAACGGCTCCGACGCCGGCCGCGCGCGCAACCGGCGCGTGGAGCTGTTCCTGCGCGACACGCAGCCCGCGGGCTGATCGCGTCACTTGCCACGGCCCGCGCCGGGCCGTGGCGCCGGGGCGACGGGCGGGCGGTGCGCGGCCCCTACACTTGCGCGCCTTGCGAACCGCCCGCCCTTGAGCCCGCCCAAGAAGTGAAGAGCTATCTCGAACTCGTCCAGACCGTCCTCGACCAGGGCAGCTGGCAGGACAACCGCACGGGAGTGCGCACGCTGAGCCTGCCCGGCGCCATGTTGCGCTTCGACCTGCAGCAGGGCTTCCCGGCCGTCACCACCAAGAAGCTGGCCTTCAAGACCGCCATCGGCGAGCTGGTCGGCTTCCTGCGCGCCAGCCGCAGCGCCGCCGACTTCCGCGCCCTGGGCTGCAAGGTCTGGGACCAGAACGCCAACGAGAACCAGGCCTGGCTCAATAACCCCTACCGCCTGGGCGACGACGACCTCGGCCCCGTCTACGGCGTGCAGTGGCGCCAGTGGCCGGCCTACAAGCTGCTCGACCCGGGCGCGACGGCGCAGGTCGAGGACGCCCTGAAGCGCGGCTACCGGCGCGTCGGCCTGGTGCAGGGCGAGGACGGCGGCGCGGGCGGCGTGCTGCTCTACAAGGCGGTGGACCAGCTGCGCCAGTGCCTGGACACGATCGTCAACAACCCGTCGGACCGCCGCATCCTGTTCCATGGCTGGAACTGGGCGCAGATCGAGGAGATGGCGCTGCCGCCGTGCCACCTGCTCTACCAGTTCCTGCCCAACGCGAGCAAGCGCGAGATCTCGCTGTGCCTGTACGTGCGCAGCAACGACCTGGGGCTGGGCACGCCCTTCAACCTGGCCGAGGGCGCGGCGCTGCTGCACCTGGTGGGCCGGCTCACGGGCTACACGCCGCGCTGGTTCAGCTACTTCGTGGGCGATGCCCACATCTACGAGAACCACCTCGACATGCTGCGCGAGCAGCTCGCGCGCGAGCCGCTGGCGCCGCCGCGGCTGGTGCTCTCCGAGCGCATTCCCGACTTCGCCGTGACCGGCCGCTACGAGCCGCAGTGGCTGGAACAGGTCGAACCCGGTGATTTCTCACTCGAAGGCTACCGCCACCACCCGCCGCTGACGGCGCCGATGGCGGTGTAATACGCGCTTCATGCCGGCGGCGGACCATCGCGTTCCGTCGCCTCGGCCGCCGGCCCCGGCCCCGGCCTTCCCAGCCCGACCGGCGCGCGCCACGCGCCCTTGCCTGAACCCCGATGAAACTGATCCTCGTCGCCGCCATGGCGCGCAACGGCGTGATCGGGCGCGACAACGCCATGCCCTGGCGGCTGCCCGAGGACCTGCAGCATTTCCGTGCGCTGACGATGGGCGCGCCCGTGGTCATGGGCCGCCTGACCTGGGACTCGCTGCCCGCGCGCTTCAAGCCGCTGCCCGGGCGGCGCAACGTCGTCGTCACGCGCAATCCGGAATGGCGCGCCGACGGCGCCGAGGCCGCGCACTCGCTGCAGGAGGCGCTGCAGCGCCTGGCCGACGCGCCGGCGGTGTTCGTCACCGGCGGGGCGCAGCTCTACGCGCAGGCGCTGGCGTTCGCCGACGAGCTCGTGCTCACCGAGATCGACCGCGACTTCGAGGGCGACACGCGCTTCCCCGACTTCGACCGCAACCGCTTCGCCGAGGTGGCGCGCGAAACGCACCGCGCCGCGCCGCCCAACGATTTCGACTTCGCCTTCGTCACCTACCGGCGCCGGGGCTGAGGCAGCCAGCCCGGTCCGCGCCGAATCAACAAAACCATCCAGGGAGGATTTCCGACATGTCCGGCCACGGTTTCCACGTCCACGGTCCGCACGACCACGAGCTCGAACACGCCGCGCACCATGGCGGCAAGGACCCGTTCCAGGGCCGCATCGCCGTGACCACGGCGATCCTGGCCACCGTGGGCGCGCTCTTCGGCTACATGGGCGGCGCCACGCAGGCCAACGCCACGCTCTACAAGAACAACGCCGCGATCAAGAAGACCGAGGCGTCGAACCAGTGGAACTACTACCAGGCCAAGAGCAGCAAGCAGAACCTGGCCGAGCTGTCGCTGCAACTGGTGTCCGAGGAGAAGAAGCCGGACGTGCGCAAGGAGATCGACCGCTACAAGTCGGAGAAGGCGGAGATCAAGGAAGGCGCCGACAAGCTCGAAGCCGAGGCGCGCGACTGGGACCGGCAGTCCGACGACCAGATCCACCTGCACCACCGCTGGGCCCAGGCGACGACGGCGCTGCAGGTGTCGATCGCGCTGGCGGCCATCGCGCTGCTGACGCGGCGCAAGTGGCTGGAGATGGGCATGTACGGCGTCGCCGGCGTGGGCGGCCTGCTGGGCGTGGCCGCGGCGATGCATTGGTGACGGGCGACGCGGGCAGCCGCCGCGCGACGCCATGAAGAAGGGCCCTGACGGGCCCTTTGTCTTTTCAGCCGGGTGGCGGCTTCTGCAGCGGGGTCAATGCAGCGTGTACGGCCGCAGCGCCTCCGGCGTGCGCATGTCGTCGGGCATGTCGAAGGTGCCCACCGCGGCGCCGCGCATGCATTCCGGGTCCTGCGGCAGGCCGCTGCGGTCGCTGTAGTCGTGGCTGGCCTGGGCCTGGCGCACCGCCTGCGCCTTGGGCACGGCCGTGGCGCAGGCCACGTCCAGCGCCGTGACGCCGGCCACCGCCACGGCGGCCGACAGCGCGCGGCGGCGTTGCGACTCGTCGCCCGCGATGGCGCGCGTGCCCAGCGTGGCGAGGTCGAGCGCGTCGCCGGCGACGCGGCCCCACAGCCAGGGCGTGGGGTCCTTCGCGAACAGCAGGCCCACGCCGGTGGCGATCTCGCGCCAGCCGTAGGCCTTGACCAGCGACTCGTGCGCGTGCAGCCCGGTGGCGCGCGCCATCAGCCGCGGCGCCAGCACCTCGGCCAGGCCCAGGCCGATGCTGAACCAGCCCAGGCCGCGCGCCAGGCGGCGCGAGGGCAGCATGTGGCCGTCGTCGGGCACGCGGCCCAGCCGCAGCCGCGTCTCGGCACTCGGGCTGTACACGCCGCTGGGGACGCCGCTCTCGGTCAGGGAAGTCTGCTGTTGCTGCATGGCAAGGCTCCTGGGCTGTGAAGGGATGGCCGGTGGTGCGTGAAGAGGGCCGGCATCAGGGCTTGAGCACCACCTTGATGCAGCCATCCTGCTTGTCGCGGAAGGTCGTGTACATCTGCGGTCCCTGTTCCAGCCCGACGGTGTGGGTAATGACGAAGGAAGGGTCGATCTGCCCTTCCTGGATGCGGCGCAGCAGATCCTCGGCCCAGCGGTTGACGTGGGTCTGGCCAGTGCGCACGGTCAGGCCCTTGTTCATGAGCGCGCCGAAGGGCACCTTGTCGATGAGGCCGCCGTACACGCCGGGAATGGAGAGCACGCCGGCGGGGCGGCAGACGTAGATCATTTCGCGCAGCACGTGGGCGCGGTCGCTCTCCAGCATCAGCGCCTGCTTGGCGCGGTCGTACATGGAGTCGATGCTGCGCGTGGCGTGGGCTTCCATGCCCACGGCGTCGATGCACTTCTCGGGGCCCTTGCCCTGGGTCAGCTCGGCCAGGCGCTCGATGACGCTCTCGTTGTCGAAGTCGATGGTGATGGCCCCGCCGGCGCGCGCCATCTCCAGCCGCTCCGGGACATGGTCGATGCAGATGACCTGCTTGGCGCCCAGCAGCAAGGCGCTCCTCACCGCGAACTGCCCCACCGGCCCGGCGCCCCAGATCGCCACCGTGTCGGTGGGCTGGATGTCGCACTGCACGGCGGCCTGCCAGCCCGTGGGGAAGATGTCGCCCAGGAAGAGCACCTGCTCGTCGGTGAGCCCGTCGGGAATCTTGACCGGCGCGAAGTCGGCATAGGGCACGCGCACGTACTCGGCCTGGCCGCCGGGATAGCCGCCGGTGAGGTGGGTGTAGCCGAAGAGGCCGGCGGTGGTGTGGCCGAACACCTTGTCGGCCACGTCCTTGTTGCGGTTGGTGCGCTCGCAGACGCTGAAATTGCCACGCCGGCACTGGTCACACTCGCCGCAGCAGATGGTGAACGGGACGACGACGCGGTCGCCGACCTTGAGCTTCTTGTTCTCGGGGCCGACCTCGACGACCTCGCCCATGAACTCGTGGCCGACGATGTCGCCCTTCATCATCCCGGGCATGAAGCCGTCGAAGAGGTGCAGGTCCGAGCCGCAGATGGCGCAGGAGGTGACCTTGATGATGGCATCGCGCCCCTCCTCGATCTTCGGGTCGGGCACGTTGTCGCAGCGGATGTCCTTCTTGCCGTGGTAGCAGAGAGCGCGCATTTCGGTCGTCCTTTCGCACGGGGGCTTCGTCGGGTGTGCGAAGGGCGGCAAGGGGCGTTCCTGTGCTGGGGTAGGCTCAAGCCGATCGAACCTCCTGTTGCCCCATGAAACTCGCCACCTGGAACGTCAACTCCCTCGCCGTGCGGCTGCCGCAGCTGCTCGACTGGCTCGCTGCCCATCCCGTGGACGCCATCGTGCTGCAGGAAACCAAGCTCACCGACGACAAGTTCCCGCACGCCGCGCTGCAGGACGCCGGCTGGCACGCGCAGTGGTTCGGGCAGCGCACCTACAACGGCGTGGCGCTGATCTCGCGCCAGCCGGTGGCCGACGTGCAGCGCAACATCCCCGGCTTCGACGACGCGCAGGCGCGCGTCATCGCCGCCACCCTCACCTGCGCCGACGGCCAGCCGCTGCGCTTCGTCGGCGGCTACTTCCCCAACGGGCAGGCGCCGGGCAGCGAAAAATTCGCCTACAAGATGGCGTGGCTGGAGGCGCTGCAGGCCTGGCTCAAGGACCAGCTGGCGCAGTTCCCGCGCCTGGTGCTGGGCGGCGACTTCAACATCGCGCCCGACGACCGCGACGTGCACGACCCGGTGCTGTGGGCCGGGCAGATCCACTGCACGCCCGAGGAGCGGGCGCATTTCCAGGCGCTGGCCGGGCTGGGGCTGTGGGACGCGTTCCGGCTCTTCGAGCAGCCGCCGCGGCTGTGGAGCTGGTGGGACTACCGCAACCTCGCCTTCCGCAAGAACCAGGGCCTACGCATCGACCACCTGCTGGTCAGCGAGGCGCTGAAACCGCTGGTGCGCGCCTGCCACATCGACAAGGCGCCGCGCAAGAACGAGCGGCCCAGCGACCATGCGCCGGTGGTGGTGGAGCTGGACTGCTGAAGCCCAACTTCAGATTGTTAATACAATTTGATTGTGGAAATCGACTATGACCCAGCCAAGAACGAGCGGAACATCCGCGAACGGCAACTGGCATTCGAGCGGGTCAGCGATTTCGACTTCGAAACCGCGGTGTTTTCAGTGGACCAGCGTCGCGACTACGGAGAAGTCCGCTGGCGGGCGTTGGGCATGCTCGACGGCCGCGTGCATGCACTGGTGTTCGTCGAGACGCAGCAAGGAGTCCGGGTCATCAGTTTCCGCAAGGCCAACCAGCGCGAGGTGAAGCACTATGAGCGAGCAAAAACCCAGCCCCGAAGCGGTTGACGACGACAACCCGGAATGGACGGCAGATGAAGTGAGCCGGGCGCAGCGCTTCGTGGCCTTGCCGCAGTCCCTTCAGGACAAGCTGGGCCGGCGGGTGCGAGGGCCTCAGAAGGCTCCCTTGAAGGAGCCCACCACCATCCGCTTTGACAGCGACGTGCTGGAAGCCTTCAAGGCCACCGGCCGGGGCTGGCAGACGCGCATGAACGACGCCTTGCGGGACTGGCTGCGCACCCACCGCCCCTGACCGGTCACCCGCCCCGCCGCCTGCTGGCGACCTGGGGCGGGCATCAAGCCAGGCTCAGCGCCTGAACCCGCCCTCCACCACGAAGAACTGCGGCTTCAGCCCGGCCAGCGGCTCGCGCAGCTTCTCGACCTCGGCCGCGGGCGCGTGCACTTCCAGTCGCGTCACGTCGGCGATCTTCAGCGCCTCCTGCAGCACCGGGCCGACGTTCTCCAGGTGGTGCAACAGCGCGGCACTGTCCACGTAGCCCTCGCGGCAGTGCACGGCGTCGCCGTCGAAGCTGAAGGCGTAGTGCAGGCAGCCGTCCTCCGTGCGGGTGCGCTCCTCGAACTGCACGCACAGGCTTTTGAAATCGTCCAGGCGGCCCGGGTGGACCTTGAAGTACGGCACGAGGGTGCAGCAGGTGTCGGCCATGGTTCGGTTCTCCTCGATGAAAAGCTTCGGGTCGTTGAGTGCGCGGCACGCTCGCCTTCGATGCGCGCCGCTGCAGGATCATTGTGGTGGCGCCGCCAGGCCGCGCCGGCCGCCCACGGCTCCGGGAATGCCCTGAGACGCGGGCCCTGGAGCACCCGCGCGGCATGCCGGTTGCACGGCGCCCGGCCCACGGCCTGGCCGCATTCAACGGATGGAGGAGACGCGATGGACGCACGGCTGCTGCAAGGCCTCACCCTGCCCGGCTTCGGCCCCATCGAGGTGCTGCAGGCCGAGGTGGTGGAGCTTTCCGGCCTGGCGCTGCGCGACGGCGCCTGGCGCCTCGGCCGGCTGCAGCTGCGCGGCGTGGAGCTGCGCACGCCGCTGCTGGCGCTGCGCGCCGGCCAGGTGCTGCTGCGCGGCCTGGGCCTGCGCCTGGGCACGCCCGCGCCCGGCGCGAACGGCGGCGCGCCGACGCTGCAGGCGCTGAGCCTGGAAGCGCTGGAAGTGCAGGACGCGCAGGTGGAGCTGGCCCGGGCGCCCTCGCCCGCCGCGGCCGGCGCGCAGGCGCAATGGCAACTCGACGCACTGGCCGGACTCAACGGGCGGCTGCAGATGCACATCGACGACGCGGCCTGGATCGTGGACGCGGAGGTGGGCATCGTCATCCAGGACGGGCGCATCGACTTCAACCGGCTCTCGGTCGAGCACATCGGCCCGGACTCGCCCATGGGCGTGAGCCACATGGGCATCTACGCCGACAGTCCCAAGGGCCGTGACTACCTCTACCAGTTCGCGCTGCCGCACGTACCCGGCGTGCGCTTCGAGCAGCGCGGCTCGCTCTTCGGCGCGCGCGTCACCGACCGCGGCTCGCTGCAGCTGCAACCCTTCGTGGAGAGCCTGCTGCACAACGCCGGCTGCGGCACGCCGCAGGGCCGCCCCGGGCGCCAGGCCACGCAGGCGCTGCAGCGCACGCGGCTCGGCGGCGAGGTCCGCCTGGGCGACGGCGTGATGGGCACGCGGCGCCAGCACGTGGAGCTCTCGGGCCAGGCCCAGGGCCGCAACCGCGTGGGCGTGACGGCGGCGGTGATGGGCCGGCAGCTCGTGCTGCGCGTGCCGGAGCTGCAGGCGGCGCAGGCGCTGTTCTCGCTGCCGGGCCTGGACGGCGGCAGCGGGCCCATCGCCGGCACGGTCAGCGCCACGCTCAGCGCGCCGGGCCACGGGCCGGCGCTGCGCCTGGCCGCGGAGCGGCTGACGGTGCAGGCGCTGCGGCTGGGCGGCGCGGTCTAGGAGGTTCGGGAAACGCGGACGGCAGCCACCCGGCGCGCCGCCCGGCCTCACAGCAGCACGATGTCGTACTGCTCCGGGTTCATGGTCGGCTCGGCAGAGAGCGAGATCGGCTTGCCGATGAACTCCGACAGCCCGGCCAGGTGCGGGCTCTCCTCGTCGAGCAGCATCTCCACCACCGCGGCGCTGGCCACGACGCGGAATTCCTTGGGATTGAACTGCCGCGCCTCGCGCAGGATCTCGCGCAGCACGTCGTAGCACACGCTGCGCGCGGTCTTGACCTGGCCGCGGCCGCCGCAGGTCGGGCACGGCTCGCACAGCATGTGCG
This sequence comes from Azohydromonas aeria, assembly GCF_009760915.1. Classification (GTDB taxonomy): domain Bacteria; phylum Pseudomonadota; class Gammaproteobacteria; order Burkholderiales; family Burkholderiaceae_C; genus Azohydromonas; species Azohydromonas aeria. The sequence continues at coordinate 43,191 of NZ_VIDQ01000005.1, forward strand.
CCAGGGACTCGCGCGTGCGCTTGCGCGTCATCTCGACCAGCCCAAGCTGCGTGAAGCCGCTCACCGTGGTCTTGGTGCGGTCGCGCGAGAGCTGCTTGCGGAACTCCGCCAGCACGGCGCCCTGGTGCTCGTCGCGCGCCATGTCGATGAAGTCCACGATGATGATGCCGCCCAGGTTGCGCAGCCGCAGCTGCCGCGCGATGGCGCCGGCGGCTTCCAGGTTGGTCTTGAAGATCGTGTCGTCGAAGTTGCGCGCGCCGACGAAGCCGCCGGTGTTGACGTCCACCGTGGTCAGCGCCTCGGTCTGGTCGATGATCAAGTAACCACCGCTCTTCAGGTCAACCCGCCGCGCCAGCGCGCGCTCGACCTCGGCGTCGATGTTGTAGAGGTCGAAGATCGGGCGCTCACCCTTGTAGAGCTCCAGCTTGCCCACGGCGCCGGGCGTGAACTCCTGGCCGAAGGCGGTGAGGTGGTCGAACTGCATCCGCGAGTCGATGCGGATGGAGCCGGTGTGCTCGTTGCTAAGGTCGCGCAACACGCGCTCGGCCAGGTTCAGGTCCTGGTGCAGCAGCGTGCCCGGCGGCACGGTGAAGGCGCGCTCGCGGATGGCGGCCCAGGTCTTGCGCCCGTAGGCGATGTCGTCGGCCAGCTCGGCGTCGGTCGCGTCCTCGGCATTGGTGCGCAGGATGAACCCGCCGCCGCCGCCCGTCTCGCGCGTGCCCACCAGCGCCTGCATGCGCTGGCGCAGCTGGTCGCGCAGCTCGCCCGAGCCGATCTTCTGCGAGATGCCGATGTGGTCGTCCTGCGGCAGGTGCACGAGCAACCGTCCGGCGATGCTGATCTGCGTGGACAGCCGCGCGCCCTTGGTGCCGATTGGGTCCTTGATGACCTGCACCATCAGGCTCTGACCTTCGAATACCTGGCGCTCGATGGGCACGGGAATGTGGTTGCCGCCGGGCTCGAAGCGGCTGTGGCCGACCAGGTCGGCCACGTGCAGGAAGGCGGCGCGCTCCAGCCCGATGTCGATGAAGGCGCTCTGCATGCCGGGCAGCACGCGCGCGACCTTGCCCAGGTAGATGTTGCCCACCAGCCCGCGCTCCAGCGCGCGTTCGATGTGCAACTCCTGTACGGCGCCGTTTTCGACGATGGCCACGCGTGTCTCCTGCGGGGCCCAATTGATGAGGATGTCTTGCATGCGCTGCGGCTGCCGTCTGCCGCGGCGCGCGGACTCAGAAACGCACGTGCGCTTGCCGCAGCAGCATGGCCGTCTCGTGGAGGGGCAAACCCATGATACCGGAGTAGCTCCCCTCGACATGGGCCACGAAGGCGGCGATGCGGCCCTGGATGCCGTAGGCGCCGGCCTTGCCGAAGGGCTCGCCGCTGTCGATGTAGGCGTCGATGTCGCTCTCGCGCATGCCCTCCAGGCGCACGCGCGACACGCTCAGCGCGTGCAGCACGCGCTCGCCCTCGCAGGCCACCGACACGGCGGTGAGCACGCGGTGCGTCTGGCCGCACAGCCCGCGCAGCATGGTGCGGGCCTCGTCGGCATTCGCCGGCTTGCCCAGGATGCGCCGGCCCAGCGCCACGGTGGTGTCGGCGGCGAGCACCGGCACGCCGGCCAGGCCCTGACGCTCGCGCCGCGCGCGGGCGGCGTCGAGCTTGGCGCGGGTGACGCGCTTCACGTAGTCCTCCGGCCGCTCGTCGGGCAGCGCCAGCTCCAGCGCCTCGGCGTCCTCGTGCTCTTCGGGCAGCAGCAGCTCGAAGGCCACGCCGATCTGCTCCAGCAGCTGGGCACGGCGCGGGCTTTGCGAGGCGAGCAGGATGCGCTCGTGTTGGGTGTGTTCAGTCATCGCTCAACTCGATTCTTTTGTCCGGTCATTCCCGGTGGTAGGGATGGTTCACCGTCAGCGACCAGGCGCGGTACAGCCCCTCGGCCAGCAGGATGCGCACGAAGGCGTGCGGCAGCGTCAGCTCGGACAGCCGCATGGTCTCGTCGGCCGTGCCCTTGAGCGCGGCATCGAGCCCGTCCGGGCCGCCGATCATGAAGGCCACGTCGCGGCCGTCCTGCAGCCAGAAGCGCAGCCGCTCGGCCAGCGCCACGGTGGTCAGCCGCGTGCCGCGCTCGTCGAGCACCACGCGGCGCGCGCCCTTCGGAATGGCGGCCTCGATGCGCTGGGCCTCCGACGCCATCAGCGCCGCGGGCGGCTTGCCCGTGGTGCGTGGCTCGGCCTTGAGCGCCTTGAGCTCCAGCCGCAGCTCCGGCGGGAAGCGCTTGGCGAAATCGTCGTAGGCCGCCTCGGCCCACGCCGGCTGGCGCTGGCCGATGGCGGCGATCACCAGCCGCACGGCGCCGGGCTCAGCCGCGCGCGGCCTTCTTGGCGGCGGCCTTGCGGGCCGGCGCCTTCTTCGCGGGCGCGGCGGCAGCCTTCTTGGCCGCCGGCGCCTTGCGCGCCACCGCCTTCTTGGCCGGTGCCTTCTTCGCCGCGGCCTTCTTCACCGGGGCGTTCACCACCAGGCGCTGCTCGGGCACGGCCTTGGCCGTCGTGGCCTTCTTCGCGGCCACCTTGGTGCCCGTGGTGCGCGTGACGGCCTTCTTTGCCGGCGCTGCCTTCCTGGCGGCCACGGCCTTCTTCGCCGGCGCGGCCTTGGCACTGGCGGACGCCGCCTTCTTCGCCGGCGCCTTGCGGCCCGCGGTCTTCTTCACCGGCGCCGCGGCCAGCGCGGCCTTGCCGGCGGCGGTGCGCGCGGTGCGCGAGGCGTGGGCGCTTTCGGCCGCGTCCTCGTCGGCGTCCTCAGCGTCGGCCGAGGCCTTGGGCAGGCCCTTGGCCTTGCCGTCGCCGAGCTTGAGCTTCACCGGCTTCTCGCCCCAGATCTCCTCGAGATGGTAGTACTCGCGGATGGCGGGCTGCATGATGTGGGCGACGGCGGCGCCGCAGTCCACGATGATCCATTCGCCGTTGTCCTCGCCTTCGGTGCGCATCACCTCCAGGCCGCGCGACTTGACCGTCTCGCGCACGCTGGAGGCCAGCGCCTTGGTCTGGCGGTTGCTGGTGCCCGAGGCAATGATCACGCGCTCGAAGAGCGGCGAGAGATGCTCGGTATTGAAGACCACGATGTTCACGGCCTTCACGTCTTCGAGGCCATCGACGATGGCGCGTTGCAGCTTGCGGATGTCCATTCAACTCCCGGGGTCAGCCCGGTACAGGGCGTTCTGGTCAATATAGGCCGCGACCGCCGACCCCACCAGCGAGGAAAGATCCTCGCCGCGGGCCGCACGTTCGCGGATGTCAGTGGACGCCACCGCCATGGGCGGCAGCGCCAGTGTTTCGATGTCATGCGCCACGGCCGCCACCTCGACCGGCGCGCGCGGCGCCTGGCCGGCGCGGCCGGCCACGGCCAGCGTCACGCGCTGCAGGATCTCCTGCCAGCCGTGCCAGGTGTGCAGCCGCGCGTACTGGTCCTGCCCGACGACGAGGTACAGCTTCGCCCCGGGCACTTCAGCAGCGAGCTCGCGCACCGTGTCCAGCGTGTAGCTGGGCCCGGCGCGGTGCAGCTCGCGCTCGTCGATGGCGAGGCCCGGCTCGCCCTGCAGCAGCAGCTGGAGCATGGCCACGCGGTGCGGGGCGTCGACGATGCGCCGCCCCTCGGCCAGCTTCTGCCAGGGCCGGCCCGCCGGCAGCAGCCGCACCTCGTCGAGCCGCAGCTCGTCGCGCGCCTGGCGGGCCAGCGCCAGGTGCGCCAGGTGCGGCGGGTTGAAGCTGCCGCCAAGCAGGCCGATGCGTTTCACTCGCCGAGCCAGTCGCGCGGGCGCAGGAAGTCGCTGTAGAGCCGCGCCTCGGCGCTGCCGGGTTGCGGATGCCAGTCGTAGCGCCACTTCACCAGCGGCGGCATCGACATCAGGATGCTCTCGGTGCGCCCGCCCGACTGCAGCCCAAACAGCGTGCCGCGGTCGAAGACGAGGTTGAACTCGACGTAGCGACCGCGCCGGTAGGCCTGGAAGTCGCGCTCGCGCTCGCCATAGGGCAGCTCGCGCCGGCGCTCGACGATGGGCAGGTACGCGGGCAGGAAGGCCTCGCCCACCGCGCGCACCATCTCGAAGCTGCGCACCGGGCCCAGCTCGCAGAAGTCGTCGAAGAAGATGCCGCCCACGCCGCGCGGCTCGTTGCGGTGCTTCAGGAAGAAGTACTCGTCGCACCAGGCCTTGAAGCGCGGATGCAGCGCCGCGCCGTAGGGCGCCAGCGCGTCGGCGCAGGTGCGGTGGAAGTGGCGCGCGTCCTCCTCGAAGCCGTAGTAGGGCGTGAGGTCCATGCCGCCGCCGAACCACAGCACCGGCGCGCGGCCGTCCGATGGTTGCGCGGCGAACATGCGCACGTTCATGTGCACCGTGGGCACCATCGGGCTGCGCGGATGCAGCACCAGCGACACGCCCATGGCCTCGAAGCTCGCGCCGGCGAGATCGGGCCGGTGCTGCGTGGCCGAGGGCGGCAGCGCGCGGCCCTTGACGTGCGAGAAGTTGCAGCCGCCGCGCTCCAGCAGCTTGCCCTCCTCCACCAGGCGCGACAGGCCGTCGCCTTCGAGCCGGCCGCCGGGCTCGCGCGTCCAGCCGTCGCTGCGAAACGGCGTGCCGTCGGCGGCTTCCAGCGCCGCGACGATGCGCTGCTGCAGGTCCAGCAGCCAGGCGCGCACGGCGGTGGTGTCGAGGACGTCGGCAGTGCCCGCGGTGCCCATGGCTTCAGCGCTGCTTGATGGCACGGTAGCCGATGTCGGTGCGGAACTGCGCGCCGTCGAACTGCACGCCCGACAGTGCGTCGTAGGCGCGCTGCTGCGCCTTCTTCGCCGAGTCGCCCAGCGCGGTGACGCACAGCACGCGCCCGCCGCTGGTCACCAGGCCCTGGTCGGTGAGCGTGGTGCCGGCGTGGAACACCACGGCGTCCTCGGTGGGCGCGGGCAGGCCCAGGATGGCGTCGCCCTTGCGCGGGTTCATCGGGTAGCCGGCGGCGGCCATCACCACGCCCAGCGCGAAGCGGCGGTCCCACTGCAGCTCGACCTTGTTGAGCGTGCCGTCGGTGGCGGCCAGCAGCACCTCCAGCAGGTCGCTCTTGAGGCGCATCAGGATCGGCTGCGTCTCCGGGTCGCCCATGCGGGTGTTGAACTCCAGCGTCTTGACCTGGCCCTCGGGGCTGACCATCAGCCCGGCGTAGAGGAAGCCCGTGAAGGGCCGGCCCTCGCGCGCCATGCCGGCGATGGTGGGCAGGATCACCTCGTGCATCGCGCGCGCATGCACGTTGGGCGTGACCACGGGCGCGGGCGAGTAGGCGCCCATGCCGCCGGTGTTGGGCCCGGCGTCGGCGTCGAGCAGCCGCTTGTGGTCCTGGCTGGTGGCCAGCGGCAGCACGTGGTGGCCGTCGCACAGCACGATGAAGCTGGCTTCCTCGCCCTGCAGGAACTCCTCGATCACGACGCGCGCGCCGCCGGCGTTGTACTGCACGCCCAGCTCGTTGCCTTCGAGCATGAAGTCGATGGCCTGGTGCGCCTCCTCCAGCGTCATGGCCACGACCACGCCCTTGCCCGCGGCCAGGCCGTCGGCCTTGACGACGATGGGCGCGCCCATCTGGTCCACGTAGGCATGCGCCGCGGCGGCGTCGGTGAAGCTCTCATAGGCCGCGGTCGGGATGCCGTGGCGCTTCATGAAGTCCTTGGCGAAGGCCTTGGAGCTCTCCAGCTGCGCGGCGGCCTTGGTCGGGCCGAAGATGCGCAGCTGGCGCTGGCGGAACACGTCCACCACGCCGGCGGCCAGCGGCGCCTCGGGGCCGACCACCGTGAGCGCGACCTTCTCGGCCTGGGCGAAGTCGGCCAGCGCGTTGACGTCGGTGATGGGGATGTTGCGCAGCCGCGCGTCGGTGGCCGTGCCGCCGTTGCCCGGCGCCACGAACACCTGGTTGACGCGCGGCGACTGCGCCAGCTTCCAGGCCAGCGCGTGCTCGCGCCCGCCGTTGCCGATGACCAGGACCTTCATGCCTGTTCCTCGATCTCGGCGTTGTGGAACACGGCCTGGGTGTCGTCCAGGTCCTCCAGCACGTCCAGCAGCTTCTGCATGCGCTGGGCGTCCTCGCCGCCCAGGGCGATGGCGTTCTCGGCGCGCATGGTCACTTCCGCGATCTCCGGGGTGAAGCCGGCGGCGGTCAGCGCTTCCTTGACGGCCTCGAAATCGGCCGGCGCGGTCAGCACCTCGATGGAGCCGTCGTCGCCGGTGATCACGTCCTCGGCGCCGGCTTCGAGCGCGGCTTCCATGAGCTTGTCCTCGTTGGTGCCGGGCGCGAACAGCAACTGCCCGACATGCCTGAACTGGAAGGCCACCGAGCCCTCGGTGCCCAGGTTGCCGCCGTACTTGCTGAAGGCGTGGCGCACCTCGGCCACGGTGCGCACGCGGTTGTCGGTCATGCAGTCCACGATGATCGCGGCGCCGCCGATGCCGTAGCCCTCGTAACGGATTTCCTCGTAGCTCACGCCTTCGAGGTTGCCGGTGGCCTTGTCGATGTTGCGCTTGATGGTGTCGGCCGGCATGTTGGCGGCCTTGGCCTTGTCGATGGCCAGGCGCAGGCGCGGGTTGGCGCTGACGTCACCGCCGCCCTGGCGGGCCGCGACCATGATCTCGCGGATCACGCGCGTCCAGACCTTGCCGCGCTTTTCGTCCTGGCGGCCCTTGCGGTGCTGGATATTGGCCCATTTGGAATGTCCGGCCATCGTGGCTGCTCCTCGCCGGCCCGCGGGGCGTCCGGCTCTTTTGCTTGGTTAGACTGCCGGCGATTTTACCGGTCGCCCCCGCCACGCCCTTTTTCGAGGAGCCCGCACGCCATGGCCGAACCGATATTGCTTGCCCGACACGGCAATCAGGAAGCCTGCCTGCTACCCGCCCTGGCCAATCGCCACGGCCTCGTCACCGGCGCCACCGGCACCGGCAAGACCGTCACGCTGCAGTGCCTGGCCGAGGGCTTCAGCGCCCTGGGCGTGCCGGTGTTCATGGCCGACGTGAAGGGCGACCTGACGGGCATCAGCCAGAGCGGCAGCCCGAGCCCGAAGCTCGTCGCCGCGCTGGCCCAGCGCGGGCTGGACGTGCCGCCGCCCCGGGCCTGCCCGGTGACGCTGTGGGACGTGTTCGGCGAGCAGGGCCACCCGGTGCGCGCCACCATCAGCGACATGGGCCCGCTGCTGCTGTCGCGCATGCTCGCGCTCAACGAGACGCAGGCCGGCGTGCTGAACCTGGTGTTCCGCATCGCCGACGACCACGGGCTGCTGCTGCTGGACCTGAAGGACTTGCGCGCCATGCTGCAGCATGTGGGCGAGAACGCCCGCGACTTCACCACCACCTACGGCAACGTCAGCGCCGCGAGCATCGGCGCCGTGCAGCGCGCGCTGCTGCAGATCGAGCAGCAAGGCGGCGACCGCTTCTTCGGCGAGCCCATGCTCGACATCGCCGACTTCATGCAGACGGTGGACGGCCGCGGCGTGGTCAACGTGCTGGCCGCCGACAAGCTCATGCAGGCGCCGCGCCTCTATGCCACCTTCCTGCTGTGGCTGCTGTCGGAGCTGTTCGAGACGCTGCCCGAGGTGGGCGACGTGGACAAGCCGAAGCTCGTGTTCTTCTTCGACGAGGCGCACCTGCTGTTCAAGGACGCGCCGGCGGTGCTGGTGGAGCGCATCGAGCTGGTGGTGCGCCTGGTGCGCAGCAAGGGCGTGGGCGTGTTCTTCGTGACGCAGAACCCGGCCGACCTGCCCGACAGCGTGCTGGCGCAGCTGGGCAACCGCGTGCAGCACGCGCTGCGCGCCTTCACGCCGCGCGACCAGAAGGCGGTGCGCGCCGCGGCGCAGACCATGCGCCCGAACCCGGCGCTCGACATCGAGGCCGCCATCACCGAGCTGGCCGTGGGCGAGGCGCTGGTGAGCCTGCTCGATGAGCATGGGCGCCCGGGCGTCACGCAGCGCGTGTTCGTGCAGCCGCCGGGCAGCCGGCTCGGCCCCGTCACGCCGGACGAGCGGCGCGCGCTCATCGGGGGCTCGCTGGTGGCCGGCGTGTATGAGCAGGCGGTGGACCGGGAATCGGCCTACGAGCGGCTGCGCGGCCATGCCGCGCAGGCGCTGGACGCAGCCTCGCCGGGCGGCGCGCCGGCGTCGGGCGGGCTGCTCGACAGCCTGAAGGACGCGCTGTTCGGCAGCACCGGCCCGCGCGGCGGGCGGCGCGAGGGCCTGGCCGAGGCGGCGGCGCGCAGCGCGATGCGCACCGTCGGCTCGACCGTGGGCCGCGAGATCGTGCGCGGCGTGCTGGGCTCGCTGCTGGGCGGCACGCGCCGGCGCCGCTGAGGCCGAAGCCGGGACCGGCCCCGGCCGGCAGTGCCGTCAGCGCCGCCAGTGGTGGCGGTGGCCGCCGCCCCAGCCGGGTGCGCCGATGTACACCGGGGCGGCCGTGTACACCGGCGGCGGCCCGATGAAGCGCGGCGCGGCCGGCACGTACACCGGCGGGCCGTAGGCCGGCGGCGGCGGGGTGTAGATGGGCGGCGGCGCGTAGTAGACGGGAGGCGGCGCCACGTAGGCCGGCGGCCGCGGCACGTACAGCGGCGGGGGCGAGACGTACACCGGCGGTGGCGGCGAGTAGCCCACGCCCGGCGGCGCGACGTACACCGGTACCGCCGGGCGCAGCGGCGTGGTGGAGATGACGGTGCCCACCGTCACGCCCGGGACGAAGGAACCCACGCCAACGGACCACTGCACGTCCGCGCGGGCCGGGACCGACGCCAGGCCCACGAGGGCAAGCGCGGCGGCCGAAAGGAAGAAACTGGAGCGCATCATGGCGGCTTCCTTCGAGGAGGGTCCGCCTACAACGCGCCAGCCCCCGCGCCGGTGCACGGCCGGAGTGTGTCGGCCTGCAAATACCCCCCTCGATAGAATCCGGCGCAACCCCAGCTCCTAGATTGCGCCGGCCCTGCCGCCGGCCCACCTCTGCCGCACTCCATGTCCGCACCTGAAGCCCCCAAGCCGAGCAACTTCCTGCGCGCCATCATCGAACGCGACCTGGCCGCCGGCACCTACGCGCCGCGCCACTGGGCCGGCAGTCCCGGCGACGCCGCGCACCAGGGCAGCGGCGCGCTGGACCCGGCGCGCATCCGCACCCGCTTCCCGCCCGAGCCCAACGGCTACCTGCACGTCGGCCACGCCAAGAGCATCTGCCTGAACTTCGGCCTGGCGCGCGACTTCGGCGGCGTCTGCCACATGCGCTTCGACGACACCAACCCGGAGAAGGAAGAGCAGGAGTACGTCGATTCCATCCTCGACGCCGTGCAGTGGCTGGGCTTCTCGTGGGACGCCAACGGCACCTCGCACCTCTACTACGCGAGCAACTACTTCGACTTCATGTACCGCGCGGCCGAGGCGCTGATCGAGGCCGGCCACGCCTACGTCGATGAGCAGACTCCGGAGGAGATGCGCGCCAACCGCGGCGACTTCGGCACGCCCGGCACCGACAGCCCGTTCCGCAACCGCAGCGCCGAGGAAAACCTGCAGCGCTTTCGCGAGATGCGCGACGGCAAGCACCCCGACGGCGCGATGGTGCTGCGCGCGAAGATCGACATGGCCTCGCCCAACATCAACCTGCGCGACCCGGCCATCTACCGCATCAAGCGCGCCACGCACCACAACACCGGCGACCGCTGGTGCATCTACCCGATGTACACCTACGCGCACCCGATTGAGGACGCGCTGGAGAACATCACCCACAGCATCTGCACGCTGGAGTTCGAGGACCAGCGCCCCTTCTACGACTGGCTGCTGGAGCGCCTGGCCGACCTGGGCCTGCTCTCGCGCCCGCTGCCGAAGCAGTACGAGTTCGGGCGGCTGAACCTCACCTACGTCATCACCAGCAAGCGCAAGCTCAAGGCGCTGGTGGACGAGGCCATCGTCAACGGCTGGGACGACCCGCGCATGCCCACCATCGCGGGCCTGCGCCGGCGCGGCTACACCCCGGAGTCGCTGCAGCTCTTTGCCGAGCGCATCGGCGTCGCCAAGGACTACAGCTGGATCGACTACGCCACGCTCGAAGGCGCGCTGCGCGACGACCTCGACCCCAAGGCGCCGCGCGGCCTGGCGGTGCTCGACCCGCTCAAGCTCGTGCTGGAGAACTGGGACGAGGCGCTGGGCGCCGGCCACATCGAGCCCTGCAGCGCGCCGGTGCACCCGTCGCAGCCCGAGCGCGGGCGGCGCGAGTTCGGCATGGGCCGCGAGGTCTGGATCGAGCGCGAGGATTTCGCCATCGACCCGCCCAAGGGCTACCACCGCCTCTACCCGCCCAAGGGCGACACCGCCGGCAACCGGGTGCGCCTGAAGTACGGCTACGTCGTCGAGTGCACGGGCTTCGAGCAGGACGCCGACGGGCGCGTGACGCTGGTGCGCGCGCGGCTGCTGCCCGAGACCAAGAGCGGCACGCCCGGCGCCGACAGCGTCAAGGTCAAGGGCGTGATCGGCTGGGTCGGCGCGCAGCCGCCGGAACAAGGCGGCGGCGTGGCCGCCGAGGTGCGGCTCTACGACCGGCTTTTCACCGAGGCGCAGCCCGACGCCGGTGGGCGCGACTTCAAGGCCAGCCTCAATCCGGACAGCCTGCGCGTGGTGCAGGCGGTGGTGGAGCCGTCGCTGGCCGCGGCCGACCCCGACGAGCGCTTCCAGTTCGAGCGGCACGGCTATTTCGTCACCGACCGCGTGGACCACGCGAGCGGCCGCCCGGTGTTCAACCGCATCACCGGCCTCAAGGACAGCCGCGGGCGCTGAACGGGAGCCGCCTCCTGTGCCCAGGGGGCGACCCCGGGCACTGCGGGTGCCTCCTGGCTGAGGCGACAATCGGCTTTCAGGCGGGGGCTGCTCCGCCGCTCACGACACATCCGCAGGAGACCGCATGGCCAAACCCAACTACGCCTTCGAGAAACGCCAGCGCGACCTGGCCAAGAAGAAGAAGAAGGAAGAGAAGCTGGAGGAGCGCAAGCAGCGCAAGGCCGCCGGCCTGCCGCTTGACGACGCCACCGCCGACGGCGGCGCGCCGCTGGCGCCCGAGGGCGACGTGACCGACCCGGGCGACGGCAGCGCCGGCGTCTCCGAGATCCAGCGCGACGATCCCACCGGCACCGCGCCGGCCGGCGAGGCGGCGCGCTGACACCCCTTCCGCCGCAACCCCTGACCGCGCCGTCGCGCCACCGGGCCCGACGGCGCGGTCCGTTTTGAACGCCCCATGACGATGTCCCCCGCCGAAACCTGCCCCTGCGGCAGCGGCGCCGCCTACGCTGCCTGCTGCGGGCGCTGGCACGCCGGTGCGCAGCACCTGCAGGCGCCGGACGCGCCCGCGCTGATGCGCTCGCGCTACAGCGCCTTCGTGCTGGGCCTGCGCGACTACCTGCTGGCCACCTGGCACCCGTCCACCCGGCCCGCCGTGCTGGAGCCCAACGAGCCGGGCCTGCGCTGGCTCGGCCTGCAGGTCAAGCGCCATGAGCCGATCGACGAGGCCCATGCGCGCGTCGAGTTCGTGGCGCGCAGCAAGCTCGGCGGCCGCGCGCACCGGCTGCACGAGATCAGCCGCTTCGTGCGCGAGGACGGGCGCTGGTTTTACGTGGACGGCGAGCTGCCTTGAACACGGATTCGCCAGGCGATGCCGCGCCGGACGCGCTGCCGCTGCTCTACCGCGACGCGCACCTGGTCGTCGTGGACAAGCCCGCCGGGCTGCTGGTGCACCGCACTGCGCTGGACGCGCACGAGCAGCGCGCCGCGCTGCAGCTGGTGCGCGACCAGGTCGGCGCACCGGTCTGGCCGGCGCACCGGCTCGACAAGGGCACCTCGGGCGTGCTCCTGTTCGCCCTGGACGCCGCGGTGGCGCGCACCCTGGGCGCGCAGTTCGAGTCCGGCCTGCCGCGCAAGACCTACCTCGCGCTGGTGCGCGGCTGGCCGCCGGCCCAAGGGCTGATCGAGCATCCGCTGGCGCGCGATCCGGAGCGCCCTTCCGCCGGCCAGCCGCTGCTGGAGGCGCGCACGCGCTTCGAGCGCCTGGCGAGCGTGGAGTGGCCCTTCGCCACCGACGCGCGCCATGCCACCAGCCGCTACGCGCTGCTGCGGGTGGCGCCGGAGAGCGGCCGGCGCCACCAGATCCGCCGGCATCTGAAGCACGTCGCGCATCCGCTCGTCGGCGACGCGACGCATGGCAAGGGCGCGCACAACCGCGCCGTGGCGGCCTGGCTCGGCCAGCAGCGGCTGTGGCTGCACGCGCTGGCGCTGGAGCTGCCACACCCGGTCGGCGGCGCGCCGCTGCGCATCGAGGCGCCGCTCGACGCGTCCTGGCAGGCCCTGCTGGCGCGCGGCCCGTGGCAGTGGGACGCGCCGCTACCGGCCGCGATGGCCGCGCCAAAGTGAAAAATTCAAACTTCAATCCCGCAAGCTTGCGCGCTCGAATTGATGCCGCTATACTGCTAGCTTCTGTGGGGACGTAGCTCAGCTGGGAGAGCGTCGCGTTCGCAATGCGAAGGTCGGGAGTTCGATCCTCCTCGTCTCCACCACGAATCTGAAAAGGGCCTTGCACTCGCAAGGCCCTTTTTCTTTGTCCGCTCGCTGCGCCGGGCACCGCCCCGGCTGCCGTCGGCGAGGCCCGCAATCCAGGCGACGACCGTGCCGGCGAGGAAGGTGCGTTGACACGCAACCGCCCCTGTAAAACCTTTGCCGGCGTCCTGCTTCTCCCCAGTCGCTGTGGACAACTCTGTGAGCCACCTGCACACACGCGATGCAAGTGATTGATTCACAAGGCCCGGCTTGGTGCTGCTTACAAATGAGGCAGTTTCATGACGGCGGCGCCGGCCAAGCCCCTACCAGCAACGTCAATCGACTTGAATCCCCCAGGCACGGGCGTAGAGTGAAGCCGTCAACCGATGGCACAGCGGAAGGCCAGAACGGAACGCCATGAGGGCTTACCCAGTACCGCCTCCGATTTCTGCTTGAGGACGACAGGCAACCCGCCACCGGATCAAGGCCGCTGGCGGGTTGCTCCATTTGGGGCCCACCCGGCCATGCCGCCCTCGCCGCCGCCTGACCGCGGTCACGCCGCGCGGCATTGACGTGCCTCAACGAAAGCCATCGCGGCGTGACCCACTGCGCACTCATGCACCCCTGAAGCGTGATTCTTTTCACGGCTTTCGGCGGCGGGCGTGCGGTTTTTCGCACCGGTCCCCTCAACTCCCAGGGCTCCGGGTCCGATGGGCGAGCTTCCGCCGCGCCCGGCATGCGCCGCCGCGGCCCCCTCCCGCCTGCACCGCCTTGCCCATCGTGACCGACACACCGCCGTCTTCAGCCCAGCCTGCGCCGCGCCCACGGCCGGCCGGACCCCAGGCGCGGCGCGGCGCCGGCTGGCATGCCGACATGCTGGAGCGCACCGAGGCGCTGTGCCGCTCGGGCTCCTTCGAGATCTTCCTGCCCGCCGGCGAGCTGGTGCATTCGCCCGGGCTGCGCCAGCTCATCGGCGCCGCCGCCGAGCCGGACGCGCCCGGGGACCACCTGGACGACCTGCACTGGATTCCGGCCGAGGAGCGCGCGCTCATCGCCGGTTTCTGGCGCCAGGCTGTGCCGGGCGAGTCCTTCGACTTCCACCACCGCATCGTCACCGCCTCGGGGCAGCGCCGCGTGGTGCTGCACCGCGGCCTGCTCGACGCGGCCGTGAACGGCGTCAGCCGCGGCGTGGCGCTGCTGCAGGACGTCACCGAGCGCCACGAGGCCGAGCAGCGCATCCAGCAGCTCGCCAGCCAGGACGAGGTCACCGGGCTGCCCAACCGCGCCTCGCTGCTCGACCAGCTCGATGCCGCGCTGCATGCCGCGCGCTGGGTCGACCACGGCGTGTGGCTGATGACCATCGCGGTGCCGCGCATTGCCGAGGTGCGCGCCAAGATGGGCTTCGCCGCGGGCGACACGCTGGCGCGCGACATCGGCGCGCGGCTGCGCCGGGCCTGCGCCGGCGGCGAGGTCGTGGCTCGGCTCGACGGCGGCCTGTACGCGCTGTTCCTGGAGAGCGACACCCCCGGCGACGCCAGCGTGCCCCGCGAGCGCGCGCAGGCCCTGCTGCGCTGCTTCGACCTGCCGATACGCCTGGGCGCCACGGACGTGTACGCGCGCGGGCTCATCGGCATCGCCGGTTTCCCGGCCGACGGCCAGAGCGCCGAGGCGCTGCTCGAAGGCGCGCAGACGGCACGGCTGGACCTGGCCCCGGGCGAGCGCGTGGCCTTCTTCCGGACCGAGGCCAACGCGCGGGCGCTGCGCGAGATGGAGATCGAGTCGCTGCTGGCCACCGCCGCGGAGCGCAGCGAGCTGGCGCTGGCCTACCAGCCCAAGGTGGACCTGGCCAACGGCCGCATCCGCGGCGCGGAGGCGCTGCTGCGCTGGCATTCGCCGGTGCTGGGCACGGTGTCGCCGGCGGAGTTCATCCCGATCGCCGAGCGTTGCGGCCTCATCGGCAGCCTCCAGGACTGGGTGCTGCAGCGGGCCTGCGGCCAGGCCGCGGCGTGGCAGCGCGCCGGGCTGCCGCCGCTGCGCCTGGCCATCAACCTCCCGGCGGTGCAGCTGCAGCGCCCGGACCTGGCGCAGCACATCGGCGCGGCGCTGCGCGCCGCCGAGGTGTCGCCGGCCTGGCTGGGCGTCGAGCTCAACGAGACCGCCGTGATGGCCGACGTGCAGCACGCCTGCGCCGTGCTCGGCCAGATCCGCGCCCTGGGGGTGGAGATCTCGCTGGACGGCTTCGGCACCGGCTACTCCAGCCTGAGCCACCTGCGCCACCTGCCCATCGACGTGCTCAAGATCGACCGCTCCTTCGTGCACGACATCACCAGCCGCGTGGAGGACGTGTCGCTCACGCGCGCGATCCTGAGCATGGCGCACGGGCTGCGCATGCAGGTGCTGGCCGAGGGCGTGGAAACCGAGGGCCAGCTCAGCCTGCTGGCGGCCAACCGCTGCGACGCGATCCAGGGCCACTGGTTCAGCGCGCCCGTGGCGCCGCAGGCCTTCGAGGCCCTGGTGCGCGAGGGACGGCGCCTGCCCGAGCGCTTCCTGACGCACGTGCGGCGCCAGCGCACGCTGCTGCTGGTCGATGACGAGGCCAACATCCTGTCCGCGCTCAAGCGGCTGCTGCGCCGCGACGGCTACAGCATCGTCACCGCCGGCAACGCGGCCGAGGCGCTGCAGCGGCTGGCCGAGCACGAGGTGGACGTGATCGTGTCGGACCAGCGCATGCCCGGCATGACCGGCGTGGAGCTGCTGCGCCGCGCCAAGGACATCCACCCCGACACGGTGCGCATGGTGCTGTCGGGCTACACCGAGCTGCAGTCGATCATCGACGCGGTCAACGAGGGCGCCATCTACCGCTTCCTGACCAAGCCCTGGGACGACGCGCAGCTGCGCGCCCACGTGGCCGAGGCCTTCCGCCACAAGGAGATGGCCGACGAGAACCGCCGCTTGGCCGGCCAGGTGGCCACGGCCAACAGCGACCTGGCGCAGATCAACGAGCGGCTGCAGGCGCTGCTGGCGCAGCAGCGCGAGCGTGCCGAGCTGCTGGCGGCCAACGCCGGCCACCTGCGCGAGCTCGTCGCCGCCCTGCCCACGCCCGTGCTGGGCATCGATGCCGAAGGCGCCGTCGCCTTCGCCAACCACGACGCCGAGGCGCTGCTGGCCCCCGCCGGGCTCCTGGGCCGCCCGATCGACGCCGTGCTCGGCCGCCCGCTGCACGGCCCCGGCACCGGCACCGACGCGCACGCCGACACGCTGCCCGCCGTGGCGCTGGGCGGGCGCCAGTGGCGGCTGCTGTGCCGCGGCCTGGACACCCGGCACCGCGCCCAGGGACAGCTGCTGCTGCTGTTGCCGGCCGCGGGCGACGCCGCGCCGCCACCGCCGCCACCCCATTCCTGACCCATGTCGCCCATCCCTGCTCCCGATTCCCCGCGCGTGACGACTCCCGCCGCCGCCGCCGCGCAGCCCGATCCCCAGCCACCCGCCGCCCCGGTGCCGGCCCCGGGCGATGCCGCCGCGGCGCGGCTGGCGCACCTGTTCCGCTCGTCCACGCGCGCCGGGCGCGTCCACCCGCTGCAGCCGCTGCTGCAGCGCTATCGCGCGGGCGAAGCGACGTGAGCCCGGCAGCGCGCATCGACGCCGAGGTGCTGCAGCGCCGCGTGCAGGCCCTGCCCGCGCTGCCCCGCGCGGCGCTGGACGCGCTGGAGGCGCTGCGCGACGACGGCCTGGACCTGTCGCAGTGCGCCGAGACGCTGGCGCGCGACCCGGCGCTGGCCGCCGGCGTGCTGCGGCTGGCGAACTCGCCCTTCTACGGCGTGCCCGGGCGCGTGGCACGCGTGCACGACGCGGTGCTGCTGCTGGGCCGGCGCATGGTTTCCACGCTGGCCACGGCCGCGCTGGCCATGGCGCAGTTCGCGCCGCCGCGGGTGCCGGCCTTCGGCTTCGAGGCCTTCTGGCGCCATGCCATCGCCGTGGCGCTGGCCGCGCGGGCGCTGGCGCGCGAGCTGCGCCAGGACGAGGACGTGGCCTTCACCGCCGGGCTGCTGCACGACATCGGGCGGCTGGCGCTGGCCACGCTGTACCCGCAGCCGCTGGCGCAGGCGCTGGCCTGGGCCGCGGCGCGCGACGTGCCCGACGGCGTGGCCGAACACGAGCTGCTGGGCGTGGACCATGCCGCGCTGGGCCGGCTCATCACCACGCACTGGCGGCTGCCGGCCACGGTGGCACAGGCCATCGGCGGCCACCACGGCCCCTTCGACGCCCTGGCCGGCCCGACGCCGGCGCTCGTCGTGCACATGGCCGACGCGATGGCGCATGCGCTGGACCTGGAGAGCGACGCGCGCGAGCGGGTGCCCGAGCTGGCCCCGCCGGCCGCCGCCTGGGTGGCCATGCAGGGCAGCCAGCTGCTGCCGCTGCTGCGCGAGGTCGAGACCGGCGTGCAGGCCCTCGGCGCCGCCCTCGGACTGCGGGCCCGCACGGCCCCGACCGCATCCCCGGCCGCCCTTTCCTGATCCCGATGCCGACAAGCCGCCGATGAAAGTCTTCCATCACCCCGACCCCTCCATGCCGGCCGAGGAGATGCTGGAGGTCTCGGCGCGCCAGGTGCAGTTCCTGATCCAGGAGAACCTGGCGCTCATCGAGATCAACCGCCAGCTGCGCCAGGCGCGCGACCAGCTCCAGCAGGCCGAGCGCATGGCCTCCATCGGCCAGCTCGCCGCCGGCGTGGCGCACGAGATCAACAACCCGGTGGGCTACGTGTTCTCCAACTTCAGCACGCTGAAGGGCTACCTGCGCGACCTGTTCCGCATGCTGCAGGCCTACGAGGACGCGCAGCCGCTGCTGGCCGGCACGGCGGCCGGCGCGGCGCTGGCGGCCCTGCGCGCGGACATCGAGCTCGACTACCTCAAGGAGGACGTGCCAGCGCTGATGGCCGAGTCGCGCGAAGGCATCGCGCGGGTGCGCAAGATCGTGCAGGACCTGAAGGACTTCTCGCACGTCGATGCGCGCGCGCAGTGGGAGTGGACCGACCTGCACCGCGGCCTGGAGTCCACGCTCAACATCGTGGCCAACGAGGTCAAGTACCGCGCCGACGTGGTGCGGGAGTACGGCACGCTGCCCGAAGTGCGGTGCCTGCCCAGTGAGCTCAACCAGGTGTTCATGAACCTGCTGGTCAATGCCGCGCAGGCCATCACGGGCGAGCGCGGCACGGTGCACATCCGCACCGGTGCCAACGCCGACGCCGGCGAGGTGTGGGTGGAAGTCGAGGACGACGGCTGCGGCATGCCGCAGGAGGTGCAGTCGCGCGTGTTCGACCCCTTCTTCACCACCAAGCCCGTGGGCAAGGGCACGGGGCTGGGGCTGTCGCTGTCCTACGGCATCGTCAAGAAGCACCACGGCCGGCTCACGGTGCGCAGCGAGCCCGGCGTGGGCAGCTGCTTCCGGGTGACGCTGCCCGTGGCCGGCCCGGCGGCAGCGGCGGAGGGCGCGGCATGAGCGCCGCCGCACGGCCGCTCCGAAGGGGGCGCTCCGTCCTGCCCGGCGGGACCGCGCGCAGCGCGAGGGTGCCCCGGTGAGCGCGCCGGCCCTGCCCGTCCTGGCCGAGGCCGTCGCTGCCGACGCCGGCACCGCGCCGTTCACGGTGCTGTGCGTGGACGACGAGCCCAACATCCTGTCCTCGCTGCAGCGCGCGCTGCGCAATCCGCGCCTGCGCGTGCTCACCGCGCCGGGCGGCGCCGAGGCGCTGGACATCCTGCGGCGCACGGCGGTGGACCTCGTCATCAGCGACATGCGCATGCCCGGCATGGACGGCGCGCAGCTGCTGGAGGAGGTGCGCCGGCACTGGCCCGACGTGATGCGCATGCTGCTCACCGGCCATGCCGACATGGGCTCGACCGTGGCGGCCATCAACCGCGGCGGCATCTTCCGCTACGTGCACAAGCCCTGGGACGCGGCCGAGCTGCTGGGCGCCGTGGAGCAGGCCACGGCCATGCTGACGCTGCAGCGCGAGCGCGACCGGCTCGAAGCCCTGACGCAGCACCAGAACGCCGAGCTGCAGGTCTTCAACCGCGAGCTGGAGCAGCGGGTGGCCGCGCGCACGGCCGAGCTGGAGAAGGCCAATGCGCGGCTGAACGCGGGCTACCTGCAGTCGATCAAGGCCTTCATGGGCCTGCTGGAGCTGCGCAACGGCGCGCTGGCCGGGCATGGCCGGCGCGTGGCGGACACGGCGCGCCACATCGCGCGCGCCATGGGGCTGGGCGAGGACCTGGTCAAGCAGGTCTTCATTGCCGGGCTGGTGCACGACATCGGGCTGCTGGGCCTGTCCGACCAGCAGCTCGACAAGCCCACGGGCCGCTACAGCGCCGACGAGATGGAGCACTACCGCAACCATGCGCTGCGCAGCGAGCAGGCGCTGCTGGCGCTGGACGACATGCACGCCCTGCTGCCGCTGGTGCGCCACCACCACGAGCACTTCAACGGCTCGGGTTTCCCCGGGCAGCTCGCCGGCACGGCCATCCCGCTGGGCGCGCGCATCCTGGCCGTGGCCGATGCCTGGGACGACCTGCTGCACGGCCAGACCATCGAGCAGAAGCTCTCGCCCCAGGAGGCGCGCGTGCTGATGCAGCGGCGCGGCGGGCTGCAGTTCGACCCGCAGGTGCTGGAGGTTTTCCTGGAGCTGACCGCGCCCAGGGTGGCCGCCCCGGCGCCGGCGCGGCTGGTGCTGCCCACCAGCGCGCTCAAGGAAGGCATGGTGCTGGCCGAGGACCTGCTGTCGGCGCAGGGCGTGATGATGCTGGCCGCCGGCCACCGGCTGACGGCGGCGCTGATCACGCGGCTCGCCGACTTCGAACGCCGCCAGGGCTTGTCGCTGATGGCGGCGATCCAGCCCGCGGGCAGCGCCGGCTGAGCGCCGGCCGGCCGCGCGGGCCGGGCGGTCAGTGCGCCGCCGAGCGGGTGCGTCCGCGCAGCCGCTGCACCAGCATCACGGCCAGCAGCACCACCGCGCCGGCGACCAGCCCCACGGCGGCGTCGAACAGGCTCGTCAGCAGCAGCGCCATCGCGCCGCCGCTCTCGGCGGTGGCGTGCTCGATCCAGTGGTGCAGCGCGCCGACGCCGTGCACCAGGATGCCGCCGCCGACCAGGAACATGGCCGCGGTGCCGGCTACGGACAGCGCCTTCATCAGCCAGGGCGTGGCGCGCACGATGCCGCTGCCGATGGCGCGCACCGCCGCCGAGGCGCGGCGCTGCAGCGCCAGGCCCAGGTCGTCGAGCTTGACGATGCCCGCGACCACGCCGTAGACGCCCACCGTCATCGCCAGCGCGATCGTCACCAGCACGGCCACCTGTGTCGTCAGCGGCTGCCCGGCCACGGCGCCCAGCGTGATGGCGATGATCTCGGCGGAGAGGATGAAGTCGGTGCGCACCGCGCCCTTGATCTTTTCCTTCTCGAAGGCGACCACGTCCACCTGCGGGTCGTCGAGCGCGCGCACCAGCTCCGCGTGCGCGGCCTCGTCCTCGGCCTTGCTGTGCAGGAAGCGGTGCGCAAGCTTTTCCACGCCCTCGAAGCACAGGAACAGGCCGCCCACCATCAGCAGCGGCGTCACCAGCCAGGGCGCGAAGGCGCTGATCAGGAGCGCCGCGGGCACCAGGATCGCCTTGTTGACGAGCGAGCCCTTGGCCACCGCCCACACCACGGGCAGCTCGCGCTCGGCGCGCACGCCCGTGACTTGCTGCGCGTTGAGCGCCAGGTCGTCGCCCAGCACGCCGGCCGTCTTCTTGGCCGCCACTTTCGACAGCACCGCCACGTCGTCGAGCACGGTGCTGATGTCGTCCACCAGTGCGAGCAGGCTTCCGGATGCCATGGTTCTCCCTTCGTGCAATTCCCGCGATGCAGGTAAGGGGCAAATCCTGGGCCATTTGTTTCGGGCATGGCGCTTGCGGCACGCTGACGATCCGTTTCGAAGAACGGCCAACCCGGAGGTTTCAACCATGGCTGACTCACGCTCCACCGACGCCCATTTCGAACGCTACCGCGAGGAGTACGCGCGCCAACTGGACGAGAAATACCGCGCCATGCGGCGCCAGGGCTCGCGCCACGGCGCGCATGCCCCCTGGCGCCAGGCGCCCGACGCCTCGCAGCACCAGGACAGCGCGCTCGAAGGCCTGGGCCGCGCCCTGTCGGCGCCGCTGTTCGGCGCCACCGACGAGCCGGCCGTGGAGAACCAGCCCGGGCGCGAAGACATTCCCGTCTCGGGCCGCATCGCCTGACCCTCGCTGCACCGTCCGGGCCCGGGATCGCCTCGGGCCGGGCACGCCTGCCGCATTGCGGGCGATCCCCTAGGCGCCGGCCGGCCCGGGGTGGACATACTGCGGCGGCGCCACCCTGTGCACTTTGCTGCATGGGGTTGGGCCCCAACCCGGAACTCGCCTGCATCCCATGGACTTTTCCCTTTCCCCGGCGCTGCTGGAGCTGCAGCAGCGCACCCGCCGCTTCATTGCCGAAGAAGTGATGCCGCTGGAGCGCGACGCGCGCCAGACACCGCACGGCCCCAGCGAGGAGCTGCGCCGCGAGCTGGTCGGCCGCGCCCGCGCCGCCGGGCTGCTCACGCCGCATGCCCCGCGCGAGCTGGGCGGCCTGGGGCTGACGCACGTGGAGAAGGCGATCGTTTTCGAGGAGGCCGGCTACTCCACGCTGGGCCCGACCGCACTCAACATCCACGCGCCCGACGAAGGGAACATCCACCTGCTGGAGCAGGTCGCCACGCCCGCGCAAAAGGATCGCTGGCTGCGCCCGCTGGTGCAGGGCCACACCCGGAGCTGCTTCGCGATGACGGAGCCCGCGCCCGGCGCCGGCGCCGACCCGTCGATGCTGGCCACCACCGCGGTGCGCGACGGCGACGAGTACGTGATCAACGGCCGCAAGTGGTTCATCACGGGGGCGGAGGGCGCGGCCTTCACCATCGTCATGGCGCGCATGGAGGACGGCTCGGCCAGCATGTTCCTGGCCGACATGGACCGCCCCGGCATCCGCATTGAGCGGTTGATGGATGCCATGGACAGCTGCTTCACCGGCGGCCATGCCGTCATGGCCTTCGAGAACCTGCGCGTGCCCGCCGGCGACGTGCTGGGCGAGCTGGGCAAGGGGTTCAAGTACGCGCAGGTGCGGCTGGCGCCGGCGCGCCTCACGCACTGCATGCGCTGGCTGGGCCAGGCGCGGCGCGCGCACGACGAGGCGCTGGCCTACGCGCGCGAGCGCCAGGCCTTCGGCAAGCCGCTGGGCGAGCACGAGGGCGTGAGCTTCATGCTCGCCGACAACGACATGGATTTACATACCGCCCGGCTGCACATCTGGCACACCGCCTGGCTGCTGGACCAGGGGCAGCGCTGCAACTTCGAATCGAGCCGCGCCAAGGTGGTCTGTTCGGAGGCCGAGTGGCGCGTGGTGGACCGCTGCGTGCAGATCCTGGGCGGCCAGGGCGT
The DNA here is from genome assembly GCF_009760915.1 of Azohydromonas aeria. Classification (GTDB taxonomy): domain Bacteria; phylum Pseudomonadota; class Gammaproteobacteria; order Burkholderiales; family Burkholderiaceae_C; genus Azohydromonas; species Azohydromonas aeria. The sequence continues at coordinate 65,229 of NZ_VIDQ01000005.1, forward strand.
CACGGGCGAGCGCATCGTGGCGCGCATCTTCAGCGACCTGCGCGCCTTCCGCATCTACGACGGCCCGAGCGAGGTGCACCGGTTCAGCATGGGCAAGAAGATCGTGGCGGGGCGCGCATGAGCGCCGCCGCACGGCCGCTCCGAAGGCGGCACTCCGTCCCCCGCGGGGGGACCGCGCGCAGCGCGAGGAGGCATCAATGAGCGGCGCCATTGAAGGCATGTTCCGACTCGACGGCCGGCTGGCGCTGGTCACCGGCGCCTCCAGCGGGTTGGGCCGGCACTTCGCGCTGACGCTGGCGCGCGCCGGGGCGCGCGTGGCCGTGGCCGCCCGGCGCGTGGAGGCGCTGCAGGCGCTGGTGGACGAGATCCGGGCGCTGGGCCGCGACGCCTGGGCGCTGCCGCTGGACGTGGCCGACGCCGCCAGCGTGCGCGGTTGCTTCGACGCCCTGGCGGCACAGGCCGGCGTGCCGGAGATCCTGGTCAACAACGCCGGCACCACCGTCACGAAACCGCTGCTGCACCAGACCGAGGCCGACTGGGACCTGGTGGTCGATACCAACCTGAAAGGCGCCTGGCTGGTGGCCACCGAGGCCGCGCGCCGGCTGGTGGATGCCGGGCGCGGCGGCAGCCTGGTGAACATCGCCTCGATCCTGGCCGAGCGCCAGGCCGGCGGCGTGGCGCCCTATGCCATCTCCAAGGCCGGGCTGGTGCAGGCGACCAAGTCGATGGCGCTGGAGCTGGCGCGCCACGGCATCCGCGTCAATGCGCTGCTGCCCGGCTACGTGGTGACGGACCTGAACCGCGAGTTCCTGCAGTCGGACGCGGGCAACAAGCTGCGGTCGCGCATTCCGAGCCGGCGCTTCGGCGAGATGGAAGACCTCGACGGCCCGCTGCTGCTGCTGGCCAGCGACGCCGGCCGCGCCATCTCCGGCGCGACGCTGGCGGTGGACGGCGCACACCTGGTGAGCTCGCTGTGAGCGCGGGGCTCGACGACGCCCAGCGCGCCTCGCTGGAAGGCTTCATCGCCCAGGCCGCGGGTGCGCGCTCGGCCGCCGTCACGCAGTCGCAGCTGCTCTCCGGGGGCGCGATCCAGGAGAACTGGCGGCTGGACGTTCAACTCGACGGCGGCCCGCTCGAAGGCGATCTGTCGGCCGTGCTGCGCTGCGACTCGCCCTCGGCCGGCGTGGCGACCAGCCACGGCCGGGCGCAGGAGTTCGCACTGCTGAAAGCGGCTCACGCGGCCGGCGTGACCGTGCCCGAGCCGCTGTGGCTGTGCGAGGACCGGGCTGTGTTCGGGCGGCCCTTCTTCGTGATGCGGCGCGTGGCGGGCACGGCGGCGGCGCACCGCATCGTGAAGGACCCGGCGCTGGGCGGCGACCGCGTGCGGCTGGCCGAACAGCTCGGGCGCGAGCTGGCGCGCATCCACTCGATCCGCCCGCCGCGGGCCGACCTGGCCTTCCTGCAGCGGCCGGAGCTGTCGCCGCCGGCGTGGCTGGTCGCTCGCGCGCGGCGCTGGCTCGACGGCCACGACACGCCGCACCCGGTGCTGGAGTGGGGCCTGCGCTGGCTGGAGCGGCACGCGCCGCCGGCGGGGGAACTGACGCTCTGCCACCGCGACTACCGCAGCGGCAACTACATGGTGGACGGCCAGGGGCTGACCGGCATCCTGGACTGGGAGTTCGCCGGCTGGAGCGACCCGCTGGAGGACATCGGCTGGTTCTGCGCCAAGTGCTGGCGCTTCGGCCGCAACGAGCTGGAGGCCGGCGGCATCGGCGCGCGCGAGGATTTCTACCGCGGCTACGAAGCCGAATCGGGCCGGCGCATCGAGCGCGACCGGGTGCGCTACTGGGAAGTCATGGCGCACGTGAACTGGGCGCTGATCTCGATCCAGCAGGCGCAGCGGCACGTGTCGGGCGAAGAAAGTTCATTGCTGCTGGCCCTGACCGCCCACATCACGCCCGAGCTGGAACTGGAACTCCTCCACATGACCCGCGGCGACGAGGTATCGAACCATGCGTGACCACCCTGACGGGGCCGAGTTGCTGCAGGCGGCGCGCGCGCTGCTGCGCGACGCCGTGCTCCCTGCCCTGCCCGCCGAGCAGCGCCACAACGCGCTGATGATTGCCAACGCCCTGGGCATCGCCGAGCGGCAGCTGCGCGCGGGGGATGCGCCGGCGCTGGCGGAATGGCGCTCGCTGCGCTCACTGCTGGGCATCGGCCTGGATGGCGATGACGAGGACCCGTGCGCGCCACCGGCCGCCGACGAGCTGGAAGCCACGCTGGCCGGGTTGAACCGCGTGCTGGTGCAGCGCATCCGCGCCGGCGAGGCCGACCCGGGGCAGCCGCTGCACGCGGGGCTGATGCATCACCTGGAATCCGTCGCGCTGCAGCGGGTGGCGGAAAGCAATCCGAAGGCGTTGCCGGTGGGGGATTGAGGCCTCCAAACTGGCCTTCGGGGCTTTTCTTGAAACCGGTTTCCGTGCGAGCGGACTACAGTAACAGCATGTCTGCCCCGTCCACCGCCGCCGCCGTGTCCCGCCCCCGCCCCACCATCGACGACGTCGCCCGCGAAGCCGGCGTCTCGAAAGCGACGGTGTCGCGCGTCCTGAACCGCCGCGGCGAGCTGATGAGCCCCGAGCTGGCGGCGCGCGTGCAGGAGGCCATCGAGCGCCTGGGCTACGCGCCCAGCCCCATGGCGCAGGCGCTCAAGCGCGGGCGGTCGCGGCTCATCGGGCTGGTGGTGGCGGACGTGGCCAATCCCTTCTCGGTGGCGGTGCTGCAGGGCGCGGAGAAGGTCTGCCGCGCCGCGGGCTACATGCTCATGCTCTTCAACCTGGGCGACGACGAGGCACGTGAGCGCGAGGCGATCGCGGCGCTTGCCTCGTACCAGGTCGAGGGCTTCATCCTCCACGCCCTGGGCCGCGAGCGGCAAGTGCTCGACGACGCGCTGCAGCGCGGCAAGCCGATCGTGCTGGTGGACCGGGCGCTGGACGCGCCGCTGGACCTGGTGGGCCTCGACAACGCGCAGGCCGTGCCGCTGGCGCTGGCGCACCTGCTGCAACAGGGCTGGAACGAGCTGCTGTTCGTCACCGAGCCGATCCACCACGCCAGCTCGCGCAAGGAACGGCATGCCGCCTTCCACGCCTTCGTGGACGCGCACGCCGGCCCCTGCCGCGGGGAAAGCGTCGAATGCGCGCCCGGCGACGACGCGGCGCTGGACGGGGCCCTGCGCGCCCTGCTGCATCGCGCCGGCAAGAAGCGCCGCCCGGCGGTGCTGGCGGTCAATGCCGTGGTGAGCCTGCGCGTGGCCGCCGCCGCCAAGCGCCTGGGGCTCACGCTCGGCCGCGAGCTGGGCCTGGTCGGCTTCGACGAGACCGACTGGGCAGGACTGGTGGGACCGGGCATCACCACGCTGGCCCAGCCCACCGGCGAGATCGGCGAGCGCGCGGCGCGCTGCCTGATCGAGCGCCTCGAAGGCCAGCCCGTCGAGCCCCGGCGCTTCCGCTTCCCGGCCCGGCTGATCGTGCGCGGGTCGTCGCAGGACGGCGCCTGAACCCCGGTTCGTCCATCTCCGGGAAAGCCCGCATACCGTTCTGAAACCGGTTTCTTAAACTTGCCTGAAACCGGTTTCTGAGGTTCGGTCCATCGCCATGACACTTCCGCCCGTCCTGATTTCCCTTGGCGCCTTCGGCGCGTCCGAAGTGCGCCGCCATGGCCAGTGCGGGTTCGCGCGGCTGGCGGCCGAGGCCGGGGCGGACGGCGTGGAGGTACGTGCCGAACTGCTCACCGACCCGGCGCGCGAGCTGCCGGCGCTCGCGGCGCTGGCCGATGCCGCCGGGCTGGCGCGCGTCCATTCCAGCCCGGACGGGCTGTGGAACGCTGAAGGCGCACTGGACGAATCGGCGCTGGAGCGCGCCCTGGAGCAGGCGCGGCTGCTGGGCGCGCCGCGGCTGAAGATCTCCATCGGTGGCTACGTGAGCGGCGGGCGCGGCCTGGAGCGGCTGGCGCGCCGGCTGTCCGGGACCCCGGTGCAATTGCTGATCGAGAACGACCAGACGGAAGCCGCCGGCACCCTGCCCGCGCTGCGCCGCTTTTTCGCCGACGCGCGGGCCGCCGGCCTGCTCCTGCCCCTGACCTTCGACATGGGCAACTGGCACTGGCTGGGCGAGGACCCGCTGCAGGCGGCGCAGGCGCTCGCGCCCGAAGTCGGCTACGTGCACTGCAAGGGCGTGCAGCGCCGGCCGGACCGCTGGGTGGCCGTGCCGCTGCGGGAGTCGGCCGCCCCGTGGCGCGCCGTGCTGCGCGCGCTGCCCGCGGGCGTGCCGCGCGCCATCGAGTACCCATTGCAGGGCGACGACCTGGCGGCCGTGACGCGCGCCGAAATCGCCCTGCTGCGCCGCGTGGAGACCGATCGATGAATACCCCCCCTGACACCCGCCCCGCCCTCGACGTCGTCACCCTGGGCGAGGCCATGCTGATGCTCGTGGCCGACGAGGCCGGGCCGCTGGAAGACGTGCAGCACTTCCACAAGCGCACGGCGGGCGCGGAAACCAACGTCGCCATCGGGCTGTCGCGACTGAACCTGCGCGTCGGCTGGGGCAGCCGGCTGGGCGCGGACTCGATGGGCCGCTACCTGCTGGCCGAGATGCGGCGCGAGGGCATCGACTGCTCTCGCGTGGAGATGGCCGCCGGCGAGCGCAGCGGCTTCCAGTTCAAAGGCAAGGTGCTCGACGGCAGCGACCCGCCGGTGGAGTACCACCGCGCCGGCTCGGCCGCCAGCCGCATGGCGCTCGCCCACCTGGACGAGGCCTGGCTGCTGGGCGCGCGGCAGCTGCACGTCACGGGCGTGTTCCCGGCGCTGTCGGCGAGCACGCTGGAGGTCACGCGCCGTGCCATCGCCGTGATGCGCGCGGCCGGCCGGCGCCTGTCCTTCGACCCGAACCTGCGCCCCACGCTTTGGGCCTCGCAGGACCTCATGCGCGACACGCTCAACGGGCTGGCCGTGCAGTGCGAGCTGGTGCTGCCGGGCATCGAGGAGGGCTTCATCCTCACCGGCACGCGCGACCCGCAGGGCATCGCCCGCTTCTACCGCGAGCGCGGCGTCGCCACCGTCATCGTCAAGCTGGGTCCGGACGGCGCGTACTTCGACGACGCGGCGCAGGGCACCGGCCGCGTGGACGCCTTTCCCGTCGAGAAGGTGGTGGACACCGTGGGCGCCGGCGACGGCTTCGCCGTGGGCGTGATCAGCGCGCTGCTCGAAGGCCGCACCGTGGCCGAGGCCGCGCGCCGCGGCGCCTGGATCGGGGCGCGCGCCGTGCAGGTCACGGGCGACACCGAGGGGCTGCCCACGCGCGCGCAACTGCAGGAGGCCGGACTGTGAGCCAGGAAAGAAAACAGGTCGTCGTTTTCCGCGCGCTGCCGCCGGACCTGCTGGCGCGCATCGAGGCGCGGCACGACGTCACCGTGGCCGACCCGCGCCGCGCCGAGGAGCTGCCGCGCTTCCTGGCGGCGCTGCCGGCGGCGCAGGGGCTGATCGGCTCCAGCTTCAGGCTCGACGCGGACCTGCTCGACCGCGCCCCGGCGCTGGAAGTGATCTCCAGCATCTCGGTGGGCGTGGACAACTACGCGCTGCCCGACCTGGAGCGGCGCGGCATCACGCTGTGCCACACGCCCGGCGTGCTGACCGAGACCACGGCCGACACGCTGTTCGCGCTGATCCTGTGCGCCAGCCGCCGCCTGGTGGAGCTGTCCAGCCTCGTGCGCGAGGGCCGCTGGACGCGCAACGTCGGCGAGGACCTGTTCGGCTGGGACGTGCACGGCAAGACGCTGGGCATCCTGGGCTTCGGCCGCATCGGGCAGGCGCTGGCGCGGCGCGCGGCGCTGGGCTTCGGCATGCCGGTGCTCTACCACGATCCCTTCGAGGTCCAGGTCCCGGCGCTGGCCGGCCTGGCCGTGCAGCGGCCGCTGGACGAGGTGCTGCAGCGGTCAGACATCGTGGCGCTGACGCTGCCGCTGACCGACGCGACGCGCGGCCTGATGGGCGCGCGCGAGTTCGCCCTGATGAAGCCCGGTGCCTTCTTCGTCAACGGCGCCCGCGGCGGCCTGGTGCAGGAGGACGCGCTGCTGCACGCGCTGGACCACGGCAGCCTGCGCGCGGCGGCGCTGGACGTGTTTGCCACCGAGCCGCTGCCGCTGGACTCGCCGTTGCGCACGCACCCGCGCGTGACGCCGCTGCCGCACATCGGCTCGGCCACGCACGAGACGCGCCGCGCCATGGCCGAGCTGGCCGTGGACAACCTGCTGCAGGCGCTGGCGGGCCAGGCGCCGCGCCATGCCTTCCTGCCCGGCCGCTTCCGCACCGCTTGAGGAGATTCCCGATGCCCCGATCCATTCCCACCCTGTGCGGCTCCATCATGGGCTCACCCTTCACCTTCAACGTCAGGGTGCACAACGCCGCCTATGCGGCGCTGGGCCTGGACTACACCTTCGTGTGCTTCGGCGTGGAGGACGTGCCCGGCGCCATCGCCGCGGTGCGCGCCCTGGGCATCCGCGGCCTGAACGTGTCGATGCCGCACAAGCAGGCCGTCATCCCGCACCTCGACGCGCTCGACGAGACCGCGCGCGCCATCGGCGCGGTCAACACCATCAACCACGTGGACGGCAAGCTCACCGGCTACAACACCGACTGCATCGGCGCGGTGCGGGCGCTGGAGGAGATCACGTCCCTGCCCGGCCAGCGCGTCGCGCTGCTGGGCGCGGGCGGCGCGGCGCGCGCCATCGCCTACGGGCTGCGCCAGGCCGGCGCGCAGGTCACGGTGTTCAACCGCACCGCGGAAAAGGCGCAGGCGCTGGCGCGCGATTTCGGTCTTGCCTTCGGCGGCACGCTGCGGGACTTCCAGGCCGAAGCCTTCGACGGCGTGGTCAACGCCACCGCGGCGGGCTTCAGGGCGCCGGACGTGAACCCGGTGGCCGGGCAGCTCGCGCCGCACCTGTTCGTGATGGACGCGGCCTTCATTCCCGTGCGCAGCCGGCTCATCCGCGATGCCGAGGCGCTGGGCTGCCGTACCTCGGACGGCACGCGGATGATGCTGCACCAGGCCCGCGGCCAGGTCGAGCTCTACAGCGGCGGCCTGCAAGCGCCGCTGGAGGCGATGAGCGCGGCGCTGCTGGCCGAGATCGAGCGCGTGGGCTGAGTCCGGCCCTTGACCTTCTTCAATGCTTGTACCGGCCCCCGCGCCGGAGAGTCCCAGGAGACAACACCATGAACGTGAACCCCTTCAAGCGCAGCCTCGTCGCCGGCGTCATCGGCGCCTGCTTTGCCACCTTCGCCGCCACCGGCGCCCTGGCCGCGGACATCAAGGACCGCAACATCAAGCTCCCCATCGTCAACCAGATGGACCATCCGCAGGGCCTGGGCGCGCAGAAGTTCGCCGACCTGGTCAGCGCCAAGAGCGGCGGCAAGATGAAAGTCAAGGTGTTCCCGGGCGGCACGCTGGGCGGAGAGCAGCAGGTGGCCTCGGCCATGCAGGGCGGCACGGTGGAGGCGTCGATGATGGCGCCGGCGCAGCTGGTGGGCATGATCAAAGAGTTCGTGCTGCTGGACTTCCCCTTCAGCTTCGCCAACGAGCGCGAGGCCGACGCCGTGCTCGACGGCCCGGTGGGCAGGAAGCTGATGGACCGCCTGCCCGAGAAGGGCCTGGTCGGCCTGGCCTACATGGAGCAGGGCTACCGCAGCATCACCAACAGCAAGCGGCCGATCAACAAGCTGGAGGACATCCAGGGCCTGAAGGTGCGCACCATCCTCAACCCGCTCTACATCGACATGCTCAACGCGCTGGGCGCCAACGCCGTGCCCATGCCCTTCCCCGAGCTCTACACCGCGCTGGAATCGAAGGCCGTGGACGGGCAGGAGAACCCGTACAGCACCGCAGAGGCCTCGAAGTTCTACGAGGTGCAGAAGTACATGAGCAACACGCGGCACATCTACAACCCGCAGATGCTGCTGGTGAGCAAAAAGTTCTGGGACCAGCTCTCGGCCGACGAGAGGAAGATCCTGCAGGACGCGTCCATCGAGGCACGCGACTACCAGCGCAAGGTGGCGCGCGACATGAGCGAGAAGTCGCGCCAGGCGCTCGTCAAGCACGGCATGCAGATCAACGACCTGCCCGCAGCCGAGCTGCAGCGCATGCGCGAGAAGGTGCAGCCGGTGGTGGCCAAGTACGCCGCGCAGGTGGGCGAGCCGCTGGTCAAGGAGTTCCAGGCGGAGCTGGAGAAGGCGCGCGCGGCGGGGAAGTGAGCGGAAGAACGGATGGCGGCTTCGACGCCATCAATGCGCCGCGAACGCGAAGCACACAGGCCGACAGCCACTGCGCCGTCATCCCGGCGAAAGCCGGGATCCACGCACACCGAAGCAGTGGAACGGCCAGCGTCGGCACATGCCTGCGACGGCCAGCGTGGCATCGCAGCGTTCGTGGATTCCGGCTTTCGCCGGAATGACGACGTTTTCCCTGCGGCCTTGATGGTGGCGTGCGAACCGCCGGACCTTGGCTCAGGAACGCCGCTTCAGGTCCAGCCGGATCGGCTTGACCTCGGCGGCCGCGGCGCCGCCCGCCGCGTCCTTTCTCCCCGGCCCCGGCCCGCACCCGCCGCCGCAGCCGCCGCAGCCGCCCGCGGCTTCCGGCGCCATGCGCCGGGCCAGGGCCGGCACGTGGCGCTGGATCCAGCCCCGCAGCGCGCGCTTGAGCGGCGCGGGCATCAGCACCCAGGCGGCATAGGCGCCGGCCCAGGCCACCAGCAGCGACACGATCAGGGTCTGCGCCATCGCTTCAACCTCCACCGAGTGCCAGCGCCACGCGGTAGGTGACGAAGGCGGCCGCGTAGGCCAGCGCGAACAGGTACAGCGCCATCACGACGGGATAGCGCCAGGCATTGGTCTCGCGCTTGACGGCGGCCAGCGTCGAGATGCACTGCGGCGCGAACACGAACCACGCCAGCAGCGAGAAGCAGGTGGCCAGCGGCCACTGCTGCGCAATCAGCGGCGCTAGCGCCTGGTCCACGCCCTCGCCCGAGAGCGCGTACACCGTGCCCAGCGCGCTGACCACGACCTCGCGCGCGGCCAGGCCCGGCACCAGCGCGATGCTGATCTGCCAGTTGAAGCCCAGCGGCGCGAAAACGTATTCGAGCAGGTGGCCCAGGCGGCCGGCGAAGCTGTACTCGATGGCCGTGCCGCTCCAGTCGGCCGGCGGCGCCGGGTAGCTGGAGAGGAACCACAGCAGCACCGTCAGCGCGAAGATGATCGTGCCCACGCGGCGCAGGAAGATGCGCGCGCGCTCCCACAGCCCGATGCCGAGGTTGCGCAGCCCCGGCACGCGGTACGGCGGCAGCTCCAGCATCAGCGGCTGGTAGCGGCTGCGGTGCCACACGCGCTTGAACACCCAGGCCACCGCCATGGCCGAGGCCACGCCGGCCACGTACAGCGCGAAAAGCGTCAGGCCCTGCAGGTTGAAGGGGCCCACCGAGCGCTCCGGGATGAAGGCGCCGATGAGCAGCGCATACACCGGCAGCCGCGCCGAGCAGGTCATCAGCGGCGCCACCATGATCGTGGCCAGCCGGTCGCGCCAGTGCGTGATGGTGCGCGTGGCCATCACGCCCGGCACCGCGCAGGCGAAGCTGGAGAGCAGCGGGATGAAGGCGCGGCCCGACAGGCCGACGCGGCCCATCAGGTTGTCGAGCAGGAAGGCCGCGCGCGGCAGGTAGCCCGAGTCCTCCAGGAGGAGGATGAAGAAGAACAGGATCAGGATCTGCGGCAGGAACACCAGCACGCCGCCGGCGCCGGCGATGGCGCCGTCCACCAGCAGGCTGCGCAGCGGGCCCTCGTCCATGTGCGCGGTGGTCCACTCGCCCAGGGCGGCGAAGCCGGCCTCGATCGCGTCCATGGGCACGCTGGCCCACGAGAACACGGCCTGGAACACCACGAACAGCAGCGCCGCCAGGATCACCAGGCCCCACACCGGGTGCATCACCCAGGCGTCGAGCCGGTAGTTGAAGCGTTTTACCTGCAGCGCGCTGGGGGCCGCCACTTCGAGGATGCGGCGCACTTCGAGCTGCAGCGCATGCGTGTCGGGCAGCGACAGCACGTGCGGCGCGTTGAGCCGCGGGTCGGGCGGGTCGGACTGCAGGTGCCGCACCAGTTGCTCGGTCAACGCCTTGTGGCCGTCGCCCTTGACGGCGATCGTCTCCACCACCGGGCAGCCCAGCTCGGCCGAGAGGCGCTGCGTGTCGATGTGGATGCCGCGCGCGCGCGCCACGTCGGTCATGTTGAGCGCGAGCATCATGGGCCGGCCCAGGCTCTTGAGCTCCAGCACCAGGCGCAAGTTCATGCGCAGGTTGGTGGCGTCCACCACCGCCACGATGTAGTCGGGCACCGCCTCGCCCACGCGCTGCCCCTGCAGCACCTGCAGCGTGACCTCCTCGTCTGGCGTCGCCGGGCGCAGGCTGTAGGCGCCGGGCAGGTCGATGACCTGCACGCCGTGGCCGCCGGGCAGCCGCGCGGTGCCGAGCTTGCGCTCGACGGTGACGCCGGCGTAGTTGGCGACCTTCTGGCGCGCGCCGGTGAGCAGGTTGAACAGCGCGGTCTTGCCGCAGTTGGGGTTGCCCACCAGGGCCACGCTGGGCAGCGCGGTGGGGGACGGCAGCTCGGCGGCGGTCATCGTGTGGGGTGCTCCGCCGGCTTCAGTCCGGGATGACTTCGATGCTGCGCGCCTCGGCCAGCCGCAGCGCGAACATGGTCTGCCCCACCGTCACGGCCAGCGGCTCGCGCCCGCCCGGGCCGCGGCGCAGCAGCTGTACCGGCTCGCCGGGCAGGAAACCCAGCTCGCCCAGGCGCTGCAGCGCGGCGGCATCCAGCGGGGGAGCTTCGGGCAGCACGCGCCGCACGGTGGCGCAGGCGCCGTTGGGCAGTTCGGAAAGCAGCATCGGCAGGCGGAATGGATTTGCAAATGAGAGTATGTCTCATTATCACCTGCCGCCGGCGCGCCGGGGCGCAACGGGTCTTGCGCCAGCACCAGCGGCGGCGGCGGCGCTCAGGGCTGCCAGCCGTCGGTGAGCGTGTTCAGGAAGGCGATGAGGTCCTCGATTTCCGCGGCGCTGAGCGCCGGTACGGCGCCCGCCTGACGATCGTAGGGTGCCTCCGTGCGGTTGACGTTGACCCGGTAGGCCGCCGGCAGGTCGTCGAACGGGATCACCCTGCCGTCGGCCTGCGTGTACCAGCGCGCAGGATCGGTGTCGCGCGTGACGTAGAAGGCCAGCGCCTCCTTGAGGTCGGTGAAGCGGCCGTTGTGGAAGAAGCTGCCGCGCAGCGCCACGTTGCGCAGCGTGGGCACCTTGAAGGCGCCGCACAGGTCCGTGCGCCGCTCGAAGCCCGGCACGGCGCACAGGCCCAGGTCGAAGAACGCCGGGTCATCCCGCACGGTCTTGAGCTTCGGGTTGCGCGGCACGCCCAGCGCGTCGTAGCTGAAGTCGGTGAAGAGCGGGTGCAAGCCGTCGGCGCCCTTGGCCGACGGGTGGCAGGCGGCGCAGTTGCCCTTGGCGGGCGAGTTGAACAGCTCCAGGCCGCGCTGCTCCGCGGCGGTGAGCGTGGCCTTGCCGCGCAGGACCGCGTCGAACTTGCTGCTGAAGGGTGCGAAGGCAACGTCTTCCTGCTGCAGCGCCTGCAGCGCGAGCCGGGCGCGGTCGAAGGCGTCGTGCGGGCGGTCGAAGATGTCCTCGCCAAAGGCCTGGCGGAACTCGGCCGCGTAGGGCGCGGCGGCGAGCTTGCGCACCACGTCCTCGACCGAGTCGTTGGCCATCTCGGACGGGTTCAGGAACGGGCCGCCGGCCTGGTCCTTGAGCGAGGCGGCGCGCCCGTCCCAGAAGAAGCCGCCGGTGGGCGTGCCTTCGCTGTCGAAGTGGAAGCTGGTGTTGAACTTCAGGTAGCGGATCGACGGCGAGCTGCGCCCGCCCTGCCCGGCCACGGTCAGCTTGCCGCCGGGCTGGCCCGCCGCATGGTCGGGCGCGCCGTGGCCGTGGGCCGGATCGTGGCAGCTCTGGCACGACTGTCGGCCCGAGGCCGACAGCGTCTGGTCCACGAAGATCTTCGCCCCCAGCCGCGCTGGCGCCGACAGCGCGGATTCACCGGCGTCACCGGCACCGGCGCTCTCCGTGGAGCCGCCGCCCCCGCATGCGCTCACCAGCACCACCGCCAGCGCCGCGACCGCCTGTCGCATGAATTTCGAGTGCATCACCGGACTTCCAGGCGCCCCTCGCGCCCATGAAGTCAAATGATAGGAATTCGCGTTTGCAGCTGTCGCGCAGTCGCGCCGGCGCGACGTGACTTGTTGAGCCAGCGCAAGAATCCGCGCGAGGAATACGCGCCGGGCCCCCGTGGGGCGGCCCGGCCGCGCGGGCGCCGGGTCAGCCCGTCACGCGCATCGACAGGTCCACGGCGCGCACGTCCTTGGTGAGCTTGCCGCTGGAGATGCGGTCCACGCCGGTGGCGGCGATGCGGCGGATGGAGTCCAGGTCCACGCCGCCGGAGACCTCCAGCACCGCGCGCCCGGCGTTGAGCGTGCAGGCGGCGGCCATGTCCTCGAAGCTGAAGTCGTCGAGCAGCACGTTCTTCGCGCCGGCCTCCAGCGCCTGCTGCAGCTCGTCGAGGCTTTCGACCTCGATCTGCACGTCCACGCCGGCATGCAGCGCGAAGGCGGCCTGCAGCGCCGGCCGGATGCCGCCGGCCGCGGCGATGTGGTTCTCCTTGATCAGGATGCCGTCCCACAACGCCATGCGGTGGTTGTGGCCCCCGCCCACGCGCACGGCGTACTTCTGCGCCTGGCGCAGGCCCGGCAGCGTCTTGCGCGTGTCGAGCACCTTGCAGCCGTGCGGATTGGGCGACAGGCCCTGGATCGCGTCCACGTACGAGCGCGTGACGGTGGCCACCGCCGAGAGCGTCTGCAGGAAGTTCAGCGCCGGGCGCTCGGCCGAAAGCTGGGCGCGGGCGTCGGCCTCGATGCGCACGAGCACCGTGCCGGCCTCGACCCGGTCGCCCTCCTGCACCGCCCAGGCCAGGCGCGCATCCGGGTCCAGCGCGCGGAAGCAGGCGTCGAACCAGGGCCGGCCGGCGATCACGGCGCCCTCCTTGGCCACCACGTGGGCCTGCACGCTGCGGCCGGCGGGCACGAGCTGCGCCGTCCAGTCGCCGCGGCCGATGTCTTCCATCAGCGCGTCGCGCACGTTGCGCGCCAGCGCCGTCTCCAGGGTCTCGTTGCTGTCGAACATGGGGTTTGTCAAACGGGTCGGAAGGAACCCGTCAGTGTCGCAGCTTCAACGGCCCCTCCAGCCGGCGCGGCGCGCGCGGCGCCTAGACTTGGCGCCATCCCCTCCACACAACACCAGCGAGACAAGCCATGGGTGCCTCCGACCTGCTCCACAACGTTACCGCCGCCACCGTCGGCCACTGGATCGGCGGCCGCGCCGTCACCGAGGGCGCGCGCAGCCAGGACGTGTTCAACCCCGCCACCGGAGAGACGGCGCGCCAGGTGCTGCTCGGCGGCGCGGCCGAGGTCGCCGCCGCCGTGGCCGCGGCCCAGGCCGCCGCCCCCGCCTGGGCCGACACGCCCCCGCTGCGCCGCGCGCGCATCCTCAACAAATTCTTGGCGCTGATGAACGAGCACCGCGACACGCTGGCGGCGCTGATCACGGCCGAGCACGGCAAGGTGTTCAGCGACGCGCAGGGCGAGGTCACGCGCGGCATTGAGATCATCGAGTTCGCCTGCGGCATCCCGCAACTGCTCAAGGGCGACTTCGGCGACCAGGTCTCCACCGGCATCGACAACTGGACGCTGCGCCAGCCGCTGGGCGTGGTCGCCGGCATCACCCCGTTCAACTTCCCGTGCATGGTGCCGTGCTGGATGTTCCCGGTGGCGCTGGCCTGCGGCAACCCGTTCATCCTCAAGCCCAGCGAGCGCGACCCCTCGCCTTCCCTCTTCATGGCCGACCTGCTGCGCCAGGCGGGCCTGCCCGACGGCGTCTTCAACGTCGTGCAGGGCGGCAAGGAGGCGGTCGATGCCCTGCTGGAGCATCCGGACGTCAAGGCCGTGAGCTTCGTCGGCAGCACGCCCATCGCGCACTACATCTATGAGACGGGCGCGCGCCACGGCAAGCGCATGCAGGCGCTGGGCGGCGCCAAGAACCACCTGGTGGTCATGCCCGACGCCGACCTGGAGCAGGCCGTGGACGCGCTCATCGGCGCGGCCTACGGCTCCGCCGGCGAGCGCTGCATGGCGATCTCGGTGGCGGTGCTGGTGGGCGACGTGGCCGACAGGATCGTGCCGAAGCTGGCCGAGCGCGCGAAGGCGCTGAAAGTGAAGAACGGCATGGAGCCCGATGCCGAGATGGGCCCCATCGTCACGCGCGCCGCGCTGGAGCGCATCGAGGGCTACATCGCCACGGGCGTCGAGGAGGGCGCGGCGCTGGTGGTTGACGGTCGCAACTACAGCGTGCCCGGGCACGAGGCCGGCTTCTTCACCGGCGGCACGCTCTTCGACCACGTCACGCCGGAAATGCGCATCTACAGGGAGGAAATCTTCGGCCCAGTGCTGGCCTGCGTGCGGGTGCCGGACTTCGCCGCCGCCGTCGACCTCGTCAACGCGCACGAGTTCGGCAACGGCGTGGCCTGCTTCACCAGCGACGGCCACGTGGCGCGCGAGTTCGGCCGCCGCGTCGAGGTGGGCATGGTCGGCATCAACGTGCCCATTCCCGTGCCCATGGCCTGGCAGGGCTTCGGCGGCTGGAAGAAGAGCCTGTTTGGCGACATGCACGCCTACGGCGAGGAAGGCGTGCGCTTCTACACGCGCCAGAAGTCGATCATGCAGCGCTGGCCGGCGAGCATCGGCAAAGGCGCGGAGTTCGCGATGCCGACCTCGAAGTGAGGCGCGCCGCAGCGCGATAAGCCACAACCTGGATGCCCAGGCCATGCACACCTACGAGCAGGACGTTCATGCCTGGGCCTTCGAACAGGCGCGCCTGCTACGCGAGGGCCGCTTCGAGTCGTTGGACGTGGAGCACATCGCCGACGAAATCGAAGCCGTGGGTCGGAGCGAGCAGCGCCACGTGGGCAATGCCTTGGCGGTGCTGCTGGCGCATCTCCTGAAATGGCAGTTCCAGCCCAAGCGTCGGGGTGCCAGCTGGGAAAAGACGATCAAGGCGCAGCGCAAGGAGATCGGCTATGCACTGGACGAATCGCCCAGCTTGCGCCCGAAGCTGCAGGAGCCACGCTGGCTCGACATGGTGTGGGCCCGCGGCGTGGCGCAGGCCGTGAACGAGACCGGGCTGGACTGCTTTCCCGAGCAGTGTCCGTGGGTGGTCGAGGACGAGGTGCTGGCGGACGGCTGGCTGCCGGGCTGACTTCTCCTGCCCTGTTGAAGAAGGCGGCCCCGGCCGCCTTTTTCAATTTCAATGGCCGGCGGCCTTCACCGCGCCTGCCGCAGCGCCTCGATGCTGCGCGCCGCCACCCCCAAATCCCGCCACGCCTCCGGGTGGCAGCTGAAGACCAGGATCTGGTGCCGCGTCGCCGCGTCGAACAGGATGCGCTTCATGGCCGCCAGGCGCAGCGCGTCGCTGTGCACCAGCGCGTCGTCGAGCAGGATCAGCGTCGGCCGCCCCGCCTCCTGCAGCAGGTCGGCGTAGGCCAGGCGGCTGATCAGCCCCATCTGCTCGCGCGCGCCGAAGCTCAGCTGCTCGAAGGCGCCGCTGCCCTCGCCGTCCACGCTTGAGCCGTCGCCGCGCCTGAGCGGCCCGGGCATCAGCGTCTCGTCGAGCTCCACCCGCGCCTGCGGAAACAGCAGCCCCAGGTAGCGGTTGAGGTGCTTCTGCAGCGGCGCCTGCAGCCGCTGCGTCAGCGCCCGGCGCTTCTCGTTGAGCAGGTTCAGCAGCAGGTCCAGCGCCTGGGCGCGGCGCTGCAGCTCGGCCACGCGGCGCTGCGCACGCTCCAGCGCGGCGAGCTGCGCGGCGAGCTGGTCCTCCAGCCCCTGCGCGCCGGCCTCGTCGAGCCGGATGCGCAGCGCCTCGCGCTCGCCGCGGCGCGCCTGGTAGGCCTGCAGCGCCACGTCGGCGCTGCGCGTCAGGCGCAGCACGTCCTGCTGCAGCAGCTCCGGCCGCTCGGCCGCGATCTCGGCCTGGCGCGCGCGCAGCAGCGTTTCCAACTCCTCGCGCCGGCGCAGCAGCGCCACGCGCTCGGCTTCAGCCCGCTCCAGCGCCAGGCGTTGTTCCGGCGACTCCAGCACGGCTTTCAGCGCGTCGCGCTCGCGCTGCGCGTGCTGCGCCGCGGCCTGCGCCTGCGCCAGCGCGGACTCGGCGTGCTGTGCCGCCGCCTGCGCCTGCTCGGCCTGTTGATGGGCCGCCTTCACGGCCTGCTCGGCCTGCGCGGGCGCGGGCACGTCCGCGCCGGCATCGGCGTCCGGCAGCGCAGCGACCTGTTCCTGCAGCGCCGCGGCGCGGGCGCGCACTTCGTCGGCCTGCCCTTGCAACGCCGGCACGCCCTGCGGCGCGAGCTGCGCCAGCAGCGCCTGGCGGGTGTCGATCTGCGCAGCCAGCACGCGCTGGCGCTCGTGGCGCGCCTCGGCCTCGGCCAGCGAGCCCACGCCGAGTCGGCGCTGCAGCGCCTGCAGCGCGGCGGCGGCGGCGTCGAGCTGGGCCGCGAGCTTGTGCAGGTCGGCGCCGCCCGGTGTGACGGTGAGCTGGCCCATCCCCGGCAGCTCCAGCACCGCCGGCTGCAGCAGCAGCCGCCCGCCCTTGCCGTCCAGCACCTCGCCATCCAGGCGCGGCGAAGCGCCGGCATCGCCCTCGACGTGAAGATTCCAGCGCAGCTGCGTGGCCGCGGCTTCGCGCCGCAGCTCCAGCTCGCGCAGCCGCTGCTCCTGCGCGCGCAGCTCCTTGAGCTGCGCCGCGTCCAGCGCCGAGTGCCGCGCCTCCTCGCGCAGCCGCGCCAGCTCGGTGCCGTGCGCCTGCGCCTCGGCCAGCGCCGCCTGCAGGGCCTGCGCGCGTTGCGCCGCGTCCGTGAACTCGCGCTGCAGCGAGTCGAGCCACTGCCGCTCGCGCGCGCGCTCCAGCAGCGCCTGGGCGCCGACGTGCGCCTGGCGCGCGTCCTGCGCCCGCTGCCGCGCCGGCGCCAGCCGCGCCTGCGCCTCCTCCTGCGAGCGCAGCGCCGCAGCCAGCGCCGCCTCGCGCTGGGCCAGCAGCCGCTGCTGCTGCGCGTGGCCGTCGAGCTGCTGCTGCAGCAGGTCGATCTGCCGCTGCAGCGGCCCGAGCTGCTCGCGCTGCGCCTGCAGCTGCCCGGCGGCGGCCTGCAGGGCGTCGAGCCGCTGCTGCGCCGCCTGGCGCTGCTGCTGCATCGGCTCCCAGGGCCGCTCGGCCTCGTCCAGCGCGATCTCGGCCTGCACCTGGCCGAGCCGGTCCACCTGCTCGCGGTACTGCGCCAGGCGCTGGCGCGTCTCCGTCAGTTCCGACTGCAGTTGCTCCCGCAACTGCAGCGCCTCCAGCAGCGCGCCGCGCGGCTCGCCCTTCTTCTCGGTCAGCAGCGCGTTGCGCTCCTCGCGCACGCGTGCCAGCACGTCGTCGCCGGCGGTGCTGGCGACCTCGCCCAGTGAACCCTGCAGCGCGGTGCGCAGGTGGTCGGTGGCGTGCAGCACCTCGTCGCGGATCTGGTGGCTGCTGCCCTGCTCGATCCACAGCAGCCCCGGGATGCCCCAGTGCTCCGGCTTGCTCTCGCCGCGCTGCGCCAGCTGGAAGCCCAGCAGCTCGCACAGCCGCCCTTCGGCGTCGTCGTTCTCCAGCGCCGTGTCGTCCACCTGCAGCCGGCAGCGCTTGCGCTGGAGGAACTGCTTGTGGAGCCGCCAGCGGCTGCCGCCGGTTTCGAACTCCAGCTCGACGCTGGGGCTGGCGCCGCCGTCACCCCAGGGTTGCAGCTCCTTGACGCTGCTGGAGCGGTAGCGCTCGAAGAAGGCGGCGCGGATGGCGCGCACGATGGTGCTCTTGCCCGACTCGTTGGGCCCGGTGAACAGGTTCAGCCCCGGTTCCAGCCCGGAAAGCTCCAGCGGCTGGCGGAACTGTTTGAACTGCTCGATGCGCAGGCGTTGCAGCTTCATGCGGACTTCCCCTCAGCGGCCGGCGCCTGGCGCTCGCGCAGCAGCCCGGCCAGCACCGACAGCGCCTCGCGCGCGACCTCGTCGCCCTCCTGGCGCGCGCGCAGCGCGCCCAGCACCTCGCCCAGGTAGCCATCGGCGCGCAGCGACTCGACGTCGGCCTCGGTGGGTGCCAGCTGCAGCGCCTCCTGGTCGAGCTGCAGGCTGCGCAGCCGCCCCGCGGCCTGGCCCAGCAGCGCCTGCAGCCGCTGGTGCGAGGCCAGGTCTAGCCGGCCCGAGAGCGTGAGCGCCAGCACGTCCGATGCGCCCAGCGCCACGAGCCGCTCGCCCAACTGCTCCACGTCGCCCGGCAGCGACAGCGTTTCACCGTGCTCATGCCAGCGGTGCAGCGCCACGGCATGCGGCGTGACCTCGGGCAGCGCGCCCGGCGCCGCGATGGCGACCTCCAGCACGTGTCCCGGGGCATTGCCCTTGAAACGGTCGGGCTCCGGCGTGCCGCTGTACCAGGTGCGCTCGTCAATGGGCTTCATGCCGTGCCAGTCGCCCAGCGCCAGGTAGTCCAGCCGCGCCCGGCGCGCGCGGTCCGGCGCGATCGGGTTGGCCGAATCGACCTCCTCGGCCAGCAGCCCCTGCACGCTGCCGTGCGCCAGGCCCACGCGCACCAGGCCGGGCGGCGTCTCCAGCGTGTCGAAGGGCTCGGTCAGGTCGGTGTGCGTGTGGCGCTGCGTCAGCGGCGCGCCCAGCACCGCCAGGCCGATGCCGGCGAAGGCGCGCACGCCGCCCGTCTCGAACAGGTGCACGTTGGGCGGGATGCAGTTGAAACGCCGGGCGCGCGTCCACACGCTCTCGGCCAGCGCAGCGTCGTGGTTGCCCGGGATCAGCACCCAGGGCCCGTCGAAGGCGGCCAGCGCGTTGAAGAGGCGGCGCAGCGTGCGCTCGGACACCGTCTGGGCGTCGAACACGTCGCCGGCCACCAGCACCGCGTCCACGCGGCGCTCGCGCGCCAGCGCGGCGATGCGCTCCACGGCCAGGAAGCGCGCCTCGGCCAGCGGGATGGCGTCCTCGGGCGCGAAGCGGCCGTACTGGCGGCCGATCTGCCAGTCGGCGGTGTGCAGGAATCGGGTCATGTCAGGGGGTACTTCGAAGTGCGCGAAGGCGCGGCGCGCCGCAAGAGGCTGGATTGTCAGGCGCCCGCGTACTGCCCGGCCGCGTCCTTGAGCCGCTGCGCCACCAGCGCGGCGAGGCTGGCGGGCTTGAGCACGCGCACCTGCTCGCCGTGGCGCAGCACGTCCATGGCCAGCTCGGTGGCCTCGGCATAGGGCAGCCTGAGCGTGAGCGCGCCGTCGCTCTCCAGCACCGACTCCTGCGCCGGGTGCCACTGCTCGTGCGCCACCCACTGCGCGGCTTCGGGCGTGAAGCGCAGCACCGCCCACTGCAGCCGGCCGTTGCCGGCGCCGCCGGCGAAGATGCCGTAGCCCGCGTCGAGCTCGGACTCCACGGTGCGCAGCCCCACGTCGCGCGCGCGCTGCTCCAGCGCCACGACCGTGCGCACGGCGTCCAGCGCGAAGCGGCGCAGCCCCTCGCTGGCGTGGCACCAGCCGTCGAGGTACCAGGTGTTGCGGTAGTGCACCAGGCGCTGCGGCGAGACCACGCGCTCGGTCTGCTCCTGGCGGCTGCGCACGAAGTAGGTCATGCGCACGCGCTGGCGCCGCGTCAGCGCGCTGCCGATGAGCTCGAAGTGCCGCGGCACCACCGGGCGGCGCGCCGGGTGCGCGATCTTCACGCGCCGCATCAGCTCGCGCGCCTCGCCCTCGCAGGTGCCCAGCATGCCGTGCAGCCGCTCCAGCAGCGGCTGCAGGTGGCGCGCCAGCACGCCGCCCTCGTCCAGGCCCTGGATGAGCTGGTGCATGGTCAGCAGCGCGTGGATCTCGCTCTCGCTGAACCACAGCCCGGGCAGCTCGTGCGCGGCGGCGCCGGCCTCGGCGCGCACGCCGTCGGCCGCCGCGGCGAAGCGGTAGCCGTTGCTCAGCCGGTCATAGACGATGGGCGCGTTCATGCGCGAGCGCAGGTACTCCAGGTCGCGCTTGAGCGTGGCGCGCGAGACGCCCAGCTCGGCCATCAGCTCCGTGAAGCTTACGCAGCTGCCGTTGGCGCGGCTGCGGATGAGCATCTCGATCCTGTAGAAGCGTTCGGTACGGTCCACGCCTTCCTCCCCGGGGGCCTTTTTGGTCCGGATCGTAACAACGGCCCCCGCGCCGGAAGCTGACAGCCGCGGCCCCAACCGCCGCCGCGCCCTGCCCGCGCGGCACCCGCCACCGCTGTTCCCAGGGCTTTATCCACAGGCTCACGTGGTGAGCCCCGACAAAGGCATACTGTACGAATCCACAGGTTGCAGACAGCGTTATCCAGGAGCCGCGACATGACCACCCAGGGGAGGCTTGAATTCGACATGCCGGTGCAGGACCCGGTGGGTTTCGACATCGGCTGGGAGCACGCGCGCCACGCCCTGGCGCCGCCGCCGGCCTTCCTGGGCCCGGACAGCGCGCTGCGCCAGGGCTGGGAGGCGGGCCAGGCGCGCTGCGCCAAGCGCACGCGCGCGGCCACGCCCTCGGTGCGCGAGTGGCTGCGGCTGCGGCTGCGGGCCTGGGGAGAGGGGCGCGAGTTCGAGGCGACGCAGGTCACGCCGGCCTTCCTGCGCCAGATCGAGGTCGGCCACTGCCCCGTCACGCGCGAGCCGCTGACGCAGGGCCTGGACCAGCCCGGCGACGCCTGCGTGGACCGCGTCTTCGACGCCGCCGGCTATGCCGCGGGCAACCTGGCGGTGCTGAGCGCCGGCGCCAGCCAGGCCAAGGCCGGTCGCGACCTCGAGGGCGTGCGCGCGCAGCTGCAGCGCATGGCGCGCGGCGGCCTGGCCACGCTCGACGGGCTGAGCGCCGCGCAGTGGGAGCGCGTGGGCACGCTGGTGTCCTTCGTGACTCGGCTGCCGCACGAGGAGGCGGCCAAGCTGCCGCTGCACGTGCTGCCACCGCCGCGGCTGCGGCTGCTCAACCCGGTGCAGGGCCTGCAGTCGCTGCTGACGCTGCAGCTGGCGCATCCGCAGTGGTCGCTCCGGCTCGCGCGCATCGAGGCGCTGTTCGAGGCCATGGGCCTGCGCCAGGACTACAACCTGTTCATCCACACCCTGATCCCGCGCGTGATCGCCGCCGGCGTGCGCGACGACGCGCTGCGCCTGCGCTGGGCGCTGGAGGATGCGTGGTCGCACGAAGCGCTGAACCGCCGCTGGCAGCGCCTGGCGCTGCGCCTGGATGCCGACGCGAGCGAGACGCTGGTCGGGCGCATGGTGGCGCGCGGCCTGGCGCCGCAGGGCGTGCAGGCGCAGGCCGGCGAGCCGGCCACCGAGGGCTGGGCGCTGGAGCGCCGCGGCAAGGCCGCGGCGCCGGTGCGCGGCGGTGGCGGTGGCGGTGCCCGGCGTGCGCCGCAGCCGCGCGTGGCCGGCCGCGCCTGAGGCGGCAGCGGACGCGGGCGGCGCCGGCGCGCCTGACACGAAGCCGCCACGATTTCCCGGCTCGTGCCGCGCACAGTGCGCGGCGAGGAGTGGGCCAGGCGCGGTTGTTCGAGGGCTTGAAGCGGCTGGCCGAAGCACAGACATGGACCAGCACCGCAGCCAGCCCGACGACACGCCCCAGGAAAATACACGCACCGACGACGTCGAGGCACGCCGGCGCCTGCTGCGCCGCAGCCTTGGGCTCGCCGCGCCGGTGGCGCTGACGCTCGCCAGCGCGCCGGTCGCGGCGGGGGTGTGCAGGTCGGCCTCGGCCTTCGTCTCCGTCAATGCGCACTTGAGCCGGCAGCCGCAGGACACGGCAACCTGCCTGGGCGACCCTCCCGATGCCTGGGCTCGCCAGATCTCCAGCGGGTCTTACAGCTCCCTGGTCACCGCCACGTTCCAGGAAAAGCTGGGCGGCCTGCTGACCAGTCCCACGCGATTCAATATCGTCAATATCTACAAGGTGACGCAAAACAACAGGGTATTGGTGTCGAATCCGTCTGAATTGGCGAATGCAACGCGCAATTTCCAGATCCAGACCGAATACACAGCCAATCCCCGCACCGACGCCAGCAAGGTCACCCTGCTGGAAGTGCTCCTGAAGCAACCCTGGACCGTGGAGGCGTACATCGCCGCCGCCTGGCTCAACGCCACCTACAACCCGTCGGCGGTGGCCGTCCATCCCTTCAACAGCCCCGCCGCCATCAAGGACGTCTGGGCCAATATTCGCAACAACGTCGGCGAATACCGGCCCACGCAGGAAACCATTCTCGACAGCCGGAAAACGCTCGACTGGCTGGCGACCTCCTGGAAATGAGCGGCGCAACGGCAGCCGCCGTCCCGCTTTCCGAATCGAAGCGGCCCGGCAACCCGCCGCTGCGCTATGCCGTGCCTGCGGCGGCCCTGCGCTGGCGCTGCTGGGACGGGGAGATGGCCGTTTTCGACACCTGGACGGGCAGCACGCACTGGCTGTCCCACGCGGCCGCCGAGGTGCTGCGGGCGCTGCTGGAGCAGCCCGAGGCGCTGGACGCGGTGCGGCTGACGCAGGCACTGCTGCCCGGCGACGACGGTGCCGCGCCGCTGGACGAGGACGTTCACGCGCTGCAGTCCGTGCTCCAGGGCCTGGTCCGGCTGGGGCTGGTGCACGAGGACGCCGCGCCATGAGGCTCGACGCGCTGGACGCACGCGCCCTGCGCCGGCGGCTGCGCGGCCCGGGACTGCGGCTGCGCACCGGGCCGGTGCTCAACTGCATCCGCTCGCCGCTGGAGGCGGTGGCTGAAGGCATCGCGCTGCACTACGCCGCGCACCCGGTGGAGGACGATGCCTTCGCCGACTTCCACGTCAGCGTCGAGCGCCCGGCGGGACCGCGGCGCTGGTGGCGGCCGCAGGTGGTGTTCCGGCTCGATGGCGAGTCCTCCTTCAGCCCGCTGCCGGGCAACCAGGGCTTTCCCATCCTGGAATGGGGCCTGAACTGGTGCCTGACCGCGCTGCACCACCGCTTCCTGACGCTGCACGCGGCCGTGCTGGAGCGCGGCGGCCGGGCTCTGGTGCTGCCGGCGCCGTCGGGCTCGGGCAAGAGCACGCTGTGCGCCGCGCTGGCGCTGAACGGCTGGCGGCTGCTGTCCGACGAGCTGGCGCTCATCGACCCGGCCACCGGGCTGATCCACGCGCTGCCGCGCCCGGTGAGCCTGAAGAACGGCTCCATCGACCTCGTGCGCCGCTTCGCGCCCGAAGCCCGCTTCGGGCCGCCGGTGCACGAAACTGCCAAGGGCACCGTGGCCCACATGCGCCCGCCCGCCGCGGGCGTGGCGCGCGCCGCGGAGCCCGCGCGCCCGGGCTGGATCGTGCTGCCGCGCTACGTCGCCGGCCAGGACGCCCGCCTGGAGCCGCTGCCCAGGGCGCAGGCGCTGCGGCGGCTGGTCGAGAACGCCTTCAACTACAGCGTCCACGGCACCGCCGGCTTCGAGCGGCTGGCGCGCATGGTGGACGACAGCACCTGCCACGCCTTCAGCTACGAGCGGCTGCCCGAGGCGGTGGCGGCGTTCGACGCGCTGGCCGCCGCTGCCGTGCCCGGGGCATGACGGGCATGGCCGCCACGACACCCGTCCCCGCCGCCGCGGCGCAACTGCTGCCGTGGGCGCTGGCGCACCCCGAGGCGCTGCCGGCCCTGCCCGTGTCCGGCTGGGAACTGCTGCTGCGCCAGGCGCGCAGCGCCGGGCTGCACGCGCGGCTGGCGGCACGGCTGCAGGCGCTGTCGCTGCTGGAGGCGGTGCCCGCGGCGCCGCGCGCGCACCTGCACGGTGCGCTGCGGCTGGCGCAGGCGCAGCACGAGGAGGTGCTGCGCGAGGCGCGGGCGCTGCGCCGCGCGCTGGCGCCGCTGGGGCTGCCGCTGGTGCTGCTCAAGGGTGCGGCCTACGTTGCGGCCGATCTCCCGGCGGCCCAGGGACGGCTGTTCTCCGACATCGACATCCTGGTGCCGCGCGCGCGGCTCGACGAGGCCGAGCGGCAGCTGCAGCAACACGGCTGGCGCTTCGACCCGGGCCTGAGCGCCTACGACCAGTGCTACTACCGCGCCTGGACGCACGAGCTGCCGCCCCTGACCCACCGCAGCCGCGGCACCGTCGTGGACGTGCACCACGCGCTGCTGCAACCCACCGCGCGCGAGCGTCCCGACAGCGCGCTGCTGCTGGCCGCCGCGCGGCCCGCCGCGCTGGAGGGCGTGCAGGTGCTCGCCCCCGTGGACATGGTGCTGCATGCCGTGACGCACCTTTTTCGCAACGAGGAGTTCAGCCACGGACTGCGCGACCTCAGCGACATCGACGCGCTGCTGCGCCGCTTCGGCAGCGAGCCGGACTTCTGGAACGGGCTGCTGGAACGCGCGCGCGAGCTGCAACTGGCACGGCTGCTGCACCACGGGCTGCGCGCCGCGCGGCGCCTGCTGGATACGCCCGTGCCCGAAGACACCCTGAGCGCCGCCGCGGCCGCGGCGCCGGGCGCGGTGACGCAGGCGCTCATGGACGCGCTGTGGACACGCGCGCTGCGCGCACCGCTGCGTGACACCCGGCTGCCGCTGACCGGCGCGGCGCTGTGCCTGCTGTACTTGCGCGCGCACGCGCTGCGCATGCCGCCGGGCCTGCTGCTGCGCCACGCCTGGATCAAGACCCGGCTGCGCTGGCGTCCGGCGCCGGCCGCCGCCGCGGCCACACGGCCCTGAACCGCCCTGCCGCGGCCGCGCCGCCCCGGCGCGGCGGCTACATCCGGTAGCCGCGCAAGCTTCAAAGCTCCGGGAACATCGACTGCTGCACGTCCATCGACATGCTCGCGCGCCAGGCAGCCCGGCTGCCGGCGCGGTGCATGCCGGTGCCGGGAACGGCGCATTCGCGGCGTGAATCACAACGATGCGCAAGGCCTGGGCCGGGCGCACGCACGGGAGGATGGTCCATGGTGTCGGCTTGGTGGTTGCTGGTGGCCTTCTGGATCGGTGGCGTCCTGGGCCTGGTCCTGGGCGCGGTGGCCGCGTCGCTGCGGCGCAGCCGCCGCGACGACGCCGAGCAGGAAGAGATCCTGCAACGCTGGGCCGAGGAGCACGGCGATCCGCCCGCCCGGACCGGCCGGCCGACGCGGCACCACCGCGCCATGCCGCGCGGTTGATCGAGGGAAGCCGGGCTGACGGCTCCGCTCCGGCCCCAGCCCCCAGCCCGGTCGCCGGACTTGCCATTTGATTCAATTACCCGGCAAATCAATACGTTTGCGGAACATTTCTTATCAAGCCTTTTGCAAAACAAGGCATCCTGACACCGGAACAGGAATTCGGACCTGCTAGAGTCTGAAAATCACATGCCGCCGCACGCCATTCAAAATGGCATGCCTCCGGTCCGGCCATTTCTCGTCAAAGAGAATTTGCACCCAATGACCGGATTCATCGGCCCCGACAGGGCCGCATGAATTACCCCATTCAGCTTCCATTTTCGCCTCACCCAGGAGAGGAAAACCGGGCACCGGAGCCGACGGCATTTCTTGAAACCATTTTTATGGAGCAGGACTCATGAAAAGGCGACATTTGTTGCAGGCACTGGGCCTGGCAGGCGTGGTGCCTGCGCCCTGGGCACAGGCGCAGGCCGTGACGGGCACGGTGCACCGGCTGGAGCTCGGCATGTCGTTGCCGGCCCTGCTGGCGCAGGCGCGCAGCGGCGACGTCATCGAGGTCATGCCCGGCGTGCACCGGGCCCAGGCGGGCGTCGTCACGCAGGCGGTGCTCACCATCCGGGGCGTGGGCGGGACCCGCCCGGTATTCCAGGCCGACGGCGTGGCGGCCGAGGGCAAGGGCATCCTGGTCGTGCGCAGCGCCGAGGACGTGCGCATCCAGAACCTCGAGTTCCGGGGCACGCGCGTGCCCGACCGCAACGGCGCGGGCATCCGCTTCGAGACCGGCCATCTCACGGTCCAGAATTGCGCGTTTTTCGACAACCAGACCGGCATCCTCACCAACAACGATCCGGCGTCGGTGCTGGAAGTGCAGCGCTGCGAATTCGGCTTCGCCGCCGCGCCTTACCTGTCGCACCTGCTGTACGTCGGGCGAATCAGGCAGGTGCGGGTGCTGGGCAGTTACTTTCACGACGGGCTGATGGGCCATCTGCTGAAGTCGCGCGCTCAGTACACCATCGTCAGGCACTCGGTGCTGGTGGACGGCGCCAGCGGAGAGTCGTCCTACGAAGTGGACCTGCCCGAAGGCGGCCGGGCCTGGCTGGTGGGCAACGTCATCAGCCAGAACGCGCTGACGCAGAACCCGGCCATCGTGTCCTACGGCGAGGAAACCTCCAGCCTGGCCGAGCACGGCCTGTTCATGGCCCACAACACCATCGTCAACCAGCGCAGCACCGGCACCTTCGTGCGCGTGAGCCCGGCGCGGCTGGCCGCGGGGCTGGAGGCGCGCTTCGTCAACAACCTGCTGGTCGGCCCGGGCGAGCTGGCGACCGGCACGCTGGACTGGACCGCCGGCAACGTCCGCACCACGCTGGACTCGCTGCGCGACCCCGAGCGGCTCGACTTCCGGCTGGTGGCCCACTCGCCGCTGCGCGGCAGCGCCCGGGCTGCGGGCGTAGGCGGCGGGCGCACGCTGGCGCCCCTGGCCGAGTTCAGGCCGCCGGTGGGCTCGCGCCTGATCGTGCCCCCGGCCGCCTGGTCGCCCGGCGCGTACCAGTCCTGAAACAGGCCGGGCCGCTTCAGGCCCGGGCCGGCCGCGGCAGCAGCCAGGCCACCCAGGGCAGCAGCCACAGCAGCCAGGCCACGCGCGGCATGTCCATCACGCTGCTGATCAGGCCCACCAGCAGCGCGCCGCACAGCGCCGAGGCCAGGAACACGGCGGCCTCGGCCACCTCGTCGCGTGCCCGCACCCGGCACGCCAGCCGCCATAGCGCCCCGGCCGCCAGCGCCAGGAACAGCGCCAGCCCCGGCAGGCCGCGCTCGATGAGCAGCTCCAGGTACAGGTTGTCGATGTGCCAGGGCACGAAATGGCCCTGCGCCCGGGGCCACCAGTGCGCCAGCCCGGCGTCGAAGCCGCCGTTGGCCAGCAGCTGCTCGCCGCTGGCATGCAGCTGCGCCTGCTCCAGCAGCACCGTGCCGTCGAGCGCCGCCACCGTCAGCACGTGCGGGCGCGGCAGCACGGCGGCGGCGTCCAGCGGCTTGCCCTTGAGCGTCACCGTCAGCCATGCCGGCCGCGGCCCGGCCGGCACGCGCACGAACGACTGCTGGCAGCGGTCGTCGTACAGCAGCCACGCCTGGCAGACCTTGACCAGCAGCCACGCCGGCGCCTGCGCGCTCAGGCGCAGGTCGAGGCGGTGCGGCCCCGGATGCGGCGCCACGCGCTGCGTCAGCCCGTAGAGGGCGGAGGGGCCCGGCACGCCCAGGGCGTGCCCGTCCAGCCGCACGCCGCCGGGCTGCAGCCGCACCTGGCCGGAGAAGCCCGGATAGCCCGGCGCGGCGCCGTAGTGCGCGGGCAGCCGGCCCGTGCCCAGGCCCAGCAGCAGTCCGGCCGGCGCATCGAGCAGCGCCAGCCCGCGCTGCCAGTGCTCGATGCGCGCGCGCAGGTCCATGCCGCTGGCCTCGACGCGCTCGCGCATGAAGCTGCCGCCGCTGCCGAACACCGTCACCACCTCGGCCAGCAGTGCCACGGCCAGCGTCACCCCGGCCGCGGCGCGCCAGCCGATGCGCGTGAACCGCCATGCCGCCAGCGCCGCCAGCAGCCACAGGCCCAGCAGCAGGCCCACGCCCAGCGCGTCGAGCGTGCGCGCCGCCCAGGTCAGCGGCAGCGCGGCGGCCAGCGTCAGCCCGCCCGCCAGCAGCATCCCGCGCAGCGTGCCGTGGCGCACGCGCCAGGCCATCAGCCACGCCAGCGGCAGCAGCAGCGGCAGCCCCACCGCGCCGTACACGCCGCGAGAGTAGGTCGTGAGCGCCGCGTACAGCGTGCCCGTGGCCAGCAGCGCGGCGACGCACCACGGCAGCGGCCGGCGCAGCCGCCACAGCGCCCAGACGCAGAACGGCAGCGCCAGCGCCACGTAGGCGTCGATGGCCGCGCCGCCGACGTGCATGTCCCAGAACAGCGCCGTGGTGCGGTAGCTGCCGGTGAAGTTGAGCAGCCCGACGTGGGCGGCACGCTCCCACAGCACCGCGGCCACGAACAGCGCCGTGCCGGCCAGCATGCCGCTGCGCAGCCGCCACAGCGCGCCCGTGGCGTCGGCCTGCAGCACGCGGTGCAGCGCCGGCAGCAGCAGCAGCGCCCACAGCGCCGGCTTGGCCACGCGCCAAGCGTTGAGCGGCTCCAGGTAGGCGTCGAACCAGCCCGGCAAGCCGCCGGCGTCGAGCAGCCCGCGGCTCAGCGCCAGCAGGGTCCAGCCGCCCAGCGCCGCGGCCAGCAGCCGCACGCCCGCGGGCAGCGGTGGCGCCTGCTGCGGCCGGGCCGCCTGCCGCGCCTGCACGCCGGCGACGGTGGCCAGCAGCAGCAGGTCGAACTCGTCGAGGCCCACCCAGCCCGTCCAGGGCGCCAGGCTGGCCGCCGGCAGCAGCGCCGGCAGCAGCGCCAGCCAGGCCGTCGGAAAGGCGAAGCTCAGCGCGCCCCAGGCCAGCGCCAGCGCCAGGGCTGTGCCCGGCAGCAGCGGGTGGTGCAGCGCCAGCCACGCCGCCGCGGCGGCGCAGCCCAGCGCCACGGCCGCGGCCGGCACGGCGGCACGCCGGCGCTGCCCGGCACTCGCCACGGCCAGGGCAGGCGCAGCCTTCACGGCCGCCGCGCCGCGGACCTCCATGGATGCGGCCCGCACGCTAGACCAGCACTTCCGCGCAGGCCGGATGGCCCAGGAAACGCTGCGGGCTGGCGCTGGCGCCGTAGGCCCCGGACTGGAACACCACCACCAGGTCGCCCTCCTGCGCCACGGGCAGCGCCATGCGCTCGGCCAGCACGTCCAGCGGCGTGCACAGCGGGCCCACCACGGAGACGACCTCGGTGTCTGCCGCGTCCATGCGCGTGCCGATGGCCACGGGATAGTTCTTGCGCAGCACCTGGCCGAAGTTGCCCGAGGCCGCGAGGTGGTGGTGCAGCCCGCCGTCGGTGACCAGGAACACCTGCCCGCGCGAGACCTTGCGGTCGAG
The DNA here is from genome assembly GCF_009760915.1 of Azohydromonas aeria. GTDB lineage: Bacteria > Pseudomonadota > Gammaproteobacteria > Burkholderiales > Burkholderiaceae_C > Azohydromonas > Azohydromonas aeria. The sequence continues at coordinate 94,590 of NZ_VIDQ01000005.1, forward strand.
CACGCGCGCGACGTAGATGCCGGCCTCGCCCACCAGGTAGCGGCCCAGCTCCAGCACGAGCGCGGCCTGCGGCAGCTCGCGCGCCGCGCGCTCGCAGAGCCGATGCAGGTTGGCGCCGATGGGCGCTAGGTCGAGCCGCTGCTCGCCGGGGAAGTACGGGATGCCGAAGCCGCCGCCCAGGTTCAGGCAGCGCACCGGAGACGGCGCGTGCTCGGCCAGGCGCAGCGCCAGCTCGTAGGAGCGCAGCTGCGCCTCGCAGATCGCGTCGGCGCGCAGGCTCTGCGAGCCGGCGAAAAGATGGAAGCCCTCGAAGGCCAGGCCGTCCTGGCGCAGCTGCGCCATGAGCGCCGGCAGCGCCTCGGCATCGATGCCGAAGGGCTTGGCGCCGCCGCCCATGCGCATGCCCGAGCCCTTGAGCTCGAAGTCGGGGTTCACGCGCAGCGCCACGCGCGCGGGCCGGCCCAGCGCCTGCGCGATGCCGGCCAGCAGCCGCAGCTCGCGTGCGGACTCGACGTTGACGAGCACGCCCGCGGCCACGGCCTGCTGCAGCTCGGCCTCGCGCTTGCCCGGGCCGGCGAAGCTGACCTCGCGCGGGTCGGCGCCGGCATCCAGCGCCACCTGCAGCTCGCCGGCGGAGGCCACGTCGATGCCGTCCACCAGTTGCGCCATCAACCCCACCAGCGCCGGCATCGGGTTGGCCTTCATGGCGTAGTGCAGCTTCACGGCCGCGGGCAGCGCCGCGCGCAGCTCGGCCGCGCGCGCGCGCAGCAGGCCGCGGTCGTAGGCATGGAAGGGCGTGCGGCCGACGCGCTCGGCCAGCAGCCGCAGCGGCTGGCCGTTGACCAGCAGCTCGCCGCCGCGCTGGGCGAACTGCGGCATCGGGGCGTGGGAAGGAAGTGGGGTCATCGGGTGTGTGGTGTCTGAAGGCACGGCGCCGCGGCCGCCATGACTAGGGCTGCGGCCGGCGCTGCGCCCAGGCCGTGGACAGCGCCTTGCGGTCGATCTTGCCGTTGGCATTGCGCGGCAGCGGGCCGAGGGCGGCTTCCACGCCGGCGGGCACCATGTAGGCGGGCATGCGCACGCGGCACTCGGCCAGCAGCGCCGCCACGTCCAGCGCGGCGGCGCCCTCGGGCGCAGTGGCGACGACCTGGATCGCCTGCCCCAGCACCGGGTGCTCCACGCCGAAGGCCGCGCACTCGCCCACCCGGCCCGTGGCGTAGAGCACCTCCTCCACCTCGGTCGGGCTGACGCGGTAGCCGCTGGTCTTGATCATCTCGTCGCGGCGGCCGACGAAGTAGAGGAAGCCCTCGGCGTCGCGGCGCACCGTGTCGCCGGAGTACACGGCGATCTCGGGCAGCGGCAGCGCGCCCTCGCGCCCGGCCACGCCCGCGGGCAGCGGCCGGTAGCGCTCGGCGGTCCTTTCGGGATCGTTCCAGTAGCCCAGGCCCACCAGCGCGCCGCGGTGCACCAGCTCGCCGGGCTCGTCCGCGGCGCACTCGCTGCCGTCCTCGCGCAGCACCAGGATCTCGGCGTTGGGAATGGCGCGCCCGATCGAGTCCGGGCGGCGGTCCACCTCCTCTGGCGGCAGGACCGTGGAGCGGAACGCCTCGGTCAGGCCATACATCAGGAACGGCTTCGAGTGCGGCGCGCACGCGCGCAGCAGCGCCAGCGTCTGGCGCGGCAGCCGCCCGCCGGTGTTGGCGAAATAGCGCAGGTGCTGCCGCACCGCCGCGGGCCATTCCAGCGCCGCGAGCTGGATGTAGAGCGGGGGCACGGCGGTCAGCCCCGTGACCCGCTCGCGCTCCATGCAGCGCAGCACGTCGCGCGGCAGCAGCCAGTTCAGCAGCACCACGCGCGCGCCGGCATGGAACGCGGTGGTGAGCTGGCTGAAGCCGGCATCGAAGGACAGCGGCAGCGCCGCCAGCAGCGTGTCCCCGGGATGGTTCTCCAGGTACGAGGCCACGCTCTGCGCGCCCGCGACCAGGTTGCGGTGCGACAGCACCACGCCCTTGGGCCGCCCGGTGCTGCCGGATGTGTAGAGGATGGCCGCCATGTCGGCGTCGATGACGCGGTGCCCGGCGCGCGCGGGCGCGGCGAGCAACTCATCCCAGGTGGACAGCGCCAGCCCCGGCGGCAGCGCCAGGCCCGCCGGAGGCGCGCCAGTGAGCACGACGTGGCGCAGCGCCGGGCAGCCGCCCAGCACCTCCAGCAGCAGCGGCAGCCGCTCGGGCGAGGTCACGAGCACGCGCACGCCGCAGTCGGCCAGGATGAAGGCGACCTGCGCCGGCTTGAGCAGCGGGTTCAGCGGCACGAACACGCCGCCGGCCGCCGCCGCGCCGAAGCTCGCCGCCACGGTCTCGAAGCGCTTTTCCAGCCAGAGGCCCACCCGCTCGGCGCGCTGCAGCCCCAGCCCCAGCAGCCCCGCGGCGAAGCCCTGCACCCGGGACTGCAGCTGCGCGTAGCTCAGGGTCTGGCCCGCGCAGCTCAGGGCCGGGGCCTCGGGCGCGCGGTGGGCCGCGCGGGCGATCAGGTCGAACAACAAGGTGACGGCGGACATGGGGGAGAAATCGTGCCGGGCGGTACCGGCGCCGGGCTGGCCGGCAGCCGGCGCGCCGGGGCGCTTCAGCGAAAAACTGCGCAGTATCCCAGCATGCTTCCGGAGTTCAAGGTTCGAAACAGTGCAAAATTCAACCTGGGAATGGGTGCTGAACGGCTCCGCGTTCGCGGGAGCGATACCGGCGAGCCCCGTCAGCCCCGTGCCGTCACGTCCGCGCCCGCAGGGCCCGGCACCCTCCGGCGCAGCAGCCCTCCTGCCGCCGCCGGCCATGGAACAACCCTGACCCATCGAAGGAAACACCGCGCATGAACACGCCTCAGCAAGTGCTTGCCCTGCTCGACGAGATGTTGGGCCTGGGCGGTCGGGCCGCCGCGTTCACGCGCGACACGGCGCTGCTGGGCGCCCTGCCCGAGCTGGACTCGATGGGCGTGGTGGCGCTGCTGGGCGGGCTGGAGGAGCGCTTCGGTCTGGTGGTGGACGACGACGACATCAGCGGCGACACCTTCGCCACCGTCGGCACGCTGATCGACTTCGTCAGCGCCCGCGTCCCGGCCTGAGATCCCCGGGACGAGGCTCTGGCCGGTGCTGCGCGTGAAAGCACGACCGTTCTTCCTGGGCAGCGGTGCCGGGCAGCGCTGGGCGTGCTTCCACGAGGCGCAGAGCGCCGCCCCGCACGCGCTGGTGCTGTACCTGCACCCGCTGGCCGAGGAGATGAACAAGGCGCGCCGCATGGCGGCACTGCAGTCGCGCGCGCTGGCCGAGGCCGGCTGCGCCGTGCTGCAGCTCGACCTGCACGGCTGCGGCGACAGCGCCGGCGACTTCGCCGACGCGTCGTGGCGCGGCTGGACCGGCGACGCGCTGGCCGGCGCGCGCTGGTTGCGCGGGCAACACCCCGGCGCGCCGCTGTGGCTGTGGGGCCTGCGCACGGGCGGCCTGCTGGCCGCCGCGGCGGCGCGCGAGATCGACGAGCCGTGCAACCTGCTGCTGTGGCAGCCGCCGCCGTCAGGCGAGCTGGCGCTGCGGCAGTTCCTGCGGCTGCGCCTGGCCGCGGCGCTGGGCGAGGGTTCCTCGGCGGAACTGATGAAGGCGCTGCGCCGCCAGCTGGCCGAGGGCCAGGCGGTGGAGGTGGCGGGCTACGGCCTGTCGCCGGCACTGGCCGACGGGCTGCAGCAGGCCACGCTGGCGCCGCCGCCGCGCGCCGCGCGGCTGGCCTGGCTGGAGACGGGTGCGCAGGCCGCCCCGGAAGCGGCGCTGGCGCCCGCGGCGCTGGAGCTGCTGTCGCGCTGGCGCCAGGCCGGCTGGCAGGTGCAGGCCCGGCGCGTGCCGGGCCCGGCCTTCTGGCAGACCGCCGAGGTCGAGACCGCCCCGGCGCTGCTGCAGGCCACGCTGGACGTGTTCTCGCGCGAGGGCGTGTCCGCATGAGTGCCCCCGCACGGCCGCTGCGAAGGGGGCGCTCCGTCCCGCTCGGCGGGACCGCGCGCAGCGCGAGGGTGCACCCATGAGCTGGACCGAGCAGGCGCTGGGCTTCGATTGCCTGGGCCACCAGTTGCTGGGCGTGCTGGCTGAGCCCGCGCCGGCCCCGCTGCCGGGCGACGTCGGCGTCGTCATCGTCGTGGGCGGGCCGCAGTACCGCGCCGGCAGCCACCGCCTGTTCGTCAAGCTCGCGCGCGCGCTGGCGCAGGCCGGCGTGCCCGCGCTGCGCTTCGACGTGCGCGGCATGGGCGACAGCGAGGGCGACTTCCCCGGCTTCGAGCGCCTCACCCCGGACATCGGCGCGGCCATCGCGGCACTGCAGTCGCGCCGGCCCGAGGTGCGCCGCGTGCTGCTGTGGGGCCTGTGCGACGGCGCGTCCGCCGCGCTGCTGTACCTGCACGACACGCGCGACGCCCGCGTGCACGGCCTGTGCCTGCTCAACCCCTGGGTACGCTCGCCGCAGGCGCAGGCGCGCACCAACGTCAAGCACTACTACGCGCAGCGGCTGCTGGAGCCCGACTTCTGGCGCCGGCTGCTGGGCGGGCGCATCGGCGCGCAGGCACTGCGCGGCCTGGCCGCCAACCTGGCGCTGGCCTGGGGCGGCCGCCGTGGCGGCGCGGATTCCAGCGCCGCCAACGACGGCTTCCAGCAGCGCATGGCGCGGGCCTGGAACGGCTTCGGCGGCGAGCTGCTGCTGCTGCTCAGCGGCGACGACTACACCGCCAAGGAATTTCTGGAGCACTGCGCCGGCGACGCGCAATGGCGCGCGGCGCTGCGACACGCACGGCTGCAGCGCGCCACGCTGCCCCGGGCCGACCACACCTTCTCCGGCACCGCCGCCACGGCCTGGGTGCTGGAGCGCACGCTGGCGTGGGCGCAAGGCCCGCTGGCGCGCGCCCCGGCGGCCACGACGCGCCCGGCCGGCAGCACGGGCCCGGTCCCATGCGCATGAACCCCTTTCACATCCCTGCCGCACAGTCCCGCTGCGCCGCGCCCGGCCCCCACCGGGCGCAGGCCCTTCACGCCATGTCCATGTCCCTGAGCACCCTGAGCGACTTACCGCAGCGGTTCGCACCGCGCACGCCGACACCGACGCCGGCACGACCCGAGGGCACCTGCCGATGAAGCGCGTGCTGATGGTGGCGTTCCACTTCCCACCCTTCTCCGTCAGCAGCGGCGTGCAGCGCACGCTGCGCTTCGTGCAGCACCTGCCGCGCTGCGGCTGGGAGCCGCTGGTGCTGAGCGCCTCGCCGCTGGCCTACGGCGCCCAGGCCAGCGAGCACCTGACGAAGGAAATTCCGGCCGCAACCGTCGTGCGCCGCGCCTTCGCGCTCGACTCCTCGCGCCACCTGGCGCTGTTCGGCCGCTACGCGGGCATCACCGCGCGGCCCGACCGCTACATGAGCTGGTACTTCGACGCCGTGCGCGTGGGCATGCGCATGATCCGCGAGTACCGGCCCGACGTGATCTGGACCACCCATCCGATCCCCACGGCGCACCGCATCGGCGCGGCGCTGCAGCGCCGCAGCGGCCTGCCCTGGGTGGCCGACTTCCGCGACCCGATGGTGCAGGACGGCTACCCCGAGAACGCCGCCATGCGGGGGCTGTGGCAGCACATCGAGCGCAACGTGATCGCGCAGGCTTCGGCCTGCGTGTTCACCACGCCCAGCGCCGCGCGGCTGTACCGCGATCGCTACCCGCAGGCCGCCGACCGCATGAGCGTGCTGGAGAACGGCTTCGACGAGGAGAGCTTCGTCGCGGCCGAGCAGGCCGAGGGCTTCGACGCCGCCGAGCCGCTGCAGCCGGGCACGCCTGTGCTGCTGCACAGCGGCATCGTGTATCCCGACCTGCGCGACCCGACGCAGCTCTTCGTCGCGCTGGAGCGGCTGCAGCGCGACGGCCGCATCCGCCCCGGCGACTTCAAGCTGCGCTTCCGTGCCGCGATCCACGAGGACCTGCTGCGCAACCTCGGCCGCAAGCACGGCGTCGAGCCCTTCATCGAGATCCTGCCGCACGTGCCGTACCGCGCGGCGATGCAGGAGATGCTGCGCGCCGATGGGCTGCTGATCCTGCAGGGCAGCAACTGCAACGGCCAAGTGCCGGCCAAGATCTACGAGTACTTCCGCGCCGGGCGGCCCGTCGTGGCGCTGACCGACCCGGCAGGCGACACCGCCGCGGTGCTGCAGCGCGTCGGCGTGCAGACCGTGGCGCGGCTCGACGACGCGGCCGACATCGCCGCGCTGCTGCTGCGCGTGCTCGACGGGCTGCGCGGCGGCACGCCCGTGGGTGGGGTGGCGAGCTCGGTGCACGAGCACTCGCGCCGCGGGCGCGCGGCGTTGCTGGCGCAACTGCTGGAATCGCTGGCCGTGACCCAGGCCCGGCCCGCACTGACCGGCAACGGCTGAGCGGCCTGCCCCGCACGCTGCGGCCTCGCGCCATGCCACCGGTTGCCGCGCGCAACCTCCCTTCGTCGGGCGCAGTCACGGCCCGACCTACCTTGGGCCGCCCCGGACCGGGGCGGCCGTCCGGACGGCCGACCACGAGAGCAGAAGCATTACTAAGGGCGCGATCAGCACGGTCGCGATGCGCTGGATCGACCGCGCCATCGGCGTCGTCAGCACGCTGGTGCTGGCGCGGCTGCTGGTGCCCGACGACTTCGGCATCGTGGCCATGGCATCGCTGGTGGTCGCCTTCGTCGACACCGTCTTCGACATCGGCGTCAACGTCGCGCTGGTCCAGCGCAAGAACCCCAGCCAAGCTTACTACAACACGGCCTGGACCATGCGCATCCTGCAGGCCTGCTGCGTGGCCACGCTGCTGGCCGTCGTCGCGCCCTTTGCCGCCGACTACTACCGCGACCCGCGCGTGACGGCGGCCATCTGGATGATGGCCTCCTCGGTGCTGATCCTGGCCTGCGAGAACATCGGCATCGTCAGCTTCCAGAAGGAGCTGAACTTCGCCGCCGAAGCGCGCTTCCTGCTGTTCAAGCGCCTGGTGGGCTTCACCGTCACGATCGTGCTGACGCTGATCCTGCGCGACTACTGGGGCATGCTCTTCGGCGCGCTGTGCGGCCGGCTCATCGGCACGCTGCGCAGCTACCAGGTGCACCCGATGCGCCCGCGCTTCGCGCTCAGCGAGTTCCGCGACATCTTCTCGATCTCGGTGTGGCTCATGGTCAAGAACATCAGCCAGTACCTGGACCGCAACCTGCACGTCGTGGTGGTCGGCGGTGTGAGCAAGACCGCCGTCACCGGCGGCTACACGCTGGCCAACGAGGTCTCCGACATCCCCGGCACCGACCTGCTCGCCCCGATCAACCGGGTGCTGTTCCCGGTCTTCGTACGCGCCCGCGACGACCTGCGCGAGCTGACCCGGCTGCTGGTGCAGGCCCAGAGCGTGCAAGTAGCCATCGTCTTCCCGATCTGCATCGGCTTCGTGATGACCGCGGCCGATGTGGTGCCGCTGGCGCTGGGCGCGAAGTGGACGTTCATCGTGCCCTTCATCCAGGTGCTGGCGCTGTCGAACATCATCCTGTCGATCAACAGCAGCGCCAACTACGTGCTCACCGTGATCGGCAAGGTTCGGCTGCTGGCGGTGAGCAGCTGGACCCAGATCGGCGTGTTCTGCATCGGGCTGCTGCTGTTCCATTCGCAGCTGGAGGCGCAGCTGGTGGCGCAGATCCGGCTGGTGGCGATCGTGCTGACCTTCGGCGTGTCCTTCTACATCCTGCTCAAGCACCTGCCCACGATGTCCGTGGGCCTGCTGCTCAAGGGCGTCGCACGCCCGACGCTGGGCTGCGCCGCGATGGCGCTGGCGCTGTCCGCGACGGGCCGCCTGGCGCTGCCGCCGTGGCCGATGCTGGCGCTGAAGGTGGCCGTCGGCGGCGTCGTGTACTGCGGCGTCGTGTGGCTGCTGTGGCTGGCCGTGGGCCGCCCCGAGGGCGCCGAGTCCTACGTGCTGAGCAAGATCCGCCGCCGCAAGCCGCACGCGGCAGCAGCCGCCACCGGCAAGGCGGGCGGCGCCGCCGCGGATTGAGCATCGAGCCCCGGCGCTGGTGCCGGGCTGAAGCACGATTTGCTCCAGCCGGAGCAGGCCGCCGGAGTGGGTCCGAAACCGGCCTGAAGCACCGGATCGCCATGCCCGCGCAGGCGCACTGCTGTCCGGGGAAAGTGGACTACGCCCGGCATCCCGACAGCACGGGCTCCCGCCTACCATTTCGTCATTTCGGCTTGCGCCGGAATGACGGATCGGGGTGCGGGCGGCTCGTGCCTGCAGGCACCGGCAGTTGCCCACTTCTCCTTGGACAGCCGTGCGCGAAGGCAAGCATCCATGGCAAGCCCGGGGGCGGACCGGAGTTCGTGAACACCCGCCTGCGCAGGCGTGACAGGCAGCTTCAGTGAGCAGGCAAGACGGGCGTCGTTCCCGCCGGGTGCAACCCTCGGAAGGCAGGACGCACGCATATCGAGGCGCAGCCACTTGCATCGCCCAAAAGGCAAACGCCCGGTGCGGCGCACCGGGCGTTGTTCGGGGCCGGGGCAGTCCCGGCCGGTTCGGCCGTCCCAGGATGCCAAGGCATCCCGGGACGGCTCATGGGCGCTTTCAGCGGCCGGTGGGCGTCATGCTCGGCGCAGCCGAGGCGGCCTGCGCGGGGCGCGGATACACGCTCCACACCGGGTTGTCGTTGAAGCTTTTGACCAGCGTCGGGTAGGTCGAGGACGACGCCATCCGCTGCCAGGCCAGCGCGGCCCCTTCGGCACCCTGCTCGACCGCATACGTTAGCGCCGGCGTGAGCGTGCCCCAGTAAGCCGTGGCGATGCCGGGGTAACCCACCATCATCGCGCCGCCCATCTCGCCCGACATGGGAATGTTCATCGCGCGCGCCACCTCGCCCCAGGACTGGTACCACGGCCCGGTGCCGCCGACCCAGTCGGCCTTGAGCGAAGGCGCGTAGTTGACGGTGTACTGCGCGGCGTAGGGCCAGGCGAACTCGTTGGCGCCGCTGCCGCCCAGGCGGCCGACGACGGAGCGGAACTTCCAGCGGTTGAACTCTTCGAGCTTGGGCTGCAGTGCTGCGTCGTAGACCTGCAGGTCGCGCAGGTAGCCGAAGGCGGCGGTGACGAAGTCCTCCATCCAGATCGCGCTGGTCCACGGGTCGCTAGTGGTGTAGCTGCTGTAGGGCCGCACCAGGCCCAGCGGGTTGGCCGGCTTGACGATGTACGTGGTGTGGTACTCCTCGATGTTGGCGTTGATGCTGGCCACGAACTCGTTGCGCAGCCCATCGCCGTCGGGAGTGATGGTGGCGGCCTGCGCCAGGGAGCGCAGCGCCCAGCCCGCGCCGCGCGTGGTCAGCGCGCCGGTCCAGGGCTGCAGGATGCCCTTGCTACCTTGCCGGATGTTGTCGGCCTGCTTAAGGTAGTTAGCCGTGGCAACGAACTGGTTCTCTTCCAGGAAGTAGTTCCAGCCGCTGACCAGGTAGGCCATGTAGCCCATCGAGGGATGGTGCGACGCGGCATAGCGTGGCGGGACGGCGCCCGAGGTGGCCGGCGTGTATTGCGACTTGGACGAGCCGCCACTGTCGGAGACGCCGGAGCCGGCGCGCATGGCCAGGTACGGGTACTTCGAGAACGCCAGCGGGCGCTGTGTCGTCTCGTCGCGGTAGTGGATGCCGTAGCGGCCGGCGGCATAGGCGCTGATGATCATGCCGCGCCAGGCGCGCACGTCGCCGCCGGTGGTGAGGTAGGCCGTGTCCCACTCCGGCAGCAGGCCGATGGTGGGGTGGTAGCCGGGCTGGCCCATTTCCGGTGGGTAGAAGCCCTGCATCAGCGGCGTGTAGCTCGTGGGCAGGCGGCTGTAGAGCGAGCTGGTGGCGGCCGGCACAGCGCTGTAGCCGGGCACCAAGCGCGTGGACGAGAAGTAGGCCGCGTCATGGCGGGGCGCGACCTGCGGGTCGGTGCCGAGCCAGTGGGTCAGCGTGGTGCCGCTGGCCAGCACCGCGCGCTGGTGGTTGAGCAGCGTCAGCGGCTGCGAGAAACGCTGGCGGCCGCCGAGCGTGAAGACGGCGGTGCCGGCCTTGCTGGTGGGCCCGGCCACGTTGAGGTAGCCGTTCTCGATCCACGGCAGCACCTCGACCTGGCCGCCCTTGTACGCGCGCACCTCCAGCCAGGCCACGAGGTGCGGATCGGCGCCGATGGGCTTGCGGTAGGTCCAGGCGCTCATCTGCGGGCCCGACACCACCTGCTGCACGGGCCGGTCCCAGTCGCCGGCGGACCAGTTTACGGTGCCGAAGGAGGCGAACTGCACGCTGGCCGTGGGATTAGCCGCCTTGAGGTTGGCCAGGCTGATGGGCGCAACCACGGTCGCGGGCGCGGGCGCCACGCCCAAGCCGATGCTGCGGTAGCTGCCCGCGGTCAGGCTGGTGCGCCCGGAGACGAGCGCGAACTTGGCACTGCCGTCGGGCCAGCGGTTCTTGACCACGAACTGCAGTTCCGGCACGTCGGCCGCCACGAGCACCGACCCTGCGGGCACCTGGCCCTGGCGCAGCGGCTGGCCGGCGGTGAAAGGCACCAGCGAGCCGCCGACGGCGCTGTTCACGCCCAGCGTGAACAGTGGCGTCGCGGTGGTGGCCAGGGCGGTGGCCTGCTCCCTCGTCGTGATGGCGTTGGCCAGTTCGCCACCGCCGCCGCAGCCAGCTAGCAGCGTCGATGCGGCCAGGAGCGCCAGGGTGCCCGACGCATTGAATTGTCGATTCGAACTCATCATGTCTCGCAGGTGGGGCCCGCGGCCTTGCAGGCCGCCGCCGTGGCGGCGGCGCCCAAGGCGTCACGGAAAATGGTTGCCAAGCTAACCGCAGACATGTGCCGTATCGCGCGCCGGTGAAGCGGCTGCTGCACCGGCGAGGCATGCCTGTTGGCCATGCCCCCTGTTCGGCCCGGAGCCGGACCCTATTGACGGACGGCTCTGTAAATCATTGTTGCGATCCGTAATACGGGTGCCGGTGGACCGAAGGGTCCTTCAGCGCAGTAGCAGCCGGAGTATTCCCGGCACAGGCGGCGCACGAAGGCCAGTCCTTACATGCTCGCCCGTGCAGGCACCCGGCCCGCCCGGGGCCCGGCCAAGTCGGCCCAGCTACGCGGAAAGGCGAACCGCCTGACGGTGTCGTGGTCCATTGCCAGCCTGGCCAGCACAAGGGACGCCCCGACCGTGCAGGCCAGCGACATGGCGAATTTCACGCTCACGGGCCAGCCTGGGTTCAACCAGACCAGCAGACGGTAGCAGCCGAATCCGATGAAGCCGTGCAGGATATAAACCTGCATGCTGTATTTCCCGCACGTTTCGACGAACCGGCCCAAGGGCAGCCGGGCCAGCTGCATCATCAACAATGTGCCCGAAACGGCTTCCATGTCATTCAAGGCCAACGCCCAGAGATCCCTGTAGTCCGCGACCAGCGAAAAACCGACCTCTTGGTACAGGCCCTGCTGCATCTGACCGTACTTAGCCACGGCAAAAGCAATTGAAGCCAGCAAGAGTGCAGGCCAAATCTGCAAGCGCTCGAAAAATCCTTTTTGCAGCAGCGCAATCAGGGCGGCCAGCGGTATCACATAGAGGGCGGGCAACAAGCCCAAGGGCAGATAATGTTGCACATCGGCGGCGACGGTGCCGATGAAGAAATGGCTCGCCACGATGGCGCACAGCAGCACGATCGCCACCGGCCGCCGGCATGATGCCAGCAGGCCCAGTATCAGCGTCAGTGAAAACATCGACGGCAGGAACCACAAAAGCGCCATGTGCGTCGTTTGCTTCAGAACTTCGCTATTGCCACTGTACAAGGCAGCCAGCAGTCGCCTCGCGCTTTCGTATAGACCCGTCGGTGCTCCCATTGCTACGACGGCACCCAATGCCAGCGTCAAAAGGAAAAAGGGGTAATAAAGACGGAAGAAATTACCAAGCACATAGCTTCGCGACAGCCTCGGCAACTCCCGCAGGAAAGGCAGCGTCATGAAGCCCACGACATGGAATGAAAATCCCAGGAGAAATCCTGAAAACAAGGAGCGCGAAAAATCATTGTGGTCAATGACGACCCCGATGATCAGCAGGCCCTTCAGGATGTTCTGATTCATGCCCGATTCCGCACGTTGAGTTCATTACGCAGGAAAGTGCTGCTCAACACCGACACCACCGCAAAAATCGCGAATGTCAAGTCAAAATACGCAAAGCTCAATGCCGCACCACCCAGACAAAAACTGGCCAGGCTCAGTTGCAACGTCACCGCGACATCGGCCATCCATTCCGGCGCCTTGATCTTCCTGCTTACCTTGGCGACACGCCGAAGCTTCGAGAAGCAGATCAACAGCATCGAGAGGTAAGTCATCAGCCCCACGATGCCGTGTTCGCCCAGCAACTGGAAATACAGACTATGAGCGGCACGCCCACCCCGAGGGTCCGGCGTTTCCTCTCCGGTATAAAACCACGGAAACTCATGGAACCGCTCCGCTAGCAAGAACCAGTTGGGCGAATATTCCACAGACTTGAATCCGCCACCCAGGATCGGCCGCTCGGTGAACATGATGAAGTTCATTTTCCAGGCCACCACCCGACCCATAAACGAGGCATCCTTGTCGGCGCTTTGAATGGTATTCATACGATTGAACCACTCATCCGAGAGAAGCTGCATTGCCACCAGCATGAGCGAGCCGACCAGTGCCAGGATCAGCATTTTGTGTCGGCTCTTCAGGAACAGATAGCCTCCAAGAAAGAGCAGAGAAATCAATCCACCTCTGGAATTGGTGCCCAGCACCGACAGCACCAGAAGCCCCATCACACCCAGCAGCCCCAGACTAATAATTATAGATCTCGCCGCATACTCGCCGCGCAAATATAGACACAAGGGAATCGTCATGACAAACGCAACTGACAATTCGTTGCGGTCGCCCAGTACGTGGCCGTGCAATCCCGCAATGGCATGACCACCTCCACTGGCGACGTACTTTAATCCTTCCACCACGGCAAAGAAACCAACCGAAAGCACTACGCAACCCAAGAGAAAATCGACATGCAATTTTTTATCAACAATCAGAATAATAAATAAAAACAAAATAAATGACTTCAACACGCGTGACCATAAGTCCCACATCAGATCCGGATTGCCGATACCAAATATTGTGGTAATCGTGGTCCAGAACATGAAAAAGAACATCAGCACCACGATCGCATCAGGGCGAAACTCTTTTTTTGACCTAGTTACCGCATAGCTTGCGATCATCAGTAGGCCAAACATAAAGTTCACTCGGATGGCCGCCGCAAAGCCATACATCCAGCCATTGGGGAAAATCAGCGCCGTCCAGAGACACAATCCCAAACTAATGAATGGCCGCTTCCAACCCGCCAAGAGGAGCAGCGGCAACGCCAGCAAGAAAACAAGATCTCGCATGAGCGGCTTTACTTTCGACCAGGTTTTTGCCGAATGTCAGTATCTTCTTTCAGCGCCCAGCGGCAAAAAAGAACAATAGCGATGAGTTGAAGCAACCACAAAAGGCTTTCCATGATCTAAACAATTTCCATTCAAAGGTCTTCTTAAAACTGTCTCTCACAGTAAGGCTGGTGTAGATGGCCCGATTTAAGACGGCACGCAAGGACTCAACCTGCGATTCTAGGTTGCTTCCCCAGAGCGACGGCTGGAGCAGCTCATTGCTTCCGGTAAAGGCGTGAACGATTGCAGCCCCTGCAGGGACACCGCCGCTAGCGTACAAACGGTTGCCGTGGGCCTGCGGTGTTGCTCTCGTCATGGTCCGCCTTAATCCTGCCGAGCCGGGCTGCGCCAGCATGGGCGGCGCAGCAGCGGCTTGGCTGCACGCGCCAGGCCCTCCCGCAATGCCGCCGCGGCGCCCGGCAGCGTGCGCAGGTTGTAGGCCACCAGGCCCCAGCGCTCGCGGCGCTCGCTCATCCAGTCGCGCTTGTAGGCGTCGTCGCCCATGAGGTAGTCCACCTCGACGACGCGGTCCTGCTCCAGCACGTGGCGCATCAGCTGCGCCGTGAGCACGGTTCCGGGCGCGAAGGCGGCGAAGGCTTGGTCGTAGGCCAGCTTGTAGATCGAGGCCTTGCCCGCAGCCACCAGCCACAACTGCGCCGCGATGGGGTGGCCGTCGAGCCAGACCAGACCCAGGCGCAGCCAGCCCTGGCGTGCGCTGGTGGCGATGAGGCCAGGCATGAACGCCGGATGCGGCTCGGGCTGCTTCCAGCTGGCCGCGTAAACCTGCTCCCAGGCCGCGATGGCTTCGGGCAGCCGCTGCCCACCGGTCACGATCTCGACGCGCGCGCCGACGCGCTCAAGCTTGCGCTGCGCGCGCCGGATGGTGCTGCGCAGCGCGCCGGGGCGCTCCGCCAGGTAGCGCTCCCACGGCAGGCCGGCGCACGGCAGGAACCAGTTGCCGAAGCAGTGGAAGGCGAAGGGCATCAGCCCGCAGCGGCGCAGCGCCCGCGACAGCGCGCCGAACCCAGCCGAGCGCGGGTCCATCGGCTGCAACCGCAACCGGTGCAGTGGCGCGTGCGCGTGCACGACGGCGCGGATCAGCGGCACGAAGTCGTCGGCATCCGCCCCGGCGGCGCACAGCGGCGCGTACAGCGCGGTGTAGTAGTTGGCCAGCGACTGCACCCGGCCCGGCGCCGGCGCGTCGGGCTCGCCGGCGAGCAGCGGCAGCACCGCGCGCACCTCGGAGCCGCGGCGCAGCACGTAGAAACGCGCATGCGCGGCCAGCGTGGGCAGCGTGTCCAGCAGGTTGCGGTACCAGGCCAGGCTGGACTCGACGGCCTGTGCCTGCGCCTGCACCACGTCGAACAGCGCGCGCACATCGTCCGGGAACTCGCCGGGATGGCGCAGGACCTCGATGCGGTACGCGGGCGGTGTCGCGCTCACTGCAGCGCCGTCCGCGCCGGCGGCGCGCCGTCCGCCTGCGGACAGGGAAGGCCCCGCGTCACCGCCCCGGGCACCACCCTGCCCGCCTCGCGTGGCAGGCCGCAGAAGTCATCGCCGGGCATCGGCACGGCGCCCGCGGCCACGGCCCGTGGCGCCACGGACGCGGGCGGCTGCAGGAACAGCGTGTCGGCGCCCTCGTGCAGGCTGCCAACGACGTTGTCCTGCTCGGACAGCCGCCCGCCGGAGCGCGCGCGGATGCGGCCGTCGAGCACGTTGGCGTGGACATGGGCCTGGGACGGCGCCACGCGCACGTCGATGCCGGCCGTGTTGATGAGCGTGTTGAAGGCCACGACGGTGCCGGTGGAGCGCAGCACGTCGATGCCGAAGTCGTTGCAGTGCGCGATGACGTTGTTGGCCATCAGGCCGTCGCGGTGCTCCGCGTCGCAGCGCCTGTCGCGACAGTAAGGCAGCCCCGTGCCGCCGCCACCGAAGGAGATCCCCACGCGGTTGCCGGGGCGCGAGATATCGGTGGGCGTGCAGACCACGAGGTTGCGCTCGATGCGGCCGCGCTCGCCTGCGCCCTTCATGAAAATGCCCGTGGAGCCGCGGTTGCCCTGGGTCTTGACGAAGTTGGCGACCACGTTGTCGGCCACCCTCCAGCCGCTGGCCGCCACGATGTCGATCGGCGCGGCCGGCCGGTACATCTCACGCGCCGTGGTGTTGACGATGGTGTTGAACTGGATGAGCCCGTCGTCGGGCCACTGCCCGCGAAAGCCGTTGACCTTGACGTGGGCGTTGAAGTCCTCGATGCGGTTGTTGCGCAGCACGGTGGCGCGCGCCGCGCCCACGACGTGGAAGGCGTGCTCGCAGATGAAGTGGTTGGCGCAGGCACCGCGCAGCGTCAGGTTCTCGAAAACCCAGTACGGGTGATAGACCGTGATGCCCTCCATGGTCTCGAACTCCAGCGTCACCTCGCCGGGACGCGCGGCTGCCAGCACGATGGGCGCCAGCGCCGTGCCGGCGGTGCGCGTCTGCAGGAGGCGGGAGATGCGGTAGGTGCCGGGCAGGATCAGCAGCCGCTGGCCGGGCCGGGCCCGGTCCACGGCCGCGGCGATGTCGGCCGCGCTGTGCAGCAGCACCTCGTCGCCGGCGGCGCCCGCCACGGGCCCGGCTGCCGGCGCGGCAGGCAGCGGCTGGCCGTCCTGGCCATAGCGCAACGGCTCCAGGCCCTGGGGCTGCTGGCCCTTGCCCAGGCTGGGCAGCCAGGGCGGCACCTCGCGCTCGACCTGGCGCTGCACGGCATGCAGCACCGGCAGCGCCACGGCCTCCAGCCGCGGATGCCCGATCAGGCGCTGCTTGGCGTAGCGGATGAACTCGCCCGGCGTGCGCTGCAGCAGCGCCTGCACCATCTCCAGCGGATCGTGCCCCAGCGTGGCCGAGGCCACCCCCAGCGCGATGGCGGCCGGCGCCAGCACCAGCAGCGCCAGGGCCGCCAGCCGGCGCCCCCACCTGCGCGGGCGCGGGCTCATGGCGCGGTGCCCGGCAGGGCCTGGGCCGCGGCGTCCATGAGCATGCCGATGCCCAGGGCATTGAAGTGCCGGTCGTAGGGTCCGACCTCCAGCGACAGCGCCGACTGCGCGTGGTGCCGCTGCTGCAGCGGCTCGGCATCGACGATGCGCGCGCCGGCCTGGCGCGCCAGCGCGATGAAGCGCGCCCGCTCGGGGTCGTCGAAGGCTTGGTCACGCGCGGCGCGCGAGCGGTTGCGGTCCACCACGATCACGAGTTGGCCCTTGACGTACGGTGCGACCCGGTCGAAGAAGGCCGCGGCCACCGCATTCACCAGGGCCAGGTTGGGCGCTGCGACGGGCTGCACGCTCGGGGCCCGGGCGGCCGCGTGCCCGGGCGGGCGCGACGAGGCCAGGGCCAGGCGCCACAGGCGCTCGGGCGAGACCTTGAGCTGGCTCACCAGGTACTGCGCCAGTGCCGAGCGCCGCAGCCACTGCTTGATGTTCGAGGGCGGGGCCGCCAGCTCGGTACGGGGCTGCAGCGTCACCGGGTCCAGGCAGCGCGCATGCACCTGTCCCGAGCCGCACAGCGCCTGGCGCAGGTCGCCGCTTTCCATGACGACGACGAAGTCGCGCACGCCCCAGCGCTCGCTGGCCAGCCGGATGCGCTCGGCATAGTCGAGCAGCGCCGTGCCCGGGCTGCCCATGGCGTAGACGGGGCGCGAGCCGCCCAGCGCGCGCTCGAGCTGCGCCTGCGGGCGCTGCGGCGCGGGCAGCATGCTCGACTCGACGTAGCTGTCGCCCACCAGCGCCACCGCGGCCGGGTCGGGATGGAAGTCGCGCTCGGCCGCGAATCCGGCGTTGTTGCTGCGCAGCGTCTGCGCGTTGCGTAGGTCCCAGCCCGTGGCGGCGACCCACTCGTGCCCGGGTGGGTTCGTCATCACCAGCGGGTCGATGTAGTAGCCCGTCTGGGTCGAGGTGGACACCGGCAGCGCGCGCAGCGCCAGCTCGCACACCAGCAGGAAACCCAGCGCGCCCAGCAGCGCGAGGCCAACACGTCGTGCCATGGGTCGGCTCAGAAGTTGAAGTAGATGAAGGCGCTCACGGACTCGCGTGCCATGTTGACCAGCACGAGCATGAGCACAGCGCAGGTCACGAAGCCGCCGACGGTGGCGCGCGCAGCCGAGTGGCCGCGCGCCCCTTCGAGCAGCCGCTCGCCGATGCGGTTGCTGTTGGGCAGCAGCACCGCGATGGCGCCCAGCGCCAGGCACCACAGCAGCCCCGCGTGCAGTTGCAGGCCCGCGTTCCACAGCAGCGCGTGGGTGCCGTCGGGCACGCCGGCGCCAAGGCCCGCCATCGACTGCAGGATGCTGGCGGCGCCGTCGAGCGTCGTGGCGCGGAAGAACACCCAGGCCACCACCACGCAGAGCATGGTCAGCGCCCAGGCCGCCACGGCGAAGGCGCGGCTGCGCTGCAGCCGCTGCGTCAGAGCCGGGCCGCACAGCGCGCGAAAGCCGTGGTTCACCATCAGGTAGGTCCCGTGCAGCGCGCCCCACAGCACGAAGGACCAGCTCGCGCCGTGCCACAGCCCGCCCAGCACCATGGTGGCGGCGAGGTTGAGGTAGCGGCGCGCCGCGCCGTAGCGGTTGCCGCCCAGTGCGATGTAGAGGTAGTCGCGCAGGAAGCTCGACAGCGAGATGTGCCAGCGCCGCCAGAAGTCGCTGATGCTGCGGGCGCGGTAGGGTGAGTCGAAGTTGTAGGGCAGCCGGATGTTGAACATCCACGACAGCCCGATCGCCATGTCGGAGTAGCCCGAGAAGTCGAAGTACAGCTGCAGCGTGTAGGCCAGCGCGCCGAGCCAGGCCTCGACCGCGTCGGGCGACGCGCCGGCGTCAGCGGGGTTGAAGACGGCGTCGGCATACGGCGCGATGCCGTCGGCCAGCACCACCTTCTTGAACATGCCCAGCGCGAAGATGGCCGCGCCGGCGCTGAAGTTGGCGGCGTCGAAGCGGTACGTCGAGGCGCGCGCGAACTGCGGCATCATCTGCGCGTGGTGCAGCACCGGCCCGGCGATGAGGTGCGGGAAGTAGGTGACGAACAGCCCGTAGTGCACCGGCTGGAACTCGCGCACCTTGCCCTGCCAGGTGTCCACCAGGAACGCGATCTGCGTGAAGCTGTAGAACGAGATGCCGATGGGCAGCACCACGCCGGCCAGCGTCGAGTGCGTGCCCAGCAGCGCGTTGAGGTTGTCGAGGAAGAAGTTGGCGTACTTGAAGTAGCCCAGCAGCAGCAGGTTGAAGCCCACGCCTGCCACCAGCCAGCCCTTGGCGGCGGGGCGGCGGCCCGCGTCGAGCAGCCGCGCGATGCGCAGGCCCAGCAGGAAGTTGGCGGCGATGGAGCCCAGCAGCAGCGTCGTGAACTCCGGCATCCACCAGCCGTAGAAGAACAGCGACGCGGCGAACAGCCAGGTCGAGGCGGCGCGCGGCGAGTACCGGCCCAGCAGGAAGTAGCCGGCCAGGGCCACCGGCAGGAAAGCAAGGACGAAGACGGCTGTCGTGAACAGCATGGACCGGATCCTTTTCTTGTCTCAGCGCGGCGCCGGCACCGGCGCCCTTCAAACGTCGAGCGCCCAGGGGCTGCGGCGATCCTGGCTGGGCAGCCGCTGCAGTAGCGAGGCCGGCTGCCCCGTGCCACCGCGGTACAGGTTGTCCGCCAGCCGCAACCCGAAACGCAGCCTGGTACGGTCCCACGGCGTGAAGCGCGGGATCAGGTAGGGATTCGTGCTGGCGTCGGCACTGCCCCACTCGGTGGTGAACGCAGCGTCGAAACCCTGCTCCTGCACGATTTCAACGGCCTGCGCATCGAAGTCCTGGCTCCACTTTCCATTCGGGTAGGCGAACAGTTGGACCGGTTCACCCAGAACCGACTCCAGTTGGCGCTTGCTCAGGCCGACTTCGGCCCGCGCCTGCTCGGCTCCAAGCCCTGCCAGGATTGGGTGCGAAACCGTGTGCGCGCCGATCTGCATGCCGGCACGGCGCAAGTGCCTCAGCTGCTTGGAGCTCATCATGAGGCCGCTGGATGGCTGCACGCCTGCATGGGCTGCGATGCGATGCGCCAGCGCTTGGCGCTGCTCCAGCGGCAGGTACTTCAGCGCGTGCTTGATGCGCTCGCTGGCCACGCGCCTTAGCTCCAAGCTGCCGAGCTTGCAGGATTGCAGCCCCTTGACATCGAACCCTCCCAAGTCGAGCGACTCGCGCGAGGTGCGCCGTACCGCTTCCTCCACTACATCGTTCCACATGCAACCACCGTCAATTGCACCCGTGGCGATGAAGAAGGTCGCACTCAGCCCATGGCGCAGCAGGATGGGCAACGCAACGTCATGGGCGTCGGCATAGCCATCATCGAATGTGATGCTCAAGGCCCGCGCCGGCAGCGTGCCTGCGCGCAGGCGCTCAACCGCCTCGTCCAGCGGCAGCACGTTGAACAGCTGCGCCAGCCACCCGCACTGCCGATCAAAACTGTGGGCATCCAGTTCGTCCGGATGCATCGGGTCCTGCACCGCGTGAACTCGGTGCAGGATCAGCACACTCAAGCGTGCCCGCTCCCCGGCTGGCGAGAGCATGTCCAGCAAAACCTTGAGCATCTGTTAGACCGTCCCGGGAGCATGTTGCTCATGATTGCCGGGCCGTGCCGCTGGTACTGCTGCTGCCTCACCTTTGGTTTGCCAGGTTCGTGCAGCAACCCATGCACACGTTGGCACCACCGGCGTCAACCCAGAGACGGAGTGCTCCACGAGTTCCTGCTTGGGGCGGAGTGCTGCGTCACGCATGAGCTTACGCCGCCTCAGCTGCATGGCTGACGATGTAGCGGTACTTGCCCGACTTTTCGGGCGCGATGCGCTCGACGAACTCCACGTCCACGCGCACTTGCGCGCCCAGCCGCTGGCGAAAGCCCGCGGCGATGCGCTCGCTCCAGGCGCGGTCGAAGGCAGCGTTGACGACGAGCTGCACGCTGGTGTGCGCGCGGCTGTGCTGCACCACCTTGAAGGCTTCCACGCCGGGCAGGTCGCGCACGATGTACACCAGCGCCAGCCCGTGCATCACGGTGCCGTCGGCGGCCACCACGAAGTCGGTGCTGCGGCCTTGGATCTCCTTGAGCATGGGCAGCCCGCGGCCGCAGGCGCAGCGCCGCGTGTCCATCACTGCGATGTCGCCGGTGCGGTAGCGGATGAAGGGAAAGTCGCGCGTGGCCAAGTGCGTGACCACAATCTCGCCAGGCGTGCCCGGCGCGACGGCGCGGCCCTCGCGGTCTACCAGCTCCACCACGATGTCCTCAGCCGTGAGGTGCATGCCGCCCTCGGGACACTCGTGCGCGATGAAACCCGCGTCGCGCCCGCCGTAGCCGTTGGCCACCCGGCAGCCAAACACGCGCGCGATGGTGGCGCGCTGCTCGTCGTAGAGCCGCTCGGAGGTGACGAAGGCCACCTTGATGCCCAAGTCGTTCATGGCGATGCCGCGCTTCTCGGCATGGCGCGCGATGTGGCTGAGCGCGGAGGGGTAGCCGAACAGCATGCGCGGGCGCTGGTGCCGGATGTGGGCGACGAAGCCGTCGAGCTTGGCTTCGGACATCTCGAAGGCCGGCAGCAGCGAGGTGCGCATGAGCGCGTCGCGCACCAGGCGCACGCGGTCCTGAGCGCCAAGTTCGATGGGCGAGCCCCACACCACCACCTCGCGGTCGCCTATGTCCACGCCCCACCAGCGCGTGGCGCGCCACTTGGCGGCCACGTCGTGGCTCACGCGCTCGCGGCCGATGAAGAAGATCAGCGGCTCGCCCGACGAGCCGCCGGTGTTGAAGCGCGCCAAGCCCAGCGCCTGTGGATGCTTGAGCGCCTCGGTGTGAGCACGGATCACGGACTTGGTCAGGAAGGGCAGCTGCTGCAGGTCCTGCACACCGCGTACGGACGCTGGGTCGAAGCTGCATTGGGCGAACAGATCGCGGTAGTACGGTACCCGGGCGCCCGCCTCCTGCAGCAGCGCGCGCAGCCGCTGCAGCTGCAGCGCGCCCAATCGCTCGCCGTCCCACCACTGCGACTGCTCCATGCCGCGGCGCACGGCCACGGTGCTGTGGTGCTTAAGCCGCTCCTGCAGCGGAAAGATGAGGTTCGAAACGAGCGTGGTGTACATGGAATCAGATTCAGCTCAAGACGGGACGCTGTCCGGTGGCATTGCGGGCCGCTTGGTAGATCGAGGCCAGCACCGGAGCCACGTGGGCCCAGGTATAGCTCTGCACATCGTCGAGTCCGGCCTGGCGCAGTCGCGACCGCAGCGCGCCATCGTCGAGCAACTGCACCACGGCGGCCGCCATGGCCGGGGCATCACCCGCGCCCACCAGCAGCGCCGTCTGGCCGTGACGCACGATAAAGGGCACGCCGCCTACGTCGGTGCTGACCACGGGCACGCCGCAGGCCAGCGCCTCCAGCACGGAGTTGGGCATGTTGTCCACGGTGCTGGGGTTGATGGCCACGTCGGCGCGGCGGTAGAGCGCGGCCATGGCGTCGCGGTCGAGCCGGCCGGCGAAACACACCGCCTCCTCGCCCAGCCCCAACTGCGCGGCCAGCGCCTGCAGCCGCCGAAGCTCCGGACCCGTGCCGGCGATGGTCATGTGCGCGCCCGGATGGCGCTGGCGCACTAGCGCCAGCGCGCGCAGCGCCGTGGCGTTGTCGTAGATCGGCTCCAGGTTACGCGCCACCACCAGGTGCGCGCTCCCGGCCGGCTCGGCCGGCGTGAAGCGCGCCAGGTCCACGATGTTGGGCACCACCTCGGCGGCCATGCCGTGGCGCGTGAAGACCTGCTGCAGGAAGCCCGAAGGCACGGCCAGCCGCGCCACGCGCCGCATCGACCAGCGCACCGCCGCGCCCGAGCGCTGCAGGAAGGCGTCGGCCTCGCCGCCCCGGTAGTTGACCACCACGGGCACGCCGCGCGCGCGCGCCACCCAGATCGCCGGCGCTGCAAAGAGGTGCCAGGACCAGCCGGAGTTGGCCATGACGTGGCACACGTCGCTGCGCCCGGCGGCGCGCCACAGCGCGCCCAGGTACGGCAGCAGCCGCGCGCCGGCGCGCAGAACCGGCACCTTGCCGGCCCAGGCCGGCCGGTAGGGCGCGTTGGTCTGCACCAGCGTGACCTGCGCGCCGGCGCCGCGCAGCAGCTCGGCAAGCTGCCGGGTCTGGTTGGCCATGCCGCCGGCCGGCGGCGGCAGCGGGCCCACCAGCGCCACGCGCAGTCCGGCCAGGCCCGAGCCCGTGCACGTGCCTGTGGCCGCTCGCGCGGCGTCGCGGCCCGTGTCGCCGCTGCCGATGGCCGCTCCGCTCATGCCGCCGCCCTGACCGCGGGGCCGTGGTGCGCGCGCAGCGCCTCGTACACCTTGCGGTAGTGCGCTACCGACGCGCGCCAGTTGCGTTCGAGCTCCACGAACTCGCGCCCGGCGCGGCGCAGCTGCGGCCAGCGCTCGCGCTGCGCCAGCAGCTGCAGCACCGCCTGCGCCAGCGACTCGGCGCTGCCGGCCTTGAACAGCAGCCCCGTTTCGCCGTGGCGGATGAGCTCCTTGTGGCCGCCGACGTCGGAGGCCACCAGCACCCGCCCCTGCGCCATCGCCTCCAGCGGCTTGAGCGGCGTGACCAGCTCGGTCAGCCGCATCGAGTGGCGCGGATAGGCCAGCACGTCCACCAGGTCGTAGTAGCGCTGCACCTCGCGGTGCGGCACGCGGCCGGTGAAGACCACCTTGTCGGCCAGCCCCAGCGCCTGGGCCTGCGCCTTGAGCGCGGCGTCCTGCGGCCCGCCGCCCACCAGCAGCACGCGCACCTCGGGGCGCTGCGCCAGGACCGCGGGCAGCGCCTGCAGCAGCAGGTCCAGCCCCTCGTAGGCGTAGAACGAGCCGATGAAGCCCAGCACCGTGCAGCCGGCCAGCCCCAGCTGCGCCTTGAGCGCCTCGTCGGGCACGCCGCCAACGTCGAAGGCCTCGATGTCCACGGCGTTGGGGATCACGGTGACGCGCTCCGCCGCGATGCCGCGCGCCACGATGTCGCCGCGCAGGCCCTGGCAGATCGTGAAGACGTGGCTGGCGCGGCGCAGCGCGTGCGTCTCCAGCCGCCGCGTGAGGCGGTAGCGCAGGCTGCCCTCGGTGGTGGTGCCGTGGTCCACCGCGGC
Organism: Azohydromonas aeria; assembly: GCF_009760915.1. Lineage (GTDB taxonomy): Bacteria > Pseudomonadota > Gammaproteobacteria > Burkholderiales > Burkholderiaceae_C > Azohydromonas > Azohydromonas aeria. Next base: position 118,236 of record NZ_VIDQ01000005.1, read on the forward strand.
GTCCTCCCAGAACGCGCGCACCTCGTACACCACCGGGATGCCCAGGCGCTTGCCCACGCGCAGCGCGGGAATGGCGTTGAGCACCGGCGAATGGGCGTGCAGCACGTGCGGGCGCACCTTCTGCGCCACCTGCAGCAGCCGCTGCTCCAGGCGCCGCATCAGCGAGGCCTCGCCCAGGCCCGGCAGCCGCCGCGTGCCCTCGGGCGCGTCGGGGGTGCGGTGGAAATGGAGCCCGTCCACGGTCTCCTCCAGCGCCTTGGCGCCGAGGTGCTTGGGGCTGGTGACGTGGTGCGTCTCCCAGCCCAGGCGGCGCTGCTCGCGCAGGATCGACTGGGTGCGGAAGGTGTAGCCGCTGTGCAGCGGGATCGAGTGGTCGAGGACGTGCAGGATGCGCAGGCTCATGTCAGGCCACCTCCGCAGCCAGCGGCGCGACGGCGCCCGCGCCCGCGCCGGCACCGTCGCCGTCGACGACCTTGCGCAGGAAGGCCTCGAACATCATCAGCGTCCACAGCGGCGCGCTGTGGTCGCTGCGCCCGCTCTGGTGCGCGTCCACGAGCTGGCGCAGCGTGGCGGCGTCGAACCAGCCGGTCTCGGCCAGGCGCTCGCCCAGCAGCGCGTCGCGCACGCGCTGCTTGAGCGGGCCGCGGAACCAGCGCGCCAGCGGCACGGAGAAGCCCATCTTGGGGCGGTAGAGCACGTCGTGCGGCAGCTTGGGTTCGAGGGACCTCTTCAACAAAAACTTTCCTTCCTGGCCGCGCACCTTGAGCGACGAGGGCAGCGTGGCCAGCCACTGCAGCAGCTCATGGTCCATCAGCGGCTCGCGCACTTCCAGCGCGTGCGCCATGCTGGCGCGGTCCACCTTGGTGTTGATGTCGCCCACCAGGTAGGTCTTCATGTCGAGGTACTGGATCAGCGCCAGCGCGTCGTCGGTGCCGGCCCGGGCGGCATGGCGCTCGAACACGTCGCGCGCGTCGTAGCCGCCGAGCTGCGACTTCAGCGCGGCGCTGAAGAGTTGCGAGCGCATCGGCCCGCGCAGGATCGACACCGAGTGGAAGTAGGCCTCCACCGTCGTGCGCGCCATGCCCTGCAGCGTGGTCTTGGCGCGCAGCACGCGCGGCGCCCAGTCGGCCTTGGGATACAGGTGGCCGAGCGCGCCGAACAGCGGCCGGCGCAGGCCCTGCGGCAGCGCCGAGCGCATGCGCTCCTCCATCAGGTGCAGCCGGTAGCGGCGGTAGCCGCCGAAGCTCTCGTCGCCGCCGTCGCCCGACAGCGCCACCTTCACGTGCCGCCGCGCGAGCTGGCACACGCGGTAGGTGGGGATGGCCGAGGAGTCGGCGTAGGGCTCGTCGTAGAGCGCGGCCAGGGTGTCGACGAGGTCGAAGTCCTCGCTGTCGACCGTGTCCACGAAGTGGCGCGTGCCGTAGCGCTCGGCCACCATCTTCGCGAACTCCGCCTCGTTGAAGGCCGGGTCGGCGAAGGCCATCGAGCAGGTGTTCACGGGCGCGTCGGACAGCCGCGCCATGTGCGCCACCACGGCGCTGGAGTCCACGCCGCCGGAGAGGAACGCGCCCAGCGGCACCTCGGCGATCATGCGCAGCCGCACCGACTCGCGCAGCCGCGCGTCGAGCTCGGCGCAGGCGTCCTGCAGCGACAGCGGGTTGTCCAGCGTGAAGCGCAGGTCCCAGTAAGCCCGCGGCTCGGGCAGCGGCTGGCCGCGGCGGATGCACAGGCTGTGGCCGGGGGCGAGCTTGCGCGCCTGGCGGAAGATGCTGCGCGGCTCGGCCACGTAGCCCAGCGCGAAGTACTCCTCCACCGCCAGCGGGTCGATGTCGCGCTTGAGGCCGCCGTGCGCCAGCAGCGACTTCAGCTCGGAGCCGAACAGCAGCGCTCCGTCGTCGAGCAGCGCATAGAACAGCGGCTTGACGCCCAGGCGGTCACGCGCCATGAAGAAGGTCTGGCGGTTGCGGTCCCACAGCGCGAAGGCGAACATGCCGCGAAAGCGCTGCACGCACTCCTCGCCCCAGGCCTCCCAGGCGTGCACGATCACCTCGGTGTCGCTGTGCGTGTGGAACACGTGGCCCAGCGCCTGCAGCTCGGGCACGAGCTCCTGGTAGTTGTAGATCTCGCCGTTGAAGACCACCACCACCGAGCCGTCCTCGTTGAAGAGGGGCTGCTGCCCGGTGGAGAGGTCGATGATGGACAGCCGCCGGTGCCCCAGCCCGACGCCGGGCTCCAGGTGCAGCCCGCCGGCGTCGGGGCCGCGGTGAAACTGCGACTCGTTCATGCGGTGCAGCGTCGAGCGCTCGAAGGCGCGCGCGCCGCGGGTATCGAACAGACCGGTGATTCCACACATATCGTCAGGCGCTTGGCACGTTGAGGTGCTGGTCGTACAGGCGCTGGTAGGCCTGCACCATGGCTTGCTGGCTGAAGCGCTCCTCGATGCGAGCGCGGCCGGCCGCGCCCATGCGCACGGCGGCGGCCGGGTCGGCAGCCACGCGCGCCAGCGCCTGGCCCAGGGCCTGCGGGTCGGCCGAGGGCACGAGCACGCCGGTGCGGCCGTCGTCCACGAGCTCCACGTTGCCGCCCACCGCCGTGGCGATCACGGGCAGGCCGCTGGCCATGGCCTCCAGCAGCGTGTAGGAGATGCCCTCGGCCAGCGAGGGCAGCGCAAAGCAGTGCAGCCCGCGCATCACCGCGGGCACGTCGCTGCGCTCGCCGGGCAGCCAGGCCAGCTCGGCTAGGCCGAGCTCGCGCAGCAGCGCCTCGGTGGACGCGCGCAGCGCGCCGTCGCCCACGATCACCAGGCGCAGCCGCGCCTTGAGCGCGGGCTGCACCTGCAGCGCATGGGCCAGCGCGCGCACCAGGTTGGCGTGGTCCTTGACCGCCTGCATGCGGCCCACGGTGCCCACCAGCCAGTGCTCGTCAGGCGAGAACGGGCAGCCCTCGATGCGCTCGGGCCGCCCGGGCGCGGCCGGATGGAAGCGCGCGGTATCGACGCCGTTGTAGATCAGGCTCACGCGGCGCCGGGGCACGCCCACGCGCTCGCGCAGGTAGGCGTCGAGCCCGCCCGACACCGGCACGTAGTGCGTGACGAAGCGCCGGTAGAGCCGGCGCACGCGCTGGAAGCGGGTGTTGCGGCCGTCCAGGTCCGACACGTCCCAGCCATGCTCGCTGTGGATGCGCACGGGCACGCCCGCCAGCCAGGCCGGCACGCTGCACTCCAGCGCGGCCAGGTTGTTGGTGTGCACGATGGCCGGGCGCAGCTGCCGGAACAGCCGGTACAGCTTCGGGTAGAGTTTGACGCCGTGGCCCGGCCCCTTGTGCAGCGCGATGAAGGACACGTCGGCATGGCGCACGCGGTGCCGGAAATCCGTCACCTCGGTGAGCGAGACCACGACATGCCGGTACGCGTGCGCGGGCATGTCGTTGATCAGGTTGACAAGCCCGTTCTCCAGCCCGCCCGTGTCGAAGCGGTAGACCACGTGCAGGACCAGCGGACGCGCCGGGGCCTGGGCCGCGGACGCCGCCGCGCCTGCGGACGCCGTCACAAGCGCCACAGCCGGTAGCCAGCACCCTCGATGGCCTGGGGATCGAACGCGGCCTTGACGTCGATAAAGACGCCGCCGCGCACGAGCTTGCGGCCGATGTCGTCCATCGACATCTGCAGGAACTCGCGGTGCGAGACGGCGGCCACGATGGCATCGGCGCGCGGCAGGTCGCTCCAGGGCAGGAGCTGCACGCCGTACTCGTGCATCGCCTCCGCGGCCTCGGCCTGCGGGTCGGTCACGGAGACCTCCACGCCGTAGGTCTGGAGCTCGCGGATGATGTCGATGACCTTGGAGTTGCGCAGGTCGCCGCAGTTCTCCTTGAAGGTCAGGCCCAGCACGTTGACGCGCGCGCCCTTGATGTAGCTGCCCGCGGCGATCATGTTCTTGATCGTCTGCTCCGCGACGAACTTGGCCATGCCGTCGTTGATGCGGCGGCCCGCCAGGATCACCTGCGGGTGGTAGCCCAGCATGTCGGCCTTGTGCGTGAGGTAGTACGGGTCCACGCCGATGCAGTGCCCGCCCACCAGGCCCGGCTTGAACTTCAGGAAGTTCCACTTCGTGCCGGCGGCCTCCAGCACCTCGGAGGTGTCCAGGCCGATGCGGTTGAAGATGATGGCCAGCTCGTTCATCAGCGCGATGTTGAGGTCGCGCTGCGTGTTCTCGATGACCTTGGCGGCCTCGGCGGCCTTGATCGAGCTGGCGCGGTGCACGCCGGGGATGATGATGCGCTCATAGAGCTTGGCCACGGCCTCCAGCGTCTCGGGCGTGTCGCCGGAGACCACCTTCAGGATCTTGGTCAGCGTGTGCTCGCGGTCGCCGGGGTTGATGCGCTCGGGGCTGTAGCCGACGAAGAAGTCCTGCTTCCACTTCATGCCCGACTCGCGCTCGAGCACGGGAATGCACACCTCCTCGGTGGCGCCGGGATAGACGGTGGACTCGTACACGACGATGGCGCCGCGCTTCATGTGGCGCCCGGCGCTGATGCTGGAGCCGATGAGCGGACGGAAGTCGGGGATGTGTGCCTCGTCCACCGGCGTGGGCACGGCCACGATGATGATGTCGGCTTCCGCCAGCATGGCCGGATCGCTGGTGTAGACGCAGTGCTTGGCCGCGGCCATGTCCTCATCGGGCAGCTCGCGCGACGGGTCGGTGCCGCGCTGGCATGCGGCGACCTTGTCCACGGCGATGTCAAAGCCGATCGTGCGGCTGTGCTTGCCAAATTCGACCGCCAGGGGCAGGCCTACGTATCCCAGTCCGATGACTGCAACTACACTCATTTTCACTCCTTAATACGCTCGGTTGTCGTTGTTTGCCGATTTTTGTCGTGCTTCCCGCACCTGCTGCAGTCGCTGCAGCAGCTTGCCCAAGTGATCGTGCGTGAAGTCGCGCAGCGTGGCCTGGGCGTCACCGGACGGCAGTCGCGGCGCGTAGACCAGGATGGCCGCCGCATCGTCGCCGCGGCCCAGCAGCAGGCTCCACACGCCCAGCGCCTTGGCCCGGAGATCGCTGCTCGTGAGCTCGCCGTTGACCCAGTAGAGCTGCCAGACAATGATCTCTTCTGTCGGTGGGCTGCCTGGTGTGAATACCGCACGCAGTTCGTTACTGCGTACGGGCACCGTCTGGCCATCAAGCACCACTTCACGTCGCTCGGTGGCGCCGGCGATCCAGCGCGGTCCGTCCCTGGACACGCTGGCCAGACGGTGCAGCGAGCTCACCAGCTTGCTGTCCTGGTCCTGGCGCGCGTAGTAGGCGACGACCACGCCCGCCTGCTGCGCGCCCCGGACGTAGCCTGCCTCGAACTGCGCCGCTGCATTCACGAAGCCATGTCGCCAGCCCGTCAGTGGCTGCGGTGCCGGTTGCCATCCCGCTGCCGGCGCCAGCAGCGCCTGCAGCTGCGGCGCGCCGCCCTGCTGCGCCGTCGCGCGCAGGTGCGCCAGCCAGCCCTGCCCCGCCAGCGCCAGCGCCGCGGCGGCCAGCGCGGCAAGCCAGATCGTGCGCTGTGCCGCAGGCGCGGCCGTCGGCGCTTCGCCGGCGCCGGCCGGCCCGGCCACGGCCGCAGACTCGGACCAGCGCATGCCCACGGCGAACAGCACCATGATGACGAAGCCGAAGAACACCCACCCGTACACGAGATGGTCGGCGCCCGTGGCAATGGCATTGCCGCTCAGGTGCCCCAGCATCACGATGATGTAGGCCCGCACCCAGTTGGCCAGGATCGGCACCACCAGCGACGCCGCCACGAACATCGCGCGCCGCAGCGGGCTGCGGTAATTCAAGTAGGCGAACAGCACGCCGACCATGAACGAGGCGATGAGATAGCGCAGCCCGCTGCAGGCCGCCTCCACCGACCAGGAGCCCGAAGGAATGACGAACTGCAGCCCGTCGCGCATGACCGGGATGCCGGTGAGGTGCAGCGCCCACACCGTGAAGTCCGCCGTCCAGGCCATGAGCTGCGGCATCATGAACTCGCCCAGCGGCACCATGAAGAACAGGAAGCCCAGGGGGAACAGCAGCCGCCGCGCCACATGCAGGCCCAGCACCAGCGGCACGGCCAGCACCAGCGCGGTCACCAGCGCCAGCTGCGCCACCGAGTTGGCCACCGCGAGCACGCCCAGCAGCCACGCCAGCAGCGCCGCGGCCAGCAACGGCAGCAGCGCGGGGGCCGCGCGCGGCGTCAGCGCCGCGATCTGCGCCCGCTGGCGCCAGGCCAGCCACAGCGCCACGAACGGCACGACCATGGCATGGGCGAAGGTCTCGGAACGCAACCAGATCTCCACCATGGACGCCAGCGTCGCGTGGCCGGCCAGCGCCAGCGCCGCCCACAGCAGCGCCAGCGCCGCCAGCGCCGGCTTCCAGCCGCGCCCGGCGGCCGGCACGGGAAAGGCAACGCTGCTCATGCCTTGCACAGCGCCTGCGGCACGGCATGCGCCGCCGCGGCCCGGTCGAGGTAGGCGTCGATGCCCGCCAGGTGAGCATCCCAGCTGTAGCTGCGCAGCACGCGCTCGCGTCCGGCCTGCCCGATGGCGGCCGCGCGCTCGGGCTGGCTCAGCAGCAGGTCGATCTGCTGCACGTAGTCCTCGACCTCCAGCGCCGGCAGCAATTCGGCGCCGGGCTCGGCGTCGATGGCCCGGGTGCAGGTCAGCGACGCCACCACCGGGCGCGCCATGGCCATGGCCTCCAGGATCTTGTTCTGCACGCCGCGCGCCAGTCGCAGCGGCGCCACCACCGCAGCGGCATGCTGCAGGTACGGGCGCACGTCGGGCACGGTGCCGGTGACGCTCACGTGCGGTCCGGACAGCGCCTGCACCGCCGCGGTGGGGCTGCGGCCCACGATGTGCAGCCGCAGCCGCGGCCAGCGTGCCAGCAACTGCGGCAGCACCTCGCTGGCGAACCAGCACACCGCGTCGACGTTGGGCCAGTAGTCCATGGCCCCGGTGAAGACCAGCGGCTGCGGCTCGTCGCCGAAGGGCGAGGCGCGCCGTGCATCCGGGGCGAAGAACTCGGCGTCCACGCCGTTGCCCATGGCGTCCACGCCTGCCGTGCACTCCGGCGCCAGCTGCCGAAACAGGGCCGCCTCGGCCTCCGTGACGAAGAAGGAGCGGCGCGCGCGCGCCGCCACCGCGCGCTCGTAGGCGAGCAGCTCACGGCCCTCGCGCGCGTACAGCCACGACATCGGCCAGCGGTGGGCGTCGGCGTACTGGGTCCACTTGGCCGAATCCACGTCCACGAAGTCCACCAGCATCGGCAGGCCCGGCACCTCGTCCACGTACTGCGCCATCGAGGAGGAGAAGACCACGGCCGTGTCCAGCGCCTGGCGCGCGGCGAGCCCGCGCACCCAGCGCCGCAGGCCCGCGTCGGCGTAGTAGCTCAGCGTCAGCGCCTGGCCTTGCGGCAGCGCGCGCAGGCTGGCCAGGCGCGCCAGGCGCGGCTGCAGCCGCGCCACGTGCATCTCGGCGCAGTACGGGCGCACGTGCTCCACGTAGGCCTCGTCCTCCGGGTCGTCCACGAAGGTGCCCAGGAACACGCGGTGGCGCGCCGACAGGTGCTTCAGGAGGTGGAACGAGCGCACCTTGTCGCCCTTGTTGGGCGGGTACGGCAGCCGGTGCACGAGATACAGCAGGTTGGCCATGTCGTCATCCCAGGCTGCGCACCACCAGGGGCCCCAGCCGGTTGGCCAGCGCGATGGGCATGCGCCGCCAGGCCTCGATGAAGAGCTTGTACTTGGCGTTGGACGGGTTGTTCTGCGGCACCGAGTCGCGCTTGTAGAGCCGGTACTCGTAATGCAGCGGCGTGGGCTCGAAGCCCCAGTTCTTCTTGAACGAGTAGGAGCCCGTGCCCTGCTTGCTGCGCCCGTAGTCGAAGACCTTGCAGCCGCGCGCCAGCGCGTGGCGCATGAGTTCCCAGTACTTGAAGTCGTTGGCCGCCAGGTCGCGCGCGGCCACCGCGTCGCCGGCGTAGTACGGCAGGATCTGGTCGCGGAAGTAGAAGCTCATCACGGCGCTCAGCGGCTGGCCATCGGGGCCATTCACGGCCATGAGCTCCACCGCGTCGCCGAACTCCTCGCGCAGCGCCTGGAAGTAGCGCCGCGGCAGCGCCGGCGTGCCGTGGCGATGCACATTGTCGGCATACAGGGCGAAGAAGCGGTCCAGGTCCTGGTGCACCGTGCTGGTCAGGCCGTTCTTGATGCCCTTGCGCACCATGGCGCGCTGCTTGCGCGGAATGGCCGCCATGTTGGCCTCCTCGCCCTCCAGCAGCTCCTTGCGGAAGGTGACGTAGAGGTCCTGCTCGGGCCAGTCGGCATGGCGCCGCGCCATGTGGCGCAGCTCCAGGTACTGCACGCCGAGCTTGCGGCCGAGCTCGTCGGCATGCACCTCCAGGGCCTGCGCGGCGTCGGCGCTGGTGGCGGCCACGCCGCCGTAGACCGCGAAGGGCAGGCTCGTGAGCGAACTGCCGAACAGCCAGCTGCGCACGTGCGCCAGCGGCAGCACGCCCTCGATGGCGCCGGCGCGACGCGCCAGCAGGAAGTGCGTCTGGTGCCCGAAGGACTCGCGCAGCACGCGCTGCCAGCCGGCGCGGTGGAAGAAGGTGGCCTCGGGGCAGGACAGGACGAACTCGTCCCAGTTCGCCACGGCGCGCTGGTCGCCCGTGGCGAGCAACTCGATCTGGATCATGCGTGTTGGGCAGGCGTGCCGAGGAAGATGCGGTCCATGCGGCCCCAGCGGAAGTCGGCCAGCAGCCGCTCCAGCCGGGACTCCATGCGCTGCAGGTTCAGGTAGTGCCGGAACCGCGCCTTGCGCCCCACGCCGGCCACGCGCGGCTGGTCGGGGTCGATCTCCCAGGGATGAAAGTAGAAGATCGCAGACTGGCGCTCGGACTCGTTGACGTGCCTCAACATCCAGCGTGACACCCCGTAGGGCAGCAGCCGGAAATAGCCGCCGCCGCTCGAAGGCAGGTTGCGCGAGAGCAGCCGCAGCGTCGTCGGCGGTGCCTCGATGAAGCCGCTGCCCGTGGCGTCGAAGGCAAAGCGCGGCGCCTCGGGCATGCCGTAGTGGTCGTGCACGATCGGGTAGACGCTGGAGCTGTAGCGGTAGCCCGCGCGCTGCAGCTCGGCGAAGGCCCACGGGTTGGTCCGCCCGATGGAGAAGCTCGGCGCGCGGTAGCCCACCACCGGCACGCCGCCGATGTCCTCCAGCAGCGCCTTGGCGCGGCGCACGTCCTCGAAGAACTGCGCCGGCGTGAAGTCGCTGGCGCGCTGGTGGTCCCAGCCGTGACTGGCGAGCTCGTGGCCGCCGGCCACGATGTCGCGCACCAGCTGCGGGTAGCGCTCGGCCACCCAGCCCAGCGTGAAGAAGGTGGCCTGCACGCCGTGGCGGCGCAGCATCTCCAGGATGCGCTCGACGTTGCGCTCGACGCGGCACTCGCGCGCGTCCCACTCGCTGCGCGGGATGTGCGGCGCGAAGGCCGAGACCTGGAAGTAGTCCTCCACGTCGATCGTGAAGGCGTTGGTGACGGGGACCGTGTGCATGATTGTTGTTATCGGACGCGCGGAGACGGACTCAAGGGCTCAGGGCATGCGGCCCGCCAGCCACTGCCACAGGTCGGCGGCAATGCGTTCGGCGGCACGGCCGTCCCAGAGCTCGGGCACGCGCCCACGCTTGCCCTGGCCGGCGAGTACCTGCGCCACGCCTTGCACGATCGCGTCGTGGTCGCGCCCCACCAGCGTGTTGGTGCCCTGCTCCACCGTGATCGGGCGCTCGGTGTTCTCGCGCAGCGTCAGGCACGGCACGCCCAGTGCGGTGCTCTCCTCCTGCAGACCGCCGGAGTCGGTCAGCAGCAGCGTGGCCTGGCTCATAAGGCCCAGCATCTCCAGGTAGCCCTGCGGCGGCAGCAGCGCGGTGCGGCTGGCGTCGAGCAGGCCGCCCAGGCCGAAGCGCTCGATGTTGCCGCGGGTGCGCGGGTGCAGCGCGAAGACCAGCGGCAGCCGCTGCGCCACCTCGGACAGCGTCGTCAGCAGCGCGCGCAGCGTGGGCGCGTCATCGACGTTGGAGGGCCGGTGCAGCGTCACCACGCCGTAGCCCTGCGCCAGCAGCGCCGGGTCGATGCCGTGCGCGGCCAGCGTCTGCGCCGGCGCGCGCGCGGCCTCGCGGCTGGACAGCAGCGAGTCGATCATCACGTTGCCGGCAAAGCACACGCGCTCCAGCGCGATGCCCTCGCGCGCGAGGTTGTCCGCGGCGCTGCGCTCGGTGGTGTAGAGCCGGTCGGCCACCTGGTCGGTGAGCACGCGGTTGATCTCCTCGGGCATGGCGCGGTCGCCGCTGCGCAGCCCGGCTTCCACGTGCACCACCGGCACGCCCTTCTTCACCGCCACCAGCGTGCACGCCAGCGTCGAGTTGACGTCGCCCACCACGATCACGCAGCTGGGCCGGTGCTCGTCGAGCAGCGGCTCGAAGCGGCGCATGACTTCGGCGGTCTGCACCGCGTGGCTGCCCGAGCCGACTTCCAGGTTGATGTCCGGGCGCGGCAGCTTCAGGTCGCGGAAGAGCTGGTCGCTCATCTGCTCGTCGTAGTGCTGGCCGGTGTGCACCAGCAGCGACGGGATGGCCGGCTGATGCGCGGCCAGGGCGCGCAGGATGGGCGCCATCTTCATGAAATTGGGCCGTGCGCCCACCACGCACAGCACCGGGCCGTTCAAGCTCATGCCTTGTTTTCCTCGGGTTTGTTGTCGGTGCGGCCGGGCTCGACAGCGCCCAGCAGGCGCTGCAGCAGCGCCAGCGTCTGCAGGTTGATGTGCTCCAGGCGCAGCAGGCTGTGCTCCAGGCGCTGCAGCCGGTCGCCGTGCTGCAGCGCGATCAGCCCGGCCACCTCCTGCGACATGGGCTGGCCGTCGATCAGCGGCATCTGCGCCGGCAGCGTCGCGGGCGTGCCGCCGGGCAGCGCCGCCTCGGTGGCGAACTCGCCCACCACCTGCTCGATGTCGGCCAGCGTCAGCCGCGTGTTGCCCGACAGGTAGCCCAGCAGCAGCAGCCGGTCGCACAGCGAGTTGATGCGCCGCGGGATGCCGGCGCTGGCCTGGTGCACCCGCTCGATCACGCCGGGCTCGAACTCGGGCTTGTCGGGCGCGGCGCCGGCGCAGCGCAACCGGTGCTCGATGTAGTGCTGCGTATCCTCCAGGTCCAGCGGGCCGATGTGGCACGTGGCCGCCACGCGCTGGCGGAACTGCTCCATTTCCGGGCGCTGCAGGATCTGGCGGAACTCGGGCTGCCCCAGCAGGAAGCTCTGCAGCAGCGACTGGTTGCCCAGCTGGTAGTTGGAGAGCATGCGCAGCTCCTCGACGGCGCGCATGGTCAGGTTCTGCGCCTCGTCGACGATCAGCAGGCAGCGCTTGCCCTCCTGCGCCATGCTCAGCAGGAACGCCTCCAGCGCGATGAGCAGCTCGGACTTGGGCACGTCCTTGACGCGCAGCCCGAAGGCCGCGCCCACCATGCGCAGCGTGTCCTCGGCGTCGAGCTGCGTCGTCACGAGCTGGCCCACCACCACGTTGCTCTGGTTGAGCCCGTCGAGCAGCCCACGCAGCACGGTGGTCTTGCCCGCACCGATCTCGCCGGTGATGACGATGAAACCCTCGTTGCGCAGCACGCCATAGTCCAGGTACGCCTTGGCGCGGCGGTGCTGCTTGCTGGCGAAGTAGAAGGCGGGGTCGGGATTGAGCTGGAAAGGCTTGCAGCTCAGCCCGTAGAAGGCTTCGTACATGGTGGTCAGAAGGTCATCCCGAGGGTGCCGATCAGCGCCGACTCGTCGTAGGGCTGCGTGCTGCTGGTGAAGAGGGTGCGCCGCCCCAGCAGGCTGAAGTTGCTGCGCGGCCCCAGCGCGGTGCTCCACTGCGCCGTGGCCGTGCGCAGCTCGGTGGAAACCGAGCTGCGCCCCCTGTTGCGGCTCTGCGACAGCGACAGCGACAGGTTCGACAAGGGCGTGAGCCGGTGCGCCAGCGTCAATGAATAGCCGCGCTGTCGCACAGCGCCATTGAGCAGGGGGTCCGGAGTGACGGCGTCCAGGCGCTCGGTGCTGCTTTGCTGGACCGTGAGGGTCAGCGTGTCGCGCGCGCCCAGCCAGGCCAGCGAGAGCTGTTGCGCCCGCGACAGCGTCACGCCGGAGCTCAGGAACGGCACCAGCACCACGGCATTGGGGTCGAGGTTGCGGCGCTTGAGCTCCTCGAGCACCGCGTTCTCACGCTCGGCGGCATCCTTGATCGTGGAAGCCAGCTGCTGGTCGAGGATGCTGAAGTTGGTGCCCTGGTTGATCTGCGTGAGCTGGCCCGCGCCGTTGGACATCGCGCGCGTGTCGCTGAAGTTCAGCGCCGCCCGGGGCCAGCGGTAGGAGAAGGCGACGTTGTAGGCATTGCCGAAGAAACGCCTCTCCACCTCGGAGCGGAGCTGCGAGCGCGCGCTGGGAGCCCAGTTGAGCTGCAGGCCGTAGGTGGCCCGCCCCTGCTTGTCGACGGAGGCGATGTCGGTGGATTCGTAGCCGCCGATGACGCCGGCGCTGAAATCGGGGCCGGGGCGGTACTGCAGCACGCCGCGCAGGATGTCGTCGTCGGTCGTGCGGCCCCGGCTGAAACTGCGCTGCGTGCGCGAGGCCTGCGCCGACCAGCCGAAGCGGGTGGGCTGGCTGCCGTTGCCGATGTCGAGCTGGGCCGTCGAGGATGAGGAGTTCGAGGCCAGATCCGACGTGCTGCTCGTGTTCTGGTGCGAAGCCCGCGCGCTCCAGTCCACGCCGGCACCCAGCCGTCCTTGCAGGCGCGGCGCAAGCTGCAAGGTGCGAACCTCGGTCTGGTTGTCGCGGCCCAGCTGGGCATCGGCGGACTGGACGCCCAACGGATTGACCGCCTGCTGCGTGATGCTGGCCGACGCGTCGATGAAGCCCGTGTTCTCCAGGACTTCGGCGCTGCCGTTGGCCCGCAGCGCGTTGAGCAGCTGGTTGGGCCGCGTGTCCTGCGCGTAAAGCAGCCCGGAGAGCGAGTAGTCGACGAAGCCCTGCACGCGGCCGCCGCGGCTGCTCGCATACAGCCCCGGGGCGATGCTCGTGATCAGGTCGGACTGCTTCGCGGCGCGCAGGTTGACGTTGCTGGTCGCGGTCTCGGAGATGGAAAGCCGCGGCACGAAGGTCCTCGGCTGCGTCCTGGCAGCGTCGCCTTCCGTCTCGACGCCGACCTGCGACCTCGCCTGCGCCTGCGCCTGCGCGGGTGCGGCCGCAACCGCCAGCAAGCCCAGTACGGGCAGCAGTTCCAGGGGCAACGACTTCATTCTCATCGGCGGGAGTTTGCGTGACACCGGGCGGCCTCAGACCGGCTGCTGGCCCTGCCCGGCCCCATAGCCGTAGCCATAGCCGTAGCCGTAGCCCGACGTGTAAGCGTCAAGCTTGGACATGCGCGCCTTGTTGAGCAGCATCAGCTTGACGGGGCAGGATTCGATGGTGGCCAGCGCCGCCTGCACGTCGGACTGGCTGGTGTGCCCGGCCTGCACCACGATGATCACCTGGCCCATGTGGGTGGCCAGTGCACGCGCCTCGGTCGTCAGCAGCAGCGGCGGCGAGTCGAAAATGATGATCCGGTCCTCGTAGCGCTGGGCCACTTCCTGCAGCAGCTGGTGCATGCCGTCGCTGGCCAGCAGCTCGGTGGTGCGGTCGTGCAGCGTGCCGCTGGGCAGCAGCACGAGCTTGTCCACGTTGGTGCGCAGCAGCACCTCGGGCATCGTGGCGCGGCCTTCGAGCACGTCGAGCAGGCCCGGCCCCGGCGCCAGGCCCAGCGTGCGCAGCACCGAGGGCCGCCCGACGTCGGCATCCACCAGCATCACCGTGGTGTCCATCTCGGCCGCGATGCTCAGCGCCAGGTTCACCGCGGTGAAGGTCTTGCCCTCGCCGGGCAGCGCACTGGTGACCATGATGCGGTTGCCGTGCGCCACGGGTGCGGCACCCTTGCCCAGCGCGTTGGCGATGAGCGGGCGCTTGATGACGCGGTACTGGTCGGCAATGCGCGAGCGCGGCGCCCCGGGCGTGACGAAGTTGGCAGCCGCCAGGCGCTGCAGGTCCAGCTCGACGCGGCGCGACGTCATCGGCACGGGCCGCGGCGTCACCGGCTGCGGCGCCGCTGCCGGGGCGGGCTGCGGCAGTTCCGCGGCCCGGACCACGGCGGGCAGCTCCGTCGGGGCTGCGGGCCGAGCTGCGGCCACGGCCACGGCCGCGCCCGGCGCCGCCGTCGCGGCCGGGGAGCCTGCAGGCGCGTCGGCCTCGGGTCCCGCGGGCGGGCTTGACACCGCGCCGGCGTTGCGCAACTGCGCCAGCCGCGCGGCGGCTTGTTCGATCAGGCTGGTCATGGCGTTACTTCAGGCTCTTGATGGTCAGTACGGCCATGCCGATCAGGAACACGCCCAGAAGGCTGGCACTGGCGCCAAGGAAGCGCGTGCGCCCGATGCGTTCCTGCCGCTCTTCCGCATCCGTCAGCACGACCGACACCACGCCCAGCAGCGGCAGGTCGAGCTTGTTGCGCAGCTCGGTGCCCCGGTAGAACACGGGGCGCAGCTGGCTGAAGGCCAGTGCACTGGCCAGGCCCGCGGCCACCGCTGCGGCGAACGCCGCCGCCAGCAGCAGCAGCCGGTTGGGCGCCGAGGGCTTGGAAGGCACTCGCGGAGGATCGATCAGGCGGAACTCGGCCACGCCGGCGTCTTCGAGCTGCCCGGACATGTTGGCCGACTCGCGCCGGGACACCAGGCCCTCGTAATTCTTCTTGTGGATCTCGTAATCCCGGTTGAGCTGCACCGCCTCGGCCTCCAGCTGCGGCGCCGTCTTCATTTGCTCGCGGGCCTGGGCGTAGCGGGCGCTGTACTCGGCCACGCGGGCGCGCAGCGAGGCCACCTGCACCTCGGCGGTGGCCAGCACCCGGCTGAGCTCCTGCTGCGCCAGGCTGGCATTGCTGCTGATGACCGTCAGCGGCGTCGCCGTCGCCGACTGGCGCTTCTCGTTGACTTCGATGCGCTTTTGCTCCTCCAGCTCCTTGAGCAGCCGCCGCGTGCTCTGCACTTCCGGATGCTGATCCGTGAAGCGCTGCAGCAGCGCATCGAGATTGCGGCGCTGGGACTCCAGCCGCGCGTCGATCTCGGGCGTGGCCACCAGTTCAGCGCCCGGCGCGGCCGAGGATGAGGACGAGGAGGCCTGGGGCTTGCTGCCCAGCAGCTGCGCGCGGGCCGCGTCGCGGGCCATCTCGGCCTCGCGCAGCTCCAGCTTGGCCTGCTCCAGCTGGGTACTGGCCGCGTTCATGCGTGCCGCGCTGTCGCGCCCTTCGCTCACCTGCAGGTCAAGGTTGCGCAGCCGGAATTCCTTGAGCCGTGCCTCGGCCTCCTCCAGCTTCGTGCGGTAAGACTTGATCTGCTCGTCGAGGAACAGCTTGGCCGAGTTGGTGTCCTTGCGGCTGGCACCCAGGCTCGACTCGACGAAGATCGACACCAGGGACTGGATGACGCGCCGGGCCTTCTCCGGGTCCGAGTCCATGTAGGTCAGCTGGTAGAAGTTGTCGCGCCCGACGCTCTTGATGGCCAGCTTCCCGGTCAGATCCTCGATCAACTTTTCCTGCTCCGTGGCGGAACCGTTCTTCAGGTCAAGGTTGGCCATGTGGATCAGCTTTTCCACGTTCGGGCGGCTGATGAGCGTGCGGCTGAGCATTTGCAGCTGCTGATCGACGTTGGGCTGCACTGCCATGCCGGACATCAGCGGTCGCAGGATGGATTGCGTGTCCACGTAGATGCGTGCCGAGGCCTCGTAGCGGTCGGGCAGGCGCCAGACCACGACGGCACCGATCACCATCACGGCCCATGCCACCACCAGCCCATGCCAGCGGAAGCGCCACATCCCGCGCAAGAAGCCCAACAGCTGCTGGAGCAGCTCTTCCATCAGAAATCCTTCCAAACAACACTGAAGGGGTCCGCAACCGGACCCCTCGCCGTCTCACTGGCCGCCAGCCAGCCGCAGCGCTCAGAAATAGCTCTGCGGGATGATGAGGATGTCTCCCGGGCGCATCTCGACGTTGGCCGAGATGTCGCCGCGGCTGATCAGGTCCTTCAGGCGCACCGAGTACTGCTTGTTGCCTTCGGAGGAGCGCAGGATCGTGGCACTGTTGCCGGCGGCAAAGTCCGTCAGGCCGCCGACCGCGATCATGACGTCCAGCAACGTCATCTTCTGCTTGTAGGGCAGGAACTGCGGCTTGGCCGCCTGCCCCACGACACGCACCTGCTCGCTGTACGGGCCGATGAAGTTGGTGACGATCACCGTCACCACCGGATCACGCACGTACTTGGCTAGCGCCTGCTCCACTTCCCGGGCCAGCTGCTGCGGGTTCTTGCCCTGCGCCACCAGCTCGTCCACCAGCGGCGTGGAAATCTTGCCGTCCGGGCGCACCGGCACGACCATGGACAGCTCGGGATTGCGCGAGACGATGATGTTGACGCTGTCCCCGGGCCCAATGATGTAGGAGTAGTCGTCGGTTCCCGCCGTGACAGGTGCCGGCGGGAAGTCGGGCGTGCTGGCGCAAGCGCTCAGCAAGCCCAGCACGACAGCCGCAAACGCACCGCGCATCCAGGTTGCGCGCTGATTCAAGTAAGTTTTCAAGAGCCCTCCTGCTCGTGCTGCCAACGACTCAATTTGATGAACTGCAACAGCCCATGCCCCCGAGGACTGCCGACCGCCTTTCAAGCGGCTGAACAACATTGCAATTTTGCAATATCTAGCAATGTCCAATGGATAACTTGCCTCGGCTCGGCGTGGGACCCCAATAATTGGCTGGCAAACCACTAATTTTGCACGTGATTCCTGACAGAAGTGGAACGCAGCCGCCACTTTCAGCCACAAGACACGCGTCGTGAGCCGATCGCAAATCCCGATTGCGACGGGGTCCTGCTCCCTGCCCAGTCAAGCAATGTAATGGCATCTGCCGGCCAGATGAAGGAACTGCTACCGGCCCGATCGGTTTCCTCAGGCCCTGCCGCCGTCACGGTGTCGCAGTTACGCGACAAATTTCTCATCCAGGGACCGGCTGCTAGAGCTGCTTGAGCAGCTGCGCCACCGCCTCCTGCTGCTTGAACTTCGGCCCCAGCTGGGCCAGCGCGTCGAGCTCCGCGCGCGCCTGTGACCGCTGGCCGGCGTCCATGTACAGCCGCACCAGGTTCAGGCGCAGCGTGGGCGACTGGGCATCGTCCAGCGCGATGGCACGCTTTTGCAACTCGATGGCTTGTTCCCAGCGCTTGTCGGCGGCCAACGCCTGGGCCAGCGTGTCCATGAAGGTCGGCACGTTCGGCGCCAACTGGTTCACCTTCTCGGCCATGTCGATGGCGCCAGGCTTCTTCAGCTTCAGCAGCACCCACGCCAGATTGTTGAGCGCTGCGGGCTCCGCCGGCTGGAGCCGAAGCACCGCGGCATACCGGGATTCGGCTTGGGCGTAATCCTGTACGGCCAGGGCGCTGTCGCCCAGATACATGAGAAAGGCACGGTCATCGGCATGTTCGGCCACCCACTTGGCGGCAAAAACCTGGGCTTCGGCCTTGTCATGGGCGAGCAAGGCTGTATGCAGCGCCTTGGCCCGGTCCGTCGTGGGTTGCTTCCTGAGCGCGATTCGCAGCACGGCAGCGGCTTCGCGCCAGCGCTTCTCGACCAGCTCTATGCCGGCCTCAAGCTCATAGCCGGCCAGCTCCATCTTCGGCTGCTTTTGCAGCGCACGGGCCACGTCCAGCGCCTCGGCACGCTTTCCCGCGGCAAGCAACGTCGCTGCCAGGCGCTGCTGGACCGCCATATCCAGAGGAGCCAGAGTCCGCGCACGCTGCAGTGCCTCGACCGCGCGCTCGACGTCCTTGGTGACGGTGTACACCTCAGCCAGCATCAGCAGCGGCTGCACCGAGTTGGGCTGCTGGGCGATCACCTTGGACAGCGTGCTGATGGCCTGGTTGGGCTCCTTGGCCAGCAACTGCACGCGCGCCATGACGGCCAGCAGGCCCGGGTTGTCGGGCAGCGCCGCCACGGCGTCCCGGGCCACGGCCAGCGCTGCTTCGTTGTTGCGCTGGTTGAGATGGTGCTCGATGAGCGCCACGCGGGCGCTACCTTCGGTCGGATTCAGCCGCACGGCCTCCTCGTAGCGCTGGGCCAGTTCCTGGACCGGGGCGCCAGCCACGGTGCGAATGCGCGCCACCGTCAACAAGGACTCCAGGTGGCCCGGATTGGCCTTGAGCAAGGCCTCGAAGCGCTTGGCTGCCGCGTCGTAATGCTTGGCCTGCAGGTCCAGCACCGCAAGGTTCAGCGCCGCGGGCAGGTACTTCGCATCCAGGCGCAGCGCCTGCTCGAAGCTGCGGCGCGCTTCGTCGGGCTTCTTGAGCGCGAGCTGCACCCGCCCGCGCAGCATGGGCGCCAGCGGCTGGCCCGGCGTCTTCTTCTCCAGCACGTCGATGGCCGTGAGCGCAGCGTCGAAATCGCCGCGGCGCGTGCGTGCGCCGATCAGCGCCTCGTCGGCCAGCGTGCCCTGGTCCTGGGCCGACAACGACTGCAGCGTGTCGATGGCCACCGCCGTCTGTCCGCGCGCGAATTGCGTGAGCGCCAGGGCCGTACGCGTGCGCACGTCGGTCGGCTCCTGCGCCGCCGCGCTGCGGAACATGCGCTCGGCCTGATCGAGCTGGCCCTGCTGTTCGTAGGCCTGGGCCGCCAGCATGAGCGTGCGCACGTCAGGCTGGCCGTCCAGCAGCGGCTGCAGCGTGTCGAGCACCTTGGCCGGCTCTCCCAGGCGCAGCTGCACCTGCGCCTGCAGCTGGCGCACTGTGACGGCACCGGGCTGCTGGCTCAGGGCCTTGCCCAGATGGGCCGCCGCCTGCAGCAGCGATCCGCTCGCGGCCTCCACCAATCCGGCAAGCTGCAGCACCCGCAAATCGTCCGGTGCAACCTTGAGCAGCGTCTGCACGAGCTCACGCGACTGCTTCAGGTTGCCCTGCAGCAGCGCCAGCTGGGCTTCCAGCAGCCAGACCTGAGGATGCTTCGGATACGCGCCCTTGAGCTGCGCCACGGTCGCCGCCGCCTCGTCGAGCTTCTTCTGTTGCAGCAGCACGGTGAAGATGCCGTTGGAAGCCGCCATCGAATGCTTGCGCTGCGCCAGCGCCTTGCGAAAGGCCTCCAGCGCAGCAGTCGGGTCCGTGCCCTGCAGCAGCTCGGCGCGCGTGAGCCAGCCGTAGTAGGACTGCGGATGCTGCTGCAGCACCTCGTCAACCAGCCGGCGCGCGCCGTCAAGATCCTGGTTGGCGGCCAGCATGCGCGCCTGCAGCAGCCGGGCCTCGGCATGCTGCGCGTCGGCGGCCAGCGCCGAGCGCAGCGCCGCCTCGGCACGCTGGGGCTGGTCCAGTGCCAGATGGGCCAGCGCCAGCCGCGACAGCAGCGTGGCCTGGGCCTGCGGCTGCGCCAGCACCGTGGAGCCGTAGCGTTCCAGCAGCACCTCGGGCTTGCCCTCGGACAGCAGCACCCGCGCCAGCAACGGCACCACCTGCTCCTGCGCAGCGCCGAGGTCCAGCGCCTTGCGCACCTCGACGCCGGCAGCCACGAGCTGCCCGTCCTCCAGCAGCACCTGGCCCAGCAACAGCCGCGCCTCGGCCAGGTTGGGCTCCTGCTGCAGCGCATTGCGCAGCTGCAGCGCCGCGGCGCGGTAGTCGTCGCGCTCCAGGTACTGGTGCGCCGAGGCCATCAGCTCCGGCACCTTCTGCTCGACTTTGCAGCCGGCAAGCAGGGCCGAGGCCAGACAAAGGGACAGGGACAGGCGGCGGGCAAGAGGCTTCATGCGTGTGGGCGGCGCGGCTTCAGCGCGCCACCTTGATCGAAAGTCGGTTCATCAGGTCGTACAGCGTCGGGCGGCTCACGCCCAGGAGCTCGGCCGCCTTGACAAGGTTGCCGTCGCAACGCGACAGCGCGGTCACGACGGCACTGCGCTCGGCGCGGTCACGCACCGTGCGCAGGTCCAGCGCCTCGGCAGCATCCTGCGCCGGCGCAGCGGCTGCGGGCAGCCCCAGGTCCTCCACCGTCACGAGCTGGCCGTCAGCCATGATCGAAGCGCGGCGCACCACGTTGATCAGCTCGCGCACGTTGCCCGGCCAAGCGTGGCCCTCGATGGCGCGCAGCGCATCGTCCGTAAAGCGCAGCGTGCGGCGCTGTTCCTCGGCAAAGCGGCGCAGGAACGCATGCGCCAGCAGCACCGCGTCGCCACGGCGCTGGCGCAGCGGCGGGATCTGCACCACGATCTCCGACAGCCGGTAATACAGGTCCTCGCGAAAGCGCCCTTCGCGGATGAGCGACTGCAGGTCCTGGTGCGTGGCGCAGACGATGCGCGTGTCGATGGGAATCTCCTGGCGCCCGCCGATGCGCTCGATGGTGCGCTGCTGCAGGAAGCGCAGCAGCTTGGCCTGCAGCGGCAGCGGCAGGTCGCCGATCTCGTCGAGCATGAGCGTGCCGCCGTGGGCGGTTTCGATGCGCCCCACGGTGGTCTTGGTCGCGCCGGTGAAGGCGCCGCGCTCGAAGCCGAAGAGCTCGCTCTCCAGCAGCGCCTCCGGAATGGCCGCGCAGTTGATGGCCACGAAACGGCCGCTGCGCCGCGATGCGGCGTGCAGCGCCTGTGCCAGCACTTCCTTGCCGGTGCCGCTCTCGCCCAGCAGCATCACCGAGGCGCTGCTGGGCGCCACCTTCTCGATGGTGCGGCAGATGCGCAGCAGCCCCTCGTCGCGCGTGATCACGCCGTGCGTGGCGTCGCCCAGGCTCTGCGCCTGCAGCCGCGCGTTCTCGGCCTGCAGCGTGTAGAGCCGGTACGCGCGCTCGACGATCAGCCCCAGCACGTCCGGGTCGAAGGGCTTCTCCAGGAAGTCGTAGGCGCCGAGCTCGACGGCGCGCAGCGCGTTGGAGCGGCCGTTCTGCCCGGTGATGACGATGACCTTGACCAGCGGGTCGAGCTCGAGCATCTGCTCCAGCAGCTTGAAGCCCTCGGACACCGAATCCGGATCCGGCGGCAGCCCCAGGTCCATCGTCACCACGGCCGGACGGTGGCGGCGGCACTGCCGCAGCGCCGCCTCGCGGTCGCCGGCTTCGACGCTGGCATAGCCGTCCAGCGACCACTTGATCTGCTTCTGAAGCGCCGGATCGTCCTCGACGATCAGCAGCGGGGGATTCGTCGTCGTCATGCGGCCCTCGCGATGAATGCGTCGCCAGGACGCTCGGTTTCGATCAGCGGCAGCAGCATCGTGATCTCCGTGCCGCGGCCCGGCTCGCTGCGCACGGCAATGCTGCCCCCGAGCTCGCGCAGGTAGCGGGCGCTCTCGTGGGCGCCGATGCCCATGCCGGCGGGCTTGGTCGTGTTGAAGGGCTTGAACAGGCTGTTGGCGATGAAGTCGGCCGTCATGCCGCAGCCTTCGTCGCCCACGATGATGCGGGCCTGGCCCACGGCGCGCTCCACGCGCAGCCACACGCGCTTGTCCACGGGCGTGGCATCAAGCGCGTTCTGCACCACGTGCCCCACCACGCGCTCCAGGCGCTGCTCGTCCCCGCGCGCGGTCACGGGCTGCACGACCTCGACTTCCAGCTCCCGACCGCGCGCGCGGACACTGTGCTGCAGCCGCCGCGCCAGGGCTTCCAGGTCCACGCCGTGGCGGCCGTCGACCGGGGCCTCGCCCTCGCGCAGCTGCAGCATGAGCTGGCGCATCTTCTCCAGCGCGTTGTCCACCGTGGCCAGCATGTCCGCCTGGAACTCCGGGTTGTGCTGCAGCCGCTTGGCGTTCTTCATCATCAGCGACAGCTGCGTCACGATGTTCTTGAGATCGTGCACGACGAAGGCCGACATGCGGTTGAAGGCTTCGAACTTGCGGGCCTCCAGCAGCGCCTCGGCTGCGCGCATGCGCGCGATGAAGATTCCGGCCTGCCGCCCCGCGGTCTTGAGCAGGTCGCGCAGCTCCCAGTTCACCGACAGCGGCGTGCGCGGACGAGCCAGCACGACGAAGCCGATGAGTTCCTGCGCCATGGGCAGCGGCACCACGACCCACGCCGTCGGGTCCTGCGCCAGCCAGGCCGGCGCGGCCAGGCCGTCGTAGCGCTCGGGGCGGTCGCGCAGCTCCTGCAGCTCCACCAGCCAGTCGCGCTGCTGCATGAAGCGGGCGAAGGGCGAGTCCGCCGCCTCGCTGGCCGCGCAGCGCGGGCTGTTCCAGTACGCGCTGGGAGCGAAATGGCTGCCGTCGGCCACAACCGTCCACAGCGTGCCGCCCGGGCTCTCGACCATGTCGGCCAGCCCGCGCACGACCTGGCTGCCGAAGTCGGCGTCGCCGGGACGGCTCGACAGCGCCGCCGTGAAGCGCAGCCACTCGGTGCGGTAGTCGTAGTGGTAGTTGAAGAAATGCTTGCTCACGAACACGCGCAGGTGCGCGCGCACCGCACCGGAACTCAGCGCCACGGCCAGCGCCGCCAGCGCCGACACGCCGAAGCCCACCTGCAGCGCATGTCCCCAGTCGCCGCTGAACTTGCGCACGTAATACCCGGCGCCGGAGATGAGCAGCAGGTAGCCGCCCACCAGCAGCAGCGTCAGCGTGTGGTACGCCATGCTGTGCGACAGCTGCAGCGCGCGCGGCCGCAGCGCCTGGCGCCGCAGCGCCAGGGCCAGCGCCGGCACGGCCAGCGAATGCACGGCCGCACGCACCACCAGCGTGTGCGGCTCCAGGCGCCCGAACAGCACGCCATGGGTATGCAGGTACAGGTCGAACACGAACACCGCACCCAGTCCGATGCACATCGGCTTGGTCGTCCAGCGCTGGTCCTCGGCGGCGTTGCGGTAGAACTGTTCCACCAGGAACATCCCCAGCACCGGCAGCGCCAGCACCAGCGTGGTGGCCAGGTTCGACAGCGGCCACCCCACCAGCACCAGCAGCGGCAACGCCGCGGTCACCACGACCAGCGCGCGGGCGAACTCGCGCAGCCAGCGCCGCGGCTCCAGCAGCCGCATCAGCATCAGGAACCAGCTGCCGTAGCGCACCGCATCGAGCACCTGCGCCACCCCGTACCACAGCGGCCCGGGCCACAGGTACAGGCACAGCGTCGCGCAGGCCCAGGCCGTGGTGCACAGCAGCGCCAGGCGCAGCGCCCGCGCCATGGCGGGGTCCCACTCGGCCCGGCCCGCGATGCGGCCCAGCCGTCTCTCCAGCCCCAGGTGCAGCAGCGCCGCGAGCGCGTAGCAACCGATCGCGGCTTCGCCAATACTCAATGCCACTGCGGTTCCAGCCTTCGCAAGCCGTTGCGCCCTCCATGGCGGAGGCCGTCAACCATTGACTCCCTCTTCCTCCTCAGCGCGCGCCCTTGCCCGTGAGCACCACGCCCACGGTTTCGAACAGCACGAGCAGGTCCAGCAGCAGGTTGTGGTTCTTGACGTAGTAGAGGTCGTACTGCAGCTTCTGCAGCGAATCCTCGACCGTGGCGCCGTACGGGTAGCGCACCTGGGCCCAGCCCGTGACGCCCGGCTTGATGCTGTGGCGCAGGCCGTAATAGGGCAGCTCGCGCGCGAGCTGCTCGACAAAGAACGGGCGCTCGGGACGCGGACCGATGAAGCTCATGTCGCCCAGCAGCACGTTGAAGATCTGCGGCAGCTCGTCGATGCGCAGCCGCCGGATGACGCGGCCCACGCGCGTGACCCGGTCATCCTGCGCCGAGGCCCAGCGCGGACGCCCGTCCTTCTCCGCGTCGGTGCGCATGCTGCGGAACTTGATGACGTTGAAGAGCCGCCCGTTGAGCCCCACGCGCTCCTGCCGGTACAGCACGGGCCCGTGGCTCTCCAGCTTGATCAGCACCGCCGTCACCAGCATGATCGGCGCTGCCACCAGCAGCAGCAGCATCGAGCTCAGCAGGTCCGACAGCCGCTTGATGCCCATGCGCAGCGGCCCCTGGTTGAAGCCGGTGCCGAACACCAGCAGCGCCGGCTCGATGCAGTCCACGCGCAGCTGCCCCAGCGCCCGCTCGTAATGGGTCGACATGTCCAGCACGCGCACGCCCTGCGTGCGGCAGGCCAGCAGCTGGTCCATCGGCATGCCGCCGCCACGCCGCTCGGTCGGCGCCACGATCACCTCGTTGACCTTCAGGCGCTGCACCAGCTGTGCCAGCGGCTCCTGTACCGACATCAGCTGCTGCGCGGGCACGGTGATGCCGGTCTCGTTGGAGGTCGGGTAGTAGCCGACGAGCTCGGCGCCCGCCTCGCTCTCTTCAAGGGTGCGTCCCACGCTGGCCGCCCGCTCGCCCGCGCCCAGGATGAGCACGCGCGGCCGCAGCCGTGCCGGGCGCATGCCATGCGCCGCGTAGACCCGATGCCCGACCACGACAGCCGTGCCCAGCAATGCCGCCATCGGCAGCGCCGCCGGCGCCAGCACGCTGCTGGGCATCAGGTGCGCGATCAGGAACGCCAGCGGCAGCACCAGCAGCATGCACACCAGCGCGCGGATGCAGGACTGCCCCAGCGAGCGCTTGGGCACCGGCTCGTAGAAGCCCGATGCCGTGGTGATGACGCACAGGAAGGCCGCCAGCGACAGCCCCTGCGCTGCCACGCTCGACATCCGCTCCGCGCTCTCGTCCCCGTGGGACATGCCGAACAGGAACACGACTGCCGTGAGTACCGCAAAGTCGAAGCCGACCTGGAACAGCACCCGCTGGTGCACGTGATGCTTGTAAACGCTGATCACCTTCCCCCCCTACCGTCCCGTGGGACAGAAACGCCTCTTGTGCCGTCAAGGCCACCTGCAGCGCATGTCAATGCAGCCGCCCAGCCACGCATGCCGCCTGATGCCGGTCCGATCGGGCCGGCCGGACCTTCTCAGGACAGCCACTGCATCAGGCACGGTCCGTCGGTGAAGGCGCCTGCATTGCCCGGATCCGACGAGGAACCGCCCATCTTGAAACATTTGGATAACAATTATCCAGCCGTTCGGCGTCTGTCCGCTTGATGTTTGTCAGCAGCAGGCCCGCCAGGCCCATGCAGTCAGTCGGTCCGCGCTGTGTGGGCCAGCCCGCGATTCTCGCAGCCGGCACGCGCCTGACGAGCCTGCGCGCTGTTTTGACGCAACGCAGCAATCAAGGCAGCGCCACCGGATCGGTTTGTTGTGCTTGTCATGCCGCGGTCTCCATCGAGCGGTCTGCCCGGCAGCCGTCAATCATGGAGAGGCAACCGATAGAGCGCAACGGGCTGGCGTCAAGCAAAGCCGCTGCGCGTGCGAAGCGTCACTGCATCACAGTGACGCTGGCGCTGCAGCCGGGCCGCGAGGGCCCGGGCTCAGTCGTCCAGGCCCAGGTCCTGGATCTTGCGCGTGATGGTGTTGCGGCCGATGCCCAGCTTGTGCGCGGCCTCGATGCGCCGGCCGC
The DNA here is from genome assembly GCF_009760915.1 of Azohydromonas aeria. Classification (GTDB taxonomy): domain Bacteria; phylum Pseudomonadota; class Gammaproteobacteria; order Burkholderiales; family Burkholderiaceae_C; genus Azohydromonas; species Azohydromonas aeria. The sequence goes on from NZ_VIDQ01000005.1 coordinate 143,717, forward strand.
GGGTGAGCTCCAGCGCGGTGTGGATGAGCCGGCCCTCGAACTGGCGCGTCAGGGTGTCCCAGACCTCGGGCGAGCCCGCTTCGAGCATGCCCCGCGCCTGGCGCTCCAGGTCGCGCAGCCAGTCGGCCTCGGCGCCGGATGCGGCCGCGACGGCCGCCAGCGCCGGCTCGCCGAGCGCGGCCGGAACCGCTTCGGCGGGCGCCGCGGCAGTCGCCGCCACCGGCGCGGGCGCTTCGTAGGCCGGCAGCGCGCCGCCGCCCATGAGCTCGGGCGGCAGGTCCTTGGGCTCGATCACCTGCGCCGGCGCCATCACCGTGAGCCAATGGCAGATGTTCTCCAGCTGGCGCACGTTGCCGGGGAAGTCGAAGGCCGCCAGCCGCTGCAGCGCCGCTTCGGTGATGCGCTTGGACTCCACACCCAGCTCGCGTGCGCTCTTGGACAGGAAGAAGCGCGCCAGCGCCGGCACGTCCTCGCGCCGCTCGCGCAGCGGCGGCAGGCGCAGCCGGATGACGTTGAGCCGGTGGAACAGGTCCTCGCGAAACACGCCCTCGCGCACCCGCTGCTCCAGGTTCTGGTGCGTCGCGGCGATCACGCGCACGTTGCTCTTGAGCGGCTGGTGGCCGCCGACGCGGTAGAACTGCCCGTCCGAGAGCACGCGCAGCAGCCGCGTCTGCAGGTCGAAGGGCATGTCGCCGATCTCGTCGAGGAACAGCGTGCCGCCGTCGGCCTGCTCGAAGCGGCCGCGGCGCATGCTCTGCGCGCCGGTGAAGGCGCCGCGCTCGTGGCCGAAAAGCTCGCTCTCCAGCAGGTCCTTCGGGATGGCGGCGGTGTTGATGGCCACGAAGGGACCGTTGCCGCGCGGACTGTGCTTGTGCAGCGCGCGCGCCACGAGCTCCTTGCCCGAGCCGCTCTCGCCGGTGATGAGCACCGTGACGTTGCTCTGCGACAGCCGCCCGATGGCACGGAACACGTCCTGCATCGCCGGCGCCTGGCCCAGCATCTCGGGCATCTGCGCCATGCGCTCGCCCTGCACCTGCTCGCGCAGGCTCTCCTCCACCGCGCGGCGGATCAGCTCCACCGCCTTGGTCACGTCGAAGGGCTTGGGCAGGTACTCGAAGGCCCCGCCCTGGAACGCCGAAACGGCGCTGTCCAGGTCGGAATACGCCGTCATCACGATCACCGGCAGCCCCGGCAGCCGCTGCTTGACCTTGGCCAGCAGATCGAGCCCCGAGCCCCCGGGCATGCGGATGTCGCTGACCAGCACCTGCGGCTCGTCGCTGTCCAGCGCCGCGAGCACGTCGCGCGGGCTGCCGAAGCTGCGTACCTGGAACTGCTCGCGCCCCAGTGCCTTCTCCAGCACGAAGCGGATGGATTGATCGTCGTCTACGACCCAGATCGGTTTCATGCTCGGGCGCTTACCTCGTGTCAGTCAGGGCAAAGGAATAAGGATCTTGAAGATCGTCTGGCCGGGCGTGCTGTCGCATTCGATGGTCCCCTGGTGCTGTTGCACGAAGGTCTGCGCCAGCGTCAGCCCCAGGCCCGATCCGCCCTCGCGTCCCGACACCAGCGGGTAGAAGATGCGATCGCGGATCGACTCGGGAACACCCGGGCCGTTGTCCTCGATATGCAATTCCAGTGCCAGTCTGTAGCGCGTCTTGCCGATCGTGACCTGCCGCGTCACGCGCGTGCGCAGCACGATGCACGCGTCGCCCTCGGCGATGCGCTGCGTGAGCGCCTGCGCCGCGTTGTGCGCGATGTTGAGCACGGCCTGGATCAGCTGCTCGCGGTCGCCGCGGAACTCGGGAATCGAGGTGTCGTAGTCGCGCTGCACCGCCAGCCCGCGCGGGAACTCGGCCAGGATCAGCGAGCGCACCCGCTCGCACACCTCGTGGATGTTGACGTCGCCCACCACGTGCGGCTTGCGGTGCGGCGCCAGCAGCCGGTCCACCAGCGCCTGCAGCCGGTCGGCCTCCTGCACGATGACCTGCGTGTACTCGGTGAGTTCGCGCGACTGCAGCTCCATCTGCAGCAGCTGCGCCGCGCCGCGGATGCCGCCCAGCGGGTTCTTGATCTCGTGCGCCAGGTTGCGGATGAGCTCCTTGTTGGCCTGCGCCTGGTCCAGCGCGCGCTCCTCGCGGTCCTGGCGCGTCTGCTGCTCGATCTCGATCATCTCCACGACCACGCGGTCGGCGCGGTCGGTCTGGTTGACGATGACGTGCACCGGCAGCGCCTCGGGCTGCACCCCGGGCAGCCGCTTGAGCTGGGCGTCGAAGCGGCCGCTGGCGTAGTCGTTGCGCGCCACCGCCGCCAGCGTCTCCTGCAGCTGGCGCGGCAGCACGAACCACTGCGGCAGGCTGCCGCCCACCAGCGCGCGGCGCGACAGCCCGATCTGGTCCTCGAAGGCGGCGTTGACGAACAGGCACTGGCCCTGCGGCGAGACCACCGCCACCAGCGTGGCGAGCAGGTCGAAGTTGTCGTAGTGGGGTTCTTTGCGCTTCATGGCCGGGACACCCGGGAGAGTTCGCGCTGCAGCGCGGCGACGTCGGCACTGCTGCGCTCGATGGAGGCTTTCAGGGCGGCGACGCGGTCCAGGTAGCGCTGGTGGTTGCGCTCGCTGCCCAGCCGCTCGGGCTGGCCGTCGTTGTACTCGGCCAGCAGCAGCCGCAGCCGCGCCTGCTCGCGCTGCAGCTCCGCTTCCAGGATGGCGCGCGCGTCCTTGTCGCGCTCGCGCTGCTGCTGCGGCGCCACGCGCTCGCCGCCCGGGCTGGCCGGCGCCGCGGCCGGTCGCGATACCGACACCGGGGCAGCGGGTGCCGGCGCCGCGGCGCGCGGCCGCGGACCCTGCGGAATGGTCACGGGCAGCGCCTGCACCGGCTGGCAGCTGTGGCCCTGCGCACGCGCGCCGCGGGCACCGACGGCATCGGTGTAGAGCACGGGCGCGTCGGGCTTGGTGCACTGGTAGACCGCGCCGTCCTGCGCCTGGGCTGCGGCCATGCCGCCGAGCAGCAGCACAGCGCACAGCGCGCAGCGGCTGGTGAGCTTCATGCGCATGGGTTCTCTCGGGAGGGGTGTCGCGCGGATTGTGGCAAAGCCCCTCGCCACCGCCCCCGCCAGCCGCCAAAGAAAAAGACGGCCCGGGGGCCGTCCTTGCACGCGCTGCTCAGGATCCTTGCGGGATCACAGGGCGTAGTACATGTCGAACTCGACCGGGTGCGTGGCCATGCGGAAGCGCGTGACCTCCTGCATCTTGAGGTCGATGTAGGCGTCGATGTACGCGTCCGTGAACACGCCGCCCTTGGTCAGGAAGGCGCGGTCCTTGTCCAGCGCTTCCAGGGCCTGGTCCAGGCTGTGGCACACGGTCGGGATCTTCGCGTCCTCTTCCGGGGGCAGGTGGTACAGGTCCTTGGTGGCGGCCTCGCCCGGGTGGATCTTGTTTTCCACGCCGTCCAGGCCGGCCATCAGCAGCGCCGCGAAGCCCAGGTACGGGTTCATCAGGGGATCGGGGAAGCGGGCTTCCACGCGACGGCCCTTCGGGTTGGCCACGTAGGGGATGCGGATCGAGGCCGAGCGGTTCTTGGCCGAGTAGGCCAGCTTCACCGGGGCTTCGAAGCCGGGCACCAGGCGCTTGTAGCTGTTGGTGCCGGGGTTGGTGATGGCGTTCAGGGCACGGGCGTGCTTGATGATGCCGCCGATGTAGAACAGCGCGAACTCCGACAGGCCCGCGTAGCCGTCGCCGGCGAACAGGTTCTTGCCGTCCTTCCACACCGACTGGTGCACGTGCATGCCGCTGCCGTTGTCACCGACGATGGGCTTGGGCATGAACGTGGCGGTCTTGCCGTAGGCGGCCGCGACGTTGTGGATCACGTACTTCTGCAGCTGCACCCAGTCGGCGCGCTCGATGAGCGTGCTGAACTTGGTGCCGATCTCCATCTGGCCGGCGGTGGCCACCTCGTGGTGGTGCACCTCGACCGGGATGCCCAGCTGCTCCAGCAGCAGGCACATCTCCGAGCGCAGGTCCTGGCCCGAGTCGACCGGGGGCACCGGGAAGTAGCCGCCCTTGACGGTGGGACGGAAGCCGGAGTTGCCGTGCTCGTATTCCTTGCCCGTGTTCCAGGCGGCTTCCTCGCTCTCGATCTTCGAGAAGCAGCCCGACATGTCGATGTTCCAGCGCACGCTGTCGAACACGAAGAACTCGGGCTCCGGGCCGAAGTAGGCGGTGTCGCCCAGGCCGGAAGCGCGCATGTAGGCTTCGGCGCGCTTGGCCAGCGAGCGCGGGTCGCGCTCGTAGGGCTTGCCGTCGGCCGGATCGATGACGTCGCAGGTCAGGATCAGCGTGGGCTCTTCGAAGAACGGGTCGATGTTGGCCGTGTTGGCGTCCGGCATCAGCAGCATGTCGGAGGCTTCGATGCCCTTCCAGCCGGCGATCGACGAGCCGTCGAAGGCGTGGCCCGACTGGAACTTGTCTTCATCGAAATGGGAGACGGGCACCGAAACGTGCTGCTCCTTGCCGCGGGTGTCGGTGAAGCGGAAGTCAACGAACTTGACTTCGTTCTCCTTCACCATCTTCATCACGTCGGCGACGGTCTTGGCCATCAAAAAATCTCCTAGCGGGTGCTGTGCGAGGGGGTTGAATACAGCGGTTTCAAACAAAGGCCCGGCGTGCAGCCGGGCCATTGAAAGAGCCCAGCAATCTAGCAGAAAGCATGCCGTTTTCTGCCATCTCTGCTGTGCGCTGCGTCAAGCCGGGGCGCGGGCCCGTGAATCACGTCATTCCCCGGGTCATTAACGCCCCATGATGATGCATTCGTCTGCACCAAATTGGTGAAATGACAATCCTGCTAGCGCACCAATTCGGGGCCAAGTTTCACGCGCAACTGCTCCAGGCCGGCGCGCAGGGCTTCGAAGGCGGCATCCACCGCGTCGCCCGCGCCCTTGACGCCCAGCTCCACGTGGCGGCCCCACTGCGGGTGGTCCACGCTGGGCAGGCTGAAGACGCGCACCGGCGCGTGCGCGGCCTCGACGGCCTCCATCAGCGGCGTCAGCGCCGCCTCCATGGCGCCAAAGACGATGAAGGAGCGCTCGCGCTGGTGCTGCGAGCCGTGCAGCGCCGCGTAGCGGGTGTCGAGCAGTGCTTCCATCATCGGGTGCGCCATCACCGGGAAGCCCGGCAGGAAGTGCACCTCGCCGACGCTGAAGCCCGGAATGCGGTTGTAGGGATTCGGGATGATCTGCGCGCCCTGCGGGAACACGCCCATGTTGAGCCGCTGCAGGTTGTCCGGGCTGTCCGGGTCGAAGGGCACGCCCTTCTCCGCTGCCATCTCGCGCATGCGCTGCCCGATCAGATCCTTCGCCTGCGGGTGCAGCGCCAGCGGCACGCCCAGCGCCGCCGCGGCCGCCTGGCGCGTGTGGTCGTCGGGCGTGGCGCCGATGCCGCCGCAGCTGAACACGGCGTCGCCGCTGCTGAAAGCCTCGCGCAGCGTGGCCGTGATGCGCTCGCGCTCGTCGCCCACATAGCGCGCCCAGGCCAGCTGCAGCCCGCGCGCCGACAACAGCTCGATGGCCTTGGCCAGGTGCTTGTCCTGGCGCTTGCCGGAAAGGATCTCGTCGCCGATGACGATCAGGCCGAAGTTCATGCTTGGGGTTCCCGGGGCAGTTGCAGTACGGGCGCCGCCGGCGCCATCTCGATGATCTCGCCACCCGGCGGCGGCGTCGGCGCCTGGGCCGCCGCGGCCGCCTCCTGCGCGCGCAGCCGCTGCAGCGCCGCCAGCGCGAAGTGGGCGAACCACAGCGAGGAGAACACGAACACCACCGTGTACAGCCACACCGAGGCCACCACCAGCACCGGCGCCAGGATCAGCACCGCCGCGCCGAAGGCCCACAGCAGCGACGGCGCCGCGCCCAGGTAGCCGCTGACGACACCCATGGCCAGCAGCGGCCAGCGCTGCTCGCGCAGGATGCGCCGCCGCTCGTCGGCGCTGGCGTGCTCGGCGAGCACGTCGAAGGTGATCATCTGGTAGGTCAGCCAGCCCCAGATCAGCGGCGGCAGCACCAGCACCAGCGGCGGCACGAACCACAGCGGCACCGACAGCGCCAGCGCCAGCAGCGCCAGCGCCGAGCAGCCCAGCGACCAGCCCACGCTGGCCCAGAAGCCCGCGCCGCGGCGCCGCTGCAGCACCGGAAAGCGCCGCCGCGCCACCAGCGCGGTCAGCGCCGGCGTGGCCAGCAGCGCCACCAGCAGCAGCGACACCACCACCAGCACCGGCACCGTCAGCGCCACCACCAGCAGCGGCGCCACCACGCTGCGCAGCCCGCTGCCGCCCATGGCGTCGAGCCAGCCCAGCACCGCCGCGGTCAGCGACCAGCGCTCCAGCGACTGGTACACGCCGTCCACGGCGCTCTCCCAGTACAGCCAGCCCAGGCCCAGCGCCAGCGCCGCGGCGATGAGCAGCGGCGCCAGCGTCAGCAGGAACACGCGCGGGTGCAGGCAGTACGCGGCCGCGCGCCAGAAGGCGTCGAGCAGCTCCCTCATCGGGCGCATGGCCGCCCTCCTGCCGCGCCGCGCCGCTCAGCCACGCCCGGCCAGACGCTTGAGCCCCAGCCACTGCTGGGACAGGAAGCCGCGCCCCCAGTCACGCTCGTCGTCGGGCAGCCCGGTGGGCAGGTAGCGGTCGCCGAAGTAGGCGGTGCCGAAGAGCCGGTCCCAGATGGGGAACAGCACGGAGAAGTTGTCGCCGCCCGGGCGGCCGTGGCCGTCGGCCACCTCGCCGTCGCCGGTGCGGTGGTGCCAGCGGTGGTAGCGCGGGCTCACCAGCCAGCGCTCCAGCGGCCCGAACGACAGCCGCACGTTGGCATGCGACAGGCTCTCCAGCAGCTGCGTGAAGGCCACCACCGCCACGAACTGCCCCGGCGCGATGCCCACCAGCAGCCCCACCAGCACCAGCGCGCTGTCGCGGATCACGTCGTCGAGCAGGTGGTTGCGGTTGTCGCTCCACAGCGTCATCTGGCGCTGGCTGTGGTGCAGCCCGTGCAGCGCCCACCACCAGCGCCAGCGGTGCTGGCCGCGGTGCAGCAGGTAGTCCACGAAGTCGAACAGCAGCAGGTACAGCACGAAGCTCACCAGCGCCACGTCGGTCACGCCGGGCCACAGGTGGTCGAGCTGGAAGGTGGGCAGGCCCTCGACGCGCAGCCGGCCGATGAGCGCGTCCCACAGCGGGTCGAGCGTGAAGAACAGCACCACGCGGAACAGGCCCAGGCGGTGGATGAGCGTGTAGACCACGTCCACCCGCACCGCGGCGCGGTCCGTCACCGCCTCCACCGGGCGCCAGCGCTCCAGCAGCCGCAGCAGCGTGAGCATCAGCGCCAGCTGCACCAGCCCCACCAGCAGCCAGCCGGTGGCGACGAAGGCGTCCTCCATCGCGCTGGCCAGGCCCAGCTCGAACAGCAGCGGCTGCACCAGCAGCTCGAAAAGCGCCTGCTGCGCCTGTCCGAAAAGGTCAAAGAACCATTGCATGGCGGTCCGTCAGAAGGGATGTCAGCGCCCGACCGGCCGGGCGGCCCAGGCTGCGAACTGCGGATGATCGCGCAACGTCGCGAAGCAGAAGCCGCGCTGCTTCAGGCCCTCGACCAGCGGCTCCAGCACCGCCGGCGCCCACGGGTCCTTGCGCGACCAGATGCCCAGGTGCGCCAGCAGGATGTCGCCGGCGCGGATGTCTCGCAGCGCGCGCGCGAGCAACTGGCTGTTGGGATGGCGGTCGCTGGGCAACTCATCGCCCAGGAAGCCCGCCGGCGCCCAGCCCACGTGCTCGAAGCCGCAGCGCCGCGCCGCCGCCAGCAGCGCGGGCGAAGTCTTGCCGCCCGGCGCGCGGAAGAGCGGCAGCATCTTCTGCCCCGTCATGGCCTCGAAGCGCTCGGCCGGCTTCCTCAGCTCCGCGCAGTAGCCGGCCTCGTCGAGCGTGAAGCGCTGCCCGGACCGCGGCCCGGCCGTGGGCTGCACGGTGAAGGCGCCGCCGCCCTGGTCGGCGCGCCAGACCGCGTGGCTCCAGGTGTGCGAGCCGAAGGCATGCCCTTCCGCGGCGCGGGCGCGCCACCACGGCGCCCATTCATCGTCCAGGCTGCTGCCGTCATCGAGCGTGCGCTCGTCGGCGAGGAAGAAGGTGGCCTTCACCTGCTGGCGCTGCAGCACCTGCGCCACCAGCGGCGCCACGCCCATGTGGCCGGTGTCGAAGGTGAGGTAGACCGGCTTGTCGCAGCCCGGCGCCGCGGCCGCGGCCGTGGCGGCCGCGAGCAGCGCGCCAAGCGTCAGCGCCTCAATGCCGCGGGGCATGGTCGAGCGTCCAGATGCCGTGCGGCGAGCGCCCCACCGGCACCTGCTGCACGACCTGCTTCTTCTCGATGTCGATCACGGTGACCTTGCGCGCCCAGCGCGAGGACACCAGCAGCGTCTTGCCGTCGGACAGCAGCTCCATGCAGTCCGGGCCGCCCGGCGCGGGCAGCGTGCTCACCACCGACAGCGACTGCGTGTCTATCATGCTGATGGTGTTGGCCACGCGGTTGGAGACGAAGAGGTGCCTGCCGTCGCCGCGCGAGCGGAAGGCGTGCGCGCCCTTGCCGGTGGGAATGCGCTTGACGAGCTTCGGCTGCGCGCCGCTCACGTCGTAGGCCTCGACCACCTCGTCGCCGGTCAGCCCTACCAGCAGCGTGCGGTCGTCGGGCGTGAGGTAGACGTCCGCGGGCATCTTGCCCACCGGGATGCGCCAGCGCGGCGCCTGCGTGCGCAGGTCGATGGCGATGAGCTCGTCGCTGTCCTGCAGCGAGCTGTAGACCACGCTGGACTTGGTGTCGATGGCCAGGTGGCTGGGCGTCTTGCCCGCGGGGATGCGCTTGGCCAGCTGCAGCGGCTGCGCGGCGTTGGCCGGGTCCCAGCGGTAGATGTCGATGTGGTCGAGCCGGTTGGCCGCCGTCACGAACCACTTCATGTCCGGCGAGAAGCGCAGGTGGTAGGGGTCGATGATGCCGGTGATGGTGCGCTGCACCTGTGCCGTCTTCGGGTCGATGAAGGTCAGCGAGTCCGACAGCGCGTTGGCCACGATCACCGACTTCTCGTCGGGCGTCAGGTAGAGGTGGTGCGGCTCCTTGCCGGTGGCAATCAGCGCCTTCGGCGCCATCGTGGCGCGGTCGAGCACGCTGACGTTGGCGTCCTGCGAGTTGAGCACGAACACCGGCGGCAGCGCCGCCGCGGGGGCCGTGGCCGGCGCCACGGTGGGCACCACGGACTGCGCCGCGGCCCAGCCGGCGGCGCCCACCAGGCACAACCCGGCACCGGCCCGCGCCATCTTCATCAACAGCTTCATTCGTCCACCACCGCTTGCAAGGGGGCGTCAGTGTAGTCACGCGCCCCGCCCCGGCGCCGTGCCGGGTTGTCGGAAAAGTTGACGTCCGTCACGCCGCGCGCGGGCACCGCACACCCTGCGCGCGGCGCGCCGGTTCAGTCGTCGCGGTCGCCGCCGCCGAACAGCCCGCCCAGCCCGCCCAGCACCCCGGCGCCGGCGGCGAACGGCAGGATCGAGCCCTCCTCGCGCCCGCCGCCGCCGGCCTGCGGCGCCGCGGCGAACACGCGCGAGGCCAGGCGCGAGAACGGCAGGCTCTGCAGCCATACCGTGCCGGGGCCGGTGACGCGGGCGAAGAACAGGCCCTCGCCGCCGAAGAGGGCCGTCTTGATCTTGCCGACGTACTGGATCTCGAAGTTGACGCCGGGCGTCATCGCCACCACGCAGCCGGTGTCGATGAGCAGCGTCTGCCCGGGCTGCAGGTCGCGCCGCACCACGGTGCCGCCGGCGTGCACGAAGGCCAGGCCGTCGCCGTCGAGGCGCTGCATGATGAAGCCCTCCCCGCCGAAGAAGCCCACCGAGAGCTTCTGCTGCAGGTACAGGCCCAGCGACACGCCGCGCGCGGCGCACAGGAACGCGTCCTTCTGGCAGATCAGCGTGCCGCCGAGCTGGCGCAGGTCCATCGGCAGGATCTTGCCCGGATAGGGCGCGGCGAAGGCCACGCGCTGCTTGGCGTGGGCCTGGTTGGTGTAGACGGTGGTGAACAGCGACTCGCCGGTGATGAGCCGCTTGCCCGCGCCCAGCAGCTTGCCGAACAGCCCCCCGGCCTGGCGCCCGCCGTCGCCGAAGACGGTCTCCATGCCGATGCCGGCGTCCATGAACATGAGGCTGCCCGCCTCGCCCACCGCGGCTTCGCCCGGATCGAGCTCGATCTCGACGAACTGCATCTCCGCGCCCCTGATCTCGTAATCGACGACGTCCATGGCCATGGCCTGATTTCCCTGGGATGTTGAAAAAAGCGCGCGCATGGTACTGAAACCCCCTGGGCCCCGGCCCGGCTGTATCCAGGCGTCAGCCAATTCCTACCGCTGACGCACGCGGTTGCATCCCGCGCGCGCCGGGAAGGGACAGTGCCGCAGCCACCCCCGCATCGCGGGCGGCCCATGCCTTACCCGCGACGATGCAACCTGACCTTCCCACCCTGCTGCTGGCCGACCTGGTGCTCACCGCCGGCGTGGCGCTGCTGACCGCGGCCTGGGGCCTGCTGCGCAACGTGCCACGCGGCCACTGGGGCTGGGTGGCGGCGCCGGCGCTGGCCGCCGCCGGCGCGGCGCTGCAGCTGGCCGGCACGAGCACCGGCTGGCCGCTGCTGGCCGGCCTGGGGCTGTGGCTGATGTCGCTGTGGCCGCTGGCGGCGCTGCAGGGGCTGCGCCGCTTCGACGCGCGCCAGCGCCTGCCCGGCAGCGTGCGCGGCGACGCGGTGCTGGCCGCGCTGGCGGCGCTGTGGGCGCTGGGCCTGGAGTTCGAGGACGCCGCGCAGCGCGACGCGCAGGCCGCGGTGCTGGGCGCGGCGCTGCAGGCGGCCGTGGCGGTGCTGCTCGGCCGCGCGCCGTCGGTGCGCCACAGCACCGTGCTGCGCATCTCGGCGCTGACGCTGGCCACGGGCGCCGTGCTGCAGGCCGGCGCGGCCTGGCTGGCGCTGCGCAGCCGCGTCGACTGGACGCTGCCGGCCGTGCTGCTGCTCAACGCGCTGCTGGCCGTGGTGAGCAGCGGCGTGGCGCCGCTGCTGGCCCAGGAGCGCGCCGAGGAGGCGCTGCGCGAATCGCGGCGCCGGCTGCGGCTGCTGGGCCGGCGCGAGCTGGTCGAGCCCGGCACGGCGCACTTCGACGTGCTGGCGCGGCGGCTGCTGCGGCGCGAGACGCGCGCCGCCGCCGTGCTGCTGTTCGACCTGGACGAGCCCGAGCGCGGCGACATGGAGGCGACCACGCCGCACCTGCGCCGCCGCGTGGTCGCGCACGCGGTGCACGCCACGCTGCGCGGCAACGACATCGCCGGGCGCCACGGCGACGCCTTCGTGCTGCTGCTGCCCGGCACCTCGCTGCGCAACGCCATGGCCGCGGCCACGCGCATTGCCGGGCGGGTGCAGGCGCTGGCGCTGCTGGAGTCGAGCGCGGCGATGGGCCTGAGCTTCGGCGTGGGCGAGCTGCGCGCGGGCGAGCCGCTGGCGCCGGGGCTGGATCGCGCGCGGCAGGCGCTGGCCGAGGCGCGGCGCCAGGGCCCCGGGCGGGCGGTGTGCGCCGCCGCCGGCGAGCGCGGCCCGGTGTTCGTGGAAAGCCGCCGCCTGGGGCCGCGCCCGCCGCAGTCCCCGGCCGAGCCGGTGCCGCGCAGCGCGTAGGGCGGCGGCCCGCTCCGGTCAGCGGTAGAGCAGGAAGCCCTTGTTGATCTCGCCGATCTTGCGCTGGAGCCGGTAGACGCCGCCGCCCTCGCGCGTCTTGCTGGCGTCGGTGTTGCCTTCGATCGTGGTGAGCCAGCCGCCGTTGCTGGACTCCACGAGGCCCGTGTGCCCCAGCCCCGCGCCATGGTCCATCACGAAGATCATGCCCGGCAGCACCCGCGCGGGGTCGTTGCGCGCATCCGCCGCCAGCAGGCGCTGGGCACCCGCTGCCGGCGCCTTGTTCCAGTGGTTCAGGCAGCCGCCCGTGCGCACCATCGGGTTGGGCCGGCCCAGCTTCTGGGCCGCCTCCTGGTGGCAGAAGTAGACGAAGGCGCAGCACCACGCATAGCCCGGGCCCAGCCCGACGCTTGCCAGGTACTGGTTCACCCGCGGACCTGAGTTCGAGTTCCTGGGCACCTCGCGCACGAGGGCTTCGACCTCCTGGGCCGCCACCAGCAGCACCTGCTCCTGGAAGCCGCCCGCGGCGGGGCGCGCCTCCGGCGGCAGCGAGGCCGCGCCGAAGAGCGCGCCCCAGGTCAGCGCGCCGATCTGCCCGTCCTGCTTGAGCGCGCGGCCCTCGGCATCGACGTGGCGCGACTGGAACAGCATCACGGCCGATTCCATCTTCGCGCCGAACTCGCCGATGTTCGTGTCCAGCCGGAAGTCCGGATCGGGACCCAGCACCTCGTTGAGCCGGGACTTGATCTGGCGGACCAGGGCCTTGTCGGTCTCGCCGCGCTTGATGATCCGGCCGGGATATTGAAGCTGCTCTGCCATGCTGATCCTCCATTGGATGGAAAGCGGCATGAACCTGCGCTGCCGCGCGTGCCATCCGACCACGGCGCTTTTCGCGAGGGATAGAGGAAAAAGCCCGATGGCAGGCGCCGCCACCCACCGGCCGCGAAGCCCCCCCGCGCCGCGCCTCGACGCCCGCCCTGGCAGCATCGCGGCCCATGGACTCCGTCACCCACGTTCTCCTCGGCGGCGCCGCCGCCGTCGCCGTCATGGGCCGGCGCGTCGCGCCCTGGAAGGCCGCGCTCTGGGGCGCCGCCTGCAACACCCTGCCCGACCTCGACGTCTTCATCGACCACGGCGACGCCGTCAGCAACATGGTGCTGCACCGCGGCCACACGCACGCGCTGCTGTGGCTGGCGCTGGCGTCGCCGCTGCTCGCCGCCCTGGCTGCGCGGCTCATGCCCGGCGGCGGCTTCAGGCGCTGGTGGCTCGCCACGGCGCTGGCGCTGCTCACGCACCCGCTGCTGGACCTCATGACCGTCTACGGCACCCGGCTGCTGCTGCCCTTCAGCGACCACCCCTGGGCCGTCGGCTCGCTCTTCATCATCGACCCGCTCGTCACCCTGCCGCTGCTGGTCGGCCTGGCCGTGGCGCTGTGGCGGCGCAGCCCGAAGGGACTGCGCTGGAACGTCGCCGGGCTCGCCATCTCGACCTTGTACGTGGCGTGGAGCGTCGTGGCGCAGCAGCAGGTGGAAAGCGTCGCCCGGGCCTCGGCCCGCGCCCAGGGGCTGGCACCGCAGCGCGTGCTGGTCACGCCCACGCCGCTGAACACGCTGCTGTGGCGCGTGGTGCTGGTGCAGGACGGGCAGTACCACGAGGGCTTCCGCTCGCTGCTGGATGAGGGCGAAACCATGGCCTTCGAGCGCTTCGACCGCGGCACGGCGGCGCTGGCGCCGCTGCTGCGCCCGGTGGAGGCCGCGCAGCAGATCCGCGCCTTCAGCCAGGGCTTCTACAAGCTCTCGCGTGCCGGCGACGACCTGCTGATCACCGACCTGCGCATGGGCCAGGAGCCGCAGTACGTGTTCGGCTTCGTGGTGGCGCGCCAGGACGGCGACGGCAGCGTGCGGCCGCTCAAGCCCTGGCAGGTGGGCGGGCGCATCGACAACGACCGGGCGCTGGCCTGGCTGCTGCCGCGCATGCTGGGCCGCGCGCTGCCGCCGCCGCGCTGACGCGCGTCCCTTGCGCCAGATCAAGCGCCGGCTTGCGCTGCGTCATACGACGACTCGGTGCTTCCCCAGGGTCCGGCTGCGTTGTCAGCTTTGTGTAGCTTGCCGGTCCTAACGTGAACAAGTCCACACAAGGAGACACCCCAAATGACTCAGGAAGTGTTTGTTCTCTCGGCCCAGCGCTCGGCCATCGGCACCTTCGGCGGCTCGCTCAAGGACGTGCCGCTGGCCGACCTGGCCACCACCGTCGTCAAGGCCGCGCTGGAGAAGAGCGGCGTCGAAGCCGCGCGCATCGGCCATCTGGCCATGGGCAACGTCATCCCGACCGAGGCGCGCGACGCCTACCTCAGCCGCGTGGCCGCCATGAACGCCGGCTGCCCGCAGGAGACGCCGGCCTACAACGTCAACCGCCTGTGCGGCTCGGGCCTGCAGGCCATCATCAACGCCTCGCAGTCGATCATGCTGGGCGACTGCGACTTCGCCATCGGCGCCGGCGCCGAGTCGATGAGCCGCGGCCCGTACCTGATGCAGGCCGGCCGCTGGGGCGCGCGCATGGGCGACACGCAGCTGCAGGACTACATGGTCGGCATCCTGCACGACCCGTTCCACCGCATCCACATGGGCGTGACGGCCGAGAACGTGGCCGACCGCTTCGGCATCACGCGCGAGCAGATGGACGAGCTGGCCGTCGAGAGCCACAAGCGCGCCGCCGCCGCCATCGCCGCCGGCCGCTTCAAGGAGCAGATCGCCCCGGTCGCCATCGTCAGCCGCAAGGGCACGACGTATTTCGACACCGACGAGCACGTCAAGCCGGACACCACGGTGGAGACGCTGGCCAAGATGAAGCCGGCCTTCCGCAAGGAAAACGGCCGCGTCACCGCCGGCAACGCCTCGGGCGTGAACGACGGCGCCGGCGCCCTGGTGCTGGCCAGCGGCAGCGCCGTGCAGTCCGGCGGCCTGAAGCCCATCGCGCGCCTGGTCGCCTACGCCCACACCGGCATCGAGCCGGCGATCATGGGCATCGGCCCGGTCTCGGCCACCAAGGCCGTGCTGGCGCGCTCGGGCCTGAAGCTCTCCGACCTGGACGTGATCGAGGCCAACGAGGCCTTCGCCGCCCAGGCCTGCGCCGTGAGCAAGGAGCTCGACCTCGACCCGGCCAAGGTCAACCCGAACGGCTCGGGCATCTCGCTGGGCCACCCGGTGGGCGGCACGGGCGCCATCATCACCACCAAGGCGCTGTACGAGCTGCAGCGCGTGCAGGGCCGCTACGCCCTGGTGACGATGTGCATCGGCGGCGGCCAGGGCATCGCGGCGATCTTCGAGCGCTGCTGATCCCGGGTGGAGTGCTCCGGTGTTCCCGGGGCGCTCCGCGCCAATGACGAAGGGCCCGCGAGGGCCCTTTTTCGTTGCTCGGCGTGCCGTGCGCGGCCGCTCGATCACCCCCACCGCGTCCCGCTGCCCACCGAGATCCGGTCGTCGCCCGGCGGCGGCGTGAACTGGTCCTTGGGCTTGGTGAGCACGTTCTCGATGAGCGTGCCCCACGGCCCGTCGGTGGGCAGCGTCTCCAGCTCGGCCTCGCGCTGCGCCACCAGCTCGTCGAACTGCCTGGCTGCCACCGCCGGCACGCGGTCGGCGGCGCGGTGGTGGCCGAAATGCGTGGAAATGCGCTGCAGCACCGACTTGTAGAGCTGCGACACGCGCGAGGGCGTCACCTTCAGCGACGCCGCCAGCTCCACCGGCGTCATGCCCACGCCCAGGTAGGAGTCGATCACCTGCCGGTCGCGCTCGGGCAGCTGGGCGAAGAACTTCTCCAGGTGGCGCATCACGATGCTGGTGTCCACCCGCGCCTCGACCTCTTCCTTCTCGGTGGCGGGGTGCATCTCGAAGCTGCCGCTGCCCTCCTCGAACTCCGAGTCCGGCCCGCTGCTGCTGCGCATGCGCCCGGCCTGGTCGAGCATCTCCAGCGCCGAGATCTCGTCCACGTCCAGGCCGCACACCTGGCTGAGCTGCGCCAGCGTGGCCTCGACGCCGTTGGTGGCGCGCCAGCGCTCGCGCGCGATCTGGATGATCTTGACCTTGCGCCGCTGGCCGCGGCCGAGATGGTCCATCTGCCGCAGCTCGTCGAGCATCGCGCCCTTGACGCGCATGCGCGCGTAGCGCACGAAGGCCTCCTTGGCCTCCTCGGTGTCGCGGTCGCCTTCCCACTCGAAGCTCAGCGCCGCCTGCGCCACGGCGATCAGGCCGACCTGGATCAGGTCGGCCTTCTCGACGTTGGCCGGCAGGTGCCGCACCAGCGCCTGCGCCTGCTTGCGCACCCAGGACTCGTTTCGAGCGATCAATGCCGAGGGCACGCCATGCATGGGAACCATGGGCCGATTCTAGGGCCCTCCTCCGCGGGCCCCCTTCGGCGGGATTTCACTCGGCCGCGTGGTCCAGCCAGCGCTCCAGCGTGGCGTAGAGCAGCCCCGGGTTGACGGGCTTGGGGATGTAGTCGTTCATGCCCGCGTCCATGCACGCGGCCCGGTCCTCGGCAAAGGCGTTGGCGGTCATGGCCAGGATCGGCACCCGGCGCCCTTCGGGCAGCGCGCGGATGGCGCGCGCCGCCTCCAGCCCGTCCATCACCGGCATCTGCATGTCCATGAGCACCAGGGCATAGCTGTCGTAGCGGCGCACGGCCGCCAGCGCCTGCGCGCCGTCCTCGGCGCTGTCCACCTCGAAGCCGGCAAAGCGCAGCAGCTCGGTGGCGAGCTCGCGGTTGACGGGGTTGTCCTCGGCCAGCAGCACGCGCCGCCCGGCGAAGCGCGCGCGCAGCGCCGCCGCGCCGGCCGCCGGCGAC
>NZ_VIDQ01000050.1 GCF_009760915.1 Azohydromonas aeria
ACTTCCGCGGCACCATGCGGTTCGGCATCGAGCGCTACAGGCAGTTGCTGCTGCAGCGCACGGGTGAGACAGTGGTCAGGAGCGAAGTTGGGTGAGCACGCATCAGTCTAGAACATCGGGCCGCATTCGCAGATCGTGCCGCTGGCTGCTGTCGATCCAAGGCACGCACCCAGCACAATGACGCGATGAAGACGTTCCTCTTGTTCATCGCCACGGCACTGGCCGAGATTGCGGGCTGCTACTTGCCTTATCTATGGCTCAAGCAGGGACGCTCGATTCTCTTGTTGATCCCGGCGGCCTTGAGCCTGGCGCTGTTCGCGTGGCTGCTGACGCTGCATGAAACCGCCGCCGGCCGCGTCTACGCGGCCTACGGCGGTGTCTACATCGGGGTGGCGCTGCTGTGGCTGTGGGCCGTCGATCAGATCCGCCCGACGGCCTGGGACCTGGCTGGTGCAGCCGTGGTGCTGGCCGGCATGGGAATCAACATGTTCCAACCTGCCCGGTAGAGGTCCTTCGTGACGGCTGCCTTTGATGCGGTCTGGGCCGCTGCGGCAGCGCGGCTGCAGTAGTGTCGATGGCCGATACCGTCAACGACGCATCGGTGCCGGGTGGGGTCCGCGTCAACGCTGACGACTTGACGAACTTGCCGCCGCTGCGGTGGTGGACAGGCGAAGGCCTATGCTCGTGCGGCCGGAATGGGAGTCCACGAACGGCTGGCCGTCATGCATTCGCGCAATGGCAGCCACGATGGCCAGTCCCAGGCCATGATTGAGGTCGCTGTGCTCGCGCGAGGCTTCCGCCCTGTAGAAGCGATCGAACAGGCGAGGCAGGTGCTCGCGCCCGATCTCCGTGCCCGTGTTGCTCACGACCAACTGCAGCACGTCGGGCAAGGGCATCGCGATCTCCACCTCCACGGTAGTGCCCGGACTGGCGTAGCGCGTGGCGTTGGCCAGCAGGTTGGACAGGGCGCGGCGCAGCAGGGCCGCGTCGTAAGCGCCCGAGGCGTCACCCGTCACCCGGGACTGCAGGTTGGCCTCCTGCAACGCCGCTTCGTGAAACTCCACGACTTCGTTGACAAGCTCTGCAACGCTGGGCACGGGAACGCGGCGGGCCCTGGCACCGCGGTCCGCCTTGGACAGGAACAGCATGTCGTTGACGATGCCCGAGAGCCGCCTCAGATCGTCGAGGTTGTTGCCGATGACCTCCTGCAACTCCTGCACGGATCGAGGCCGGCTCAGGGCCACCTCGCTGTGGCCAATGAGCGCTGCCAAAGGAGTGCGCAGCTCATGGGCCACGTCGGCGTTGAACGCTTCGAGTTGCGCGTAGGCCTGCTCCAGCCTCTGCAGCAGTGCATTGAACTGCTCCACGACAGGTTGCAGCTCCTCGGGCTGGCCGATGCCGTCGAGCCGTCCATGCAGGCCTGCGGGCCCAAGGGAACGGATCTGGCGCGACAGCGCCAACACGGGCATGAGGCTGCGGCGTACCAGTGCCGAGCCGGTTAGCGATATCAGCATTGCACCTGCCAGCGCGCTGACCACCAGGATGGCAGCCAGGCGCTCCAGCAGGCTGTCATCCAAAGTAGTGTCCAGCGTCAGCGCACCACGGATCGACCTCTGAGGGTCCAATGGCCATGGCTGTTCGAACGTCACGGCCCGGGTGTGATTGTGGGCGCCTTGCATCGCGCGCTCGTACAGCGGCTTGCCATCAGGCAGTTCCAAGCGCAGCCCGACGCCCGTTGTGCCGACGAAGAAGTCGTCAAGCTTGTGGCGCAGCGTCACCGGATCGGCATTGGCAACGGCCTCTTCGATCAGATGCTTGACCACGGCGTGGCGCTGCTCCAGCGTCTCCTGCTCCCGGATGGAAAGACTCCATGCGGTGGCAAGGTACACCCCCATTGCCACCAGCATCAGCCCCATCAGGCTTTGGATCGCCAACCAGACCGACAGGCGCCAAACCAGCGGCCGCGCCGGTGCCGGCCTCACGGTGTGCGGTCCTCAAGCACGTAGCCCATGCCGCGCACGGTGTGCAACAGCTTCTTGTCGAAGGGGTCGTCGAGCTTGCTGCGCAAGCGCCTGACCGCGACGTCCACCACGTTGGTGTCGCTGTCGAAGTTCATGTCCCAGACCTGCTCGGCAATGACGGTGCGCGAGAGCACCTCGCCGTGGCGGCGAAGCAGCATGGTCAGCAGCAGGAACTCCTTGGCAGTGAGGCTCAGGCGCTGCCCGGCCCGGGTGGCGCGCCGGCGCACCAGGTCCACCTCCAGGTCCGCCAGGCGCAGGCGATTGGCGTCGAGCTCCGCTTGTTGCAGCGTGCCGCGGCGCAGCAGGGCCTGCACGCGGGCCAGCAACTCCGAGAAGGCGAAGGGTTTGACGAGGTAGTCGTCAGCCCCTTGCTGCAGACCCTGCACGCGGTCGTCCACCGCATCGCGGGCCGTGAGCATCAACACCGGCGTGGCACGCACGGCCCTCAGCGCGCGCAACACGGCAAAGCCGTCGAGGCCGGGTAGCATCACGTCCAGCAGTACCAGGTCGTAGCTACCCTCAAGCGCCAGGTGCAGGCCGTCCGGCCCGTTGTGCGCCAGGTCCACGGCGTAGCCGTTCTCGGTCAGACCCTTGTGCAGGTACTCGGCCACCCGCTTTTCATCCTCGACCACCAGTATTCGCATGACGTGATTGTCGTCATTTCATGAGCTGGGGAAGATGACGAGATTGTCATGCTGGCGCTCGCAAGGCGTAGAGCTCAAGTTCCTACAGTACCAGTAGGGCTGCTGCCGAGGTCTTCGCGGCCAAGCTGCCGTCCAGCGTTCAGCCGCCTGGCCGCAACGCGGCAGCGTTGAGTTCAAGCACCTCGGAGTATGAGAATTTTTGATCGCCTGTTCGATGGGCATCACGGCAGCAAGCACCATGGCGGAGACCATCACGCCGGTGGCCGTCACGGCCACAACGACCGCCACGTAGGCCATGGAGTTCCGGCCGACGGCAGTCAATGCCATGCTCAGCCGGTGGTGGTGCAAGCTTCTCTGGCTCCCGCCTGCCCAAAGTGCTGCGTGATCGCTCCCGCCGGCAGCAGGTTCTGTTCCCAGTGCGGTACGTCGCTGAATGCGTGCACGCAGTGCGGCGCAGGCTTGCAATCAGGGGGACGGTTTTGCGGCCAGTGCGGCAATCCGGTGTCCTGAGCGGGACTGAGCAACCGTGCGCAACGTCACGACTTGACCTGAACTTCCCCGAGATTTCGCATGGCTACAGGAGCCCTGCGCAAGAGCCACGGCGGTCTTCTGCTGGGGACCATGGTGGTATGACTGACCGGCTGTGCTGCCGTCTCGATGGCGTCAAGCGGTCGGCTCTCACCCCGAAAATCCTTTCGCACCATCCACCACCGCGACCGTCCCTGAGGAGCAGCCGCGGTGCGGCTGCTCCGGCGCGAGCGTCCTGCGCGCCCCGATGGCAGCCGCCAACCGCGCGCCACCGTCAGCTCAGTTGCGCTCCATGTCGTTGGTTGCGACATGAATGCGAAGGGGCTTGTTGACGAAGCCTGCCGGAGCGATGCTTTGCAGGTCCACCGCACGATGGCCGACCACGTCGAACTTCCATGCGAAGGTCTTGTCCGCGTTGCGGAAGGCAACGACTTCGCCGCAAGCCACATTCACGGCTGCGGCCGTGGCGACGTTCACTTCCTTGGTGGCGACCCGGGCATCGACGGGTGCGCCGTACATGGACTTGCCATTGGGCAGCCTCGCGTCATTCGCGGCGAATGCCGCGCTGGTGATGAATGCCATGCTGCCAATCAGCGCGATGGTCCTGAAAGTTTGCGAGCTCATGCTGTTCTCCTGGTTGCACGGGATGCAGCCGATTCGGGCCATTTGCCCTTTCGTCATCCCTTTCTCCACTTTGAATGACAGGGAGTTACGAAGGGCTGGCGATCCGATGACGCTTTTGCAATCCAGGACGGCAGGTCGGCCGTAGCATGTCAGCCGCATGACGATGCGGCTTTAATCCCCAATGCCATGCCAGGCCACAAGGGCAGATGACGAAATTGTCATCTGCGTGACGCCGTCGCGTTCCGGTCCGGTTTCTACAGTGCTTCCACGGTCGCTGATGTAGCGGCCAACCTCCCGAAAGGAAGCACCTCATGAATACCCGGAAATTCTCGGCTGTCGCGGCCCTGTCCGCCGTGCTGCTGGCACCGGCTGTTTCCATGGCGGATTCGCCCTGGGTGCCGGCCAACAACAACCAGGGCTACCGGTACCAGCCCGATCACGGCAGCACGAGCACGGGGGCTGCAGGCCGCAGCGCCGCTGGCGTTTCCATGCCGGACGCTGCAGTTCGGGAAAGCGCGCCGCCAAGCACCGCTGGCACGACGTCGGGCAAGACGCGCGAACAGGTCCGCAACGAGTACCTGAACATGTCCGCCGCTGAAAGGCAGCGCCTGCAGGAGCTGTTTCGCGGACCGTGAGCACGTCCTCTCACGCCCTCTGATTCCCAAGCAACTCCGCCACTTTTCGAGAACCGAGTGACTTTGATGAAAGCCCGCCGCCCCTCTTCCGTCGGCCTGCTGGTGGCCGCAGCGCTACTGGCACCCACCCTGTCCATGGCCAATTCCGAATGGCACCAGGAAAGCACGGACCAGGGCATGAGCTACCACCCCGAGCATGCCCAGAGCACGTTGACCCGGGCACAGGTGCAAGCCGATGCGCGCTCGGCTGCGCCGGGCCTGATCGTCCGCGAGGGCCCGCCGCTGGACACGTTCCCGGCCGTCACGCCGACCAAGACGCGCGAGCAGGTTCGCAATGAGCGGCTGAGCCTGTCCGCCGAAGAAAAGCAGCGCCTGCACCTGGCGACGCAGGGCCGCTGAACAAGAAGCCGGCTTGCCGCAGGTGTATGGGAGGCCGGGATATTGGTGTTGATACACTTGCCCAATGCGCCGCTTCGTGCTTGTCCTGTTGATCGCCTTGCTGCCGTTCCAGACCATCTGGGCGGCGGCAGCGAACGCGTGCGGACATGAGCGCATGGCCGGCGGCAAGGCGCACTTCGGCCACCACGAGCATGTGCACAAGGCCGCAGCGGCGGCTGTGGAGCGTGATGCTTCCGACGACGGCGGTGCCGCGGACTGGTCCTGCGGTGCCGACTGCTCGACATGCCACGGCCACGGCTGGTCCGTGGCGCTGCTGGACTGGTCCCCGTCGTTGACCCAAGCCGGGCCGGGCTTCGTGCCCAGCGCCTACCAGCACTTCATCCCGCAGCCCGATCCCGACAATCCACTGCGTCCCCCTCTCGCGCGACTGATCTGAGATCCGGACGGAAGAGGCCGGCCCACACCGGCTGACGCGCCGCTACAGCGGCCTGTCGCACCGTCCCGCCTGACTGCCACCGCGGGCTGCTGCCCGCTTCGCTTGCGAGAGACTTCATGACATTCGGACCCTGGGGCCGGGGTGCGGGGCGAGCCGCATCCGCCCTGGCATGGGCCTGCCTGCTGGCCATCGGGCCGCTCGCCCATGCCCAAGACACCGCCAACGACCCCGTCACGCTCAGGCACGTGTTCGACAGCGCCTGGCAACGTCAACCCGAGGCGCGCGGCGTCGCGGCGCGGCGCGACGCCACGGACGCCCGGCTCGAAGCGGCACGCAGCTGGACGCCGGAGCCGGCGGCGCTGGAGCTGTCGGGTGCCAGCGACCGGCTGATGCGCAACAACGGACGGCGCGAATACGTCGCCGGCGTGGCCGTGCCGCTGTGGCTGCCCGGCGAGCGCTCCCGCACGCAAGCGGTCGCGCAAGCCGAACGCCAAGCCGTGGACAGCCGGGTGCTCGCCGCGCAGCTGCGCCTGGCCGGCCAAGTGCGTGACGCCTGGTGGGCCGTCCACCGTGCTCGAATCGAGGCGGCCCTGGCACAGGCTCGGCTGGCCAACACCCAGCAACTCGCCGCCGACGTCGCACGCCGGGTGAGCGCGGGTGACCTCTCCCGGGCCGACCAGCACCAGGCGGAAGGCGCGGCCGCTGCCGCGCGAGCCGGTCTTGCTGAAGCCATGGCGCTGCAAGCCCAGGCCCAGCAGGCGCTCAGGGCGCTCGCGGGCATCGAACTCCCCCAGCCACTGCCCGACACGGCCGAAGCCTTGCCGGCGTCAGGCACCAGCTTGTCGCATCCCCTGCTGGTCGAGCTGCAGGATCGTGCCGAAGTGGCGCGGCGCAGCCAGGCGCTGGCCGGCGTGCAGCGCAGGGCCAATCCCGAGCTGGCCCTGGCCACCACGCGCGAGCGCGATGTCCTGGGCGAGGCCTACGGCCAGTCGATTACCGTGGGCGTGCGCATTCCTCTCGGTTCGGACAGCCGGCATCGCGCCCGTGTGGCGGCCGCCAGCGCCGAACAGATCGAGGCCGAGAGCGCGCTGGCCGTGGAACAGCAGCGCTTGCAGGGCGAGCTCGCGGCCGCCCAGGCCCGCATGGACGGCGCGCGTCAGGTCGCCGAGGCGGCCACGCAGCGCGCGGCGCTGGCCGAGCAGACGCGCGGCTTCATCGACAAGGCCTTCCGGCTCGGCGAAGCGGATTTGCCGACGCGGCTGCGCGTCGAGCTGGAGGCCTTCGAGGCCGAGCGGCTGCAGGCGCGCGCCCGCATCGAGCTGGCACAGGCGCTTTCGCAATGGCGCCAGGCCCTGGGCCTGCTGCCCGAGTGAGGAGCCGCGGCATGCACCCGCCACCGCTCCCACGCATCCACACGCACCCCCTGCAACGACATCCCGGGATGCCCGTCATGTACGCCCCTCAAATCCGCAAGTCTCTGGCTGTTCTTGTGGCAGCCCTATCGCTGTTGGCCTTGCCCGCTGCGCAGGCCGGCGACGGCCACGACCATGGTGATGCACCGCCCGCGGCCACTGGTCCGGCCATGCCGCGCTTTGCCGCCGTTTCCGAAGACTTCGAGCTGGTGGGTGTCGTCAACGGCACGCAGCTGACGCTCTACCTGGACCATGCCGACAGCAACAGCCCGGTGAAGGATGCCCAGCTGGAAGTCGAAATCGGCGGCCAGAAGATCCAGGTGCAACCCCGCGCCGAGGGCGAATTCGAGGCGACGCTGGCGCAGCCGCTGCAGCCCGGAACCATTCCCGTGACGGCCACCGTCACGGCTGGGGCCGTGTCGGACCTGCTCGCCGGCGAGCTGGACCTGCACGCCGACGAACACGCCGAGGAAGGCAATGCCAGCCACTGGCAACGTGCCTCCGGCTGGGTGGCCGGGGTGCTGGGCGCTCTGGCCGCCATGGCCTGGGGCTGGCGGCGCTACGCCGCCGGCCGTCGCAGCCGTACCGGAGTCGCCGCATGAAACGCATGACCCGCATTCAATCCGCCTTTGCGCTGCTGACGCTGGCGCTGGCCGCATCGCTGGCCCAGGCCGGCGATGGACACGACCACGGCGACGCCGCTCCCAGCGCCAACGCCAACGGTCCACAGCGCCTTCCCGACGGGAGCGTGTTCCTGCCCAAGCCCGCGCAACGCCAGATGGCCGTGCGCACGTCGGTGTCCCAGGACGGGCAACTGCCCCGTGCCCTGGAGCTCTCGGGACGCGTGCAGATGGACCCCAACGCCGGCGGCAAGGTCCAGGCCCTGGTGGCCGGGCGGCTGGAGCCGGGCCCGCGGGGGCTGCCTTCGGTGGGCCAGACGGTGCGCAAGGGCGACGTGCTGGCCTACGTCGTGCCCTCGGCCGGCGCCATCGAGCGCTCCAACCAGGCGGCGCAGCTGGCCGAGTTGAAAGCCAGCCGCGATCTGGCCGCCAAGCGCTTGGCGCGCCTGAAGGAGCTGGCCGACACCGTGCCGCGCAAGGAAATCGAGGCGGCCGAGAGCGAGGTGGCCAGCCTGGGCGCGCGCATGGCGGCCATCGGTGGCGGCCTCTCCGGGCGCGATGCGCTGCTCGCCCCCGTGTCGGGCGTGATCGCTTCGGCCAACGCCGTCAGCGGCCAGGTGGTGGACGCGCGCGAGCTGGTGTTCGAGGTGGTGGATCCGTCACGGCTGCGCGTGGAGGCGCTGGCCTTTGACGCCGCGGTGGCCGCTGACGTGGACACGGCGTTCCTCATGGCCGGCGGCAAGAAGGTGCCGCTCACGTTCATCGGCGCGTCGCGCTCGCTGCGCGAGCAGGCGCTGCCCCTGATGTTCCGCGCCGAGGGCGCCGCACTGTCCGCGCTGGCGGTGGGGCAGCCCGTGCAGGTGGTGGTGCAGACCCGCAGCCGTGTCCAGGGCGTGCCCGTGCCCGCGGACGCACTGGTCAAGAATCCGTCGAACCAGAGCATCGTCTGGGTCAAGGCCGCACCCGAGCGCTTCGAGCCCAGGGTGGTGACGGTGCAGCCGCTTGACGGCGCGACGCTGACGGCCACGACGGGGCTCAAGGCGGGCGATCGGGTCGTGACGCAGGGCGCGACGCTCGTGAACCAGGTCCGCTGACGGAGAGCCGCACATGTTCAAGTGGCTTCTCGACAGCAGCCTGGCCAACCGGCTGCTGGTGATCATCGCGAGCCTGGTGCTGATGGCCTATGGCGCCTTCACGCTCTCGCGCACTCCGGTGGACGTGTTCCCCGACCTCAACAAGCCCACGGTCACGATCATGACCGAGGCCGGCGGCATGGCGGCCGAGGAGGTGGAGCAACTCATCAGCTTCCCGCTGGAGACCACCATGAACGGCCTGCCGGGAGTGGAATCCGTGCGCTCGACCTCCAGCGCGGGCCTTTCCTTCCTCTACGTGACCTTCGACTGGAGCACGGAGATCTTCCGCGCCCGGCAGATGGTCTCGGAGCGGCTGGCGTCCATGGAGGAGGGGCTGCCCGCGGGCGTGGTCCCGCGCATGGGCCCGATCAGCTCGATCATGGGGGAGATCATGCAGATCGCCATCCCGATCGACACCTCAAGGATCACGCCCATGGCCGTGCGCGAGTACGCCGACTGGGTGCTGCGGCCGCGGCTGATGGCCATCCCCGGCGTGGCGCAGGTGATTCCCATCGGCGGCGAGGTGCGCCAGTTCCAGGTCCAGCCCGACACGCGCCGCATGGCGGACCTGGGCATCTCGCATGACCAGCTCGAATCGGCCCTGAGGAACTACTCCTCCAACACCTCGGGGGGCTTCCTGGAGCTCAACGGGCGCGAGTACCTGATTCGCAACCTGGGCCGCACCTCCAGCCTGGAAGACCTGAAGAACCTGGCCCTGACGGCCAAGGATGGCCAACCGATCCTGCTGCGCCAGTTGGCGCAGGTGACGTTCGCGCCGGCGCTTCGGCGCGGCGACGCAGGCTTCGAAGGCAAGCCCGCCGTCATCCTGGGCATCCAGAAGCAGCCCACCGCCGACACCATCAAGCTCACCCGCTCGATCGAGACCGCGCTCGACGAGATGAAGCGCTCGCTGCCCGCGGGCATGCAGGCGCCGCGCGTGACGTTCCGCCAGGCCAGCTTCATCGAGTCCTCCATCGACACGCTGCAGGGCAAGCTCGTCGCCGCCTCGGCCTTCGTCGCGGTGATCCTGTTCCTCTTCCTGGGCAACGTGCGCACGACGGTGATCGCGCTGGTGGCGATTCCGGTGTCGATCTTCATCACCGCGCTGGTGTTCCGCTACTTCGGATTGTCGATCAATACCATGACGCTCGGTGGCCTGGCCATCGCCATCGGCGGGCTGGTGGACGACGCGGTCGTGGGCATCGAGAACGTGATGCGCCGGCTCAAGGAGGATCGCAGCCGCCATCACGAGCACCGGCTGCATCCCATCGAGGTGGTGGCGCGTGCAACGATGGAGGTGCGCTCGGCGATCCTGTACGCCACCGTGATCATCGTGCTGGTGTTCGTGCCGCTGTTTGCGCTGCCGGGCATGGAGGGACGGCTGTTCGTGCCGCTGGGCATCGCCTTCATCGTCTCGACGCTGGCCAGCCTCGTGGTGTCGGTCACGGTCACGCCGGTGCTCTCGCTGTACCTGCTGCCGCGCATGAAGTCGCTCGACCACGGCGACACCCGGCTGCTGGCCTGGCTCAAGCGTCGCTACGGCACCGCCTTGCAGAAGGTACTGAACCGGCCCCGCGCCGCGGTGGCCGCGGGTGCGGTGGCGGTCCTGGCCGCGGCCGTGGCCGTGCCCTTCTTCGCGACCACGTTCCTGCCGCCGTTCAACGAGGGCACGCTGCTCATCGGCATGCGGCTGAATCCCGGCGTGACGCTGGCGCAGTCCACCGACATCGCACGCCAGGCCGAAGTGCTGGTCAAGCAGGTGCCCGAGGTGACCCACGTCGGACGCCGCAGCGGCCGGGCGGAGCTCGACGAGCACGCCGAGGGCGTGCATGTGAGCGAGCTCGACGTGGGCCTCAAGCCCGTGGGCGAGATCAAGCGCAGCATGCAGGAGATCCAGGCCGACATCCGCTCGCGCCTGGTGAACCTGCCCGCGGCCATCGCCATCGGCCAGCCCATCTCGCACCGCATCGACCACATGCTCTCGGGCGTGCGCTCGCAGATCGCCATCAAGATCTTCGGCGAGGACCTCGACACGCTGCGCGGCCAGGCCGACGTGCTGCGCAGCCGGCTGGCGTCGATCCCCGGCATTGCCGACCTGGAAATCGAGAAGCAGGTGCTCGCGCCCCAGATCAAGGTGCGCGTGGACTATGCGGCGGCGGCCCGCTATGGCGTGCCGGCACCGCAGGTGCTCACGGTGCTGCAAAGCCTCGTGGAGGGCGAGAAGGTCACGCAGATCGTCGAGGGCGGGCGACGCTTCGCGCTGGTGGTCAAGCTGCCCGAGGAGGCGCGCTCCACGCAGGGCCTGCACGACATCCTCATCGAGACGCCCTCGGGCCGAATCCCGCTGTCCAAGATCGCCTCCATCGAGGACAGCGACGGTCCCAACCAGATCAGCCGCGATGACGGCAAGCGCCGCATCGTGCTGTCGGCCAACGCCCAGGGCCGGGCCTTGTCGGACATCGTGGCCGACATCCGCCGCGTGGTGGCCGAGACCAAGCTGCCCGAGGGCTACTTCGTGACGCTGGGCGGGCAGTTCCAGGCCCAGGAGGAGGCCTCGCGCCTGGTGGGCTTGCTCTCCATCGTGTCGGCCGTGCTGATGTTCGTCGTGCTGTTCAGCCGCTACAAGAGCTCGAAGCTGGCGCTGCTGATCATGGCCAACATCCCGCTGGCGCTGGTGGGCGCCGTGGTGGGGCTGTGGCTGGCGGGCCAGCCGCTGTCGGTGGCCGCCCTGGTGGGCTTCATCACGCTGGCGGGCATCTCCGTGCGCAACGGCATCCTCAAGGTCAGCCACTACATCAACCTCATGCGCTTCGAGGGCGAGAACTTCGACCACCGCATGATCCTGCGCGGCTCGCTGGAGCGGCTGAGCCCCGTGCTGATGACGGCGCTGGTGACGGCCTTCGCGCTGGCACCGCTGCTGTTCGAGGCCGAGCAGCCCGGCACCGAGATCCTGCACCCGGTGGCGGTGGTGATCTTCTCGGGCCTGATCAGCTCGACCCTGCTCGACACCTTCCTCACCCCGGCCATGTTCTGGCTGTTTGGCCGCCGCGACGCCGAGCGGCTGGTCGACGACGGCAACGCCGAGGCCTTCTGAAGCCTGGCGGCCTCTTCATTCCTCCCGTCAACGAAAGGACCTTCATGAAACTCAACCGCATCTGGGCCACTGCCGCCTTGGCTGCTTGCCTGGGCACCGCCGCCGCCGCGGCACAGGAGCACGAGCACGGCCATGGCCACGAGCCGATGCACGGCGGTGTCGTGGTCGAAGCCAGCGACATGGACTTCGAGCTGGTGGCAAAGGCCGACGCCGTCACGCTGTACGTGCGCGACCACGGCAAGCCCGCGAGCACGCAAGGCGCCAGCGGCAAGCTCACGCTGCTCAGCGGCAGCGACAAGACCGAGGCGACGTTGTCGCCAGCGGGTGACAACAGGCTCGCAGCCCAGGGCAGTTTCAAGGTGGGTGCCGGCACCAAGGCCGTCGCCACGGTCACGCTGCCGGGGAAGAAGGCGGTCAACGTGCGCTTTGCGCTCAAGTGACCCTGGCACGGAACGCCGCGTGGCCCGCGCCGTGCGGCGTTCAGCCAGGCTCCGGCGCCGCCTGCGTGCTGGTTCGAGAACGCCTCCGCGTCAGCGCTGCCTTGGTGCCGCGCTGACGACGTGGGCGAGTTCCTGGAGGATGCCGCAGTCGCGTGCGGGCTGGGCCTGCGTGCAGCGCCGGCGCAGATCCTTCAGGTGCTTTTGCAGCACCCGCAGTTCGCGAATGCGTTGCTCCACCTGGCCGATGTGGGCGTCCAGCAGCGCGTTGACGGCGCCACAGTCCTCCTCGGGCGCATCCTTGAAGCGCAGGAGCACCCGGATCTCGTCCAGGGCCATGTCAAGACTGCGGCACTGCCGGATGAACGCCAGCATTTCGACGTGCGCCGGGCCGTACACGCGGTAGTTGCCAGGAGTGCGTCCGGGCTTGGGCAGCAAGCCTTCGCGCTCGTAGAAGCGTATCGTCTGTTCTGAGGTGCCGGTAGCGTCGGCGAGTTCACCAATCTTCATGTTCACACTGGACCGGCATGAAAAATGCCAGCCCCTACTCTACAAGCGCTCCAGGGTTTGCAAAACGCAGGCAGCTTATCCGCGAGATGCAAACCATGGCTTTGGAGTGGACGGCCCAAGGCGTCAATGTACGTTGGACAACCTTGTAGTGGCTATAATCAAAACCATGGTCCGCCGCGTCGTCATCCTGCTGCTGATGCTGCTGCCGCTCCAGTTCGTCTGGAGCGCGGCCGCGGTGTATTGCAGCCACGAGGCGGCGCCAACGGCCCAGCACTTCGGCCACCACGTGCACGTGCACAAGTCGGCCCAGGCCGACGACGGCGCAAAAGCCAAGGCCGATTCGACGGTCGCCGACAACGACTGCCCGGTCTGCCACATGGGCGGCCCGTCACTGCCGCCTGACGTGGTGGTTTTCACCGGGATGCATGCCGTGCCGCCCCAGCACCCCGCTGCCGGCGTGTCCTATTCATCTGCACCGCCCGGAACCCCGGAACGCCCCAACTGGCTGCTCGCCGCCTGATCCGGCGAGCACCCGCGTTCTTTTCTTTCTCTCAAGGCACAAGGCCACTCGCCCACAGCACTCGCTCGCCGGATCCATCCCGTTCCTGGTTCATCCCTGACTGGAGGATTCGATGCGATACAAGACGCTGGCGCTGGCCGCCGCGTTGTGCTTGGCACCGTGCTGGACCCTGGCGCAAGACGCTGCGCCCGCGATGACCGCGGCCGGGCGAAGCCTGACGTTGCAGGAAGCTCTCGCGCTGGCCCAGGCCAGCAACCCTGCGCTCAAGGCGCGGCAGGCGCAGCTCGCGGCTGCTGAAGGCCAAGCCACCGACGCCGCGGCTTTGCTGGCCAGCAATCCCCAGGTCTGGACAGAGCGCACGCGCCGGCGCGTGGCTGCGCCACCCGGCACGCCGCGGCAAAACGAGTGGGCCGCCGGCATCGAGCAGTCGCTGGAGATTGCCGGGCAGCGGGGCCATCGGCGCGAGGCCGCACAGGAGGCGCTCTCAGCGGTGCGGCTGGAAATCGACGACGCGTCGCGCCAGCTGCGCGCCGAGGTGTCGCAACGCTTCTACCGCGTGCTGGCGCTGCAGCGGCGCGTCGAAGTGGAGGCCCAGGCGTTGCAGCTGTTCGAGGACACGGCCCGGGCCATCGAGCGCCGCCGGGCCTCCGGCGAGGACACGCGGCTCGATGCCAATGTGGCCGTGGTCGAGGCCGAGCGTGCACGCAACGCACTGGCCAGCATCCAGGAGGAGCTGCTGCAGGCGCGCGCCGACTTGGCCGCCGGGCTGCAGCTCGATGCGGCCGAGCTGCCGCAGGCCGCCGGCGAGCTGCAGCTGACGCCACTGGTATACACGCGCGACGAGCTGCTGCAGGCCGCGCTGTCGCAGCCGCGCCTGCAGGCGCTCCAGGCACGCGAGCAAAGCGCCCAGTCGAGGCTGCGGCTCGAACGTGCCGCGCGTTATCCGGACATCACCGTCGGGGTCAACGTCGGCCGCGAGGGTCCGCTGGACGCGCGCGAGCGGCTGACCACCGTCACGCTGTCCGTGCCCTTGCCCCTGTTCAAGCACAACGCCGCAGGCATCGGCCAGGCCAGCACCGAGCTCGCCCAGGCGCAGGTGGAGCGTCGCGCCGCCGAACGCGACGCACCTGCCCAGGTGCAGGCGCTGTGGTCGCGGCTGCAGAGCCTGCAGGCCCGCGTGGAGCGGCTGCAGCGCCTGGTGCTGCCGACGCTGGCCGACAACGAGCGCTTGTCGTTGCGCTCGCGCGAGGTCGGCCAGATCGGGCTGCTGGAGCTGCTGGTCACCTCGCGCCAGTCCCTGGACGCCCGCCGTGACCTGATCGACGCCCTGCTGGACTACCACACCACCCGGGCCGAGCTGGAAGCCGCCGCCGGATGGACGAGCCAGCCCTGAGGAAGAGCACCATGAAGAAATTGATGCAACCAGGTGGTCGTCGTGCGCTCGCTGCGCTGGCCGTGGCCGCGCTGCTGTCCGCCTGCGGTGGTGCCAAGAACGACCAGCCTGCCACGAAGGACGAGCAGGCCCAGGCACAGGCCGAGGAGAGCTCCTTGATCAAGCTGTCGGCCGAGGAGGCGCAGCGTGCCGGGCTGCAGGTCCAGGCGCTGCAGCCCGAAGCCCAGGCCGATGTCGTCACCGTCACTGCCACCATCCGCGCCAACCAGGACCACTTCGCCCACGTCGCGCCCCGAGTGGAGGGCCGCCTCACGCAGGTCGTGGCCAAGCTCGGCGACCAGGTGCGCGCCGGGCAGACCCTGGCCGTGCTCGACAGCGTGGCCTTGGGAGAAGCGCAGTCCGCCTACCAGCAGGCACAGGCGTCACACCGCGTGGCACAGGGCGACTTCGACCGGGCCAGCAAGCTCGTGGCCGAGGAGATCATTCCCCAGAAGGACTACCTGCGCGCGCAGGCCGAGCTGGAGAAGTCACGCGCCGAGCTGCGCGCGGCCGAGGACAAGCTGCGGCTGCTTGGGGCGTCGCCGCAGGGCGGCGGCCGGGCCAGCGCGAGCTTCGAATTGCGCTCGCCGCTGGCCGGCACTGTCATCGAGAAGAAGGCCACCATCGGCGAGCTCGCCGGTCCGGAAGTCTCGCTGTTCACCGTAGCCAACCTCTCGCGCGTGTGGATCGAGGCCAACCTCTCGGAGGACCTGCTGGCCAAAGTGCGCGTGGGCGCGCCCGCGAGCGTGACCGTCGCGGCCTATCCCGGCGTGCGCTTTGCTGGCAAGGTGAGCTTCATCGCCGGCGTGCTCGACAAGGACACGCGCACCGTGGGCGCGCGCATCGAGGTGGACAACCAGGACGGGCGGCTCAAGCCCGAGATGTTCGCCACGGCCAGTATCCAGACCGGCCAGACCAAGGAGGGCGTGCTCAGCGTCCCAGACGCCGCGGTGCTGCTGCTGCAGGGGCAGCCGACGGTGTTCGTGCGCGAGAAGGACGGCTACGAGCCGCGCCCGGTGGAGCCCGGCGACAAGCTCGGCGGCCGCACGGTGCTCAAGTCCGGCGTGCAGCCCGGCGACGAGGTGGTGACGGCCGGCGCCTACGCGCTCAAGGCCAGGCTGCTGAAGTCGCAGATCAGCGACGAGCATTGAGAAAGCCAGCACCATGCTCAATGCGATTGTCGATGCCTCGCTGCGCTACAAGGTCCTGGTACTGGTTGCCTTTGCGGTGATCGTAGGCCTGGGCGTGCGCGCCTTTCAGCAAGTGCCGGTGGACGCCTTCCCGGACGTCACGCCGATCCAGGTCAACGTCTACACCGAGTCGCCGGGCCTGGCGGCCGAGGATGTCGAGAAGCTGCTCACCGCGCCCATCGAGGGCGCGATGGCCGGCCTGCCCGGCGTCGAGGAGGTGCGCTCCGTCTCGCTTTTCGGTCTGTCCTACGTCGGCGTCTATTTCAAGGACGACGTCGACATCTACTTCGCCCGGCGCCTGGTGGGCGAGAAGCTGCAGGAAGCCAAGGAGCGGCTGCCCCAGGGCTACGGCGAGCCGGTGCTGGGTCCCAACAGCTCCGGGCTTGGGCAGGTCTTCTGGTACACGATCGACTCGGCCGACAAGAAGCTCTCGGCCATGGAACTGCGCACGTTGCACGACTGGACGGTACGGCTGATCGTACGCACCGCGCCCGGCGTCGATGACGTCATCTCCTGGGGCGGCCAGGAAAAGCAGTTCCAGGTGCAGATCGACCCGCGCAGCCTCATCAAGTATGGGCTGTCGTTCAAGGAGGTCATGGAGCGGCTGACGGCCAACAACCGCCAAGTCGGCGGCCAGTACCTCAACGTCGGTGCCGAGCAGTACCTCGTGCGGGGCCTGGGCCTGGTGGGCAGCGTGGCCGACATCGAGTCGGTCATCGTGGCCGAGCGCAACGGTGCGCCGATCCACGTGCGCGACGTGGCGCAGGTCAAGGAGGCGCCTGCGATGCGCTTCGGCGCCGTCACGCGCAACGGCGAGGAAAGCGTGCTGGGCATGGCACTGGCACGCGTCAACGAGAACGCCAAGAACGTGGTCGACGCGGTCAAGGCCAAGCTTGCCACCGCGCAGGCCGCGCTGCCCAAGGGCGTGACGCTGAACCCCGTCTACGACCGCACGGAACTGGTGGAAAAGGCGCTCAAGACCGCCGAGAGCTCGCTCGTCGAAGGCGCACTCCTGGTGGCCGTGATCCTCTTCCTCTTCCTGGGCGAGATCCGCTCGGCCGTGGTCGTGATCGTCACGTTGCCGCTGGCCATGCTCATCGCCTTCGTGCTGATGCAGCAGTTCGGCCTGTCGGCCAACCTGATGTCGCTGGCGGGCCTGGCCATCGGCACCGGGATGATGGTCGATGGCGCCGTGGTGATGGTGGAAAACGCCTTCCGGCTGCTGGCGCATGCGCGCGAGTCCGGCCGGCCGGTGCACAAGACGCAGCTGAT
The DNA here is from genome assembly GCF_009760915.1 of Azohydromonas aeria. Classification (GTDB taxonomy): domain Bacteria; phylum Pseudomonadota; class Gammaproteobacteria; order Burkholderiales; family Burkholderiaceae_C; genus Azohydromonas; species Azohydromonas aeria. Next base: position 16,908 of record NZ_VIDQ01000050.1, read on the forward strand.
CCTGCAGGCCGCGCGCGAGGTGGTGAACCCGATCGCGTTCGCGATCCTGATCATCATCGTCGTGTTCATGCCGCTGTTCTCGCTCAGCGGCCTGGAGGGCAAGCTCTTCAAGCCCATGGCGCTGACCATCACCTTCGCCATGGCTGGCTCGCTGCTGCTGTCGCTCACGCTCGTGCCGGTGCTCGCCGCGCTGATCCTCAAGCCCAAGGAGGAGCGCGACACCTTCCTGGTGGCCCGCGCCAAGCGGCTGTACCTGCCGCTGCTGGACTGGGCGCTGGAGCGCAAGCGCCTGGTGGTCGGCAGCGCCGTCGTGCTGCTGCTGGCGTCGCTCGCCCTCTTCCCGTTCCTGGGCAAGGAGTTCATGCCGCAGCTGCAGGAAGGCGCAATCATGTTCCGCATCACCGGCATCCCATCGACCTCGCTGGAAGAGTCGATCCGGGTGTCGAAGGTGGTGGACGCCGAGCTGCGCCGGCAGTTCCCGCAGGTCAAGACCGTGCTGGCGACCATCGGCCGCGCCGAGAAGGGCGAAACGGCCGACGTGAACTACATGGAAGTGCTGCTGGAGCTCAAGCCGCAGGGCCAGTGGCCCGAGAAGCTCTCCTACACCTCGCTCGGGCGCCAGATGCAGGAGTCGCTGGAGGAGACGGTGCCCACGGCCGTGTTCGGCGCGACGCAGCCGATCCAGATGCGCGTCGAGGAGCTGATTTCCGGTGTCCGCGCGACGCTGGCCCTGAAGCTCTACGGCGAGGACCTGGGCACGCTGGACAGGCTCACCGGCCAGATCCAATCCGCGCTCAAGACCGTGCCCGGCGTGGCCGACCTCTCGGCCGAGGCCAACAAGGGCAAGCCGCAGCTCGTGGTCAAGGTGGACCGCCCCGCGGCGGCACGCCTGGGGCTCAATGCCGACGACATCCTGGAGGTGGTGCAGTCGGGCATTGGCGGCAGCACCGTCTCGACGCTGATCGAGGGCACGCGCCGCTTCGACATCGCCGTGCGCCTGGCCGACGACTACCGCTCGTCGCCCTCGGCGATCGCCGCGATCCCCATCCGTACCAGCAGCGGCGCCCTCGTGCCGTTCTCGCAGGTCGCCAGCATCGAGCTCGACGAGGGCTACTCGTTCGTGCGCCGCGAGGCCCTGCAGCGCTACGCGGTGCTGCAGATGGACGTGCAGGGCCGCGACGTGGACAGCTTCGTCAAGGAGGCCAACGCCAAGCTGCAGCAGGTGGTGAAGCTACCCGCCGGCTACTGGATCGAATGGGGCGGCGCATTCGAGAACCAGCAGCGCGCCATGGCGCGACTGGCGCTGATCGTGCCGCTGACCATCGGGCTGATCTTCATCCTGCTGTACACGGCGTTCAACTCGGTGCGCCACGCCACGCTGATCATTGCCAACGTGCCGTTTGCCGTCATCGGCGGCATCGTCGGACTGTTCGTCTCGGGACAGTACCTGTCGGTGCCCTCGGCCATCGGCTTCATCGCGGTGTTCGGCGTGGCCATGCTCAACGGCATCGTGCTGGTGTCGTTCCTCAACGGCCTGCGGCAACAGGGACTGGCTTTGCGCGACGCGGTGCGGCAGGGGGCAGCGCTGCGGCTGCGGCCCGTGCTGATGACGGCGTCCGTCGCCATCCTGGGCCTGGTGCCGATGCTGCTGTCCACCGGTGTCGGTGCCGAGACGCAGCGGCCGCTGGCGACCGTGGTGGTGGGTGGGCTCTTCACCTCGACGGCGCTGACGCTGCTGCTGCTGCCCCTGATCTACGAATGGGCCGAGGGCCGTGCCGAACGGCGCGCTGGCACCGGCTCCCACGCAACGTCACAAGGAGACGCGGCATGAAGGAAATCAAGGCCTATGTGCACGCACACCGCATCGGCGAGGTGATCGCCGCGCTCAAGGCCTCGACGGCCTGGGGCGCGGCCGACGGCGGGCAGCACAACCTCACGGTCTACGTCGTCAAGGGCTCGCTGGTGCCGATCAATGAGCAAGAGAAGCACTACTCGGTCGAACTCGGCGACGAGGTGGTCAACGAGTACAAGCTGGAGTTGCTGTGCGACGAGCCCCACGTCGGCGAGCTCGTCGCGATCATCCGGCAGGTCGGCCGCACCGGGCAGCCGCGCGCGGGCTGGGTGTACGTGACGGAAGTGCAGCAGGCCCTACCCATCGAGTAAGCCATGCATCCCGCGTTGCTCGTCCTGCTCTACACCCTGCCGGCGCTGGCAGTGGCCACGGCGGGCGGCGCGTGGGCCGCATGGCGAGCGCCTTCCGAAGCGCTCACGGCGGTCATCCAGCACTTCGCCGCAGGTATCGTGTTCGCAGCCACCGCGCTGGAACTGCTGCCCAAGGAAAGAACGGAGGCGGCGCTGCCGGTCGTGATCGGCTTTGCGCTGGGCATCGTGCTGATGCTGCTGGTGCGCCGGCTCTCGGGCGCGATCGAGAAGCGCGAGCAGGCACGCCGCTTCCCTGCGGGCATGCTGGCCGTCACGGCGCTGGACCTGCTCATCGACGGGCTGGTGCTGGGCATGGCGTTCGCGGCGGGCGAGAAGGCCGGCATCCTGCTCGCGGTCGCGCTCACGCTGGAGGTGCTGTTTCTGGCGCTGTCGGTCAGCGCGGCAATGTCCCGCTCGGGTGCGGGACGCGCGGCTGCCTTGGCCGTGGCACCGGCGCTGGCACTGATCCTGTGCGTCGCGGCGGTGCTGGGGCGGCTGTTCTTCGGCGCCTTGCCGCCATTTGCGTTTGCCGTGCTGCTGGGCATCGGCATCGTCGCGCTGCTGTACCTGGTCACGGAGGAACTGCTGGTCGAAGCCCACGAGGTGGCCGAGACACCTTGGTCGATCAGCGCCTTCTTCGTCGGCTTCCTGCTGTTCCTCGTCATCGAGATGGCGGTGGAGGCATAGGTGAGCCGGCGCCAATGCAATCCAACGGCTGTGCCCACAGATGAAGCGCATGGGCCCGCCCATGCCCTCGTCATGAAACCAGGAACCCAGGATGTCTGAAACGCTCAAGCTCAAGCTGGACCTGCCCTTGCTGCTACCCGAGGTGCCGCAGGCAAGGGATCGCTGCGTCACGCAACTGATCGACACGCTCAAGGGCAAGGAGGGCATCAGCGAAGCGCACATTTCCGAGGCGAACGACACGCCGCAGCTGTGCATTCACTACGACCCCAAGGTCATCGCACTGCCCCGCGTGCGTGAACTGGCACGGGCCACGGGTGCGCAGTTGACCGACCGCATCGGACACCTCGTGCTGCAGGCGATCCCGATGCATGCGCGCGCGGCCCGCACCCTCGCCGCAAAAGTGCAGGCGCTGCAAGGGGTGCTCGAAGCCGAGGTAACGCCCGGCGGCACGGTGCGTGTCGAGTTCTACAGGCAGCGCCTGGACGAGCCGGCGCTGAGGCAGCAGTTGCAGGCACTGGGCATCGGGGCTGAAACGCCTCACGCTCGCGAGGAATCTCATGCTCACCATGAGGACCACGACCACGACCACGACCACGACCACGACCATGGCCATGGCGCCGGGCATGCCCATGAGCACGGCGACAAGGCGCATGGGCATGCCGGACACGCGCATGCACACGGCGGCCTCTTCGGCGAGAAGTCCGAGCTGATTTTCGCCCTGCTCGCCGGCGTGGCCGTGTGCGCTGGGTGGGCCATCGAGCATTGGCAGTTGGCTGGCACCACAGCCAGCCTCGCCTGCTACGTCGTGGCCTACGTCCTGGGGGGCTGGTTCACCTCGCGCGAGGCCATCGAGAACATTCGGGCCAGGCGCTTCGAGATCGACACGCTGATGCTGGTGGCCGCGGCCGGTGCCGCGGCGCTGGGCAAGTGGGCCGAAGGCGCACTGCTGCTGTTCCTCTTCAGCCTGGGGCACTCGCTCGAACACTACGCGATGGGGCGGGCACGCCGTGCCATCGAGGCCCTGGCCAAGCTTGCCCCCGAGCGGGCGCTGGTCAAGCGTGACGGCGCCACCGTGGAAGTCGATGTCGCGGACCTCAAGGTGGGTGACGTGGTCGTCGTGCGGCCCAACGAGCGGCTGCCCGCAGACGGCTTCGTGGTAGCGGGACAGACCAGCGTGGACCAGGCGCCCGTCACTGGCGAGAGCATGCCCGTTGACAAGCGGCCCGTGCCGGATGCGCAGGCGGCGCTGAGCGGCTTCGACAAGCTGCCCGCGCAGCACCGGGTGTTCGCGGGCACGATCAACGGCGCCGGGGCCATCGAGGTCGTCGTGGCCAGGAAGGCCAGCGAGTCCACCATGGCCCGGGTGGTCCGGCTCGTGACGGAAGCCGAATCCCAGCGCTCGCCCACGCAGAACTTCACCGAGCGCTTCGAGCGGATCTTCGTGCCGGTGGTGCTGGCCACCGTGGCGGTACTGCTGTTCGCCTGGGTGGTGGTGGACGAACCGTTCTCGGCCAGTTTCTACCGTGCGATGGCAGTCCTGGTGGCGGCAAGCCCATGTGCGCTAGCCATCTCGGTGCCCAGCGCAGTGCTCAGCGGGGTGGCGCGCGCCGGGCGCGGTGGCGTGCTGGTCAAGGGCGGCGGGCCGCTGGAGAATCTGGGCACGCTGACCGCCATGGCCTTTGACAAGACCGGGACGCTCACCGAAGGCAAGCCGCGCCTGACCGACGCGGTCCCGGCCGAGGGCGTGCAGAAGCAGGAGTTGCTGGCGCTCGCCCTGGCCATCGAGGAGCACAGCGACCATCCCCTGGCTGCCGCGGTGGTCGCCGGTGCACGCGAGGCGCTGGGCGCCGGGCATGCGGTGCCCGCCGTGCAGGGCTTGCAGAGCATCACCGGCCGCGGCGTCACCGGCATCGTCGGTGGGCACCCGGTTCACATCGGCAAGGCCGCGTTGTTCGAGGACATCGGTGGTGCGGCCGTGCCGGCCGAGATGCGCAAGCACAACGAGCGGCTGATGACGCAGGGGCGCACCACCATGCTGGTGCGCCATGGCGAGCGGTATCTCGGGGTGCTGGGCGTCATGGACACGCCGCGCCCGGCCGCGCGTGAGGTCACGGCCGCGCTGCAGCGGCTGGGCATCAATCGGCTCATCATGATCTCGGGGGACAACCAGCGCGTTGCCGAGGCCGTGGCCCGGGAGGTCGGGCTCACGGAGGCGCGTGGGGACCTCATGCCCGAGGACAAGGTCCAGGCCATCCAGGCGCTGCGCGCCAGCGCCGGGAAGGTGGCGATGGTGGGCGATGGCGTGAACGACGCACCTGCCATGGCCAATGCAACCGTCGGCATCGCCATGGGCGCAGCCGGCTCGGATGTGGCGCTGGAGACGGCCGACGTCGCCCTGATGGCGGACGATCTGTCCCAGCTTCCCTTCGCCGTCGGGTTGTCGCGCCAGACCAGCCGCATCATCAGGCAGAACCTGTGGCTGAGCCTGGGGGTCGTGGCGGTGTTGATCCCCGCGACGATCCTGGGCCTCAACATCGGCACCGCGGTGCTGTTCCATGAGGGATCGACGCTCGTGGTGGTGATCAACGCGCTGCGCCTGCTGGGCTTCAAGCAGCCCACGACCAGGTCCGAAGTAACGGTGTCTCAAGCCGTTGCACGTCCGACGAGCAGTTGATTGCACAGCTCCATCAATGGAGGAAGTGACCGTGTCCATAACCGTGTTCGGCGCTTCGCACCGACCTGCAGCAGTGCTTGCGATCGTCGCCGCTGCGCTGCTTCAAGGCTGCTCGGCCGTTACCGCAGCGAAAGGCGCCTATGAACAAGGCTGGCGCGAGGCCCGCGTCGTTGATGTCGGCATCGGTGATAAGCCCATTGCAGGTCTCTCGAACGACTGCCGTATGCAGCCTTCCGCGACCGAGCCGAGGAGATTTGCGCTGTTGTCGTATCGAGAGGGCGCCCAGGGGCTTGCCCACTATGTCGCTGCCGTGCCTCAAGATCAGGCGGTCAAGGTCGAACGCATCTACCAGGTCAACGTGAAGGACTGCGGTTCCCGGTGGTACCGGGTCCGATAGCGGGCACGGGCAAGCATCCAGTGGATGCGTGGCGAGGTGCAGCTCCGAGGCATTGGACCTCAGAGAACACCAGACGACGGAAAGCCTCCCGGGCCTGGTCGCTGTCTCCCGGGCGCCCACGATGTGTTGCGTGACCTTGTGCGCCGCCATGGGAGGACTACATGGGTACGTCCGCTGATTCGAGCCCCTCGCGCTGGCTTGCCATGCTTGGAGCATGCATGGCAGTGGCACTGCTGCATGGCTGCACGGACCCGCCAGCCCTGAGGGACGCCTTTGACCGTGGATGGCGCCATGCCCGGGTGGTAATAGCCGAAGTCGGTGCAGAGCCAATTCCGCGCATTGTCAAGGACTGCCGCGCTGAACTCGCCCCCGATGTGCAAGGACGCTTTGCGGTGATCTCGTACAGCGATGGGGGACACCATTTCAACCATCGCTATGTCGCGCTCGTGCCGCCAGGCTTGGCCATCGACATGGCCGCTGTGTACCAGGTCAACATCAACGACTGCAACTCTGCCTGGTACCGGGTTCGATGACCACGTACGCGATCATCGCGAAGGGCGTTTGCCTTTTTTCTTTGGGGCCCGGCGCTGTTCCCGGCGCAAACGCTTGCGCGTTTTGTCGCGGATTTGCAAGTAGGCGCCGTAAGCGATGGCCACGATCAGAGCGATTGCACCGGAAACCAGCAGATATACAAAAGGCCGGTCGTGTGGATCAGACATTCGTGGATCTTCGCAACGGCAACGAGAAGGCCAAGTCCCTCGGCTACCAAGGCAAGAGCAGGCATGGCGACACGGAGGATCAATCAAAGGCGTCGGCCCCGACACCAGGGCCTGCGCAGTGGCCACGTGGCAGTCTACCTTGCGTAGCGGGAACCCAGCGAGACTGGACTGTGACGCGATCGGCGCCATCGGTGCCCGGTCGCTGAAAGTGGCTGCGTCGCAGCCGCATTACTGGACCAGGGCCGCCCACTAACGATCCATGATCGGGAAGTTTGTTGACTATGCCATCTCCCTTCAGCCTTCGCCGGCTCTGCGGCGTGCTGGTGTTGGCGCTGGCCGGCACGGCACAGGCGCAGAGCCTGACCGAGCTGTACCAAGCCGCTCGCGGCTTCGACGCTGCGTACCTGAGCGCGCGCGCACTGGCTGAGTCCGCACCTTACCGCGCCGCGCAAAGCGATGCACTGATGCGGCCCAATGCAGCCCTGTCTGGCAGCGATACGCGCACCGACACCACTACCGATGGCCTGTCGCGGGGCGTCATTCCAATACGTCTTCGCTGGTGAAAGAATGGCCGGGCCTGCCATCACGGAGACTGAGCCATGCCTCGAACAGCCAGCGGTAGTGAAGTGCTGGAGCAGGCGCAACAGGCGCTGCGCGAAGCCAAGACGGTAGAGGAGTTGCGCCAAGCGCAGGCCGTGGTGCTGCCTCTGCTGCTGGGTGTGTCCATTGAGCAAACGGCTGCGGTGCTTGGGGTGTCGGTGGGCTGGGCGTGTCAGCTGCGCCGGCGCTTCATCAGCGCGGGCCATCTGGTGCCACGCAAGCCTGCGCCGCCGCAGGGGCCACGTGCCTACATGAGCCGGGCCGAGGAAGCGGCGTTCCTGGCGCCGTTCATCGACCGCGCCAGCCAGGGGCAGATCGTGGTGGCAGCCGAGATCCGCGCTGCGTTCGAGCAGCGCGTGGGCCGGCGCACGGCGCCCTCTACGATCTACTACCTGCTCAAGCGCCACGGCTGGCGAAAGCTTGCACCCGACCGGGTGCATCCGCAAAGCAGCGCGCCAGCACAAAAGCGCTGGAAAAAAAAGGTTGCCCAGGAAGTTGGCTGAGCTGCAGGCGCGGCCTTGGCGCGGGGTGCCGGCACATGCCCCGTTGCGCGTGATGTTCCAGGACGAAGCCCGCTTCGGGCGCATCGTGGACATGCGCCGCTGTTGGTGCCCACGGCCCTTGCGCCCCGTGTGCCGGGCTATCGTGAGCCGCCAGTACACCTATGCCTACGCCGCGGTGTCGGTCGATGACGGACGACTCGACACGCTGGTGCTGCCTCACGTCAATGCCGAGTGCATGCAGCTCTTCGTCGATGAGCTCTCCCGGCGCCATCGCAGCGAGCGCGTGGTGCTGGTACTCGATGGCGCGGGCTGGCACCACCAGGCCGCGCTGCAGTGGCCTCCCAATGTGCGTCCCTTGCAGTTGCCGCCGTACTCGCCTGAGCTCAACCCCGTGGAGCATCTATGGGATGAGCTGCGCGAGAAGCACTTCCACAACCGCTTCTTCGACACCCTGGAAGAGGTCGAGGAGCACTTGGCTGACGCACTGGCCGGTCTTGAACGCGATGCTCAACGCGTTCAGTCCATCACTGCGTGGCCGTGGATCGTTGATTCACTTCCAAATTGAAATTGGAATCAATACCAAGCAGCTGTCCCTCAGCGCACGCCAGCCGCTGTTCAATCGGGCCAACGCCGTTACCATCGCCCAGTCGCGGCGCAGCCTGGAGGCTTCGCTGGCCGAGCTGCAAGTAGCCGAGCAGGACCTGATCGTACGCGTGGCGCAGGCCTATTTCGACGTGCTGTCGGCTCAGGACACGCTGACCACCACGCGCGCGAACCAGACCGCCATCGCCGAGCAGTTGGCCGCGGCCAAGCGCGGCTTCACACTCGGCACCGCCACCATCACCGACACGCGCGAGGCGCAGGCGCGCTACGACCTCGCTAGGGCACAGGAGATCGCTGCCGAGAACGACCTGCGCACCAAGCGCGACGCGCTGGACCAGCTTGTGGGCCGCAGCAGAGTGCAGCCGCAGCCGCTGCGCCAGCCTGTGCAGTTGCCCGACGTGCTCGCGCCCGAGTGGATCGAGCCCTGGATCGACGCGAGCAGCATGCTGAACCCGCAGGTGCAGCGCGCGCAACAGGCGCTGGAAGTCGCACAGTTGGAGACTGAGAAGGCCCGCGCCGGCCACCTCCCTACGGTCGATCTGGTGGGATCGGTTTCGCGCGTTCAGACGCAAGTGAATTCCCGCAGCGCCACCCTGGGCCTGCAACTCAACTTGCCGCTGTACGCTGGCGAAGCGATCCAGAACCGTATTCAGGAAACGCTGCACCTGCAGGACAAGGCCCGCAACGATCTTGATTAGCGCAACGAAGTGCCGCGCTGACCACGCGCCAGCTGTGGGCCACCGTGCAGGCGGGCCGTGCGCAGATCCAGGCGCTGGAAGCGGCCGAATCCTCCAGCCGCCTGGCACTGGAAGCGACACAGATGGGTTACCGCGTGGGTGTGCGCGTCAACCTGGACGTGCTCAACGCCCAAACCCAGCTCTACACCACGCAACGCGACCTCGCTCGCGCGCGCTACGAACTCCTGCTCAACGCCCTGCGGCTGCGCCAGGCCGCCGGACTGCTGGAGCCCGGCGACCTGCAGCCGGTGGAAACAATGCTGGTGCGGTGAGGCTGGCGCGCTGCGCAGTTCCGAGCTCAAGTGCCGCTACATCAAGCCCACGACAACCAACACGGGGCTTACCATTTCAGCTGACTTCCATGACGATCCCGGCACGGATCGCGCGGCCGGTGCTCCCGTTGTGCCGAGCTCACTTACCTGGGCAACGGTCTACAGCTCGCTGGCTCAATGTGCTTGTCCAGCAGCGCGTTGACCTCGGCACAGTTGTCCTGTGGCGCGTCCATGTAGCACAGCAGCTCCCGGAGCTCGCCGAGCGTCATGTCCAGCTTGCGGCAGTGCCGCACGAAGGCCAGCCGCTGCACGTGTTCGAGGCCGTAGATGCGGTAGTTGCTTGCCGTACGGGCGGCGGCAGCAGGCCCTCGTGTTCGTAGAAGCGAATGCTCTCCACGGCCGTTCCTGTCTGGCTGGCCAGCTCACCGATCTCCATGATCTGGCCCAAGCAAGAAAAAACCACGACCGCTTGACTCTATACCTGCTACAGGGTTTTCAATGACGGAGAACGAGAATCATTTCCGATGAAACCGATGATGACGCGAATTCTTGGTGCCCTGCTGGCGTTGTGCCTCATGGCCCTTCCTGCGCTGGCCCAGCAGACAACGTCCGAAGCCGCGGTGCGGCAGGTGTGGCAACTGCTGGACTACGTGGGCGTGGACTATGGAGGCGCCGTTGCCGGCGGCAAGGTGGTCAGCGAGACGGAGTACACCGAAATGCGCGAGTTCGCGGCCAATGCGCTGCGCCAGGCGCAGAACCTGCCGGACAGCAGCGCGCGGCAGCGGCTGGTGGAGGCGGTGGCGGGATTGCGCGATGCCGTCGAGCGACACGCCGACAGCACGGAAGTGGCCAAGCTGGCGCGGCAGGCCGGTGAGCTGCTGCTGGCGGCGTATCCGGTACCCGTGGCACCAAAGGCGCTGCCAGACCTGCAGCGGGGTGCCGCGCTGTACCAGGCGCAGTGTGCCGGCTGCCACGGGACGAGTGGAGGCGGGGACGGTCCGTTGGCCGCCCGGCTGGACCCCAAGCCCGTGGCCTTCACCGATCGCGAGCGCGCTGGCTCCCGAAGCGTGCTGGCGCTCTACCAGATCGTCACGCAGGGCGTGGCCGGTACCGCCATGCCGGACTTCGCCAGCCTGCCCGAGGCGGATCGCTGGGCGCTGGCCTTCTACACCGGCACCCTCTCGCACGACACGGCCATGCGCGAGCGCGGCGCAGCGCTTTGGAAAAGCTCGCAGGCGGCCCGGACGCAATTCGGCGACCTCGCCGCAGTCACCACGCTGACCGAGGGCACTGCGGCCACGGCCCTGGGCGCCGATGACGCCCGGGACGTGACGGCCTACCTGCGCGCGCATCCCGAGGCGGTGTCCGCGGGCAAGCCGGCAGGCCTGGCGCTGGCGCGCTCGCAGCTGCAGCGCAGCGTGGAAGCAGCACGTGCGGGCGACATGTCGGCGGCGACGCAGCTGGGACTGTCGGCGTACCTGGACGGATTCGAGCCGATCGAGCCCACGCTGTCCGCTCGCAACAAGCCGCTGATGGCCCAGGTCGAGGCACGGATGCTGGCCTACCGCGCGGCGCTGGCCGCGGGTGACGTCGGCAAGGCGGCTGCGGTGGCCCAGCAGCTCGACGCGGTGTTCGCGCAGGTGGAGGCCGAGCTCGGTGCAGGCGCGGCAGACGCCTCGACGACCTTCCTGGGCGCGCTGACGATCCTGCTGCGCGAGGGCGTCGAAGCGCTGCTGGTCATCGTGGGCATGCTGGCCTTCCTGCGCAAGGCGCAGCGCCCCGATGTCGTGCGGCATGTGCATGCGGGCTGGATCGCCGCGCTGGCAGCCGGCGGCGCGACCTGGGCCGTGGCCACCTACGTGGTGGGCATCAGCGGCGCGAGCCGCGAGGTGACGGAAGGCTTGTCGTCGCTGTTCGCCGCCCTCGTGCTGCTGGGGGTCGGGCTGTGGATGCACCAGAAGAGCAGTGCCGGGCGCTGGCAGGCCTACCTCAAGGACAAGCTGTCGTCCGCGATGTCGCGCCGTTCGGCCTGGGCGCTGTTCGCACTGGCCTTCGTCGCGGTGTACCGTGAAGTCTTCGAGACGGTGCTGTTCTACTCGGCGCTGGCAGCCGAGGGCAACGGCGGCGCGTTGCTTGCGGGCTTGGTCACGGGCGTCGCCATCCTTGGTGTCATCGCCTGGGTGTTGCTGCGCACCAGCTCCCGCATGCCGATCGGCAAGTTCTTCTCGATCAGCTCGATCCTGGTGGCGGCGCTGGCCGTGGTGCTGGCGGGCAAGGGCGTGGCGGCCCTGCAGGAGGCGGGATGGGTCTCCGTCAGCCCCATCGCGTTGCCGCGTGTGGAGGTGCTGGGCATGTTCCCGACCGCGCAGACGATGGCCGCCCAGGCCATCGTGCTGGCCATCGCGCTGGCCGGCTTCTGGCTCAACACCACGGGAGGCCGCCGGGTACGCGCACCCAGTGGCGTCTGACGCGTAGGGCGGTTGCCTGGCCGTGGCGCAGTTCACGGCCTCGCCGCAGGCTGGGGCCAGCGGCGGCCCCGGTGCGTTTACTTCGCAGGCGGTGGCGCCTGGTTCATCCACTGCTGATGCCACATCATGTGGTCCATCATCATCTGCTGCATCGGCATGTACCGGTCCATCATGTACTGGCGCTGCTTCATCTGCTCCGGCGTCAGGCTGGAGTAGTAGCCCTGCATGTGGTTCCAGCCCATCATCGGGCCACCCATCATCCCTTGGTTGCCCATCATCTGGCCTGCGCCGCCCGTGCAGCAGGCCATGGCTCCGCCGGGGCCCCACATCGAGTGCATCGCGGACATCGCGGCCTGCATGCTGCTCCAGTGTTCCTGCAGCAGCCTTTGACGTTCCTGGGGATCCTGCGTGGCGCGCATGCGATCCATCTGCGCCTGCATCTTGCGCATTTGCTCCTGTGCCTGTGCGAACTGCCTGTCGAATTCGGCCGGGTTGGGGGCGGCAGGCTGGGCCTGCGCAGCGCTGCCTGTAGTGCCTGGGGTACTGGCCTGTTGCTGGGCGCATGCGGGCAGGACCAGCGCTGCGGCAACAGCCAGCGCAACAAAGCTTTTCGACATGCTCGGCTCCGGGTTCAAAGCGATGGCAGCCATGAACGAGGCCAGTACCGCTGCGACAACGTAGATGGCTGACCCGATTCTTTTCCTGCGCGGCCCGTGCGGGTTGATCCTGCTCAATTGCTTGACATCTCCAGTCCCCGGTAGGTCCATCGCTTCTTGGGTTGCCCCTGCCTTGCCAAAGGGCACGGCTGCATGCCGTTTGACTCTGTAGCCGCTTCATGGTTTTCAATACCGTGAAACCCGGACAAGAGTGCCCATGAAAACCCATCAAGAAAGCCCCGCGGGCGCCGGCGCAACTGCCATCGACCTGCATGCGCCAGGCAGGGATGGCGCTTCGCTGGCCGTCTTTCGTATCCCGAACATGGATTGCCGCTCGGAGGAGCGGGCCATCCGGGATCGGTTGGCAAGCCTGGCGCAGATCCGTGACCTGTCCTTTGACCTGCCTGGGCGCCAGCTCAGCGTGACCCACTCGCTGGCATCGCCGCAGCTGCTCATCGAGGCGCTGCACGAGATCGGCATGCAGGCCTCGCTGGTACTGCCTGAAGTCGCCAGCGTCGGCTCATGCGGTGCCTGCTGCACGTCGGCCTGTGGCAGCCCGGCACCGGCGGCCCCAAGGGACGTCCTCACCATCGCGAACATGGACTGCCGATCCGAGGAGGCCGCGATCCGCAGCCGCCTGGACCAGATCCAGGGCATCAAGGCATTGGAATTCGACCTCGCCACCCGTCGCTTGACGGTGGAGCACACCCTGCCGTCGGCGCAGCCGATCCTGGCGGCGCTGCAGGAGATGGGCATGCAGGCCCGTCTGGGTGACGGAGCCGCAGGGCCGCAAGCCGATGTCCACGAGGAGCCGGCTGCCGGCTGTGGTCCCTGCGGCAAGCCGGCCCTCATGCCTGCGCCGGCCGCCAGCGGCAACACGCTGCAGCTGCTCGTCACCAACATGGACTGCCCCACCGAGGAGGCGTTGATCCGCAAGCGCCTGGGCAAGGTCGAAGGCATCGACCGGCTGGACTTCGACCTGATGAACCGCCGCTTGGCGGTGCAACACCGGCTGCCCGATTCCAAGCCGGTGCTCTCGGCTCTGCGCGACATCGGCATGGACGCCACGGTCGAGCGCGAGGCCGGCGCGAGTCCGAAGGGCCAGGCGACCTACCTGATCGAGCAAATGGACTGTCCCACCGAGGAAGCCATGCTGCGCAAGGCGCTGCAGGGCATGCCTGGGGTCGGTACGCTGCAGTTCGATCTGATGAGCCGCACGCTCACGGTCAGCCACGATCTGCCTGATGAAGCGCCGATCACGGCCGCCATCGAGCGGTTGGGCATGGCGCCCGTGCTGCGCGACCGCAGCCAGCCGGCCCCTGCGGTCACGCGCGAGTTCGGCGCGGGAATCTCCAGGGCCGAGTGGCTGCGCATGGGCGCTGCCGGCATCCTGGCCATCGGTGCGGAAGCGATGGCCTACGCCGGACTGGGCGAGTCGTCCTGGCCGGTGGTCGGGGCGTCGCTGGCCGCCATTGCGCTGGGCGGCACACAAACCCTCAAGAAGGGCTGGATCGCGCTTCGCACGCTGTCGCTGAACATGAACCTGCTGATGACGATTGCCGTCATCGGCGCGGCCCTGATCGGGCAGTGGCCTGAGGCAGCGGTCGTCATCTGGCTGTTCGGCATCGCCGAGATGATCGAGGCGCTGAGCCTGGACCGCGCGCGCGACGCGATCCGCGCGCTGATGCACCTGGCCCCCGAGACGGCCCTCGTCAGGCAGCCCGACGGGCGCTGGGAAGAAGTACGCGCAGAAAGCGTCCCCTTGGGCGCACTGGTGCGGGTACGCCCGGGCGAGCGCATTGCGCTGGACGGTGTGGTGGTCTCCGGCGGTTCCTCGGTCAACCAGGCACCGATCACCGGCGAGAGCATGCCGGTGGAGAAAAGCCCGGGAGATACGGTTTTCGCCGGGACGATCAACGAGCGCGGCGTGCTGGAGTTCGAGGTGCGCTCGCGCAAGGGCGACACCACGCTGGACCGCATCGCGCGTTCGGTGCAGGAGGCGCAGGGCCAGCGCGCACCTACGCAGCGCTTCGTCGATCACTTCGCCAGCATCTACACCCCGGCCGTCTTTGCCCTGGCGGTCGCCGTGGCGGTGATTCCGCCGCTGTTCTTCGAGGGGGCCTGGTTCGACTGGGGTTACAAGGCGCTGGTGATGCTGGTGATCGCCTGCCCCTGCGCTCTCGTGATCTCCACCCCGGTCACCGTGGTCAGCGGGCTGGCCGCGGCCGCGCGCCGCGGGATCCTGGTCAAGGGCGGCCTGTACCTGGAGCAGGGCCGGCTACTGCGCGCGGTCGCGCTGGACAAGACCGGCACGCTCACGCACGGCCGCCCGAGCCTGACCGATACCGTGGCGCTGGGCGCCCTGTCGCAGGACGAGGCCCTGCGCGTGGCGGCGAGCCTGGACGCGTTGTCCGAGCATCCGGTCGCCACGGCCATCGTGAGCGCCTACGGGGCCCGGCCGCACGCCGTGGTGCAACGCTTCGAAGCGCTGGCCGGCCGTGGCGTGAAGGGTGACATCGACGGCGTGACCTACTACATCGGCAACCAGCGGCTCGCCGACGAGCTGGGCGTGGCCGATGATCGGGTGCGCGAAGCGCTTGAGCGCCTGGAGGCCCAGGCCAAGACCGCGGTCGTGCTGGCCACGGCAAGCCAAGCGCTGGCCGTTCTCGCGGTGGCGGACACCGTGCGCGAGAGCAGCAAGCAGGCTGTGGCGGAGCTCAAGCAGCTCGGCGTCGAGCCGGTCATGCTCACGGGCGACAACCGCAAGACGGCCGAGGCCGTCGCCGCGCGGGTCGGCATCACGGACGTTCGCGGCGAGTTGCTGCCGCACGACAAGCTCGCGGCCATCGAGCAGCTGGCTTCCCGGGCGCCGGTGGGCATGGTCGGCGATGGCGTGAACGACGCGCCGGCACTGGCCAAGTCGAACATCGGCTTTGCCATGGGTGCCGCAGGCACTGATACCGCCATCGAGACGGCCGACGTGGCACTGATGCAGGACGACCTGCGCAAGCTGCCGGAGTTCATCCGGCTGTCGCGCCGCGTGGGTGGCGTGCTCAAGGCCAACATCACGTTTGCCATCGGCATCAAGGCCATTTTCCTGGTGCTGGCCTTTACCGGGTATGCCAGCCTGTGGCTGGCGATTCTGGCCGACATGGGCGCCAGCCTTGCCGTGGTCTTCAACGGCCTGCGGCTGCTGGGCGCTCGAACGCAGCAGCCCGGGGCGTCAACCCTGTAGTCGCTCCACTTCCCGGCATGCGCCGCTAGCTCCTGGTCTTTCTCATGGCACTCCTGCCGCTGCAGCCCGCGTGGCGCAGTCGGGGGTGGCCGCGGAGCTGGCCCAGGCGCACGCAGGCGCTGGTGACGCTGGCCGTGCCGCTGCCGGGGTCCGACGCCTGGCACGGCGCGGAGCTGGAGGCGCTGCGCCGCCAAGAGCAGGCCCGCTTCGGGCTTGATGCCGCCACGCTGCGCCTGCGCGCGGACGTGGCGCGTGCCCACGAGCGGCCGCAGGCCGCCGTCACCGAGGTGCGCACGCTGCGGGACGAGGTGCTGCCCGGCGCGCAGAGCGTCTTCGACGCCTGTGATTGACATCGCAGCCGCACCGTTTCACTGGACTAATCAAATAATTTACCTTATCGGATCAGCGCCGTCGCGGGCCTAAACTGGGTCGCGTGAAAACACGACGGTCCACCGTCAAGCCTGTCCAAGAGCAACCGCCGCTGGAGCTGCCCGACGCCGCGGCACTGTCCGCCCTGCGAGCTTGGCACGAGGGCCTGTCCTCGCGCGACGCCGTGGCGCGCTTCATCCCCGAGCGGCGGCCTGCCGGCGGCTCCTCGCGCTCCGTGATCGGCCACATTCGCCGGCAACTCGCCGCCTTCGCGGCCAGCCGCCAGCGCGACGATCTGGCGCGGGTCTTCACGGGCACGGCGCGCAAGGGCGCCGCGGCCGCGCGCACCGTCGCGCAGGCCGTCGAGGCGCTGCGCAACACCCCGATGCCGCAGCCGCTCATCGGCGACGACGTGGGCCGCTGGCTGCCCCCGCGCGTGGCCGCGGTGCTGCGCAAGGCGGGCATCAGGACGCTGGCCGAGCTCACGCTACGGGTGCCACGCCGCCGGCGCTGGTGGAGCGGCATTGCCGGGCTGGGTCCGGCCATGGCAACGCAGGTCGAATCCTTCTTCGCCGCGCATCCCGAGCTCACCGAGCGCGCCCGCGCCCTGGTGGCCGTGCCGCCGCAGGGCGACGTGCGGCCCTGGGAGCACATCGCCGTGCCGGCCGATGTGGATGGCACCCAGGGCGCCTTCCGCGCGCCGCGCGCGTCGTGCTCGCTGCGGGCCAACAACGACTACGAGGCCGTGCAGTCGTGGTTGTCGCTGCACGAGGCGCCGGCCACGCAGCGTGCGTATCGCAAGGAGGCCGAGCGGTTGCTGCTCTGGGCCATCGTCGAGCGCGGCGTGGCGCTGTCCTCGCTCACCACCGAGGATGCCGTGGCCTACCGCGCGTTCCTACGCCACCCGGCGCCGCGCTCGCGCTGGATCGGCCCCGCCACGGCACGCTCCTCGCCGCTGTGGCGGCCCTTCACTGGCGGGCTTTCGCCGCGCTCCACGGCCTACGCGCTGTCGGTGCTCAGCGCGATGTTCCGTTGGCTTATCGACAAGCGCTACGTGCTGGCCAACCCCTTCGCCGGCATCCGGGTGCGCGGCACGCGAGCAGCCGGGATGGACACGACGCGAGGGCTCTCCAGCGCCGAGTGGGGACTGGTGCGCACCGTCGCCGATGGGCTCTGTTGGCGGCGGTCTAGAAACGCGGTTTTCTGGCGGTGAGGGCGCGCTTTTCGGCGACGAGCTTTGAAGGAGCCCGCCACCCTTGCCGCCCTGCAGGGCGGCAAGGGTGGCGGAACCAAGCGTTCAAGCTGGGGGCGTGCAGCCCGTGGGCGTTGACAGCGCGCGAGACCTGCGGCCCGCTACGAACGCTGCCATGCCGCCCACGTCCGACTCCGCCCGGTTCTTCCTCTGCGCCCGCTGCCAAGCACAGGTTCTGGTGTGCCGGCACTGCGACCGCGGCCAGCACTACTGTGGCCGTGAGTGCTCCGGCCAGGCTCGACGCGAGCGCCGCCGCGAGGCGGCCCAGCGGTACCAGGGCAGCCCACGCGGACGGCAGCTTCATGCCGAGCGCTCGCGGCGCTGGCGCGCGCGCCAGCAGGCTACGGCGCCGCTCATCACCGAAGCCGTCCTGGGCGAAGACGCCGGCACCGTGACGCACCAGGGTGGTTTGGCAACCCAGGTTGACGGGCCAGCCTCCGCCACGGCGATGCCGGCCGTTGCAGCGCCCCTCCGGTGGCGTTGCAGCTGCTGCCGGCAGCCGCTCACGCCCTACATGCGCCGCAGCTTCCTTGTCCGCACACGGGGCCGCGACGGCATTCCCTGATCCGCGCCGCCGGATGGTGGCGGCTACAGCTCGCCGACCTGGTGTCGGCGCGGAGCGTCGTGCGCCGGTAGCCTGGGTCCGCGGCCGCAGAAAAACGCGTCGTCACCGCCAGAAAACAGCGGATTTACACCGCCGCCAACAGGCTCGAATGGTCGTACGGGTGGGAGCCGCGCGCGGCGCAGCGCATGCGCTTCGTGCTGGACTTTGGCTTCGGCACCGGGCTGCGCGCCAGCGAGCTGGTGGGCGCTACGCTGGGCAATATCGAGATCGACGCCGGCGGCGATGCCTGGCTGCATGTGGTCGGCAAGGGCAGCAAGGCCGGCAAGGTGGTGCTGCCCCTCATCGCGCGCGGCGCGCTGGAGACTTACCTAGTGCAGCGCCGACTGCCAGTGAGCCCGGCGAAGTGGGACCCGCGCACGCCGCTGCTGGGCAGCCTCGACGGCGAAGCCGGCATCACCGCCAGGCGGCTGTGGGCGGCGATGAAGCGCTTCTTCGCGACGGCGGCCGCGGTGCTCGCCGATGTCAACACGGCGCTGGCCGAGAAGCTGGGCCGGGCCTCTCCGCACTGGCTTCGCCACAGCCACGCCTCGTTTGCTCTTGAGTCCGGCGCCGACCTGACCACGGTGCGCGACAACTTGCGCCACGCGTCAGTGTCCACCACGTCGCTGTACCTGCACACCGACGACGAGCGCCGTGCCAGGCAGATCGGCGCGGCGTTTTCTGGTCACGGCAAACGGTGATATTCCCACCTCAAAACGCACCGATTTACATGGCCAAACTGCTATCGCCGTAATTCAAATTTACGTAAGTCCTTGTCCCGTAACGGGTTCTAGACCCTAAGCGCACCTTTTTGCACCGAAAGTCTGTCCACCCCATCACCTGCGCCGCCGACACGCGGCCACTGCGAATCGATGCGGCCAGGCGCAGCAGCTCCGGCCAGCCGCGCTCGATGGCCTTGAGGGAAACGCGCCGCTCCGTCACGGCATCAAGCTCTTCGGGAATGAGGTACGGCCTGGGCAGAAAAAGCTTTCGCTCCGCCAGGTCACGCAGGCGCGGACACAGGTCGAACCCCAGGATCTTCGCGATGCCCATCGCGGCGTCCGTCCAGCCGTGGGTATCGCAAGCAACCAATGACAGCCGGATGCGGTCCTCGACGCGGTTGTGCTGCTCGACGCCCTCGATGGCCGCGCCCGCCTGGCGCTCGCCCAGCACGATGGGCTGGTCGTAGACGATCCCCCAGCGGTCACGCAGGTGGGTGTAGATGCCCGCGGCATAGGTGCGCCGGCGCGGATCGACGCGTGCGTTCCAAAGGTGCCGTGACGCATCGAGCGCAAGCATGTCGCTCGACGCCTTGTCGCCTTCGCCCCAGAGTGCCGCCAGCGGGATTCGGCTCTGGAACTCGGCCACGCGCTCGTTGGCGCGGCGCAGCCGGCCGCTGCCTTCGATGGCGCGCATGGCCACCAGGACCTGTGCGGCGTCCAGCTCGGGAATCATGTGCGCCACGCCCCGGGCATCGAGGTCCGTGCCGTGCGCCAGCAGCGCACCGTACACCGCAAGGAGCTCCTGCGAGGAGGTTGCCCGGTGTCCGAGCAGCGCGTCGCTGAAGTTGGTGGCGGCGTCCACCTCAAGCATCAGCTCAGGCAACTGGACGTCCCCGATGCGCTGGTAGATGGCCTCACGGGTGCGCACCGGCTCGCCGTCGTCGGGCAGTGCCAGGAGGGCCGGCAGATGCAGCATGCGATCCGTGCCGATCTCCACCTTGCCCACGCGCAGGGCTTCCACGACGGCCTGCATGCCCGCGTGGATGGCCGCCACCAGCGGCATCAGCAGCGCGTCGAACGATTCCGGCACGCCCAGCAGCTCCACATGCTCGCGCTGCTGCAGTGCCCACTGCTGTGGCGGGATGAGCAACTGCTCGCGGCTCTGGAAGCTCATGGAATGGTCGATCCATACCGAGCCGCGCCGCAGGCTGCGCCGCAGTGCCAATATCGTGCTGGCTTCGAAGGCCCGCCAGCCGGCCTTGCGGTCCGGGTGGTGCACGAGGCCTCTCCATGCCGCTCCAACGTCCGGCAGTTCGTCGCGCCCGACTTCCTTGTGGCCGGGACGGGCACGCAGAGCCGTCCACGCCTGCCATTGTGTGAACCCGGCGTCCTTGAACCCTCCCTGGAACTCCAGGCTTGAGAGCACGTCGAGACAGGCATGGACACGGGTCGAGTCCTCGGCCAGTGCCTTGCGTACCCGCGATGCGAAGCTGACCGGCACGGCATCGCCGACCGCAGCCAGCAGCTCCTGCGCCTGCAGCACGCGTTCCTCCCAGGACTTGGCGCCGTCGTGCAGCACCGCCTTGGCCAGGGCGGCCTGCCGCAGTTGGCTCGCGCTTTCCTGGGCGTGCCGGGTGCGGGCACGCTCGGCCGCCGAGCGCACGAGTTGCTGTGCGCGCCGGCTGGCCAGATGCAGCGCCGTGTCGGTGAGCTCCAGCAGCGTCACGCGCAGGAAGCACACCACCTCGACGAGCTGCGCGGCGAGCTTGATGTCGCGGGACCGGTAGGGCCGCCGGGCCTGGATCTGTCGCGCGTAGGCTTGCTGCCGTGCCAGCACGACGCCGGAGAGATCCCATTCGTGCACGCCAAGGCCCTTGAGATAGCGCACCTTCTCCATCGTCTCGGCCAGCGTGGTGGGACTGTGGCGCCTGGGCGGCGTCTTGAGCCACTCAATGCGGCTGACATCCGTGCCGGGCCGCGGAGCGTGGACAGCCAGCAGCAGCTTCGCAGCCTTCGCGCGGCCCACGGCATCGGCCACGCAGATCACGATCTGCGTCTCGATTTTTGCGAAGGCATCGCGCGCCCAGTCCAGCAGCCGGCGGCTCGACGGAATCAGGATGCGGCGGGTGAACAGCCAGTGCCTGGCCGCCTGCACCAGATCGTCGGTGTGCGCGGCATCCTGCGCCTGTACCTCCAGCGCCGACACGAGGTCTTGCTCCTGCGCGGGTTCGAGCGCGGTGAGGCCGAGGTATTCCTTGGCCCAACGCTGGTGAGCGAAAAGGGTCTGCTTGCGCCGATAGGTGGATCGCAGGCTGGCGATGGACGGGGCCGCCACGCCGAGGGCGCCGGCCGCGTAGCGCAGCAGGTTGCGCGGCAGGACAGTGAAGCCATCCAACGGACGACCGGCCACACGCATGAACAGCACCATCAACGCCGCGGCCAGCTGGTGCCCTTCCCGGAACTGCTCCTTCACAGCCTCGACGTCGGCCTTGGTGAGCGAGAAGAAATGCTCGCGGTCGAAATCGCTCAGCCGCCCCGGCAGGCAGTCGCATCCAACGAAGCGATCGGCAAATGCGGACATCGCTGCCTCGGCGCAGGAAGTGGGGTGCCGACTCTACTGGGTGGAAGTGGGGGCCGCCATCGGTCAACAGCTGGCTGAAACCGTGGCTGGTGTTTCTGAGCCGACTCGGTCTGAGTCGAGAAATAAGTAATAACCCTAAATAGCTTGAAGGCAACTGGACGTAACCACAAGCGCACCTTTTTGCACAAGGAGTCCGTCCACCCCGTGTCCCAGCGGTCGGTCGCCAGCACGACGGCCTGGCAGCTTGCGAAGGCGCGCAGCGCAGCGGGCAGCTCCTGCGGCTGCGGCATGCGGGCGCCCTCCAGCAGCACCGGGATCACAGGCTTGCCGTGGGCCAGCGCCAGCTCGATCTCGCGCCGCACGAAGTCCTGCGGATCGTCGAGCCGGCGCCGCCCGTCGCTGCCGCTCGCCTGCAGCCAGCGGGGACCGACCAGGGCCAGCACCACCGTCGCGCTGGCCAGTGCGCGCTCCAGCGTCTGGACGAAGTCCGCGCCCGGCACGATGTCGCCCACGTCGAGGAACACGCGGTCGGCGCCGAACTCGGCGAGCAGCCGGTCGGCGAGCCGTCCCATCGCGGCAGGGCAATCCTGCCGGCGGTAGCTGATGAAGATGTCGGCCACGAAAGGGAACCCGGCAATCATCCGGTTGGTACCGGGCTCGGAATCTTGCCGCATTGCCTGTGCCGTCCGGCCGCTCCAGCGCATTGCACGGCATGGTGGCCCATGCCCCGCGCCTTGCGGCGGTCCAGGTTCAGTTCCGGTGAATGGGATCGACCCAGGGCAGTGGGTGTCGGCGCGCCCTAGAAGCAAGCCATGTTTTCGCTCTCCTCAATCGGTGCCAGCGTCATGCTGTTTCAGCGTAGCTGCGGCGCCAGAGCCTATAGACTTGGTGTACTTCACTGACGACTTGGCTGCACTCGGGCCTGCCGACGCAGTACCAGCAGGCCCACGCGTTCATCGACGAAGCACTGGCGCTGCTGAGCGTGCCCAAGGACCGCTTTTATGCGCACCGGGTATCCACGGCGTGGACGACAACGAGGCAGTCCGTGCATGGAAAACGTGCGTAAGGCCGCCTGAAGTGCAGCCAGCAGTCTTCGCGCGCCAGATCGGTGCCGGCTGGGCACCTCGGGGGTTTGATGACGCGTGGCGCCGGGCGGTGTTCAACCGCCAGGCGACCTGTCAGGATGGGCTGGCCGCGATAAAACTATAGCCTCTGCCGTCTACCGATCGGAGGCACCGGGAGAAGCTGATGCCTAATCCGCTGCTGAGGGAACTGTTGGCGCATATCGAGGACCACGTACCGCAGGTGCACATGGTCGTGCTGGGCGGGTCCGCTGGCCAAGGCGAGGCGGATGAGTTTTCCGATCTCGATGTGTTTCTGTTCTGCGAGGACGACGGTCTGGACCGCACGGTCAACGGCTTGTGCGCTTGGATGCTGCACGCGCTGGGCGAAGGTACGGTTCGCCACGGCCCCTTCCTGCGCGACGAGTTCGGCCTCGGTCACCGCTTCGTGCGCGCGGGGCGCATCGAGGCTGAGCTATACCTCGTCACTCAGGCGTTGTGGGTGCCCGCACCGGCTCAAGGCAAGGGTCGTGTTGTATACGCGCGGGCCACACCGGAAGCGGCAGCCTGGGAGCGCAGAAGGGCCAGTTGCCGAGAGACTTCGTTCTGCAACGTGGCGTTCCCGCGCAGGTTCATCGACGAGCAGATGCTGATCTGGGCCGCCAAGGTCGAGAAGTACCTGAAGCGCGAAGACCGGCTGGCGGCGAGTTGGCATGCGCTGAAGTTTCACCAGGCGCTGGTGGCGCTGGAGGGCAGCCTGGCCAGCGGTGATCCCTTCGAGCCTGACTATCCGTTCCGCCACGCGCACGGCAACGTCGGCCACCACGAAGTGGCGATGATGCATTCGATTGTCGACGCACCCGAAGAAGCGATGCCTCGCCTGCTGGCGCGGGCGCGCACGACGTTCGACGCGATCCCGCTGCAGAAACGGGATTGCGAGGTCGAGGCCATCAATCGCCGGCATTGGGATGAGCTCGCCCACGCGAACATGGCCTCCGGTTTCTACGACGTGGCGAGCGTAGCGGACGGTCGCAATTCGCTGACGGCCATCGAGATGCAGGAACTTCCTGCGCTGCACGGCTTGTGCGGTGCGCACCTGCAGTGCGGCAACGGCATCGACACGTTGTCGCTGGCGCGGCTGGGCGCTGGCATGGTCGGGGTCGATTTCTCGCCGGAAACCATTGCTATTGCTCGCAGCCTGGCTGCACGAGCCGCATTGTCAGTGCGCTACGACGTCTGCAGCGTGCTCAGTGACGACTGCCTGGCCGGGCAGCTGTTCGACTTTGTCTACAGCTCGCACGGCGTTCTGCGGTGGCTGCCCGACCTCGTGCCATGGGCCCGGACGGTGGCCCGGCTGCTGCGGCCTGGCGGCTTCTTCTACCTGTTCGAGATCCACCCGCTCGTGTTCCGGCTGCAGGCGCTGAACGAGGGCGTCGCCACGCTGCAGGGCGACTACTTCGCTGAGCGCGCGGTGATCAAGCAGTCTTCGCACACGCATGCGGCGACGCTGAACGACGGCGCGACAACGACGCTGGCACACACGGACTGGACGCTGGCTTCCATCGTCAATGCACTGCTGCACGCCGGCCTGCGCCTGGAGTTCGTGCACGAGCATGCGGCCACGAGTTACAGCCGCAAGGGCGTGCTGCCCCGGCGGCAGCGCGGCCTGTGGCACCCGGCGTCCGGGCCCACGCCGATGCCGCTTTCGTTTTCGCTCAAGGCCGTGCAGCCGGCGCAAGGCCGGGGAGGATCCTCATGAATGTCGACCCCCTGTTGCTCGACAGCCTGCGTGCGGCGAATGCCCGGCACGGCGGGTACGTGCACACCAAGGCGACATCGGCGCAACTGCGCGCCACCGTGCGCTTTGCGTTGCAGATGTTGTCGGCCACGCGCTGCAATGCCGCAGCGATGCGTCGCGCAGCGCAGCGCTCGTACTTGCATGACAACGGCTTCTTCAAGATCGTGCTCGGCGCGATGGAGCCGGCAGTGGCCGAGGTCCGGCTGCATGTGTGGGGCGGCCCGGACTGGGGCGACATGGCGGCGCACATGCAGCGCCCCTCCAACATTCACGACCACGCCTCCGACTTTTGCTCGTTGGTGCTGACCGGGCGGATGGAAGAGTCCCTCTACGCTGGCGATGAACCTCGTGCGGCGGCCGGCGCGGCGCAGTCCTACGCCCGCTTCGCCTGCGGCAGCCGGGGCGAGCAGAGCAGCTACGAGATGCGGTTCATGGACACGGTGCCACTTTGGCGGCTGCAAACGCTGTTGCTGGAGCGCGGGGCCGTGCATGCCATGAACGCGGCGCTGCTGCACCGGATCACGGTCACGCATCTGCCGGCGGTCACCTTGTTCCTGCAGGGACCGCGCAAGCGCTTCGGCACCACGGTGTATGCCGAGGCCGCGGCGGGCATCCAGCGGCACATGCCGTCACCGACGCTGGGGCTCGACGAACTCCATGCGTTGTTCGAGTGGTCCGCAGCCGAGTTGCGCAAGCAAGAGGAGTAATTGATGGCTGGAGAAACGCACAACGCCACGCAAAGCAGCGCCACGCAAGAACGTACGGCAGTGGTTACCGGCGGCACCAGCGGCATCGGTGCGGCCATCGTGCAGACGCTGACCGACGCCGGCTGGCGGGTCATCTCCTTGTCGCGCCGAAACACCGTCGACACGCCGACGTTTGCGGCGAGCGCCAGCGTCGTGCATTGCCCGGTGGACCTGACTACGCCGCAGGGCGTGCAGCTGGCGTGCGAAGTGGTGCGCATTCACGTG
Organism: Azohydromonas aeria; assembly: GCF_009760915.1. Lineage (GTDB taxonomy): Bacteria > Pseudomonadota > Gammaproteobacteria > Burkholderiales > Burkholderiaceae_C > Azohydromonas > Azohydromonas aeria. Next base: position 42,019 of record NZ_VIDQ01000050.1, read on the forward strand.
GAGCAGTTGCACCTGCTGGTCAATTGCGCGGGCAGCATCGCGCCGGAAGAGCGCATCGCCCACGTGGCCTATGCGGAGGTCGAGCGCAGCCTGCGCCTGCACGCCTTGGCGCCCATGTTTCTGACCCAGGGTCTGGCCGACCTGCTGCGGCAGGCTGGCGGGTCGGTGGTGCACATTGGCTCGGTCTACGACGAGATCGCCGACACCGACGTCGCGGGCTATGCCCTGGCCAAGGCAGTGCTGCCGCAGCTGACCCGGATGCAGGCTCGCGAACTCGCGCCACGGGTGCGCGTGAACTTGGTACGTCCCGGCCACATCGACACGCCGATGACGCGCGCCGCGCCTGCCGACTACCTGGCGGCCGTGGCGGCGAAGACGCCGCTGGGCACGCTGGGCCGCGCTGCCGACGTTGCGCAGGCAGTCATGTTCCTCGCCTCCGAGGGCGCACGCTTCATCACCGGCGCCGAGCTGCGCGTCGACGGCGGCTATTTGACCAATGCCGGGCTCGCAAGCTGAGGCCTCGCAGTGTCCGATCCTGCCGCCATTCCTGCCGCGATCACCGACGCGCTGAACAATGTCGCCGCGTTCACCACGATCATGGGTTTCAGCCTGGTGGGCCTATTGGTCGCGGCCGGCAAGGTTTGGCAGTTCGTGGCCGGATGCTGGCGCGACAAGGCCGACAGGGCCTATTTCGGTGTTCATCACGCGCTGTACCTGGAGCTGGCGCTGAAGGACGGTTGCCACGGCCCGGGCTCGCACACACGGCTGCTACACAGCATCCAGCAGCGCGAGGTGGCCACCAAGGCAGTCGTCGCCCTTGGCTTATCGCAGCACCTGTCGGCCCTGCTGCAGCGGCTGGCCTCGGGCTCCACCCAACTGACGCTTGGCGATTTGCTGCGCGATGAGTCGCTGCGCCTGCCGCTGAACTACAACGGACCGCAGGGCAACCCCTTCGGCATCAGCGAGTTGAACGAGCTGCTCACCTTCGCTGAAAGCCAGGCGACCGCGCTGGCCAAGGCGTGCAGCCCGCGATTTCTCCTACTGGCCGGCGCCGGTTGGGGCAAGTCGCTCAGCTGCCTGTGGCTGAGCGCGCGTGACCGCGACCGCGCCCGCAAGTCCGGCGGCAAGTGGCGCCTCCTGGTCACGGTGGAAGACTTGGCGGCGCGCGGACCGGCAGTGCGCATCGACGGCCAGTTGGACATCGGATCGCAGGACTGGCTGGTCGACGCGGTGTGCGCCAGGGCAGGGCTGGCGTCGATCAGCCAGCTGCAGCGGCAGATTCTGGCCGACCACATCGCCCGCCAGGCTCAGATAGTGGTGGATGGCCTCGACGAGTTCGCTGAGCGGCTGGGGCCGGCGCGCATGAACGCCTTCCTCGCGTCATGGGTGGTCGAGAACGCTGCGCTGCTCACGTCGCGGGAGTCATATTACGAAGCCAGCCTCATGTCGGTGCCCGTGCTGCGCAAGCATACGTGCATTCGTCTGGCTGAGACCAGCGCGCAGGACCGGCTGGCGTTCGCGCGTGCAGTCTGTGAACACATCCACGGCCCACAGGCGCAGCAGTATTTCGGGCCGTTGCAGGCGGCACTGCAGCAGGGCGGCAACGTGAGCCAGATCGCCAAGACACCCATCTGCCTGATGATGTTGACCGAGGTGGCGCATCTGGGCGCCGGCCCGCTCTACAGCGTGGACATCTACGCCACTTTCGCCAACGAACTGGCCAAGCGCGACGCCGAGCGCCTGGCCGGTGCCTGCACGCTGGAACAGGTGGCCAAGCTGCAGCGCATGCTGGCATGGGAGATCAGCAAGAAGATGGCTGCCCCCGGCAGCACAATGGCCGCAGTCGACCTGCCGGACTTCCGGCGAACACTGCAGCTGGCCACGGGCCTGCCGCACGGACAGCTCGACCACGTCGAATCGGTGATGCTCGATTCGCCATTGCTCAAGGCCAGCCGCGCGGTGGCCAGCGACCGCGATTCGCTGCTGGTGTCGTTTTCGCACGAGTCCTTCCTGGAATTCCAGGTGTCCTCGCTCGCGGTGCGCTGGGCACGCGGGTTGGAGGACGACGGAGAAGACTTCTTCGAGTACCTGGAAGCGCCGGGCGTCTCGGTATTCCTCAAGGAATTTCTCGACAAGCTGCGGCGCAGCCTGCCACTGCAGCAGAAGGTGCAGCAGCGGCTGCTGTCGCTGATGGACCGCCTCGAAAAGAAGATGACCACCGCCGTCAACGAGGGCGAGGGGCGTATCGCGGCCTTCGCGCTCGGGCAGGTCGCCTACTACCTAGGCATGCTGGCCGACGAACCGACGGCCGAGCGCTTGGCGGCCCGCTTGGCCACCGAGGGCGATTTCTGGTTTCGCCGCTGTGCCGCCATCGGGCTAGCATTTGGCGGCCGCGACGCCGAGGTGCGCCGACTGATTGACGAGATGTTCGACCAGCTCGTCGCCGGCGATTTTTCGCTGGCCCGCAAGAACATCGCAGTCGAGATGGGTTTCTATGGCGCACAGGAATTCAACCGCCTGGATCCCACCTGCGAGAGCGGCAGTTTCGACTGCCAGCGGATAGTGACAGCGATCGTGCGTGAGATGAGCATGGAAGTCGAAGCACCCAACTGGCGCATGCGCCTGTTCAATCTCTTCTACTTGGCATTCCACCGCGCCGATTCGCAGTGCGTGGTGCACGCGGTGCTCGGGTCGTACGCGCGGGATACCTTGACGGCGCTCAACCGGCACGAAGCGGGCGCCGACGAGAGAATGCAGCAGCAGATCGCCCAGCTCCGGGAGTTGGTGCGCCCCGCCGCCATGGCGGCGTCTAAACGCGAAGCAACCGCATGAAGCTCGCTTACAGCATCCTCTACAGCCGCGACGCCGACGCCGCCGCCCGCTTCTATGTCGGGCTGCTAGGCTTGCGCGTGCTCGATGCCTCGCCGGAGTTCGTGTCGCTGGCGCTGCCCAACTGCATTCTCGGCATTAAGCGCAGTGCCGAGCCTCGGGAGATACCGGGCTCGCAGACCATCATCCTCGCCGTCGACGACATCGAAGGCGTGTATGCCCGCCTGATGGGCCAGGCAACCGTGACCACACCATTGAACGCAGCCGACTGGGGCAGGAATTTCGCCATCGCCGACCCGGATGGCAACAAGGTGGAGTTCGTCGACGCGGCGGCTGTCTGAGGCCGTTCGCGCTTGACCACCGCCTCTGCTCACATGTTGATTAAATATTCAAAAGTCAGACATTTTCAGCGGTTATGCTAGCGCCGAGCTAATTGCTGAGGCCGTCGCTCGGGACACCGGGCAATGGAATGGGCACCCTTACTTGAATTGGCAACCGCGTGCCCGAGGCATAAAAAATGAATACCGAAGCCGAGAGGAGCGTCGGCCATGAATATTATGGTGGCAGCCGAACTTGACGTAACGCCCGATGCATCCAACGAGGATCGAAAAGGGCGCCACGTCCGCTCAAAATAATGACGCAGGTGTTGTGAACATGAGGTTGCGCCGGCCTGGGGAATTATTCTTGTTTGGACAGGCCCGTCACTTCAGGCGGCAAGCTGCTGCGGCAACTTCATGTCCACCACGATTTCCGCCCAGGGCACATGCACGCGGCCGTCGTCCAGGCGATCCACAGTCATCCACTCGATGAGCTGCGCTACGTCGGTATGCACGTTCTTGTAGTCGCGCCCCAGGTGGCGCGCCAACGCCGCCACCGTCAAGGGACCGGCTGCGCGCAGCGCTGCGACCAGCTCCCAGCGTTTGGGCGTGAATACGGCCAGCATCTGCCCGATGTCCGCGAAGCCCACGCTGAAGTGCGGTTCGGGTGTAGTGCCTTCACCGAGGGCTCGCATCGCCGTCTGAGCGCGCGCGGCACTTTTGCGCCAGTCCTCGCCCACGCGTACGTTGAGCACCGCCCCAGGACCAAGGTTCTGCAGATCACTCATTTGGCTGCCTCCACATCACGCATGAAATCGGCAATCAGGGCGTCCACGCCGCGGAACGTATAGGGCACTTCCAGGGCGCCCAGGTGCCGGTGATCGCCCTTGCCGCGCTCGTTGTCGTAGCCCACCAGGCGTTGCCCATCGCGCACGAACACGAGCCGGTACTTGAAGCCGTGTTCCGAAGGAGGCACCGGCTGCGGCACCGCCCAGATGACCATCTCGACCACGCCACCCGCGAAGGTGTCGCGGCTCTTGAAGACCAGGGCGGCATTGGGCATATGGTGCATTGTGCCATATATGGCCTAAGGCACCATATCGGTGACCCCTCCGACGTTGGACGGTATGATTAACGCAACGGCCCACGTCAGTCAGGCGTTCCGAGCTTGCGATTCGGTAGCGGTAGAGCAGCCGCACACCAAGTCGGCCTCGGCGTGCAGTCAGGACAGGGTTTCCGCATTCGCCGAAGCGTAGTCAAGGCGCGGAGCTGCCAACTCGACGGCTTCCTCTGGAAGAGCGGCGTTGATAAGACTGGCGGATTGGGGTTGTCGTCCTTTTCGTCGGTTTTGGTGCGCTTTGGGGCAAAAAATACAAGCAAATCAACAGGTTGGGTTCGCTTTAGGTCGGCTACATGCCGGCTTCGCCAAGTGCTTGTCGCGCAAGGAGAATCCAACCGACGCCGCACCAAAACCGACGAAAAGGACGACAACCCCATCCCGCGCTGCACGGTGGCGGGCGCGGGCAAGGCGCGCAGCGCATGCACCGTGCCATCAGCCCGCGCTTCGACCCGTTGACCGTCCTGCGCCTTCACGACTTTGCCCGGCCGCTGCAGTGCGCGCTGGTGCGCGGCATAGCCCGCCTTGGTAGCCAGTTCGGCGAACCGGGCCTCGGCATCCTGCATTGCTGCTTCGCTCAGGATGGGGCGGTGTTTCATTGAAGTCTGCTCGGCAGCCAGCAGCGAATCGTGCCTGTGCGTAACGTGCTCCCGCAGTGCAGCACTGAGACAGCCTCACGGAGCAGCGGCTATCAAGATGCCGACCGGAAAACAGCAACCGGGAAAACCGAACCTTGTTGATTTACGCCATTAATAAACATTATCAACCGAGGTACCGAATTTCGTGCAACAGCTTCATCGGACATGATGCACAACTTGAACAATACTTCAACACAGTTGACGGATAACTTCCTTGATTCAGCAAGAAAATGCCTTGCCACTTCGAACGTGCTGGCGCCAATTCAAATGAAAACCAGCTTCAATTTTTTATATTTTCTGCGGTCATGCTGACCTTGTGGCCGTATCTATGAGCGTATGTAGACCAACACCACTTCTCGTCAGCTGTCACTGGGGTTATGGGCGCCTTACAGCGATCGGCGTTACAGGTGTCCACATTGGCATACAGAGCATGGAAGAACCGCGAACAGGCTGGTGCCTGGCCGTTATCTGACATTTCAAATGCACGATCTGAATATTCCTTTCCAAGCCAAGAAAATCCAGCCCAAGTTGCTGCCTCACCCAGTGCGGCAATGAATAAAGGATCTTCTCCAAGAATAGTTCGAGACCTCCACAAGAACAGTGTTGCCTCTCTCGCTCGTCCCTTGTTGGAAAGACAGCGGGCGTATGTTAAAGCCACTCCAGCACTCAGTTCCCCATGTTTGGCAGCATTCTTCACGTATGGCCCCGCTGCGTCACAGTCATGTCTGTAGAGCAAGTGCTCTGCAAAGCTTGAGCGAAACACTGGTTGCGTTGGGTACAGTGTTATTGCCTGTTGAAGATGGTATTGTGCTTGCACGGGATCGCTAGCAACTTTCAGGCGGCCAGACCAGTTATGCCCCCAAGCCCGCTGGATCGGATCAGGGTGCTCCATAATTCTCAAAAGCACTTGTTCGCTAATCTCGGCTGGTTGTTCAGTTAAAAGACCGTGTTTAAGCGCATGCCGATAAGGCAGGCGTGCCCAAGCCACAGCATATGCTGCCGGAATACTATCATAGGCATTTCCGATGTATATCAGTTGGCTTGTATCCGACGATACCGGCCAGTATTCAATGGTCACTCTACCGTGAGTAAACGACAACAAAATTCGAGAGTCATCGGTCAAGCCAATTTTTGTCAGAAGATGCCGCATGGCGGGATAGCGAGAGTGCTCATTTTGATTGCATTTAGAGTCTAGCATTCCTATCCACACACCATCCGATCGAGTTTTAACGGTGCGCAGGTCGTTTCCTATATAATCAACAATGGATTCAGCAAACTTGAGGGAGCGAACTGGATCCTCTGTATCCAAATCAACTGCACAAGAAACCCACATTGAGTGCTGCATACGGATATCTTCCGAAGCTGCAAGCACCAATCGCCCACCGTAGTAAGTCGGAAAACCAACTAAAATCAAAAGCAGAATGCCAACACCCACCTGAAGCACTGTACGACAGTGATATTCTCTTGGTATCCTAAGCCACAAATACCTGGCAATCGAGCAGGCAGCATAAAACGACAAATAAAACGTGACCGACACTCCAATGACAATGCTGACCATCATTTCGTATGAAATTGGCCATTCTTGGACAACTGGTATAGTGTCCGTATATTTGGACAACAGATCGCGTAGTTTTTTTGCAGTACTCCAAAAATAGGCATTTCCCGTAAGACCATATGGATGGAGCATGGAGTATATAAAAACATTCATGACGTAATAGGGAAATACAGAAAGAGTTAGACATATTGCCAACCATAGTGGTCTGGCTACACCGCCTGGTAATGCGTAAGATGAGTTGGCGGTGCCAACCAGGTATGCTGATGCAAAAACAACCCAGCAGCACAACGCCCAAATCAATCCGCTGACCAGCGCTTCCCAAGCTTGATAGTAAATTGGAATATCTGGCGTGAATTCAATCACTGCATCAACAATAATCGCCATTGAAACAGAGCCTAAAAACATAAATACAAGAACGTACAATAGGTTGACAATCTTTCGATAACCGCCAACGTTCGATATTATTTCTCGTCGAGCATAATTTAGACCCAAAAAACTCAATACTACAAGAACAAGCACGAATGTTGTTATGCCGTAGGCGTCGACCAAACCATTATCCGGCAAAGCGGAGTAATTACTTCGAAATAGATAACCTGCTGCAACAACGAGGGCAATAGTTTGATGCTCAACTTCATGAGACAGTGAGTGATTTCGGATCGAGAATATGCGTTGCGCCCTTGACGGGTGCATTCTCAAAATATTTGCTGTGTTGTTTTTGGAATTTTCAAGGGCGACCTGTAATTTTTCTCCCAAGCCAAGCTTGCACACGGTGTGATCGGCTTCAAATTCTCTCATCCTGAGAAAAGCGGCATAAGCCAGTAGCAATGCAATCAGATACGGAGCAATCCATCCACTGTGCTCGACCAGCTGCTTGATACTGTTGACATTAAGAGAGTAGATTCCGTAGTGTTGCAAATATTTTACGAATTCCCCGAAATAAAGCAATCCATCTAGCAGCACAATGCAGCATGCCAATGGAATGAGCCAATGCAACACCTTTTGTGAAATATTGGCTGTCTTGGCATCATTGTTCGCTATGTGCGCCAACTCATGCGCCAAAATCGGACGTATTGCTTCCGGCTTTAGCCGCGCAAGCCACTCCATGGCCTTAGGCACTACGATATAAGCTTTTCCACCCTTGTATATAACGCGTGCATCCGCCTCCATGTTGTCAATGTAAACTGGAGGCGCCGCCAAATTGAGTTGATTCGAGAGAATTGTCACAATAGCAGCACAACCTGGAGCAGGCTGCCATGCCAAGACTCGAGGCGAACGCTTTCTGATGATCCAAATCATGGATGCAATGACCACAAGGACAGCCACCCATACAGGTATAATATATGTATATTTATCAAAAACCCATTTTGCCAGCAATTGCGTTTTAAACAACACCAAAACCAACAGACCAATGCTGATGGTCAGATACAGCACAAAAATGCTTTTTGACAAAAGCGAGTAATCCCCGCCGGCTCTTAGTTTTTTAATATCATGATGTAATCTTTGACTGTTCGACATGGTTTAGCCTCCTTGCTTGGTGTATATTTTCAATGCAAGGTCACGCGCTTGCTTCTTCGTTGCAAACCATACACTTATTAATGCAAGCATTGAGCAACTGGACCCAATAGGCATGAAGCAAGATAAAATAAAGGATTCGAGGTATGTTTTGAGATCAAAATTGGTATTTTCGATACTCCATCCCTGGAAGGCAATTTTATTTTTTATCAAATTTCTTGCGATATAAAGATACTTTCAAGGGCTTCTGCTATCTTTCTTGCGGCATCCTTATCCGCGCCATGTGCACACGCCACCTCCTCTGCCTTATTTTTCAAGTGACGAATTTGCTCTTCAGTGAAATGAAGGTTGCATTTGCGTTCACTGGCTGTCTTTTCTTTGCTTGTAATTAGTTTTTTCATGGCCTCCTTCAGTTTGTCATTGATGACGTCCGCTGCAGACTTGAACAATACTTCGTTAATGAACCATCCAGCCACGCTCATTGCGACGGGGGTTATGAATTGCGCGAGAGCCCATCCTTCGCCGACTCCTGAGCCGAGAGGGTTGCTGGTGTGGCGGCTAGGGCTTTTGGAGATTTCAGAGTAGATTTCTTCGAACAAAGGAACTTCTTCCGGGGAAATCTTGTTGACCAGTATCAACGCCAAATCATGAACTTGGCTTGCATTGGCACTCATGTCTGCAAATTCCTTATTGATGGACCAGCAACGCAACTCATCACGGCAGAACGTCGACAAGCTCCCGGCTTAACGCGTCTTGCAGGTTATACGGTTGTTCTACTTCGATTTGTGTTTCTGGGCAATATGACTTTGTTCGGAATCAGTGACGGCACGCTGAGGGGCTGTCCAAGTCAGGTTGTGTTTGGGAGGCATGTCGCTCGCTGCGACGTTCGCCTTCGGGTTTCGAGGCGGAGGTCGTCATGGCACGCCGACGGCACGAGCTCTTTGACCAATAAAGGGGGCGCTGCTGGAACCTCGGGCTGCCCGATGCCGGCGAAGGTTCTGAAGTCGGTGATGTCCGCCCGGTAGGCCTTGCGGGGGTGCGCGTTGTCGAGGTTGGCGAACCACTCCAGCTCTGCCGGCACCGCGGCCAGGCCCTGGAACTGGGCGGCCATGAGCCGCCGCCCGGGCACGGCGGCGGGCAGCCGGGAGTCATCGGGCGCGGGCGTCTCGGTCATGTCCTGTCACTTTCCGCCGTATAAGCGCCACGGCGCTTTCGGCGTCATGGAGCCACGCGCATGCATGCGCAGGGCATCGTGTTCCACTAGGCCAAGAACGGGGTGTAGCTGACGGCCGGGGTGCCGCCGGCCTTTCTGCGTCGCGCCGGCTGGCGTGGCGGCGCCTGCAGCGCCGGCATCAGGTCTTCAGTGCGAGGTTCCGCGCCTCGGCGCAGGCCAGACATCGTCCCGGGGCGTCTCGCCCACGACGGCGGCCAGGTCCCACTGGCCGGTTGCGTCCTCGCACACCAGGATGTAGGAACCCTCGTCGGTGGCGACCTTCCACCAGGTGCGATCCCGGCCATGCCAACGGTCGCACACCTCGTTGACCGCCACGCGTCGTGGTGCCGAAGTGGACGGCGCAAGGCTGCGCCTCGTCACCTGCAGCATCCATCTCCACTGAAAGGCCCATGCTGCGTGGCTCCCCTAGCTTATGTCCGGCATGCGAGATCGGGCAATGCGTGAACTCCGGTTCGCGACATCATGGGCAACGCCGCAAGGCAGCGACCCGAGCAACGTGACAGTGCCCCGCCTGCGGCCCATCCGTCGCGGCGCGCAGGGTCGAGTTGGCCTATCAACCGTGTACGCTGAGGGCCGGAGCCGCGACCACCGCCCCGTGAGCTAGTTGTGCGACTGTCTTCTGCGACACCCAAGTCCTTGTCACGCGAGGCGAGTTGATCCGTCGCAAAAGGATCATCTTTGCGACAAAAATCATAGGGCACGATCTTAGCTCCAGTAACATTGACTCAATCATTTAACATGTGCTGACTCGCTTCAAGGTTCTAAGAGGGCAATGAAGGTTCAATTAACGAAAATTATTTTTTCGTTCAATTTGATTGATTCAAAGCTTTACTTCAATGAAGCGATAACGTGGGAAAGAATCGCCCTTCAATCTTGAAGCGCCTTCACTAATCAACACATCAAAGAGCAAACTGGAATGTTCGGTCTTTTCAAGAAAAAAACCCAACTCGAAACGCTGATTTCTAAGGACGGCATCGACCACGCAACAACTCGCATTGCTGAAATGATCAGTAGTAAGTTGACATCTCGGGAAATAGCATACCAGTTCATCCTTGAAGAACTTGATGGCGCTCGCAGAGGAAATGAAGCATCGATGAAGTTTGCCGCGGAGAGTGGCATCCCTGCTCACGAGTATCAAGGAGCAATTAGCAATTCTAGGCCTGAGGTAGACGGTCCTGGAGGCCCTCAGCAGTTATTAATGGGGCTTTGCCTTGAACTGATGAGCGACCAGGATTTGATGGCTAAATTTAGATGCATGGTTGACGATAAAATCATGCGCAAATTCGAATTTGGTAAATATGCTTCACAAGAAAAGTATCAACTTCCCGAGGATCTTTCTTTAATCACCACGAGACACATTGAAGAAATTGCAAAGAAAGAGTTGTCTGCGAAGGTCGGTGAAATTTTGCGACGCGCTGCAAATGCTGGAAGCACGGATGCGGCTGTATTTATGGCACTGATGCTGCACAAAGCCATTGAGGTGCGAGGGCTAGATAATGTTCCGCAAAAGATGCTCGAAGAATTTGAGCATTTTATGAGGCTTGCTGCCGAGCAAGGTGAAGTTACATCTCAAGCCAATCTTGCTAAGCATTATCTAAATATGAGTAAGATCGGTGAAGGTAGTATAAACGCCGAAGGCTATGAGTTTTTAAAAAAGGCGGAATTTTGGTACAAAAAGGCTGCGGCACAAGGTTTTGAGTCCGCAATAGAATCGTTAAAAAACATGAATGAAGTATTTTCTTGGGCACATCAAGAGTTTGGCGACCAAGAACACTCAAATTAATTGAACGATATATGAAATAATGCCGTGAGTGCTCTCAAGTTACTTAAGTAGTCGGGCCTGCGAAATTCGTTTTGGCGCAGCAGTGCAGTAGTTCGGTGCCAGGGCGGACGATGCTGCTCACGAGCCTGACCAGGTCGGTGCCATAGCGGCAGATGGTTTGGGGTCGGTGGCGCGCCATCCAGCGAATAAGGCGGCCAGGACTTGCAGGTACAAAAAAACCGCCGCGATGCCCAGTCGGGCAATGGCGCGCAGCAGCCAGCGCAGGTTGTAGCCCGCAGCGCACAGCACGGTATGCAGCGCGTCACCGTTGGCGCCCTTGAGCCAGCAGCGCTGCAGTCCGTGGTCGTGCTTGGCATGACCGATGGCTGGCTCGACGGCTTGGCGCCGGCGCAGCCAGCGGCGCTGGAGCTTGGTGAGGCGCTTGATCTTGCCGCGGTGGATGAGCTGCACGGGTGCCACGGCGGCGTCCACGCCGCGGTAGCCCAGGTCCACCACGACGACCTTGGGCGCCACGCCGATGTCCTGCAGCAGCGTGGTGGTCTGCTCCAGTTGCGCGGCCAACGTGTGGCTGTCGAAGGGGTTGCCGGGGAAGCTGCGCGCGCCCACGGCCAGCGTGAGCGTCCAGCCGTCCCATCTTGAACAGGGCTCGCGCCCGTGATCATCAAGATGCAGTCGCGGCTCCCACGAAGGCGACGCACTCCACGAGGTTGAGGGCGGCCAGCAGCAGGAACTTCTCTGCGTCGGTGCGCACGGCCAGCAGGTCGTGGTCGCCGAGGTAGCCGTAGACGAAGGCGAGCAGGTAGCGCTCGGGATGCTCGTCGCAGAACTGCTGGACCACCTGGGTCGCCAGTTCGCCCGGCAAGCCCTCGTTGAAGCGTGCACGCGCCGTCAGGCGTTGCATGCACGTCTCCTGCACGTCTTCGGTGATCACCGGCCACCGGCGGCCGCTGAGCTTCATCGCCTGGAACGTGACCAGCAGGATGTGCAGCGGCACCTCCAGCTGCACCATGCCGACCCCCATGCGAGGCAGCACAAGGATCGAGGCGAGCATGTTGGGCTGCTTGGCGAAGATTTCGTCGGCCAGGCTGACCTTCTGTGCCTGGCCCATGCGCCTGACGTCGATGTCGGCCTGGACCATCACCGACTGCGTGATCACGCCCATCGTTCTCAGCCTGAGCGCCAACGGTGCGGCAGCAGTTCATCGAGCCGGTGGCTCGGGTGCGAGTGGATGCGCGAGAGCACGTCGCGAAGGTAGGCCCACGGGTCCAGCCCATTGAGCCGTGCCGACTGCACCAAGCTCATCACCACCGCCGCGCGTTGTCCGGCCAGCGCGCTGCCCGCGAACAGCCAGTTTTTCGCGTCATGCTCAAGGGTGCATGATCGCAATAATGCGAAGTCCGTTTTTATGCGAAGTCGGGTGACTTGAGGTTGGTGGGTGCCGTGAAGATCGTGGTCTGCGGCGCGTCGGTACGGCCCTGGACTTCGCATAAAAGTGAGCG